>CANLTI010000072.1 GCA_947494095.1 uncultured Pseudomonadales bacterium
GGTAGTTCAGTTGGTTAGAATACCGGCCTGTCACGCCGGGGGTCGCGGGTTCGAGTCCCGTCCAGTCCGCCACTATTCAAAAAAACCGTACATGAAAATGTGCGGTTTTTTTATGTCTGTTATTTTTTAACTATTCAGCCGACCCAAAAACCCCTCTTAACAGGGTGCTGATGGGTTATTTTCTGGGCATTTAAGCGCTGGGAGCGCCTATATAGCGCCCAGCCCCAGCATGGATGCGTGGGGGTAGACTTTGCAGGAGCGCAAAGTCGCAGATGGCTTAAGCGGCTCAGCAAATGCAAATGATTCATTAGCGCCCGATTTGTGCACCTCTGTATATACGTTATTTTTATTTCTGTGGCTTTACGCCTGTTATATGCCGCTCCATGCCCTTTTTTCTTGGTTGTCCCTATTTGCGCTTTTATAAGGCTTTGCTAAGCTTTTAAGTGTTGATGTCTTATTGATTGTGATTATTGATGGCTGTTATTGGTAGCCTTCATTGAATACTTATCAGTAGTGGCATTATTTATACGGCGATAAGTGATAAATTTTGCAGTTATTTTGTCATTGAGTTGTCATAAAAACAGAAGACACTGGTTAGGCTCTCAAAGAACTAGTGTTTACCATCATTAAGGAGATACCCATGCAAGACTATCTAGAAGAGTTGCTCGATGCCCCAGAGTTGTTGTTATGTGATGACGATGATGCTGTGGATGATTATTCAGACCTATAACCGGCCGCCTAGCGACCGGGTTTTTTTATCCAGTCTTATGCTGTATTAGTTTAATCCCTTCTGAGTTTTTCGCTGACAGCGATGGGGTTGGGAAAGCAAAAAATAACGATATAGCTCGAGACTAAAAATGTCACAATTGCTGCGCTTTGAATAATGACTTTCACGCGCTCCCCGATAAGATCGTTGCTAAAGGCTACAATGGCCAGTAGCAGCGAGAACTCACTAATTTGCCCCAGCCTAAAACCAATATCCCAAGCCAGGCCTTTGCGCTCGTTTTTGCGGCATAGTAGTGCATAAAAGGTTGTGGGTTTGGTAATGAGTACTAATATCGATATGGTTATTATGGGGAGAGCCAGCTCTGGCAGTAAGGCAATATTGAGTTGAGCCCCTAAAGCAAAAAAGAACAAAATCAAAAAAAAGTCACGCAATGGTTTGAGGTTGAGGGCAATAAATTGCGATATTGGGCTGGTCGCTAGTGATATGCCGGCAATAAACGCACCTATCTCAGCCGATAAATGCAATACCTCTGCAAGCTCTGCTAGACCTAGGCACCAGCCAATGGCCAGTAAAAAAATGTATTCATGGAAACGATCAAAGCGTGCAATAAGCGCTAATAATACGTATTTAACAAAGGCGAAGGCCGCTACACCAAGAGCGGGCAGCGCGACAAAGGCTAGGCTTAGCTCGCTCACGTTAAATTCTCCTGGTGAGCCTCTGGCTAAAATCAGTAGACAAATGATAGCTAAGAAGTCTTGGAATAATAAAAGCCCTACCATGAGCTCACCTGTTTGCTTATGATGTAAGACTGTTGTGGGGAGTAACTTGATGCCAATAATAGTACTCGAAAACATCATGGCCATACCGAGCACTAAGGCTTCGGTGTGTGTAAAAGCAAATGCTAGGCCTATTGCGTAACCCAGGCTGGCAAATAACAGTGAGCTTATAATGGCGGTGCTAGAAATTTCTTTGAATACGCGGCGCAAGGCGCTGGGTTGCATATCTAGCCCTAATAAAAACAATAAAAACACGATCCCTATATGAGAAACTTCACTGACAACATTGATGTCAGGTACAACTTTAAGGCCGTAGGGTCCTAGGGTCACGCCAACGGCAATATAAGCCACCAGTAGAGGTTGACGGGTGAATAGTGCGAGCGATGCAACTATCGCTGAGCCAGTAAAAATAAGGAAAAACGCGTCAAAGAGGTGGCCTGTCATGGTGAGTGTGGCTTCCTGCGGGTGCACTGGGTGGGCTGAGCTTTAATCATAGGGCAAAAAAAGGGGTGCTAATAGCACCCCTTTTGTTTTATTGGTTTGTTTTTGCTGCAAAATGCAATTACCGGCGCCTAAAAAGTGGCCTTGGCTCGTCACAAGCGGCTTGATAGCTATCGCTAAAATCATCGAGGCTGGTCAGCATTGAGTCGGTATCTGCATTATCGGGCACAACAAAAGCATCAAACCCGCAGCGCTTTAGGTAAAATAGCTGGTCTTGCATAAAGCCGCCAGCGGCTTGTAACTCACCGGTAAAGTCACAATCTTCACGCAAAATATGGGCGAGAGAGAATCCTCGGCCATCCATAAACGAGCCAAACTCAATAGCGATGGTACTAAGGTTTTTAAGAGCTTTTGTGAGGTCTTCTGGCTGGGTATCGATCGCAAGCCAGACGCCAACATTATGATTGGCTGGTGTTGTTGCTAGCCAATCACTGAGCGGGATAAGGTAGTGGCCGCTGCTTAAGTCGGCTGCATTGACAGCATCGCTATCGCGTAGGATCTGCCAATGAAAAGCCTCGGTGGTCCCGTTTTTAATTAGCTTTGGCATATACGCGCTCCTTAAAGGGTGCAAGGCCTAGGCGGTTATAAGCTTCAAGAAAGCTTTCTTCGCTTTGGCGCTGCTCAAGGTAAACATTAATGATTGTTTTTACCGCGTTAGTCACTTCAGCGCGCGAAAAGGCAGGGCCCAGCACTTTAGCGAGTGCGGCATTGTTTTTGGCGTTGCCCCCTAGCTGTATTTGATAAAACTCTTCCCCTTTTTTGTCGACGCCTAAAATGCCAATATGACCGACGTGGTGATGGCCGCAAGCGTTCATGCAGCCCGAGATATTTAAATCTAATGGGCCCAAGTCATACAGGTAGTCAAGGTTATCAAACTCGCGTTGAATAGCCTCGGCAACAGGGATAGATTTGGCGTTGGCTAGCGAGCAAAAATCACCGCCTGGGCAGCAAATCATATCGGTGAGTGTACCAACATTGGCGGTGGCAAAGCCGTGAGTACTGAGTGCTTGCCAGAGTTCGTAGAGTTTGTGTGCCGGTACATCGCCAAGCACCATGTTTTGTAGATGTGTTGTGCGCACTTCGCCAAAAGAGTACTCATCGGCCAAGTTGGCAATGGTCTCGAGTTGACTATCAGTGATATCGCCTGGGGCGACACAGGTTGGTTTGAGCGATAAAGTAATAGCGCGGTAACCAGCCATGCGGTGTGGATGCACATTGTGCGCCAACCAATTGGCAAAGTCAGTATTTTCACCGCGGAGGCGATTGATTTCGGCCATTTCAGCGGTGTCGTCAAGGCTTTGGTAGTCTGGCTCGGTAAAAAAGCTCTTGGTGCGCTTGATTTCTTTATCGGTTAATCGGGTTGGGCTGTCCTGGAGTTTTTTCCACGTTTGCTCAACGGCTTCGCGAAAGGCTTCTATGCCCATGGCGTTAACCAAAATTTTGATGCGAGCTTTATACTTGTTGTCACGGCGGCCGCGTAGGTTATAAATTCGCAAAATGGCTTCGAGGTAGGTGAGTAGGTCGTGCTCGGGTAAAAACTCACGAATAACCTTGCCAATCACTGGCGTGCGGCCTAAGCCACCGCCGACCATCACGGTAAAGCCAATTTCACCTTCATCATTGGTGACTAATTGCAAGCCGATATCGTGGAAGCGAATGGCGGCTCGGTCTTCATCAGAGCCCGATACGGCAATTTTAAATTTGCGTGGTAAAAAGGCGTATTCCGGATGAAAGGTGGACCACTGACGAATGATTTCGCAGTAAGGGCGCGGGTCAATGACTTCGTCAGGTGCAACGCCTGCAAAATGGTCGGTAGTGGTATTGCGTATGCAGTTGCCACTTGTTTGCACGGCGTGCATTTCAACGTCGGCAAGCTCTTCAAGAATACTGGGCACTTCTTCTAGTGCGGGCCAGTTAAATTGAATATTTTGGCGTGTAGTGACGTGCACATAGCCTTTGTCGTAATGCCGGCTAATATGAGCCAGTTTACGTAACTGCTTGCTGTTGAGTAGCCCGTAGGGTACGGCAATGCGTAGCATTGGCGCTAGGCGCTGCACGTATAAGCCGTTTTGTAGGCGTATAGGCAAAAATTGTTCGGCGGGCAGCGAGCCCTCTAAGTAGCGCTCTGTTTGGCGGCGAAATTGCGCCACGCGCTGGGCGATCAGTTGTCGATCATGTTCGTCGTAAACGTACATGGAGATAGTTACCTTTGAGGTCAATCGATAGAAAATGCTTGCGCTGCCAGCTTGTCAGTTAAGCGGCACTTTGTTTGGCTTGCTTAGGTTGCAAAGCGTAAGAGTGTCGTGCAATTAAGCGAAACGAAGCATACAGTAAAAAAGCGCCAGTCAAAAGCAATGCACGTGTGCGAGGGGCTGTTATTCGTAAAAGTGGGCTGAATGTGCGATCGCTTGAGCGGCGCAATCATCAATCGAAGCAGGATTTTGTCTTTAAAAACAAGCGCTCATGCCAGTATTTATACCCTAGGCTGGAGGCTGCGATGAAGTGTTGTGGTGAGGTTTTACGATGAGATGAGGTGTTATAGGTTAAGTGCTGCGTAGTGATATGTCTGTGTGAGGGCGTTTTGAGCGAGGCAAAAAAAGACCCGGCGTAAGGAGCGCCGGGCCAGGACCATTAGGAGTGAAACATTAAGGGTAAAACCTTAATCAAGCCTCAACAAACTACGCACATTGTTTAAGCTCTACAGTAGCGCATGACACTTGGGGGAATGCGCGCCACCGATACTCATAAGTATTGTTCAAGTTGTTTAAAGTGCCAGTTTATTGCGAATATTTGTTAAACGTTTTTGTGTTAAGTCTAAATTTTTATGGCCACTATGGCTATATGCTGGCTACGCTAAGTGCATTGCTGATGGTTTAAGTTTCGCGTGTTAAGGCGTTGGCGACTTGTGGTAGTTGAAGTCGTAAATTATTGATCGTGGTTGAGCGTATAGACCAAGTATCTAGCTGGCTGTGCATGCTTTGCAGTTTAAGTTGTACATTGCGAGCGCCGGTAGAAATGGGTTCGTAGGTTAGATAATGATCTTCGACGCTGAGCTTGGCAAGCTCACGCAGCTCAAGTGCAAAGATGCTAATGACATCAAATAATGTGTCTTTGCGTTCAATGTTGGAGCTTTCCCAATAGGCGTGGTCCAGAGTTGATAGTAATTCTTCAAGTCGATGAATAGCTTCGGCTATGGTCATTTGCATATGCGGTGCCTCGGTATTTGAGTGGATTACTGTTAATTAGATTGCTGGTCATTGGATGACTGTTCAGGCCGCTCAATTGACTTATTTAAACGGTATCAATCAGTTATTTAAGCGCCTTTAACAAGCCATTTTGGTCTTTGCGATGTGGCGGCATTGTAGGTTGCGGTGTTGATTTGAGTATAGACGCCTCAACGGGCGGCGCAGGAAACCTATCGTTGTCGTTTTTATCATGGCACATTGCTACTGTTGTGAATTATGTGGTGTTTTTTGTAACAAATATGGAATATCCTGCTGCCTTAATAGGAAACACAACAAAGTTAAGGGGTGGGTATGATTATTAAGCCGTGGTTGAAAGCCTGTGGCATATTAGCGATGGTGGTTATATTGTCGGCGTGTAGCGGGCAACCAGATGATGAAACGATGAGTAGTCGCCAGTCTTCTGTTCAACCTATTAGCTCTTCCGAGCAATCTGAGGCAAATAGTTCGGTGCCTCCTATTGTTGAAATACCCGCAGATCAATGTAATTCAACCAATCAATGCAAGGTTCTGTTTGGTGAGCGGGTGACTGACTGTCGCGATAGTACAGCGGCCAATAGTGTATGTTTGTGTGGCAATGCACCGTGTAATGAGGGTGTGACTAGCTCAAGCCCTGTAATGGTAAGCTCAAGTTCGGCGGTTAGCTCTTTGGCGATGAGCTCCAGCGCGCCGATGTTGTCTGGTGAGGCGCTGTATTTAGATCAGTGTTCGGGTTGCCATGGTCTTAATGGCCATGATGGAGCCTTTTCGCTGAATAACGATAAATTAGATAGCACGCAAATGATTCGTGCAATTGTGGTAACCATGCCCTCTAACGCTGAAGACGACTGCCTGCAAGCGTGCGCCGAAAGCGTGACTGACTTTATTAAAACAGAGCTATTAGCCGGCGGTATTAAACTTGAGCCGCGCAAACCGTTAGTGGCGCGTCTTACGACCCCGCAAATACTCAATACTGTTGAAGATATATTCGCGATAACGCCGAGTCGCGAAGTGGTGGCTGCGATGCCAGCGGAGTCTATTGATGAAAAAGGGTTTATTACATTAGCCGATAATCAGCGCATGGCTGTGGAGTATCCTCGTGCGTATAATTTATTGGCGCAAGATGTGATTGCGCAAATAAACATCAATGAGTTTGCTCAGCAGCTCGCCAGTTGCAACAGCTTAGCCAATAGCTGTAAGACTCATTTTTCAAGCGCCTTAGGTTTGCGTTTATTTCGGCGCCCGTTAACGACTAGTGAGCAGGCGCACTACAGCGATTTATTGAATACGATTAGTGCTTTAGATGGGGCAAACTTTAGTCATGCCGCCGGCGCTGTGATTACCGCTATGTTGCAGGCGCCGCAGTTTATTTACCGTACCGAGCAAGAGCGCGGGCAAGACGAAGGTGTGCGTGAGCTATCGGGTTATGAGTTGGCGAGTCGCTTAGCCTTCTTTTTATGGCAGTCGGCTCCGGATAAACCGCTATTGGACTTTGCCGCGCAAATGCAAACTGATGGTTTTAATGCGGCTAAGTTACAGGCGCAAGTTGACCGCATGATGCAAGATGTACGCTTTGCACGTGCGCGCACCACCTTTTGGGCGGATTATACAATTACCTCTACAGCGTCTTTGTTAGAGGCCGATCAATCACTGGCTAATGACTTAAAAAATAGCCTCATGGCAACACTTGAGCGAGCCTCGGGTGTGGGTGCTAACCCTATTGCTTTACAGCAATTATTTACTACACAAAATATGATGTTAACCGAGCGCTTGGCCTCTGATTTGGGTTTGCCGAGCCAAGGTAGCGGCTTAAAGCTATACAACACACGTAATGCGCCAGAGCGCACGGGCTTTTTGGCGCACCCAGGTTTGCTGGCTAATATTGGTTCTACATCGTTTGTGGGCCGTGGTGTTGTCATGACCGAGCGAGTACTGTGTCGTGAAATCCCCGAGCCTCCATCAAATGTGCAGGATGCGATTAACGATACCGCGACTGCGACCAAAAACCTGACTCCGCGACAAGCTAAAGATTACCGCTTTGGCTTGGGGGGTGTGTGTGTGAGTTGTCATCTCAATTTTGAGCCTATAGCGTTTGCGTTTGAGCGCTTTGATGTACTGGGTAATCACACACTCAAAGATAGCGAAGGACGCGACTTGTTTACCCACGGTTATTTACAGGCTGTTGATGGCGGTGAGGGGCCGGCATACGATGATGTTGCCGGCTTAATGGGGCTGCTTGAGCAAAGCGATGAGACCTCGAGTTGTTTTGTGCAAAATATGCTGACGTTTGCTTCGGGTCGTAGTCATATGGGCATTGATAAAAACACCATTGAGCAGGCGCATGGTGATTATTTAACACGCGGCGGCACCTTTGATGCGCTGGTACAAGCGATTGCCCTGCATCGCACCTTTCGCCAAACCACCACTGTTGCAAACTAAGGTCTATCGTTATGAATAAGGTTATGAATAAGGCTGTGAATCACTCACCCGATACTCAACAGATGACCCGCTCAGTGGTTGGTGCCGTAGAGGTGGATGGTTTAGGGGGGGATGGTGTAGGGGTAAATAGTGAAGTAGAGGCCAATATGACAAAGCGTGGTTCGCGCCGCTCGGCGGTTTCTCGTCGTATGCTGCTCAAAGGTGCAGGCAGTGTGCTGGTGGGTCTGCCATTACTAGAAGAGGCCATTCCCAATGTGTATGCAGCCGATGCTATTCCAAAGCGTATGCTAACAATGAGTTTCGGCTTGGGTATCGAAGAGTCATTACAAAGTGAGTTGTGGGATGGGCCTTTAGCACCCTTTGAGGCACTCGCCGATAAAATGATGATCTTCTCTAATATGAGAGATGCGGACTTGGCCGGCTCGGGCACTTCGCATTTTAAAGTAGGGGCTTCACAGTTTACCGGCAAAAAGCAGCCCAATGATAAAAAAGCCGGTGGTCCATCACTTGAGCAAATTATGCGTCAAGCCTTGCACCCAGGTGGCGTACCATCGGTGACAGGCTTGCCCTCTAAGTCGGCGGGTATGTGGTCGCGTACGGGCTCTATTACGCAGTATTGTAGGCATTGGAACAATGACGGTAGTCCAGGCGAGTTGCCTGAGCGCAGGCCGAGCAAGGTGTTCGATGCAATTTTTGGCCGTTACGATACCACTATGAATACCGGTGGTGACCTGAGCTTAGATGCACGTATTCAGCGCAGCGTATTAGACTCTGTTTTGGAGCAATACCAGTCTTTAACAGGGGCTAATTCGTATTTAGGCTTCGACTCTAAACAAAAGATTATTAATCATCTAGAGCAAATTCGCGCTATTGAAAAAGAATTGGCTAGTGCCGACGGTGCCGCCGAGCAAATAGAAAGTGGCGAGCAAGCCGCTGGCCTACCGAAAAAATCAGATTATGCCGACCCTAGCGGTATCGGGTTTTATGATACACAAAGCGGCCCTACAACAGGCCCTAAAGTCGATTGGCAAAAGGCGCAACAAGCCTTTCGCCTTAGTGGAGATTTATTTGCGCTGGGTTTTCAAATGGATGCGCTGCGTTTTGGGAGTATGTTGTTTGTGGGTGCGGGCGAGCATTTGCGCTTTACGGGTAACTATACCGCGCAAAAAATTAATCAAAGCCTTAACTTTAGTAATGCCTTTGATAGCCGCTCGCCACATGACGGTATTTTTCATAATTATGTGAAAGATTCCGTTCGGGTGTATCAGTACTATGTGGTGAGCCAGTTGGCCTATGTACTCGAAAAAATGGATAGCCTGCAAGAAGCCAATGGCAAAACCGTATTGGATAATAGCTGTGTGGTTATGGGGACCGAGTACGGTAAAAATCATGAAGATAGCGGTAATATATTCCATGCTGTAGCTGGCGGTAATGGATTGTTTCGCACTGGGCGCATCACGCAAAACCATAACTTTAACGATGTCTACAAAACAGTATTAGACGCCTACGATATTAACCACAATATTGGCGGCGATACGGTGCCTGCGTTACTGAGTTGAGTATTTAAAAAGGGTTGAGTGTAAGCTTAACCCTTTTTTGTGAATGACTATGTGTGGTGCGCAGGCTTAGATAGGCGTACTTGCTCGCGCAGCGTTTACCGCTTTCAGAGTTGTATCATAATTAAGGCGCTTATATAACTAATATAGCCCTCAAGTCATTAACATTGGTGCGAGTAGGTTGTGTAATGATTAGCCTATTTAAATGTTCAAAAAAGCTGTAGCCGTCGTTATTGGCAAGGTACTGCGCGCTGTTAAGCGCTAGCGCTTGCGCTTTGGCGTAATCGCTGGGGTCAAAGAGTGCGCCGGCATTATCTTCTGTGCCGTCTATACCGTCAGTGTCGCAAGCCAGCGCGTATATACCTGCTTGGCCTTTGAGTTCGTGAAACAGCGATAATAAGAATTCGGCATTGCGGCCACCGCGACCCTCGCCTTTGACCGTTACGGTTGTTTCTCCGCCCGATAAAATCACGCAAGGTGTCGGCAGTGGCTGTTGGTGTTTAGCGGTGAATTTCGCAATACCTGCAAACACCTTAGCAACCTCGCAAGCTTCCCCTTCAATGCTATCGCCAAGCACTAACGGCGTAATGCCTTGAGCTTTGGCAAACTCAGAGGCGGCGTTGAGTGCATCTATGGGTGTTGCAATAAGTTGGTAAGTGCTGTTGGTGAGTGTTTTGGGTGTTTCGCTGGCGGGGTTATGTAGCCATTGCGTCAGGTTATCGGGCATATCAATGCTGTATTTACGCATAATATTTAGCGCTTGTTCGCGGGTACTGGGGTCGGCAACGGTGGGGCCAGAGGCAATGACATCGGGGCTGTCGTTAGGTACATCAGAGATAGCAAATGTGGTAATGGGGCGCTTGCCTGCCCGCAAGGCTAACTTACCGCCTTTAATGGCTGACAAATGTTTGCGTACGCAGTTTATCTCATCAATGCTAGCACCACATTTGAGCAGTGCTTTATTGATTGCTTGTTTTTGGGCCAAAGTAATGCCTGTTACCGGTAAGCTCAATAATGATGAGCCACCGCCAGAGAGCAAGCAAAATATTTGTTCGTCGGGCGCTGCTGAGTCGATTAAGGCAAGAGTGCGCTCGGCGGCCAGTGAACCTTGAGCGTCGGGTACGGGATGAGCCGCTTCTATGACTTCGATGTGCTGACAGTATTCGCCGTGCTCATAGCGGGTGACAACCAAGCCGCGTACAGGGCCTTGCCAGTGGGCCTCAAAGACTTTAGCCATCGCTGCCGCGCCCTTACCAGCGCCTATGACGAGTGCCTTAGCGGTAGTATCTTTAGGTAAATAATGCGGCAGTGTCTGAGCGGGGTGGCTGGCCGCAACGGCCACGTGAAACAGCTCTTTTAAAAAAGCCTCTGCGGTATTTGAGGTTAAGGGTTGGGCTAAGGATTGGGTTAAAGGTGGTGCGGCATTCGGCGGCATAATGATTCCCTATCTGGTCTGAGTAAAGCGCTGCAAGGCATTGATTGCTTTGTGTTCGCCTCGCTGGTGGCGAGTTTAAAGTGCTAGGGCAAAGCTATGCGAATAAAGTGCCATAGGGTATTAAATTTGGTATTTTTTGGCGTTTGCTAAACAGTTCCTTGTTATAACGACTTAGCTTTCATATATTTGGCGCCATCAAGTGACAATAGCTAATAACAGTGTGATTTCATCATCAAGAGGGCAATTTATGCTTAATTCTTTATTACAACAGGCGGTATTACGCCACTGGCGCACTGCGCTTATGGCGACTGCGTCTGTCGGTTTATCAGCTTGTGGCGGCGGTACGCAACCCAGTAGCAGTACGGCGCCAGTTTCTAGCGTTGAGGCTTCAAGTTCTATCATTTCTTCTGTAAGCTCCGTTGCTCCATCTTCAAGTTCGGTCATTGAATCGTCATCTAGTGTTGTCGTTTCGAGTTCGGTTATTTCAAGCTCGGTAGTTTCAAGCTCTGTTATGTCAAGCTCTGTTGTGTCAAGCTCTATAGCCCCGAGCAGCTCAAGTGTTGCCGAGAGCTCTTCATCGGTCGTTAGCTCGTCTAGCATGGCGCCTCCGGTGGGTGACCTACCTTACACCATCACTAAAATTGGTTGTAATGACCCCGATGACTACACCGGCCGTGCAACCACCTTCTTTGATGGTAGTGGTGCTTTTAATGGTGAGTTTTTTAATAAAGAATTCACCTCGGCGGCTTATGCTAATTTAGCGCGCCAAGGCGCTAACGATTACAGCCTACAACGCAATGGTGTTGACGACCCTTCATGTGATGGCCGTAAAGTTCACGAAGGCACCTGGCTTAAAAAGATTGTTGATACAGATGCTCAGCACTCGAATGGTTTCTTTAACCAAAGCGCTAGCGGCAAAATGGGCGATATTGATAGTGTCGTACTTGAGTTGCGTATTAATAGCGATTTAACCGATATCCCAACTAAAACCGAATTACTTGACCAGTATGAGTCAACCATTGAAGCTGCAGGTGTTGATAAACTCGATAATGGTAAGGTTAACTTTGCCATTACTCTTGGTAGCCCTGATGATGATAGTGCCAGTATTCGTGGTGAAATCTTTATTGAATTAGATCAAGATGTTTACGCCGACCAGTGGGTGCGTGTCACCATCCCTAAAGACAGTTTTTACTTTTGGAGCGGCGCCAACTGGGAAAAAACCCCTGTTAGCCAAAGCGATGCCGATAACGCAAGCTTTAATCGCCTGCATTTAAACCCAGAGACGTTGGGTAATGGCTCGCCAGCAACCCACGGCTCTGTTGTGCGCACTGTATACGGCTACAACGAATGGACAGCCTTAGCCGATAAGCCTGAAGAAGACTTTAAAGAGATGAATATCTCGATTCGTACCTTTGAAATTCGTTATGAGCCTACCCCAGTTGACGGTGGCGGTACGCCTTCATCTGTACCCATGTCTTCAAGCTCAGTACCCGCTTCAAGTTCTGTTGCCATGAGCTCATCCAGTGCGCCAGCAGGTGTTTCTGAGCAAGAGCGCGCCGAGCGTGTTGCGGCCGGTAAGGCACTTTATGAGGCCAGTACTTGTGGTGGTTGCCATGGTGCTGATGGTAAAGGAGGACCTTTTGGGCCTATCGTTGCCGGTATTACTTTAGCAACTGGCAATAGTTGTGATTTGTGTAATAACGATGATTACGATGGCATCAAAAAAATTATCGAAGTCGGTAAAGATCTTATGCCAGCGTGTACGCCTGCAGGCGATTGCTCAGCTCAGTTGGCTGACTATGTGTGGAATGAATTAAACGGTAAAGACCTTCCTGTTGTGAACGGGGGTGGTACTCCACCGCCTGCTTCAAGCTCTGTTATGACTTCATCCAGTGCGCCAGCAGCAGGTGTTTCGGAGCAAGAGCGTGCCGAGCGTGTTGCGGCCGGTAAGGCGCTTTATGAGGCCAGTACTTGTAGTAATTGCCATGGTGCTGATGGTACCGCAGGGCCTTTTGGACCAATCGTTGCGGGTATTACAGCAGGTGGTAATAGTTGTGATTTGTGTAATAACGATGATTACGATGGCATCAAAAAAATTATCGAAGACGGTAAAGCACCTATGCCAGCGTGTACGCCTGCAGGCGATTGTGCTGCGCAAATAGCTGATTATGTGTGGAATGAGTTAAACGGTAAAGAGCTTCCTGTAGTGGGTGGCGGTAGTACACCTTCAACCGGTAATGGTAACTTGATTATTGATGATGACTTTGAAGGTCAAGATAATAATGCAGTACCTGCTGGTTGGAAAACATTCCTACAATACCAAATTGATATGCAAAATAATAACTCTAGCAATACAACTTTTGCCTTAATCGACTCAAGCAAGGCGCATTCGGGCTCTAACTCGGTAAGAATTAAAACCGGTGGTCAGTCGATTCAGCCATCGTTTATTTTCCAAGATTTACCCGATGGTAAAGATGCCTATTACACACGCTTTTGGATGAATATTCCGGTTGAATTAGGCGGTGGTGTTAAGGGTGCTGATGGCAACCATGTACACTTTATGTCTTACTCTACTGAGATGAGTGGCTCAAACAAAGAAGAGCTACGTTTTGGTACTTTGCAAGATGCTATTCTTGGCGCCTTTTTACCCGTGAGTATTGATGCCGGTACAGAAAAAGTCGTACCGTCTGAAACAATCCCTGCCAATCAATGGGTCTGTTTAGAGTTTGCTGTTGTTAAAGGCAATGCAGTTGATAAAGTATATGCTTGGATGGATGATCAACTACTTTTTGAAGCGACTAAAGCGGCCGATTGGGCGCGAGACCCAGGCAAGTTCTTTAGTGGCAGCATGAGCGGAGTGAATAATCACGTTACGCTGGGCTGGAGAGCATTTGGTGATAATAAAGGTGTTGAAAACATTTGGTTTGATGATATCGCTGTATCGACTGAAGGCCGCATTGGTTGTAATTAACCACTGAGTAAACATTTAAAAACCCGAGCTATGATTAGCTCGGGTTTTTTTTGCGTTAAATTTAGTGGCTTGCCTTGTGTGTGGCATAATACCCCTTTTATTAATGTGGAAAACCAATGAGTATAGATAGCAATTTATTAGCCCGCGCCAACCATCAATGTGAATTGTGTGGCAGTGAAGATAACGATCAGCCCTTTGATGTACCTCATTCACAGGGTCAAGCCGATCATACCATTTTGGCCTGTGAAAAATGCCGTGCGCAGCTGCCTGAAGGTACAGCACTAGAGCCTAACCATTGGCGCTGTTTAAGCGATACTATGTGGAGCCCGACCCCGGCGGTGCAAGTTATGGCGTGGCGCTTATTAAACCGTTTAGAGGGTGAGAGCTGGGCGCACGATTTAAAAGACATGCTGTATTTAGATGATGCGCTAAAAGCATGGGCACAAGCGGGTATCGAAGAAGAAGATGAAGATGCCGTTGATTGCCGCGATAGTAACGGGGTGCGCTTAGCCGCCGGCGATAATATTGTGATTATTAAAGATTTGCCGGTTAAAGGCTCGAGCCTTGTCGCTAAGCGCGGCACACCTGTGCGTGGGATATCGTTAACGCGTAACCCCGAGCATATTGAAGGCCGTGTAGAGGGGCAGCGCATTGTAATTTTAAGTTGTTATGTGAAAAAATCATAACGCTTAGCAGTGCACAAATTGTCAACATTTGTCATAGGTACGGGTAATGTGGTTACAAAAAGAGATTCAATTAAAGGCGCGTACAAGAGGCTTTCATTTAATTACCCGTGAAGTGCTTGCCGGCTTACCTGAACTGGCCGAGGTCAATATAGGGTTGTTGCATGTCTATATTCAGCATACCTCGGCTTCGTTAACGGTTAACGAAAATGCGGACCCTACAGTACGACAAGACTTTGAAAGTTATTTTAGCCGCGCAGTACCTGAAGATGAGCCTTATTATTTGCATAACGATGAAGGCAGTGATGATATGCCTGCGCATTTAAAAGCCAGTCTTCTAGGTTCGAGTGTGACTGTGCCTATCAAAAGTGGTGCTTTAAATATGGGGATATGGCAGGGTATTTATATGTGCGAGCACCGCAATTACGGCGGTGCTAGATCGCTTATTTTAACCCTAAACGGCGAATAAAAAACGGGGCTTTACGCCCCCGTTTTTAATCTTCTTCTAGCCCAAGTTTTTGCATGCGGTAGCGTAAAGAGCGAAAAGTCACACCAAGCTCTTTGGCGGCCATTGTTTTGTTCCAGCGCAGTTTTTCGAGAGAGCCTAAAATAATATCTTTTTCAATATCGGCTAAATACTCATCGATATTGGCAAACTGCAATGCGCGCTCATAGTGATTGACGGCGGTATGAGCGGTGGGTAGGTTTTCGGTGAGTATAGCGTTGTGCTTGAGTTGTAAATCATGACTTTCAATGGTATCTGTTTCGCAGAGGGTAAATGCGCGCTCTAAAATATTTTCGAGTTCACGTACATTACCTGGAAAGGGATAACGCTCTAGCTCATTCAGAGCTTGCGGTGCAATATTTAGTGTGGCAACGCTCATGTCTTTTGCTAATTTGTCTAATAAAAAACGGGTTAATAATGCAACGTCTTCTTTGCGATCACGCAGCGGAGGTACGTTTAATTGAATGACATTGAGGCGGTAAAATAAGTCTTGTCGAAAGCGCCCCTCGGCAACTTCAGCTTCTAGGTCTTTGTGCGTGGCACATAATATTCGCACATTAAAAGGTTCTTCTACCGAGCCACCAATTGCCCGCACGGCTTTTTCTTGTATGGCGCGTAGTAGTTTAACTTGCATATCTAGCGGTAAATCGGCTACCTCATCCAAAAACAAAGTGCCACCTTCTGCGGCACGGAATAAGCCTTCTTTGTCTTGATGTGCACCAGTAAAAGAGCCTTTTTTATGGCCAAAAAACTCACTTTCCATGAGCTCACGCGGTATAGCGCCGCAGTTGACAGCCAAAAAAGGCGCCTCTGTGCGCGGGCCTCGTTCGTGCATCGAGCGTGCAACGAGCTCTTTACCGCTACCTGATTCGCCAGTGATATAAACAGGGGCTTGTGAGCGCGCTAGTTTACCAATATTTTTGCCTAAGGCGCGAATAATGGGGGAGTCGCCAAGTAAGCGAGATTTGACTTTAATTGTGGGCTCTGGCATCTGATTGGAGGCAATGGCATTTTGCACCAGTGTGCGTAAATTAGCTAAATTGACCGGCTTTGATAAAAAGTCAAAAGCACCGGCTCTTCTCCGCTTTAGTGAGGTGATTTAGTGGCTTTCATAGAACATGGATTGCTCGTCAGGCATCGATGATTGCC
>CANLTI010000073.1 GCA_947494095.1 uncultured Pseudomonadales bacterium
AAGGCACTCTACGAAGCAGCTAAAGCACAAAACCCTACCCGCTGGTCTCGCGATACACGCAACTGGGATTTTATTGAAAGCGTAGCGCTGAACCCTGAAAAATTGACAACTGATTAACTTTTTTATGACAACTAGCTTGAAAGACTCCTTAATATCAAAGTTTTAGACACGCATAGACATATTTCCTGTAAAGTTATTCTTGCTCATACGGCATGCTCACTGGGTTTCAAAAAAGTTAATTTAGATACACATCCTACCACCATCGCATGGCTTGACAGAGGGCGTAGCTATGAACGACCGGTTCGTGCTTCCAATATGCCATCAGGTAATACATAACGGTTCACGTTGATATATATGAAAACGGCCGAGTTAACACTTATTTTCGATAACATGATCCGATATTGTTTTGTTAGCGTTTGTATTTTCTGGGTCTCTAGCTGCTCTATCTCACAAACAGTTCCAACAACCTCGACAAACGAGAAAAACTTATGTGAGCAAATACCAGTGGGACCTGAAGGAATCAACCCGCATCGTATTGATGTTTTGAGCTGGAACATCTACAAAGGAAAAAAACCAGGCTGGGATGATGATCTAACTAAACTTCTTTCACCCAGTACAGTCGGTCTGTTACAAGAAGCCTCCCTCCCCTCGATCGCATCATTCCTCAGATCGCAAGGCTACCCTTGGCATTTTGCTCCCGGATATAAAAGTGGAAAAACTCAAACTGGCGTGTTAACGACATCTGCTGTAGAAGCGTATCGCAAATGCACCTTTACGCATAAAGAACCTTGGCTAAAAACGCCTAAAGCCGCATTGATTACTTATTACAAGCTTGAGGAAAAAGACGTCACATTACTCGTTGCGAATGTCCATGGCATCAACTTCACTTTTGGGGTCGCCGCTTATACTCAACAACTAAGAGACCTTGCAAGCATCATTAAATTGCATAGAGGCCCCGTTATTCTAGGGGGCGACATGAACAGCTGGTCTGCAAAACGGAACGATGTGATTGAACAACTGCTGATTGAGTTAAACCTGAGTGAAGTACGTTTTATCTCAAATTGGCGAAAAGCTTTCTTTGGCCATCCTTTAGATCGGATTTTTTATCGTGGTTTGGAGTTAGTCAATTTAGATGTTTATAGGCTAGGCTCATCGGATCATAACCCAATCACTGTAACTTTTAGATTGAGTAAGCGTTAGTCTTTTTCCACTATCCAGCTGCCTTCTTTATTTTGACAAGCAGTTTTGGATACGTCATCAATCCCATTGATAGAAATACGAATACGTTTACATTCATCGCGCCCCAAGGCATTCATTTTGACCAATTCGACAAAACCAGCGAGTGACTGATCATCATTCGTAAATGGGCTTCTTTCCCCCACTTTATCTAAACTCAACACCCGATTTGCAGAACTTATAATCATGGTTAAGTCCTTTTGCGAAATGCTTGCGTTTTTTTCCCATTTAAACGTTTCACCTAAATCTCGTACAACGGAGTATGGCGCCTTTACAATACCGGTCAACAAACCAGAGATCGCGCCTTCACTTGCTCGCTTACCTGTGGCATCCGCTTTATCTATTAAAGTTTCCACAGCGACTAATGTTGTTGGTAATGATTCTCTAACCGCCTTAATCTCCGCTGTCGTTTGTTTTAATGTCGTTCTCATATCGGCAACTTCATCAATGACGCCCGGTAGCATAGCCCGAATGCTCGCGCTTTCCGTTAAAATATCAGGCAAAACTGCCTGCATTTTTTCAACACGAAGTCTTAATGCGGCGCTTTCGTTTCTGACTTCGGCAGATTCCTTAAGAACTTCCGCTACAGAAGCCCTGATTTTCCCTGTTTCTGCAAGAATGAAGGGTATGTGAGGAATAATTTCTTTGACTTGTTGTGCCGCCAAACTCACGCTTTCTGATGCTGTTTGTGTTCTCTCTGCAATTGTAGGCAAATTGCGGTCAATTTTTTTTACCACATATGCAAAGTAAGCAATAGAAGCAGCAAGCAAGGCTAAGGCTGCGGCCAAGACAAATCGACTTATTGTGATGAGCATTTATCTGTTTTCCAAACGATTGTAATCCAGCCAGCCGAATTCGGTTGGATTATCTTTTTTGAATACTTCGTGCAGATGGTCGCTGTGTTCCCAAAAATCTTTGTGGGTTCTGCGTATGCCGAATCGATCCATCAAACGTTTATAATCTAGTGACGTTCTCATAGCATCGATGGCATCTACAAAATCTGATATTTGATTTTCAGATACTTGGAAATAGGTATTTGGATAACTCCCTAAGATACCGTAAGCAACCGTCAAAGTATTCTCTTCGGGTAGAATATTCTTAGATTCCGATAGGATGGCCGTCATGTTACGGTGCCCTACATGTTTAATCAGGCTCACAAACCGCGAATTGTTATCTGCGTCATCAATAATTTCAATCATACTGACTTCAGAAAGAAACTGGGTTTTCGCTCCGGAAATACGAGATAGACGTTCTAGGCTGCGTCGAGTTTCAGTATCAGCAATGTGTTTCAAATCATATTTACTATCCAGAGCATCGCCTAGATGCGACTTGAGCATACTGAATAGTTCTGCTTTATGATTATTTGTTCTGTATGCAATATCGGGTTGGATTTGCTGTTCCAATTTTGGATTTTTTAGGAAATTGATGGTTGCTTCTTTCGCACCTCGGTACCAGTGGTTACGCTCTTTTGCTCGCGATGCTTGCGGCAACAGGGTTAAAAAACTAGCTTCACCATCCATCCGTAAGAAATCCATATGAATTCGTGAGAGTAGATTGTGTCCCACATTGCCGTACACGTCGTATCCAGCGACCAGTAGGTAATGAATTCGCTCTAATAAAGGATAGCTGATCACCCAAGCAGTTTTTGGATCTCGACCTATTAGCCCTTTTTCTACCGTCGCGTTGTCATAGTGTCTAAATATGGTCAGAGCAGCGTTTTCATTCTGCCCATCACCGTCCCATACCAAACTGAGGTCATATTTGTTTCGATCATCCGTGAAATGCTCAACCAAAAATTGATCTCTTTTTTTACGATTTTTGCGCTCCTGGGCCGCATAGCTTTTCCAAGGAATCAAAGGCACATAAATATCACCAAGGGCGCTAGGCAACTCAAGATTATCTGCGTTTGTATTCACCATTTCCGCAATGTCATCACCGATTGGTAAATCTGGGTTAACAAAAAATACCCAAAAGTGGTCATTGATGACATTTAGAGCAACACCACCTCGACAAACAGGCCCTTTGATGTAGTTCATAATCGTGAACCGGGCTTCATCTAGCATAAACTTGTAACGCGACTGCATGGGAAGTTGAGCAAAAACCCGGAACGGGTTTGCCCCCTCCTCGGTACCATAGCGGGGCAGCTTGCTGATTGTAATGTCTTGCCGGAAAAAGAGAGTTTCCCAGCGACGCATCCTCGCTTTATCCAAGGCATAAGGCATGTGATTCTTTGAAACAATCGTTTCAAGCTGAGGAATAAATCGATAATAAACCCGGTCTACTTTTGGATTATCATAAGGTCGTCTGGTTGATATTTGTTGAACTGGACGGCCCGGTGGTGTTGCTGAGCGAACCAATTTGAAAAAGGTGTTGTTCGATATCTCTTTAAAATAGAGATTGGCTAAAAACAGGTGCTCATAAATATAGCGGCTTGCTAACTGAGCAAATAAGCTATCCTGGTTGAGCAAGGCCTCCCACTGCTGTATTAATGCTAAAAACTCTTTTTCAATAGAAGCTCTTTGGGTATAGGATGCACCCTCTTCCAGCCAGCGTTCCAATGCGCTTTGTTCCTGTGAAGCCAAACTAGGTAAACCATACGGCATACCCCATAGAGGGGTTTTCCGAGCATAATTATCCATCTCTTCTGCTTTGGGGCAACTTTCCTCGCGCCCCACACCGAAAGTAAAGTCTTCTAATATATCTTCATTTGGCAGTGGATGGTTACGTTTTAACGCCAGTATTCGATGCATAACACCAGCATGCTTATTGACTTCTGGCGTTTGAATATGCTCGTTAAGCACAGAGAAAAAATCTAATTCGCGCCATCCTTTTACTGAATCGGCATCTTCGAATAGTCGGGTAGGCTTCGCTGGGGTAATCCGAGTCGTGTTGTATACGCTTAGCTTGTGGGCACCTCGTTCGATACCTTCTACCGCTGTTAATTTCAGCTGACAGGGCGCGTCGAAACAGCCGTGGCAAACTACGCAGCGACGATCCAACACAGGCTTGACGTCCTTCCAATAATCTATTTGATTCGGCTCGAGATTTTGCACAACTCGGTCTTGCACACTTGGTTGTCCGTATAGTTGGCTAAAGTCTACTTTTTGAGATAAAACTGCACACCCTGATAACACAAGAAAAGTCACAAACCAAAGGGTATAGCGTTTAAATGTAATCATAGTCGTTAATAACTTTCAGGGTCAGTCGTATCTTGATTTTTTCGAAATTGCGCAAGCTCTATCAGCAGCCATTGCGCACTGGGCTGCCTATTCTTTTGTGGGCAATCGACATGGTAAGGTTTTTTGCTGATAAGGCTACCTGTTGCAGAATACTTGATAAAGTCTTCCGCTGTACGAATTTTCTTTTTAAAGTGTTTGTGCTTTTTTTGAATGTGTTCCAACGCTTCCTTTGCATTGTGATTGTCGCCATTTCGTATAAATACGCAATCCGTTTGACCGATAAAATGCAGTAAATACTGAATTTCGCTTGGTGTATCTGCTGATACCAACGGGCACATAGACAAACAAAACAATAAACAGAAAAACTTTGAAAAGAATCGCATTTATTCGCACCTATCCTTAAAAGCTATACCGAAGATAGATCAGTGGGCCCTGATATTCATATTCGAATTCGCCTTCAAGATCATCACTCAAGTCGTCGGACTTTACTGTCAAATTATAAAAATTGTACGCTAATCCTACGCCCCATTGCTTGGTAAAACTGTAGTCTATGCCCGTAGCTGAGTTGACTAGGCTACCTTTAATATCGCCAGCTTCCAAAGCAAGAAGTTCGAAAGTTGTCCCTACTTGCCAGCGCCCACCGAATCGGTATTGGGCGCTAAATGATATATAAGGCAGCGGTGCGGTTTTGTCGGCCGAAACAGAAAGATCTCTTTCGGGTGCAGCTAGCTCAACATCGAAGCGGGTAATGTGAAAACCGAATGCCGAAGCTAAAGTCCAGGTATCCGTTTCATAAAAGTCATAATTCAGGGCGAGTCTGTAAATATCCACATCGAACTTGGTTTGAACCTGCTCGTTAACTTGAAAAGTCTCGTCACCGAATTCGATTTCGTCGGTAATGCTACGAGAACCGCTGCGAGACAAATCGAGATACGCCAACTCCAGACTGAGTTTTGGATTGACGTGATAGCCCAGAAACAAAGCCGGAAGCGTCTCGGTCTCCTCGAGGTTTAGGTCGTCTTCAAATCCGATAGATGTGCCACGTTCTAGCGTAGTTGAGTCTAACCGAGTTTTAGTATCAACGTTGGGCAGGTAGGCGGCTACCAGTATTTCAAATTTTTTGTCCTGCGCTTGAGCATGAAACGAGGCGCCAAAAACCAATAGCATGCTCATGCTCAAACACCTAGAAATACTCACCAATCTCCTCCTAAGGCAAGATATAAATTGATTCGTTGTTCAAGTGCTAGACGCTCAACAGAGACCAAATTACTGTTAGCAGATAACACTCTTTGTTGCACGGTAAGTAAATCTACCAATGCAATCTCGCCTTCTTCATGCCTTAATTGAGCAATCCGGTAGGCCTTTTTGGCTTCACTCAATGCTGTTTGGAGCTCATTTTGGCGTTGCACTAAAGTGGTCGCTAAATCCAGATTAGTTTCGACCTCATTGAAAGCGGTTAAGGCACTTTGTGCATAGGCTGCTAAGGCTTGATTTTGTTCAGCCGTGGCAATATCTATCTGGGACTCGCGTATGCCACCGTCAAATACCGGGACAAGAAGATTGCCTGCGATTTGCCACGCAATATTGGCCGGTTTCAATATATTCGTTAAATCATTCGAAGCGCCTGTAATGGCCCCAGTCAAACTTAGACTTGGCAGTTTAGCGGCTTTGGCTTGTTTTAAAGAATTGAATGCTGCGGCAACGCGCCGCTCGCTGGCAATAATATCTGGCCGCCGTTCAAGCACCTCAGAAGGCAATCCCGGCGGTGGCATCTTCGGCAATTCAGGTAAGCTGGAACTGACAATCAGTTCGGCTTTGGGGTATTGACCGGTCAATACTTCTAACGCACGCAAGGCTTCACGTTCAGACGCTTTCAGTGTAATCAGCTGTTCACGGGTATTCGCCAAATCAGATTTGGTCAGCGCGAGGTCTTGAGCAGAGGCCAGTCCATTTTCATATTGAAGCGTCACAATATTTAAGGTTTTTTCGAGCGCTGACAAGATATCTGTCAAGATAGCGGCCTGGCGCCCCGCTTCTATCGCAATAAAGTAGGCTTTGCTCGTGGATGCGGCCAAAGAATGCTGGGCAAATTTATAATCCGCCGCCGCAGCCTGCGCACTTGCTACAGCGGCTTGTTTACCGGCTGCAATTTTCCCCCAAAGATCTGCCTCCCAGCTAGCTTGAGCAGCTAAGTTTTGGCCAGAACTATCAAAGCTTGCTGTATTACCCACACCCGACCGTGCACTGGCAAAGGAGAGATTCACCTGAGGTTTCGCCTGCGCACCAGCCTGTAACGCTAAGGCATTGGCTCTATCGACATTTGCCGCGGCACTGATCAAATCGAAATTATTAACAAGGGCCTGTTGAACCAGTCCGTTAAGCATATCGTCGTTAAATACTTCTAGCCAATCGATTTCGCGCGCGTTTTCGACCTGCGCTTTATCAACATTTTGCGCCCAGCTCTGAGGGGTAAAGGCGGTAAGCGCCGCCATTTTATCTTCGGCAGACATATCATTATGCTTAACGTTGCCGCCACAGGATAGCAGCCCCGATATACCGACAAAAATCGTACTATAAATAATCGCTTTATTGAGCATCATATTGTTTTCCTAAAGCATCTAGAACCAGCAGTTCAGTATTTTTAACGCATAAGTCACCTACTGACTCTACTGCCTTTTCAATCTTGGGTACGCTATGTAAAAATTGTTTGTTTACACCTGAGTGAAATCCATAGAGAAAAAAGAATAAGTAATCTCTACTCTGCTCATTCAATGCTAAAAACTGCCCACATTTTATCGTGCGTAGATCGAATTCAGCCACGTTACTTTCCTCTTCGGCAAAAGCCGAGTTAGTTAAGGAAAGCGCAAGCAACAACAAACCCAGGCATTTTTTCATCGTATCTACCTAACTTCAGAAGGTTTGATTTTAAAGAACATGGCATATAGCACCGGTATAATGATCAGAGTCAGTAAGGTTGCAAACGTTAAACCGAATACCAATACAACCGACATAGACTTGAAGAATGCATCAAAAAACAAGGGGATAACACCGAGTACTGTGGTCAACGCGCCCATCATTACGGGCCTTACCCGACTGGCCGCAGCATCTACTACGGCATCAAAACGCGGTTTGTTTTCACTGATTTCTAAATCTGTTTGGTCTACCAACACAATTGCATTCTTGATTAACAAACCACTTAAGGAGAGCAAGCCAAGTATAGCCATGAATTCCATTGGGGTGCCTGTAACCAATAGGCCGACAACGACACCAATCAGCGCCAGCGGAACAACCAACCAAATTACAACGGGTTGCCGAACAGTACCAAACAAGATAAATACGATTAAAACCATGGCAAGAAATCCCAATGGAATGGTTGAAGCCAGATTTTCGTTTGATTCCTTAGAATTACCGTATTCACCGCCCCACTTCAATGCGTAGCCCTCGGGTAGTTCGATGGCTTCAATTTGTGGGCGAACACGAGTAAACAAATCCGATGGTAGCTCACCAGGATAGGGATCGCTCTGCGCTTTAATCTTCCAAAACCGGTCTTCTCTTCGCAATAAACCATCTCGCCAGATTGTTCTGAATCCGTCAGTCACTTGCCCAATAGGCACGGCCTGACCGGTAACTGAACTAATGACTTGAACATCCCGAATACTGTCTACATTTGAGCGTTCGTTTTCTGGTGCTCGAGATATGATAGGAATGAGCTCATCACCTTCTCGATAAGCACCTACGGAACGGCCAGAGAAATTCGTCTGTAGCGCCAAGGCGAGATCTTCACGCGAGACGCCCGCTCTTTGCGCCGGACCTTTCGCGTAAACCGGCTCAATCACGCTGATAGGCTGTCGCCAATTATCTTTGATCGACAGCGCGCCACCATCTGCCACCATGATCGCTTTTGCCTCAGCCGCCAACTCACGTAATACTCTTGGATCAGGCCCCGAAAATTCCGCTTCTACTTTAGACCCACCACCTGGCCCAAGTACAAAGCGCCAAACCTTTCCTTGCGCCTGCGGAAAAGTATTTTCGATATGTGTTTGGATCTTTGGCATCAGTCCATCAATGATTTGATAATCATCTGTGCGCACCAGTAACTGAGCATAAGCTGAATTGCCTGACTCAGGTGCATAGACCAGCATGAAGCGCGGCGCGCCTGCACCAATCGATGTTTGAACCGCATTGACCCCATCTAACTGTGCAACAAAGGTCTCAAGCTCTTGAATGTCTTTTTCGGTCTTGGTGATATCAGTACCTTGCGGCAACCAATAATCTACAACAAACAATGGCGTTGTGGAGGCAGGAAAGAAACCTGATTTGACAAACTGGAAGCCCCATACAGAAACAACAAAAATGGCAACAACACAAGCGACAATAACGGGGCGTTTTTTCAATGCAAAACGTAGAAAGCCTTTATAGCTTTGTAAAAAACGTCCTTCCGTTTCTTGTTCGGGCGAACTGCCGTCAGCGGACTCCTTGAATAACCAATAGCAAAACAGCGGCGTTAAAGTAACGGCAAATACCCAGCTGTACATCAATGAGATCAAAATGACCCAAAATAAATGGCCGGTATATTCCGCTGTAGAACCGGGCGCAAAACCAATGGGTGCGAAGGCAATGATGCCAACTAAGGTGCCCCCTAATAGTGGCCAAATGGTGCGCTTAACAATACGATTGGCAATCTCGATTTTCTTAATGCCATTTTTGACACCAACGAGAATTCCCTCTGTCACCACAATGGCGTTGTCCACCATCATACCCAGGGCAATGATCAGTGCACCCAACGAAATTCTATGCATTGGGATGCTCACAATTTGCATTGTCGCCAATGTAGCAAAAATGGTCATCAATAGAACCGCGCCAATCACCAATGCCGACTTAAGCCCCATAAATAAGAACAGCGTGACGATCACAATCACTAGCGCCGCAATGACATTAAGCACAAAGGTTTGCACTGATTCATCCACCAATTTGCCTTGGTGATAGAACTCGTGCAGTTCAATACCGATGGGGCGAAGACTCTCGCTGTCTTTGATTTTTTGGTCTATGCCATTCCCAATTTTGACAATATTGCTGCCCAAAACACCGGACACGCCCATAGCAATAGCGGGCTCGCCGTTGTAACGAAATAAATTTTCAGCTGGTTCTTGATAGCCGCGCCAGACTCGAGCAATGTCTCTTAAATAAACAACCTTGCCTTCGGCATCTGCCGTCACCAATAAACTCTGAATGGCTTCGACAGAATCGATCGCACCGGTAGGGTCTATAATGATGCGCTGATCACCTACTTTGATATCACCTGAAGGGACCACAGCATTTTGTTGGGATAATATGTTGTAAATATTGGAGGTTGAAATACCAAGCGCGGCGGTTTCTTGTCGAGAAATTTCTACAAAAATGGCCTCTTTACGCAGCCCCTGCAGCGTGACTTTAGCAACGCCATCGACCTGTAAAATAGCACTTTGAATGGTTTTAGCGTAACGTTTGAGTTCCACAGGCGAGTAGCCATCACCGGTAATAAAATACAGAAGCCCAAATACATCCCCAAAGTCATCCGCCACATAGGGTGTGCCTGCTCCAGGTGGTAAAGCCGCGGACGCGTCACTCACTTTGTTTCTAAGCTTGCCCCAAATAAGCTGAAGATCGGCTTTGCTTGGTGAAGACTCATATTTGATTTCCACCGTGATTTCAGATTTGCCACTTGTAGATACCGATTGAATCGTATCTACTTCAGCCATTTGCTGTATGGCTTTTTCGAGCGGCTCAGTGATTTCCAAAGCCACTTCCCTGGGACTCGCACCTGGGTAACCCGTCACAACCAGAGCTTGCCGAATGGTAAATTCTGGGTCTTCAAAGCGCGCCATATTCTGGTAAGCTGACCAACCACCCGCGAGAGTGACCAAGATAACGATCACGCTAAGGACCTTATTTTTAATGGTAAATTCTGCAATATTCATCAGGCGTGCGTTCCTATTCCCATGCTCGTATTTTCATACCTTCCGACAAATATGCAGCACCCGCGCCTGCAATTACGTCAGACGTTTGTAGACCCGATGTCACAACAACCAAAGCCCCAATGCTATCTTCCAAGGTAACTTGACGTTTAGATACCGTCATAGTGGCCTTATCGACTACCCATACGTATTTTGATTCACCGTCGCTGGAAATGGCCGCCACGGGCACAGCAACACGAGCAGATTGGCTGGTATTCCTTCTCCTTAATTCTACGGTGGCATTCATGCCTGGAAGCACATTGAATGCTGATGGGGATGGAAACGTGAAAGTGGCTGCGTAAGTTTGCGAAGCAGCATCAGCTAACAGAGTGATTTCCTTGAATTCTGCAGGGATAAGTTGGTTTGGGGCGACATCAAAGATGACAAACGCCTCTCGGTTATCACTGTCTGATTCGTCTTTGGGCAGGCGAGCAATAAAACTGGCGGGCACATCAATGGTGGCCTTGTATAATGATTCATCCATAATCTTCACAACCGTTGCCCCTGGCGACACCGTCTGTAAGCGTTTGGCGAGTGTTTGTACGACGATGCCGTCTGCCGGGGCCCTTAAGACCGAGTCGGCCAAGGCCTTTTCAGCTTGATCAAGCTGGGCCTGAGCAACGTCAAATTGTGTTTTTCTTTGTTCCAATACGGTCTTTGCAATCGCGTCTTCTTTGGCCAATCGAACTGCCCGCTCATATTCTTGCTTCGCATTGTCAAACTGAGCCCTTGTTGATGTAACTGCAGAGGTGAGATCCCGCTGATCCAATTTCGCAATTACCTGGCCCCGTTTTACTTGTTCCGCTTCTTTGACAGAGAATTCTTGCAATAAGCCGCCAACCTGAAAGCCCAGTTCAAACAAACGATTTGCATCTACTACCGCTGGAAATCGATTGATCTTCGAAGATTCAGATTCCGCAAGCGTTACAAGTTTGACCGGTCGCACAGCCTCCGGCCTTGATGACTCATTTAAGTCTTCTCCGCAAGATGTTGTTAAAGCGGTAACGAACACAAGAGCCGCTACTAAGGTGGTGCGTGAATGCGATGACATTTGGAAAAGTTCTCCTCTATATTGAGTACCTTGGCTATCAGAACATCGTGCCAATGATAAATCAGACGGGCTGGGCGTTTAACATAAAGACGCATTGTATGTACTATTGCCCTAGAATAACAGCCTGGCGGACTAAAATCG
Organism: uncultured Pseudomonadales bacterium; assembly: GCA_947494095.1. Classification (GTDB taxonomy): domain Bacteria; phylum Pseudomonadota; class Gammaproteobacteria; order Pseudomonadales; family Cellvibrionaceae; genus Marinagarivorans. The sequence goes on from CANLTI010000073.1 coordinate 11,601, forward strand.
ATGTTATTACAGATTACAATTGGTACAGCGGTGATATTTCTTACTATTGTTGTTCAATGCCTCTTCATATCTTCTATCAGCAGTGCGTTGACATACTATGGGTCTCATCTTGCCAAACCCCCTTTTTTTATGAAACAAGTGATAGCCATGATCGCAATTGTGCTTTGGTTGATAGTTGGCATAAGCATAAGCGCTTGGGGTTGGGCTGGCACATTTCTATACCTCGACGCGTTTGATACACTAGAGCCTGCGCTTTACTTTTCCGTTGTTACTTTCACAACCCTTGGCTATGGAGACATCACAGTCGGGCCTCAGTGGCGTATTCTCACAAGTTTTGCCGCCGTAAATGGTCTGATAATATTCGGCTTAAACACGGCTTTTTTGGTGGAATTTAGCAGTCGACTGCGTGCAGCTCAGGAAGCAACAGCGGCATCCTTGAAAAACACATTAAGTTAGGAGCGACATGAACACTTTTGCGGCAGATAGTTTTTTAACGTTTACCATTGCGATCTTAGTCTTTTTTATTGGGGTCCATGTGAATAAGAGCATCCCTTTTCTGCGTAAATACAATATTCCCGAGCCTGTTACCGGCGGACTTATCGCCGCGGTTTTTGCGTTAGCCCTTTATCTCATAACAGGCACAGAGATTACCTATCAGCTCGATACAAGAGACATTCTTTTGGTTTATTTTTTTACTGGGATTGGATTAAACGCCCGCTTTTCGGATCTCGTTGCTGGCGGCAAGCCATTACTGATTATGCTGGTCTTAACTCTGAGCTATATTGTGATACAAAACGTGGTGGGTATTACTGGTGCCAAGCTGGTCGGCGCACCTACAGAAATCGGTGTATTGGCGGGATCAACCTCCTTGATTGGCGGGCATGGTACGACCATTGCCTGGGCTCCTGAAGTGATCAAACAAGGGATTCCGAACGCGCTTGAGATTGGTATAGCTTGTGCGACTATCGGGTTGATCTTAGCGAGTTTAATTGGTGGACCCATTGCCCATATTTTAATTAACAGATACAACTTAAAAGGGGATAAAAATGAAGCACCAATGGTCGGCGTTGAATTTGATAAAGAAGCCTCTGGCACCATTGATCATTTGAACTTGATGGCGGTATTCCTAACCATTCACATCACGATCATTCTAGGTTGGTTTGCTAATCATGCCGTTGCAGCCGTCGGCTTAAAGCTGCCTTTATTTGTCACTTGCTTGCTAACCGGTATTATTTTGTCGAATCTAGTTCCTGTGCTTTTGCCGAAAATGCGTTGGCCAGCCCGAACAAAGGCGCTTGCAGTGATATCAGACTTTTCTCTCGGCCTATTCTTAGCTATGTCGTTAATGAGTATGCAACTATGGACTATCGCGGGATTGGCTGGCCCCTTAATGGTGATATTACTATTGCAAACACTCGCTGCAGTGGCTTTTATTTTATTTATATTGTTCCCGCTCACGGGAAAAAACTACCAGGCTGCGGTATTGAGCGCTGGTTTTGGTGGTTTTGCATTGGGCGCTACACCCACTGCCATCGCTAATATGACAGCGGTAACGAAGTCTCATGGTCCTGCGCCACTCGCGTTTATTATCTTGCCCTTGGTTGCGGCATTTTTTGTCGATATTACCAACGCGTTTGTGATCAAATTTGCCTTAACTCTTTAATTATATTGTGAATAAACCTACTATGAAATTTATACAACTTTCATTTTTTTACGTTGTCATAGCTCTTTCTGGGTGCGCAACGCTTCCAGACAATGTCGAACGCGACAAATCTTATGCGCTTACGCCATCTGATACATCGTCTCCAGCCCTAAGCTTGTTTCATACTAAGAAGACGCCCTCCTCTAGCGATTCAGCGTTCATGGTAATGGGTGAAGGATTGGATGCCTTTGTTGCTCGAATAATCATGGCCGAAAAAGCGCAGCGTAGCATTGATTTAAAAACCTTTATTTTTAAAGATGATGTAATCGGTAATTTCGTATTGGAATCACTGCTACAAGCGGCTAATCGTGGCGTGAGAGTTCGCTTGCTGTTGGACGATTTATGGCTAGGCAAACAAGATAAACGCTTTGCCGCGTATGATGCACACCCGAATATTGAAGTTCGATTATTCAATCCGCTCGCCAGAGCGCAGTTACAAAAAAGCCAATATATCACCCGCTTTGGTACAGTCACCCGAAGGATGCATAACAAAGCATTTATTGTCGATAATGACATCATGATAGTGGGAGGCAGAAATATGGCAGAGGAATATTTCGAAGCGGAACCCGAAGTTGCTTTTGGCGATGTTGATGCAGTTGTTATAGGCCCTGTCGTCCAGGAAATTTCCGCTTCGTTTGACGCATTTTGGAATCATACACTGGCCTACCCTATTCAATCTCTGATCAAGCAAAAATTGACGGAAGAGCAAATCGATGCGGTTCGTTTTGATATAGCGCAAACCAACAAACTTCACAAAGATACGCCTTATGCGAATGCGCTTAGAGAAACTGCCCTCGTACAAAACATGAAATCGGGCACCCTGCAGTTTTTTTGGGGGTCAGCTAAAGCCATCGCGGACAACCCGGATAAGCTGATCAACGATAGAAGCCGAACGGATTTACATTTAAGTGAACAAATGTCTGATCTCTTCGAAGCAACAACACAAGAAGTAATTATATTCACACCCTACTTTATTCTCGGAAAAGAAGGTGCTGAGGGGTTGGCTGAATTGGTAAAGAAGGGCGTTCGGGTTCGGGTGCTGACGAACTCCCTAGCCTCTAACAACCATGCGGCTGTCCATGCACACTATGCGAAATACCGAAAGAAACTACTTGAATCTGGCTTAGAAATATATGAAGTTCAAGCTCACCCGAGCCAACGGTCGACTGAGGATGAGCAAAAACCCCAAGTGCTACACGCCAAGATGTTTGTTTTTGACCGCAAACACACTTTCATAGGTTCGCCAAATATGGATCCCCGTTCTTGGGTAGAAAACACTGAAATAGGTGTTGCTTTAGACTCCTCAGAATTAGGAGGTGAAATCGGTCAATGGTTTGATTCAGAGGTGAAAAAAGTGGCTTATGCAGTGAAGCTGGACTCCGAAGGGAAAACGATATGGCAGGCAGACAACCTCACCATCACCAAAGAACCTGACTCGGGTATTTGGAAACGTTTAATGAATCGCTTGTATCGGTACCTGCCAATTGAATCGCAGCTTTAATGCCGAATATATTTGACGGTGTATAGCACACCACACAAAATGGATAACACAGTCAGACGCGCGATCATATCCATGGAGATAAAATTAAGCATGGTAAACGAAGATAAATTGCGTGGGCAGAATGATGGTAGCGGCTTTGCCTCAAATCACAAAATGAGATCTAAGCCCTCATGAGGGTCAGCTCCCACCGCCTTACAGTAGGCCACAAGCTCCAAGATCTCTATTTTGATCGCCGTAAAGAGGTAGCTCGCGTAGCTCACTCCCCCTCCGGCACAGATCCGTACGTGCGCATTTAACGCATACGGCTCCTACGACTTGTCAGACACTCAGTCTTTGGTTTGGGTATGGATGTAATATTGTGACTTCCGGTATGAACAAGCGAATCCCTATGTGTCAGGCTAGTTGTCACACCACTTAACCCACACTTAGGGCGATGGATTGACGATAATGACACGCTACAATCAAGAGCAGCGCACAGCATTAGTGCAAGATTACCATAATAGCGGTCTTAGTTTGCGGGAATACGCTGCGGCTAATGGCATTGCTAAATCCACACTTTATACTTGGTGCTCCCAAACTGCAGATAGGCCGAATACCATGAAGACATCCACGCTCTCAGCGGAACAGCGCTTTCACATCGTGCTAGAAACAGCCAAGCTGAATGAGGTTGAGCTGAGTGAATTCTGCCGTAAGCAAGGCGTCTTCCCCGCAGACGTACAAGAGTGGAGGCAGGCCAGCATAGCCGCAACCAAGCCTAAAGCGGCACCTGTTAGCGCGGAAAGTAAAGCCGACAAAAAGCGTATTAAGCTACTTGAAAAAGAGTTAAATCGAAAAGATAAAGCCCTAGCGGAGACCACTGCGTTACTGGTACTCAGAAAAAAGTTCAATGCGATCTACGGTTTGGA
>CANLTI010000074.1 GCA_947494095.1 uncultured Pseudomonadales bacterium
CCCCTTCGAGCGCCTTGCCGAGAAAACAGAACTCTACGTCTAATTGGACAAACTATTATTGCCTCGCCCCTAAGTGGCTATTTTTTGTTGGGTGTCATTGCCTAAATCGCACGGCAGCATAGGGCTACTTAAGCTATACCCTTGGCCGCAAACGGCAGCCATTGGTGTAATCAGCTGACGAATATTATGCAATGCCCCTTGGTCATCTAATGCTTGAATAAATAGCGTTAAACCTAAACTTTGGCAATAGTGAATAAGCGCTTGCAATAGGTGCGTACTAGGGCTTTTGGGGTGTAGCCCTTGGGCTATGGTGGGGAGTAACTTGAGATACGTTAATGGCAAGTTTTGAAGGATATCTAGGTTGTTGAGGTTGCACTGGCTAATATCTAAACTTATTTGACAGTTGTTTTTTTGCAGTAGGCTTTGCAGCTGGCTAATAGCGTTAACCTCTGCACTTTTGATGTTTTTTATTTTATTGGTATGGCTTGCGCTTTTGGCATTGTAATATTGTGCCAATGAAAAAGGTATTTGTAATATTACGGTACAATTGGGCGCGTGCTGTTGGCCAATAACGGCAATTAAAGCTTCAAACTCTTGAGGGTCATTAAACCCGTTGTGTGTAATATCTAGCCATATTTTTATATCGCCTAAATGGTCTTGAGTCGCACAATGCTTGAGTGTGTTTTTGATGAGCCAATAGCTGAGGCTGCGCGTAAAGTGAGGGTCTTTTTGGGTGAGTAAAAAATGCCCTTGATTTAACCGGTAAGCATTGCCCTCGGTCCATTGGATTAACGGCTCTATCATAATATTTTTTTTGCTGCTTTCTGGCTGGGTATATAGCGGCAATATACTCCAATAGCGCAAGCTAAATTCATTTGCGCTGAGGGCTTTGCGCAAGCGCGATGCGAGCTCTTTTTGTTGTTTAAAGTTTTGGTGCATGACAGCATTAAAAACACACACATGATTGTGCTTGTTTTCTTCGGGCATTTGCAATGCTTGTTCAGTGGCAATGGCGCAATGGCGAATAATATCCTCTCCTGCATTGTAAAAATGATCGCAATAAACAAGGCCCATAGTCATGGGTAGGCAAATTATATTCTCTTCTAGTGCCACTTCCTGATTCAAGGTTGAATAAAGCGTTTCACACTCTGCAATAAACTGCTCCTTTGAATTTAGGTTTTCGCGAATAATAATAAACGTGTCTTGACTTGTTTTGGCTAAAAAGTTGGTTAAATGGCTAGCCTTTTTAAGGCGTAATGCAAAGTCAATTACATAGTGATTGGCGGTACTATGACCGACTTGTTGGTTTAAATCTTTTAAGTTTTGCAGCGTGATTTGGCCTACTGCAAAGCGATAATAGCGGTCGCGGCTGGCTTTATTTAAACACTCATCGAGTTTTTCGGTGAGCAGGGTGCGGTTGGGCAGGCTGGTTAAATTATCGTGAAAGGCTTGGTAGCGCATTTGTATTTCGGCGCGCTTGCGCTCGGTAAAATCAAAGGCGCTCGCCAGCCATGTTTGCTGCCCGTTATAATTGGTTTGAGTAACGTTGATATAAGCCCAGCGTATTTCGCCACTGCTACGCGAAAACTCTATTTCTATGCCTTGACTGGCGTTATTTTTAAGCAGCGTACGATCATTAAATTGCCGGCTAAAGTCTTCACCAAAAATAACGGAAATAGGCAATAATTTAAGTGCGGCTTGGTCTAGTTGGGTGAGTGCTTCGGCGGCGTGGTTGGCGTAAATAATAGATTCTCTAAAGGCAAATATAGCAGCTCCTGTCGATTGGGCTAATGCCTGAAAGCGATGCTCGCTCTCGTATAGTGCGGCAACGGCGGCGTGCTTGCGATATTGCTGATAGGTTAGCGCAATAATATCGGCAATACTGGCGACGTATTGCTGCTCGTCAGGTTGCCAGTTTCGGGTGTGATTGATTTGGTATACGCGCAGTACGCCTAGGTACAGTCCATCGGCTTTAATGGGGGTGTCGAGCATGGCTTTTACCGAATGCTCCTGTAGGTATTGCTGGCTTTGTGGGGTATTACCGGCATGGTTTATGGCATCATTAGTGGCCATAACGCGCCGCGTGGCTAGCTCGGCAAAATAAGCGCGCTGGATAGATGTGTGAATGCTTTTAGGGTGCACAAAGGTATCGCTTTGCGCGTCGTATTCGTGCTCGCATTCGAGTTGGGTTTGCTCGCTATTAAAAACCCAAATACCGGTGCGGCAGGCACCTAGGGTGTTGGCGCAGCTGCGACAAATCTCTTGAAAGGCCGCGGCGATATTCTGATTATTAGGGTTAGGGTTGGGGTTAGGGCTGTCAGGGTTAGAGCGATTAGAGCTATTGGGATTTTCATCGTTATCACCGCTATCAGAGGCTTGGTTGCTGGTGGCGTGTTTAGCGTCAAGTGTATTACTGAGTGTAATTAAAGCTGCATTTTGGCGTTTAATGCGCGCCTGGGTGTGCTGATGCTCGTCGTCGTTGTTGAGTGCTGTAGGGTTTGCGCTAAAGGCTAAGTAAGTGGCACTAATGACTTCTAATAGTGTTTTATCACTAGGCGATGCGCTTTGCGGATTGGCTTTAATTTGTTGCTCGAGCAGCGGGTGGTATGCCATGGCTTGTGCCTCGTATGCTTTTTATACAGCATAGGCTATAGCAGGCTAGTCGTTTAAAGTGAGGGTGTTTGATAGGGGTAATGGGCGCCAGTATTAAAATTTATCGCGCCATATAAATTGCAATATACGGCTAATGAGTAGCCGTACCTGTGCCAGCATAGCGGTCACAAAACCGGCCCCTATACTGATTAAGCCGGCTAACACGGCAAGCTCTTGCGCCAGTGAGGGGGTTAAATGGGTGTTGGCAATAATAATGCAAGTCAAGCCTACACCAAAAGCAATAACGCCTAGGCGAAACTGCTTAAAAATGGGCTCCAGCGGCGTATTGTAATGGTTGATCAGTAGTTGCAAATAACGGTTATTAACGCGCGGTGCTTTGGTTGCCGTGTTAGTTTTGTTTTTGGCTTGAGTACTCATCAGCTAAGTATTGCTTAACTATTCGCTTCTAGCCAGCGTTTGGCTGCTTGTTGATCTGTTGTTTTTGCCTCAACCCAGTGCGCGCCTTCTTTTTTCCAAAAAGGGGCGCGGGTTTTTAATAAATCAATCATATAGTGGCAAGCATCAAAAGCCGCTTGCCTATGGCTACTAGCGACACCCACAAATACAATTTGCTCACAAGGGTTTAACTGCCCCACACGGTGCACAATGGTGGCTGCTTGCAGTTGCCATTGTTTGCAGGCTTGCTCGGCAATGGTATTAAGCACAGCCTGCGTCATGGCAGGGTAGTGCTCAAGCTGCATGGCATGCTCGCCTGCAAACTCCCGCACTAGCCCCGTAAACGTCACAATCGCCCCTGTTTGACTATGTCCTCGCAATTGCTCGTAAAGGCTGTTTTGGCAAAAATCATGTGTTTGAAGGGTAATGTTAATCATATTAATAACTACGGTATTGAATGAATGTAACGAAGATGTTGAAGCGCTCCTTAGCTAATCTCCATTATTGGTAAGTCTCTATATTTTATCGATATATTGAGGCTTATTAGTGCCCCTGTAAAGAGGAGAGGTTTTTGGGAGTTTGGCTTTTTGTGGCGGGGGTAACCGAGTACTTTACCGCTTTTGGGTGTTATTTTTGTCACTATTGAGCCCAGCTGATAAACCTCATGTGATAAGGTGCTGATGGATTATTTTCTGAGTATTTAAGCGCCAGAGCGCTTATGGGTGGCGTGAGTGGCCCAGTTAATGATTTATTAGCGCTTTAGCCGCTTGTGATGTGACTACTCCAGCTCTTGAGTGATAATTAACCCGGCAAAAAACACTAGCGCGCTACCACTTAACCTTTGCACCCATACCCCCAGCCGACTGGTCCCCGTTATTGATTTAACTTTAGAAATAAAAATTGATAACCCTAAAAACCAGAAGAAAATAATAGATGCGTGAATAGCGACTAAAATAAATGCAGATGAATAATGACTACTACTACTAAAATGTATAAATTGAGGGAAAGCAGCTATATAAAACATAGAAACTTTTGGGTTTAAAATTTGTGTTAAAAAACCTTCAATAAAATTTTTATGAAATTTATCTTTTTTATTTTTTAATTTACAGTGTAAGTTTTTTTGAATATCGGGTTTTGTTTTTAACGTATTATAAATAGTTTTAATGCCTAGATAAAATAGGTAAGAGGCACCAACAAGCTTAATCAGCATGAACAGCTCCGCCGATTGGAGTATTACCGCCGATAAACCTAAAATAGAAACAGCACCGTGAACAAATGTCGCAGATACTAACCCTAATATGTTTTCTATGCCTGATCTGTAACCGCGTCCACTGACTGTTTTTAATATAAGCACACTATTAGGGCCTGGCGACATCACTAAAAGCAGTGATATTACTGTAAATGTTAGTAATTCATTCATATATAATACTCCGATGCATGTATTAAATCATTGTATTGAATTTGCGGTGTTTATACTCATCACTGTGTTGCGTTGTATTGTACCGCATTGTATAAGCGTAGTAACTTGCATCTAGTGACGCTGGTGTATTATCTGTCGGCAAGATTAATGTTTAGTAACTATTCAGCTCAGCCGATAAACCTCACCTGATAGGGTGCTGATGGATTATTTTATAGACATTTAAGCGCCGGGCCTTGCTGGGAAAGCAAGGGTTAGACTTTACACCTGCATAGGAATATGCAAGATTAGACTTTTCAGGGGCATAAAGTCGAGGAGCACAAAGTGGTAGATGGCTTGAACGGCCCGGTCAATGATTCATTAGTGCCCGATTTTCGCACCTCTGGATAGTTACAATTTTTATAACTATTCAGTCAAGTTAACAAATCCCTCTTGGCAGGGTGCTGATGGGTTGTTTTTTGGGCATATAAGCGCCGGGAGCGCTTATATAGCGACCATGGATGGCTTGAGCGGCCCAGAAAATGATTCATTAGCGCCCAATTACGGCCCCTCTGAATAGTTACAATTTTTATACACTTTGCAGATTTTTTTACTGCTTTTTGATTAAATGATATCCGTTATACAGATACAAGATACTCATCATAAAAGGAAGCCGACATTGAATATTACACCAAAGAACCTTGAGGACGCTGTAGGTGAGAAGATTCTGACACTTGAGCAGTCTGAGAAGCTCATTGATTTTTTGAAGAAGCAACCTAATACAGCCTCTAAATTTGACTTTACCCATGTTCTTTATTACATAGGCGGGCTAATTGCTATTGGTGCAATGACCCTTTTTATGGGCTTGGGCTGGGAGTCTTTTGGTGGGGTGGGCATTGTTTTTATCTCTTTATTTTATGCCTTGGCTGGATTGAAGCTAACCCATGTTTTTCAAGCTAAGGGCTTAGCTATTCCAGCGGGAATATGCGGGACTTTTGTTATAGCATTAACACCGCTAGCGGTATATGGTCTTCAGCATGCTCTAGGAGTTTGGCCTGATGATAGTGTGTACCGTGAATACCATAGGTACATAAAATGGCATTGGCTTTATATGGAGTTAAGTACGCTCGCAGTAGGAGCCATTATTGCTTGGAGGTATAAATACCCCTTCTTAATGATGCCAATTGCAGTAACCCTTTGGTATTTAACAATGGATGTTGCGGTAATGATTGGCGGGGATAACTATAGCTGGGAGCTAAGAAAGCTAGTCTCTATGCATGTGGGCTTATTGATGATTGGGTTGGCCTTTTGGATTGATATTAGGTCTCAAAATAAAGCAGATTATTCATTTTGGATATACCTTTTTGGTGTAATAGCTTTTTGGGTTGGAATGACATCTCAATATTCTGATAGTGAGTTATCTAAATTGATATACTGTGCCATTAATCTGCTAATGATTTTTTTGGGTATGTTGGTTGTTAGGCGGGTCTTTGTTGTATTTGGGGCTATAGGTGTTTCTGGTTATATCGGTCATTTAGCTTTCGATATATTCAGAGATAGTTGGCTGTTTCCCATTGTATTAACCTTGTTTGGTTTATTGGTTGTTTATTTGGGTATACTTTGGCAAAAGAATGAGCGAAAAATCACCTCAAAAGTAAGAGGCTTTTTGCCTAAAGCGCTACGTGAATTATTGGAGTCTAAGCATGCGTAGGTGTATCGAACAACCTATTAATAGTGTTTAGAAAAATAAAAAACTCAAGCTAATTGCTTGAGTTTTTGTAGCTATCAAGAGGTGCGGAAATAGGGCGCTAATGAATCATTGACTGCCCCTATGCGTTGCTCAAAGCTTCGCTACGCCCCTTCGAACGCCTGCCCGAGAAAACAGAACCCTATGTCAATTGGGCAAGCTATTATTGCCTCGCCCCTTGCATTCATTTTTTTAGTGCATTAAAAGCTTCAATGTTAGAGATATAAATATTACCGTGTAGGTGCTCAAGAAATGTTGAATTTCTAAGTTTATCCATTACAGGTCCTTTTATCTCTGAAATATGCAGTTTAACACCTTGTTCATAGAGCTCTTTATTGAGTGACTCTAAAACCTCAAGCGCACTGTAATCTATATCATTGACGGCACTACACAGTAAAATCACATGCGCAATTTTATCTTTTTGATAAATAGAGCTCTGTATTTTTTGCTCTAAAAATGACGCATTAGGAAAAAATAAACTTTCGTCAGGCCTTAGCATTAGTAGTGTAGGGTCAGTTTGAGTGACGTAGCGATGAATGTTTCTAAAGTGTTCTGACCCTTCTATTAAGCCAATTTCTGCAATATGCGGCGTCGATGTTTGATACAGGTGCAGGCCTATAGACAATAATACACCAGAGGCCACGCCTATTTCTACGCCACAAAAAAGTGTAATAAGGCCAGTTGCTAATATGGCATAAAAATCACTCATGGAGTATCGAAAGGTTTTCTTTAAAATAGAAAAATCAATCAATGATATGACAGCCACAATAATAGTTGCGGCAAGTGTTGCTTTGGGTAGGTAGTAAAGAACGGGCGTAAGAAATACAGAGGCAATAGCAATGCCTATAGCGGCAAAAATACTGGCCGCTTGTGTGACTGCGCCGGCATCAAAATTGACAACCGAACGTGAGAACCCCCCCGTTACCGGAAAGCCCCCTGATATTGAAGAGGCAATATTGGCAGCGCCAAGGCCAATAAGCTCTTGATTGGCTTCAACTTTTTGCCTACGCTTGGCAGCCAGCGTTTTACCTACAGAGATAGATTCTACATACCCGATAATAGAAATTAAAAAAGCGGGCAGAGCTAATGCTTCAATTAACGCATAATTTGGTATAGCAATAGTGAAAGAAGGCAAGCCTGATGGGATGGCGCCGGTTACTGCAACACTATACTGCTCAAGGTTTAAGGTGAATGCTGCGATAATGCTTAGTATCACGCTTGCGATAGGCAATATTTTTGATAGGGTAATGGCGCGTTTTTTTTCTATTTTTAAAGAGGTAAATAAAGCTACCGAAAACTTTTTTGAGAAAATCAAAAAAAGTAACACGCAAATGCCAATAATTAATGTAATGGCATTGGTATCTTTTATTGTACCTAATAGCGATGGAATTATTTCGGTTAAGGTGTCGCCATGCGCAGTAATACCAAATACATGCTTTACTTGGCTTAATGCAATAATAATAGCAGATGCGGATATAAATCCCGAGATCACCGAGTGAGATAAAAAGTTAGTAATAAACCCTAATTTGAGAAACCCCATGGCGAGCAAAAAAGCGCCAGACAGCAAAGCCAGAGTCATGGCGCCCGTTAGGTAGCTAGCGCTACCTTGCTCGCTTATCGTGCCTAAAGTGGTTGCTGTCATTAGTGATACAACAGCAACAGGCCCTACCGATAGAGTTCGACTTGTGCCAAAAAATGCATAGAAAAATAACGGTAAAATACTGGAGTATAAGCCCACCTCAGCCGGAACGCCCGCTAGCATCGCATAAGCTAAAGACTGAGGAATCAGCAAAACCGTTACAATAACGCCTGCTGTTAAGTCACTCACTAATGTTTCTTTTGAGTAGTGACTTAGCCATTGGCTAGCAGGAAAAAACCGAATTTTATTATGCATGCTTATACCCGATCACTCTTTTTACGCAGTGGTTTTGCCAGCCATTCTCGCCCTTTGAGCATTCCATACCAATAAAGTAATGGCAAAATACGAGCCTTTAAAAACCAAGCTAATTGTGTTGGCCGTGTGCCATCATTAATAAATTTAGGAAAGCTGGGTGCGACTTTTCCATTGTATAAAAACTCAGATAATACCACTTTACCTCGTTCTACGGTTAATGGGCATGACCCATATCCATCGTATTGAACGCTAGGCGATAGCCCCATCATTGCATCGCAAATGTTTTGTGCTACAACTGGCGCTTGCTTACGCGCTGCTGCCATGGTTTTAGCATTGGGAGTATTGGCTACATCACCTAGGCCCCAAATATTGTGTATGCGGGTATGCTGAAGAGTATATTGATCAATAGAAAGCCAGCCGTTAGCATCACACAAACGACTTGCCTGAATGCATTCAGGCGGTGATTGTGCAGGGCATACGTGAATCATATCAAAAGTTTTTGATATGATTGACTCGGAGCCTTCGGGGCTTGTTTGTTTAAACCAAGCAGTCTTTGAGTTGCCGTCAATTTTCATTAAAGTACTGGAAAAGTGCAATTGTGCCTGATATTTTTTGATGTATTCGTACAGGGCTGGAACGTACGCCTCTATACCGAATAAAACGCCTCCGGCATTGTAAAAATTAATATCAATATCATTTAAGCATTGCTGTTTAAACCAATGGTCGGCGCACAAGTAGAGCGCTTTTTGTGGTGCGCCTGCGCACTTTATTGGCATGGGAGGCTGCGTAAATATTGCCGTACCTTTTTTAAGGTTTTTAGTCAGCTCCCAAGTATACGGTGCTAGGTCATAGCGGTAGTTAGAGGTTACACCATTTTTACCAAGAGTCTCTGACAGCCCTTCTATGTTATCCCAATCTAATTTTAAACCGGTTGCAATAACAAGGTGATCATAATGGATATGATTTTGGTTAGACAAGCAAACGTAATTATCATTTTCAAAAAAGCACTGAGCGGAGTCGTTAATCCAAGTGACGCCTTTAGGAATAAGCTTGTCTGTTGGTCGCTGAGTATCTGTATCCGTAAAAACACCTGCACCGACTAAGGTCCAGCCCGGTTGGTAGTAATGATTTTTGGCAGGTTCTACAATAGCGATTCTAAGGGTGGGTTTTCTTTTGAGTAAACTTGCGGTAACGGCAATACCGGCAGACCCAGCACCAATAACAACTACATCAAAATGAAGTTTGGCTTTAGGCTCTAATGATAATGGAGTGTTATTTTCAGTTTTAATAGTATTCGCGTTATTAAATAAGTTGGTCGAGCGGTTACCTGTCCTGCAATATGCATGTATACGTTTGTTGGAATCTAATAGTTTTTTAAATTTTTGGATGTTTTCATAGCCAATATCACCGCCCGAAAAAGGTATGTTAATTGCTTCCATATTAAATTCTTTTGCCGTTTTTTGTAGCTCTAAAAAAGTGGGCTGATGCGCTGATTCGCCATCTGGTCGATTGCAGACTATGATTGCCACACCCTCATCCTTTAGCTGCTTAATATCGCTACCAACAATCTGCTCTGAAACGCTCACGGTTTGACTGAGATGCTTTATTTTCATGAGTATTTTCCAGTGTTTATTTAGAAAAAGCGTTTATTGGAATTTTTAAATATGACATACCGTTACTATCAGCTTCGGGCAAATTACCTGCGTGCATATTAACTTGTAGTGATGGCAATATTAAACGGGGCATATCTAACGTTTTATCGCGTGCCTCACGCATCTCTACAAATGCTGATTTACTAATACCTGCTTTTACATGAATATTGTGTTCTTTTTGTCGGCGGACAGTGGTTTGATACTCCAACTCTCTACCGTTAGGTTGGTAGTCGTGGCACATAAATATTCTAGTATTATCGGGCAGCGCGAGTATTTTATTGATGGAATCATATAGGGTAGTGGCATCCCCCCCTGGGAAGTCAGCCCTGGCGGTGCCAGCATCAGGCATAAACAATGTATCACCGACAAATGCCGCATCACCTATAGCGTGTGTCATGCAGGCCGGAGTATGTCCTGGTGTGTGCAAAGCCATACATTCTAGCCCACCAATAGTGTAAGATTCTTGATCATTAAACAAATGATCAAATTGATTTCCATTAGCTTTATGGCTTTTATCTTCATTAAAAATATCAAAAAAAGTACGCTGTATTGTAGAAATATCTTTCCCTATGCCTATTTTCCCCCCTAGCTTATCTTTAATGTACGGCGCTGCAGATAAGTGATCGGCATGTACATGTGTTTCTATTATCCAAGTCAATTTTAATTGATGTTTATTAATATAATCGATAATATCATTTGCGCTGTTATATGAAATACTGCCTGAGGCATAATCAAAATCAAGTACAGAATCAATCACTGCGCAATAGTGTGATTGCGGGTCTTTGACGATATAGGAAAAGGTATTTGACTCTTTTTCAAAAAAAGGAAATACCTGAGGGTAGGTGCCAGTATTATCAGTCATGTTTTTTTACCTTATAAGCTGTAATGCGTAATATTTCGCAACTATTCAGAGGTTCCGAAATTGGGTGCTAATGAATCATTTTCTGGGCCGCTCAAGGTATCTTAAACTTGTTGCCCTGTAGGCTCTGCGCTTAAATATCCAGAAGCACCCATTAAGAGTCGCTGGTTGATTTGACTAAATAATTACAGTTTAATTAGCCATATCCACTACCCAAACTCCTCGCAGTTGATGTTCCGTATATCCGGTTGCTTTATCTTCTGGGTAAAGTTGTTTAATTTTGTTGTAAACGGCTTCTTTAATCTCTGTTTGAGGGTCGCCGTGACATTGCAGGCACATTTTTTTAGTTAAGATTGGGTGGTATGTCGTTGTTGAATGAGTACGCTTCACTATTTTTGGAGATATTTCTTTGTTTTTAGCCAAAAGAAGTTTAGCTTCATTAATGTATTGTATTTCTTCTTTGTTGGCATAGTTTTTGGGGTTTCTGTTTTTGTCTGAAACCCGTTTTATAGTTAAAATATTACTATTTTCATACTGACGGGTTATTGGGATGGCATTGATGTTGCAAAACTTCAAGGCGCCAACAGTACCCTCTTCATTGATTTTAGTGAGTAAGTTTTTACTGAGTGTAGACTGTGTTTTGTTAATATAAACACGTGATTCTTTTAGGGGGTCACTATTGTTTGTGGTTTTTATAGGTTGATAATTTGATTTGTCGGCCTGTTTTTTTGTATGTTTATTTTTGTAGTGGCTGTCAAACCAAGATGGTTTATCAAAGGGGGTTGTATAAATAGCATCTGCTATGATTTTCACTTCTTCTTTATTAAAGTGTAAATTCGGCATTAAACCAAATCGCTCAATTGCTTTGGGCATTTTAGATTCAGATAAACTAGGGTTTGTGACAAACTTATAAATATCATCAACAAATTTTTGTTTATCTGTATTTTTGTCTATGTAATGCTTTTTTATTGCGTACATGGGTGGAGCTATTTGCTGGCTTTCATTTGGACTTGAGCTATGACAAGATAAGCACTTGTTTTGCAATAGCTGAAAGCCCTCACTGATATTATCGTTATGTTTTTTTGTCTCGCTGGTAGTGGCTAGGGCGCCGCTAATAAGACCCATATTTAGCATAATGAAAAAATATATTTTATTCACGTATGTACTAGTCATAGCTTAACTCCGTGGCTTTGCCAGAGAATATTCGATAAATGAAGAATGTATAAAATATGATCATTGGGACGGCAATAGCAACGCCAACGAGCGTGAACTTTAATGATGCAGTAGAGGAGGCTGTTTCCCATAGGGTGAGTTGGCCTATAATAATATCGGGGAAAATACTGTAAGCCAATCCTAGCGATGACATGATGCAAATTACAATCATGCAGGCAAAGGTAATCCACTCGTGTTTTTTTGACATTATTTTATCTTTTTGGAGGGCCCAAATAATAGTAAAAAAAGCAATCAGCGTAATGATTGGTATTGGCAGTAAGCCGATTGCTGCCGGGAGTGTTAGCCACTTTTCGGCAATCTGAGGGCTTGCTAATGGTGTGCCAATCGATATTAAAAATAAACCAATACCTAGCGGAATAACCGTTAAACGAGCCCATCGTGTTGCTTTTATATAAAGCGGGCCTTCTGTTTTTACAAATAGCCAGCCACAGCCAAGCATTATGTAAAGAACCGGTAATGCAATGGCAATAGCGCATGCATAGATAAAGCTAAGCCCGCTAGGCTCTAATCCCATCACATAAAACCCGAGCATCCATCCTTGTGATACTGAGGCTATTAAAGAGCCTAGAAAGAATAAATTATTCCACATTTTTTTGTGTTCTGTTTTGGCTTTAACTCTAAAGTCGAATGACACTCCGCGCAAAATTAAGCCTATTAGCATCAGTGTTACAGGAAAATAAAGTGTTGTAAGAATAATGCCGTGAGCTTTAGGGAATGCAATTAATAGTACGCCAATACCCAATACAATCCATGTTTCGTTGGCATCCCAAAAGGGCCCAATAGAGGCAACCATTTGGTCTTTTTCTTGCTCGTTGGCAAGTGGTAATAGCATGCCAATACCCAGGTCATAGCCATCCAATATAATATAAACCAATAAGGCAAAACCCATAATACCTGCGAATATTAAAGGAAGTATTTGCTCTATATTCATAGTGCCTCCGTACCTGATGCATCGGTATTATTAAGTGTTGATTGCTGGTTTTGGGCTTTTTGCTGTAAGGTTTCAAGTGATTTGGCGGGCTTAGAGGCCAGGTGACGTAATGTTAATATGTAGGAGGCAAGTAAAAATGCATAAATAGCAAGGTATGCGATTAATGTTGTTAGCACCATGCCGCTTCCGTGATCGGCCACAACATCTTTGGTTGTGAGAATACCATTGACGATCCAAGGTTGTCGGCCAATTTCTGTTACATACCAACCAGATAAAACAGCGACCCATCCTGAAAATGTCATAACAGATAAAACGTTGATCAGCATTGTTTTACGGGCAGTATTTCGCAATAGTTGGGCTGATGCCCACCACGATACCATTAACATCAAAAACCCTATACCAACCATTATTCTAAATGACCAAAATACAATGGCGACAGGAGGATGCTCGCCTTCAAACTCATTGAGCCCTTTGATTTCACCGTTCATATCATGAGTGAGAATAAGACTGGCAGCTTTAGGGATTTCTATTTTCCAGTGTGTTTTTCGGGCTTGCTCATCGGGGAAGCCAAATAGCGTTAAGCCCACCCCACGCTCTGTTTCCCAAATACCTTCAATAGCGGCAAGCTTTGCAGGCTGATGTTCAAGGGTATTTAGGCCGTGCATATCACCAATAAAAATTTGAACAGGGGTTAGTATTGCAGCCATAAACATACCGGTCCTTATAACCTTCCAGGTTGCCGGCCCGTCGACATTTTTTTTGGCGCGCCAAGCGCTGACCCCAGCGATAAAAAAGGCCGTTGTTAGCAAACAGGCAACAAGCATATGCATAAAGCGATAAGGAAAAGAGGGGTTAAAAATAATATCCCACCAGCTTTCAACCATAATCACGCCGTTTTGCACGGTATACCCGTCTGGTGTTTGCATCCAAGAGTTTAAGCTTAAGATCCAAAAGGCAGAAAATGTTGTGCCTGCAGTGACTAAGGCTGCAGAAATAAGATGCATGCGATTGGAAACACGATTTTTACCAAAAAGCATAATACCCAAAAAGGATGCTTCTAAAAAAAATGCAGTAAGTACTTCATATCCTAGTAGCGGGCCTGCAATGTTACCGGCTTTTTCCATAAACCCTGGCCAGTTTGTCCCAAATTGAAAGCTCATAGTAATGCCGGTGACAACACCTATGGCAAAGGTTAGGGCAAAAATCTTCACCCAAAAATAATAGGCAAACTCCCAGTCTTTATCTCCGCTTAATGTGAAGCGAGTACGAAAATATAAGAGTACCCAGCATAAGCCGATGGATATTGTTGGGAACAAAATATGAAAACTTATATTTGCCGCGAATTGAATTCTGGCGAGGACAAACGGGTCAAATTCCATACTACCGTCCAAATGAAGATTGGTGAAAGGTGCTTTAATAGAATAGGCAGTAAACACTGCCTATTGAAGATTTTGTATTACAAAGATTTTTTACAAAAGTAAAAGTCGGTGCACTCATATTGACTTGATGACATGCGCTTGTTTGCCTCTTCTAGTGTTTTTGCTGGTGGCACGATAACCTTATCGCCCTTTTTCCAGCCTTCTGGTGTTGCTATGGCGTGTTCATCCGATGTTTGAAGGGCGCTAAGTAACCGTAAAAACTCATCGACAGATCGCCCGTTTGACATAGGGTAATAGGCCATTGCTCGCAATATACCTTGAGGGTCGATAATAAACGTTGCGCGAACCGCTGAGGTATCTGCGGCGCCGGGATGAATCATTCCGTAGGCATTGGCGACATTCATTGTTAGATCGTCGAGAATAGGAAATGGAATATCAACGTTAAATTTTTCTTTGATGTTTCTCATCCAAGCAATATGCGAATGAGTGCTGTCGATAGATAAGCCTAGAAGATCACAACCCATAGAGGCAAACTTATCAGAGGCTTTTGCAAAAGCAATAAATTCTGTGGTGCACACAGGTGTAAAGTCGGCAGGGTGCGAAAACAAAATGAGCCATTTACCTTTGTAGTCGCTAAGAGATTTTTGCCCATCAGTTGACGGTGCGGTAAATTCAGGAGCTGGCTCGTTAAGTCTGGGTAGTCCAATCGTTGTATTGCTCATAATTAACCTCGTAGCTTTTTAGAGTTTGATAGCTTTTAGAATTTGATAGTTTTTAGAGTTCGCTAGTTTTTAGAGTTCGCTAGTTTTGAGAAATCGATAGTTTTTAGAATTTGGCAGTTTTTAGAATTTGACAGTTTTAAAGCTTCACGCAAAATACAAAGCAGCCTTTGTCTTACGTTGCTGTTATTGCATAATAGAGGCCAACAAAATATTTTTTTATAAGTCATTGATTTTATTGGTAAAAATAAATAAAAAGTGGCTCTTCTCCGCTTTAGTGAGGTAAAGGAGATGCTAAAACCCATCAAATACGTTGAAATATAAGGCTCTCACACA
>CANLTI010000075.1 GCA_947494095.1 uncultured Pseudomonadales bacterium
GCGCCTAGGGCGCTTACTTAAGCCCTTCGAGGGCGTCATCTAATAAGCCTCCGGCTCTGCCGGCGGTCAGTTAACTGTGATTATCGGAAGTAAGGGCTGGAGGTGATTAGATGCCTCTTTGAGCTGACTTTCACTCATACAACGAACATTCAAACTATGTCGGTCTTTTTACTTCTAGCTTGGCGCCTATTTGGCTGTATGCGTTGCCCCCTAAGCGCGCTAATGGATCTAATGCTTCGGGGTCTATGATCAAGCGACTATTACCGGGGTTATTTAGGTACTCTTCACTATTCGCGACTGTATCGTCGATGTATAGCTGTTTTATTTCACCATAGACAATGGTTTGTGGTGCATCTCCAATTTCATGAGCGCTATATAATGTACACGCCATGGCAATTTTACAGCTCTGTAGTCTAGGTAAATTAAAACCTGGGAATTCAGCTAACAAAAGCGCTTGGTTATCAATTTCTGATTGTCCGTAATCAAGCGTTTGTGCGCTCGCATTAACGTCATTCAATTGGTTTGTACTGGCAATATGTAGAACAAAGTTTTTGTATTTAAGTATGTTTTTGGCGGTATCTTTGATCTGCCCCTCATCATTGCCTGACGGTTTTTTACCCGCCGACAGCATTATCAGCGGCGGACTACTGCAAATACCGGTAAAAAAAGAGTAAGGCGCTAGATTATAATTATGCGCTTCGTCTCCTTCAGGGTTGCCGTTCGGGGTTAGCACCCAGGCTATGGGCCTAGGTACAATACTTTGCACCATGGCAAAATATCGCTGCGCCGATGTGAGTTTAGTAAAGTCAATAATCATTGAGATAAGCCTTTTTGGCGAGTTATAGAGTAGATAAAAAGTATTTTGGACTAAAAACCGGTGCTATTGAGTTAATATATCGGCTTAATAACTGTTAGAGCTTGTAAATTCCCGTGAGTACATCAAAAAACATCTTGTCGGTGAGTCAACTTAATAGCAGCGCTAAGCGTGCACTAGAGCAAAGCCTGCCCAGTGTTTGGGTGCAAGGCGAGTTGACTAACTTAGCGCAACCAAGCTCTGGGCACTGGTACTTCACCTTAAAAGATGCCCGTGCCCAGGTGCGCTGTGCAATGTTTAGGGGCAAGAATATCGCTGTTCGATCGCCTATTCAAGCCGGCGATCAAGTACTTTTACAGGCCAATGTGAGCCTTTATGAGGGTCGAGGCGATTACCAATTAATTGTGAATCGCTTACAAAAAGCCGGTTTAGGTGATTTACACCAGCAATATGAGGCACTTAAAAATGCTTTAATGGCCGAAGGGTTGTTTGCAGAGGAAACCAAGCGCCCTCTTCCTTTAATGCCAAAAACAATCGGTATTATTAGCAGCCCGACAGGAGCCGCTGTACATGATATTTTATCGGTACTTAAACGCCGCTACCCTCTTGCTAGCGTCATCATTTACCCGGCACAAGTACAAGGGGCCGAGGCTCCTCAAAGCTTAATCAAGGCGCTGAGCTTAGCCAACACGCAATTGCAATGCGATGTCATTATTTTGGGGCGAGGTGGCGGTAGCCTAGAGGATTTATGGGCTTTTAATAATGAACAGCTTGTGCGCAGTATTTACGATAGTTTAATCCCGATCATCAGCGCTGTGGGGCATGAAGTAGACTTTACCTTAAGCGATTTTGTCGCAGATTTACGTGCGCCAACCCCTTCGGCGGCGGCTGAAGCTGCGGTACCCGATACTCATGCCTTGCGCACCAACATCGTACAAAAAAAAATACAGTTACAAAAACACATTCAAGCGTCAGTTATCGACAGCAAACAACGCCTCGCATTAGCCTCAATGGCACTTAAAAGCCCGCAGCAAACCCTGCAAAATCACCAGCAACGCTTAGATTTTTGTGAATTACGCCTGCAAAAAAGCATCCACAGTGCCATAACATCCAAGCGCACCGCCTTGAATATGCAAGCCCAACAACTCAGTAATAACAACCCTAGTCAACACCTGCAGCAGGTTAAACAAAAAAAGGCGCAGCTGCTTCATCGCTTACAAAAAGCCACCCTCGCCTTACTCGATCATCAGCGCCAACGCTACGTTAATCAGGTGGCGTTATTGAATGCTGTTAGCCCACTCAACACCTTGCACCGAGGTTACGCTATTGCCCGTAACGCCAAGGGCTGCGTCATTAGCTCTATCGAAAATATTGAGCCAAATACTAAACTGCGCATTACGCTACAAGACGGCACACTCGACACCATAACGCTGTAGCAATACTCGGTCGCTATTTTCCCGATACGTCTATACTTTGATGACTGCCTATAATTCTATCAACAGTTCAGAGAGTTAAGCGTGCCTACCCCCCCTCAAAAGCGACGGATTACTAAAATCATTACAGGGCGATTACGAGCTGACTTTCACCTATCTGTTGTTTGCATATTAGGTTTTTTTGTCACACTAACACTCACGCCTTTTGTATTCTTTAGAGCCTTAGAGGGACAGTGGGTTATATTTTTTCTCGATTTATGCATGGTGGTGGTTGCTATAGCGATAGCGACTTATGGCTGGGTGAGCCGTAACAGCCAATCGGCCGCCATGATTATGGCCACGAGTATTACTTGTGGTTTTGTATTGACAACCTTTAATAACAACGAGGTCTCTCCGTATTGGCTTTACTCTATGGTGTTGTTTTCGTTCTCTTTGGTCCCTCCCCGCCACGCGGCCTTGTTGAGTTTTTTTGGTTTTTGCTCTGTGATTACTCATCCAAGTGCATTCTCAAACATTGTTCAGGCAACAACCTTCGCGATAACATTAGGGGCCACTGCGCTATTTTCTTATATTTTTGCCAAACGCAACGAATACCAGCGCCAAGCACTGGTAGAAATTGCCAGAACCGATGTGCTCACAAATATTGGTAACCGCAGAGCCTTTAACGAAGAGTTTGAAATAGCGCTAGCCAGTGTGAAACGGCTAAAGCATCGTATAGCCGTTTCACTACTCGACATCGACTATTTTAAATCGATCAATGATAACTATGGGCATGACAGTGGGGACTGCGTATTAATCGCTATGACGGAGGTCATTAAAAAGAATATCAGGCCGCAAGATCGCTTGTTTAGAGTGGGCGGTGAAGAGTTTTGCTTACTGATTGCAAATATAGATGAAACACCGGTCAAAAACAGTATGAATAGGCTGCGTGAGGTATTGGCAACAAGTCATCTTATAGCACAAAAACAGATAACCGTTTCTATGGGTGTGACCCATATCACAGCAAAAGATAGCCTAGAATCTTGTTTGAAGCGCGCAGATGACGGCCTA
Organism: uncultured Pseudomonadales bacterium; assembly: GCA_947494095.1. Lineage (GTDB taxonomy): Bacteria > Pseudomonadota > Gammaproteobacteria > Pseudomonadales > Cellvibrionaceae > Marinagarivorans. The sequence goes on from CANLTI010000075.1 coordinate 3,298, forward strand.
TATGAAGCTAAAAATAAGGGGCGAAACCAAGTTGTTTACAGAAAACCAACCTATTAGCGCAACCCCCCTTTCTTGTCAATACATTAAGCGACCTTATTTGGCGCTTGAGTGTAGTGCCTTAAAGCGGGCTATGCTCCACAGCTATTGGGTCGTAGGATCATTAAAAACAAAGACACTAGTGGGTTAAATTATTGGCACATAAAAGCGTATTTTTCACTAAAAGCTAAAGGATTTACACATTTTTCTCCATTCGTACCACATATTATCGCTCTTTTTTGGCACTATCAAAATAACTCAAGCGATCGCTTTAAGGACAAAGACGTTAAGCAATGTATTTTGATTTCTCCCAAATTAGAGCCTACAGTTATAAATACTAGATCTGGGACCTTAAATGATGGAATGTGGGACATTGAGGCGTTAAGTTTATAGCCTCTCTACTCTAAAATAGCCGCTACTAGGCCGATATCGGCTTAGAGAGATTCAGTAGCCCTTACGGCTACCTCACCGAACACTTAATAGGCTTGTTTCAATGATTATAAATAAGCCTATTTTAATAGAAGATAGAAAGTGCCTATGCCTGCAATTCAGTTCCAACTTTTTGATATACCGTTAATAGTAACAGTCATAGAATGCCTTTTAATCGCACTACTGGTTAAAGCGATTCCTGCACCATCTGTTTTATCTCGACGATTACTGGCATGTTTCTTTTTGGCAATCGCCATTGACTCCTTGTGCATGATATTGATCTGGAACACAGGACTGCGTGAAGGATTAGAAGTATTATCACCCTTGACTATAGCATTAACAACATTGGCACTTATGGCAAAAGGCCCGCTATTACTCTTCTACATCAAAACAATATCATCTGAACATTACATACTCCAAAAACACCACGTTTGGCACGCACTGCCTATTGCATTTACTTTTTTAATCGCGGTCACTTTTGCCCTCAATACTCAAAAGATCACAACACCCATCGAGGCTGATATCAATAACTGGGGTACGTTTTTTTGGTGGACATGCTTGCGCCTGAGCCCTGTGGTATATGGCATAGTAACGCTCTATAGCATACGTAACATATTATCACTTTATGATACACATTATAGTGGTAGTGAATATCTAGATGCGAAATGGCTGCGGATTTTATTATTTGGCTTTTGCTTACAGTGGCTCTTAGGGTTAACGATACATATTACTGGGCAATATTTATCCAGTGGTATGGCTAGCGACTTTGGTCAAACAAATGATCTTATTGCATTTATTCTGGTAAACATCTTACTTTTGTATTCATTCACTATCATCAAGCGGCTTATCCCCATTGTGAATCCACTTGATCAACCGGATGAACAAGAACATTTGATCGAACAACAAGGTTTTGATCAGCCATTGCGCCCTCACTGTCCACCACAACCGGTGGCACATAAAGACACACACACTAAGGCGGCTGCGCCCTTGCAACCGCGCGTTAGGCAATCCAGTGATACCCTACCGCAAAACGCCTCACCACAAGCACCAAACAACGATACGTCGTTAACAGGGTCTTCTATATCCGCTAAAAAGCCGGTTAAACTCTCTCAAGATGAAAAGCGGTTGGCTAAAATTCAATTGCTAATGGATGAAGAGCGTGTCTATATCAATCCAACCATTAACTTACAGCGCTTTTCGCGTGCTGTAGGCGCCCCATCAAAGGAGGTGTCGCGGATTATTAATGCAACCTATGAAATGAATTTTTCAGAATTCGTTAACTCTTATCGCATTAAAGAGGCACAGGCACTACTGGTTGACCCGTATTACATCAATAGTCCCATTTCAGAGATTATTAATCTGTCGGGCTTTAATAGTAAGTCAGCTTTTCATCGCTTTTTTAGTCGTTTTACCGATTTATCACCGACCGAATACCGCCAAAAAGTGCTCGATGAAATGTCCTCTAAAGCTAGCGAGACGAAATAATCGCTGCCACATGGCCCATCATCGGCCATGTGGCAAATAAGTTATTCGGCAAACCTTGCGCTCGTTTTGGCACGTATTTAGCTCAATCGGGAGTATCAATCTCGTTAAAGCCTAAAGGCGTACAGGTTTACGTATCAATTTGCAGAACATTAAGATTTAACTTTGCCATTAAGGTTTAACTTCGCCACACAAAGCTTTAGTATGCCGCGCTACTTTTCATGATTAAGGTTTAGCGCCAGTTTAGGGCAAGATTTTTATGGCCAATATACATATCGTTGTCGGCAGTGTAATGGGTACAGCACTTAAAGTTGCTGAGCATTGCAGTGCCTTGCTCGCTCCAACCCATACTGTTCGAGTCACCCAAAACTTCACCCAAGGTCAACTAGACCCTCATGAAGTTTTACTCGTTTGCACCTCTAATACCGGTGTGGGCGACCTACCACACAATATTGCCCCACTCCTTCAGCACTTGACGTGCGACTACCCTGCTATCGCGGGTATGCGTTATGGCATTATTAATTTAGGTGATAGTAGTTATCCAAGCTTTGCTTTGGCAGGGCAAAAAATAGACGATGCACTTGCTGATATTGGCGCACAGCGTTTAGGCGAGTCACTGGTTATTGATAATGCTAGCGGCGAAGACCCTCAGGTTTTAGCCTCCGAATGGTTACAGGTATGGCAACAGCTTTTATGAACGAGAGAAAACCCATTGCTTTGTTTTATGGCAGCTCAACATGCTACACCCAAATGAGTGCAGAGAAAATCAGTGCTGTATTAGGTGATGAGCAAGTCGATATCTTTAATATCACCGATGAACCCTTAAGTACCGCGCAATTTTATTCATACCTTATTTTTGGTATTCCCACCTGGGATTACGGCGAACTACAAGAAGACTGGGAAGAGGTTTGGCCTGAACTGGATGATCTAGACCTTAGTCACACAACGGTCGCACTTTACGGCCAAGGTGATCAAGAGGGCTACCCCGAATGGTTTCTTGATGCGATGGGTTTTTTGTATCACAAGCTCAAGCTTGCAGGTGCCTCATTTGTAGGTTACTGGCCTATTGACGGTTATTGCTTTGAAGGCTCTAAAGCATTAACCGACGATAAAAAGCATTTTGTTGGCTTGGCACTGGATGATGAAACGCAATTTGATCAATCCCAGGCGCGCATAGAGTCATGGTGCGGCACATTACGTAAAGCTTTTATCCCGCATGAGTGAGAATGTGTTACTGCCCCCTGATATTTTATGGGACGATAAAGGTCAGCCAAAGTCAGCACAATTTGATGACTTCTACTTTAATACCGATAGCGGCTTGGACGAATGCCGTTATGTGTTTTTAGATAAAAACAAGCTGCGCAGTCGCTGGCAATCGTTGGGCAATGAGGCTGTAAACACTCAAGGCCCTAAGGTTTTTACCATTGCTGAAACAGGGTTTGGTACTGGGCTTAATTTTTTAGCCGCGTGGCAGCTTTGGCAGCAAAGCGCGCCGCATCACGCGTCTTTACACTTTATTAGTGTTGAAAAATACCCGCTCAGTTATGCACAAATGGCACAAGCGCTGGCGCTGTGGCCCGAGTTAAAACCTCTGGCCGATGCGCTTTTGGCACAATACCCTTTAAACCTTGATAGTCACCCGCAGCGTGTGCATCGCTTACATTTTAAAGGCTCTAATGCCAGTACGACCAATGGGTGTGTTAAATTAACCCTTATCTTTGATGATGCTATCGACGGGTTAAAACAATTACTACCCTCCTCCGGCGCGACCCCTTGTGTTGCCTTACAGCAAGCCCATTACTCTGCCAACGCTCAAAAAGTTGACGCTTGGTTTTTAGATGGGTTTTCGCCCGCCAAAAACCCTAGCATGTGGCAACCGGCACTGTATGCTTTGCTCGCCCAGTTGAGCACACAGGGTACAACGCTAGCAACATTCACCGCCATTAAAAGCCTGCGAGAAGGCTTAGCCAACGAAGGCTTTAGCATACAAAAAGCCACAGGCTTTGGTAAAAAACGAGAAATGGTAACCGCTATTTATCGTCAAGTACCCGAGATAATTAGCGCACAAGTAGCCGCCCAAACAATAGATCCCAACGCCCGTTTAACACAACCCAAAGCATCACGTCAGCGCGCGCAAAGTGCGGCTATTCCCAGTGCTAATTGGCATCTATCGCCTACTATGCCTCAAGCCAAAACGCCGCAAAGCATTGCGATTATTGGCGCGGGTTTGGCCGGCAGTCATACCGCTAATGCACTGGCCAAGCAAGGCTTTCATGTCACCGTATTTGATAAAGGCGCCGTGGCGAGTGGTGCCAGTGGTAATGCTCAAGGCGTTGTGTATACGCGCTTTTCTCATCAGCGCGACACACTCGCCGACTTTAATCACAGCGCCCTCCCCTTTGCCGATCATTTTTATAGCAACAACAATGACTATGCGCGCTTTGGTGCGCGCACAGGTGTACTGCACTTAGCCAAAAATGCCAAGCAACAAGCCTTGCAGCAAACCATTGCCCAGCAATACCATAGCGCCAAACCGCAGGGCAACAATATGGGCTTTAGCCCGAGGCAAAACACGGTGCAATGGTGTGAGCCCGAAGCTGCAACAGCATTGGCTGGTGTACCGTTAGAGATAGGGCTTGGCGGTTTGTATACACCGTATGGGGGCTGGCTTCAGCCGCGCAAAGTGTGCCAAGCATTATTAGATCATCCCAATATTCAAGTCCGTAGTCATACTCTTGTACACGCACTTAACCCATGCAATACCGGCTGGCAGCTAGAGGTTTGTAAGCCTCGCTCACAACATTCAATAGAGGGTATTGCGCATGATGATAGGGTTTTTGATGACCTAGCTTTTGACAAGGCTTGTCTTTATAACATGACCTTTGATGCCGTCGTAATCGCCAATGCGCACAGCGCCGCGCAGTTTACACAAACCAACCATTTACATTTAAAACCTATCCGTGGGCAAATTACACAAGCGGCATTGCCTGCCGATAATACACCAAACATCAAAACCTGTATTTGTGGTGATGGGCATGTCGCACCACCGCTACCGGCGAGTCAACACGCGCAAAACTCCTCTCCCTGCATTACCTTTGGCGCCACCTTTTCGCCCAAAGACCCATCAGCCAAAGTCACATCACAAGACAACACCGCCAACCTTAAAATGCTGGCGGGGCTCATACAATTACCGAGCAATCTGCCCTTTAATGCACTGGCAGGGCGCACTAGTTTTAGGTGTACAACACGAGATTACCTTCCTTTTGTAGGCCCTGTTGCAAATGCCCCCCTAATGCTACAAGCGTTTAGCCGTTATAAAAAAAACAAATACGCCATTATTGATAGCCCAGGGCAATACCACCGCAATTTATTTATTAATGTAGGGCACGGCTCGAGAGGCCTTGCGTATACGCCTTTGTGTGCAGAACTATTAAGCAGTATTATTCTTGGCACGGCACTGCCCATTAGCCAAGCGCTTTATAAGCAGCTGCACCCTAGTCGGTTTCTAATCCGCGATTTAGCGCAAAACAAGGTGTAATTATTGACTCATTGGGTCGTATTTATGACGATATAATGGATGGTGTTTTATCAAACGCCAATACATCTAGGTCAGCACACTTTGGCTAATACACTTTGGCTAATACACTTTGGAGGTACCATGAAATTATCCGATGCCATAATCAAAGGAGCGCAAAAACACTGGGTTAACGCCCATATTCGCAAAAACCCCTCCGACCTTAAGCAGTGGTTTATTATGTTAGTCGATGCTCAGCAGCAGTCTTTTATATTAGTAGATGACACCGACGCCCCCATGGTGAGTGAAGATTTGAATGCACTGAGCGATGTTATGAGGCAAATTGGCGTCCGAGAATTTACCGTTTTTTTATAGTGTCACAAGCCTAGCGACAACCAGCGCCTTCTATTTACTGCGCGTTTTATTCAATCAGCTTCTCAGTCAATGCGGGTGTTGCTGCTAACAACTGCTGAGCAAAAGGATCGGCTGTCTCAATATAGCGCATGGCCGAGTGCACATCTTTCCAGCCTACATACTCCATTAACGATTTAGTATCCCAGCCTTGTGCGTTTGCCCAAGTGGCAAATCCTCGTCGTAAAGAGTGACTACTGAATAACTGCGCGTCATCAATATTAGCTTTTTTACAGCATTGCTTGATGATGCCTAAAATACTCACCGGATGCAGCGCCTTATTCGATAAATGCCCCCAGCGGTTAATCGAGCGAAAAACAGGGCCTTCGTTAATATGTGCGGCATGCAACCATTCGAGATAGGCCTCAACGGGGCAGAGCTGTTTTAGGGCTGGGGCGCTATAGTGTCGGCCCAATCCCGAATGATCGCCTTTACTGCGAGGCACAAAAATCTTAATGCCTTCGCCAGCTGTCGCTTGAATGTGCTCAACACACAAGCGTGCTAACTCATCACTTCGAAAGGCCCGCCAAAAACCCATTAACAATAAAGCTTTATTGCGAATAGCCTGCAGTGCTGGTGCGCGCACTTGGTTTTGAATCGTGTCATCTAATGCCGCGACTAATTGCGTGAGGTGACTCAGTGAAATAGGCTTCGCTTGCTTGGGCATTACCGGGTGTAACTCGGCAATGCCTTTGAGTACTTTTTTAACATGTGGCGCCTTGGTGGGGTCTGGAAACCCCTGATCTCGATGCCAAGCGGCAATGCCTGCCAGCTTTTGCCGCAAAGTATTCACCGATAAGCTCTCGGCGTAACAGGCTAAGTAGCGGGCAACACTATCGGCCGTTGCCGGCAAAAAACCACCCCACGACACCTCAAAATGCTCAACGGCGGCGCGGTAACTTTTGCGGGTATTATCGCGCGTTGCCGCATGTAGGTAATCATCAATACTCGCCAAGCGAGACCTCCTTTAATAGCAATAATATCTATTACCGCGTATATGTTACCGCGATGCCTATTATCGCTGATCAATACGTTGACGAAACTCTTCTGCTGACTCTTTGCGCTCAGAATAACGATCGACGAGATATTCACTGCGATGACGAGTTAATAATGTGAATTTCACCAGCTCTTCCATAACATCAACAATACGATCATAAAGCGACGAAGGTTTCATTCGATCATTGTCGTCAAATTCCATCCATGCCTTGGGCACAGAAGACTGGTTGGGGATTGTTACCATACGCATCCAGCGACCAAGAATACGCATTTGATTGACCGCATTAAAAGATTGCGACCCGCCACACACTTGCATAATCGCGAGTGTTTTACCTTGTGTTGGGCGCACACCCTGATGCGCTAAAGGAATCCAGTCGATTTGTGCTTTCATGATGGCTGTCATCGCACCGTGACGCTCAGGGCTACACCACACCATGCCTTCACTCCACTGAGCCAGCTCTCTAAGTTCTTGGACTTTTGGATGCTGATCGTCTGTGTCATCGGGTAAAGGTAAGCCCGAGGGGTTAAACGTTCGCGTCTGCGCGCCCAAATACTCGAGTATTCTGGCGGCCTCTTCTGTCGCGAGGCGGCTAAATGAGCGTTCACGCAATGAGCCATACAGTAATAAAATTTTGGGTTTATTGTCTTGGGTATTCGAATCTAGGCGCTGTGTATCAATAGGCCTGATAGATTCAAAGTCAATGTTCGGTAGCGTCGTTTTATCCATAATGTTTATACCTTTTCAAACCAATGACGTGTTCGATTAGCAAAGGCCACCAGTGTTAGCATTACCGGAACCTCGACCAAAACCCCAACAACCGTGGCCAACGCAGCCCCCGATTGAAGGCCAAATAAAGAAATCGCTACCGCTACCGCTAACTCAAAAAAATTCGAGGTCCCAATCATGCAAGCTGGCGCAGCAATGTTATGCGGCAACTTCATCGCTTTAGCCGCCGCATAAGCAATGGCAAAAATACCGTAAGTTTGTAAGAGCAAGGGAATAGCAATTAGCACAATGGCTAAGGGGTTGGCCAAAATTGTTTTGGCCTGAAACCCAAACAGTAATACCACTGTAGCGAGTAAACCCATAATTGAAATGGGTTTAAGTGTTTGGATCAAATGATTAAGCTTGGAGTGATCCTTGTGCGAGTCCAGTGCCTTGCGCGTTAAAACGCCAGCGACTAACGGAATGAGCACATACAACACCACGGACAATAATAAGGTGTCCCACGGTACGGTGACATCACTCACACCCAGCAAAAATGCTGTAATCGGCGCAAAGGCAAAGATCATAATGACGTCGTTAACCGATACCTGTACTAAGGTATAATTCGCGTCGCCTTTCACCAGGTGGCTCCACACAAAAACCATTGCGGTACACGGCGCAACCCCCAGCAATATCATACCCGCGATATATTCTGTTGCGGTTTGAGGGTCTACCCAATCAGCAAACAATACCCGAAAGAAAAGCCACCCAATAAAAGCCATGCTAAAGGGCTTAATTAGCCAGTTAATGACGAGTGCTAGTAGCAAGCCTTTAGGTTTTTTGCCGATATCTTTAATTGACGAAAAATCTACTTGAATCATCATGGGGTAAATCATTACCCAGATGAAAATAGCGACGGGTATATTAACGTGCGCCACTTCCAGTCGTGCGAACCACTGGAATACTTCGGGCATTAGATACCCCAATACAACGCCACTAATAATACACAAGCCTACCCAGACACTCAGAAAACGCTCAAATATCCCCATTGCCGTGGCTCCTTAATAAGATGATTGAGCGGTAAGACGATTCAATGCTTCTTGGCGTGCCTCTTTTGACAAGCCTTCAAGGTTCAACGCCAACAGCTTTTGAACACGCTGCTCGATCGTTTGCATTACAGTCATAAAGGCATCGCGTATCACAGGTTCACTACCTTCTAGCTTAGAGGGATCGGGCAAGCCCCAGTGTATTTTGGCCGCATCACCAAACCATACCGGACACGATTCGCTGGCGGCACTGTCACAGACTGTTACCACAATATCGGGTTGCTCAGATTCAAAATCGTCCCACGATTGGCTTCTTAACGACTCCGTTGGAATACCTTTTTCAGCCAGATATTTCAATGAGAGTGGATGCACGACGCCAGCGGGTTGACTGCCAGCACTAAAAGCCTGAAGTCTGCCGGGCGCTAAACGATTGGTAATCGCTTCGCTCAAAATGCTACGGCAGCGGTTGTGTGTACAAATGTAAAGAATTTTCATGGAGTAAGCCTACGTATTGAACATTAACAACATTGAGGACGGCTCTTCATTGCCGCCAATTTTTTTCTGAAAACCTGCAGCGCATCTTTGTTGGCTTTGCAGGCGGTCTCTAGTATTTCTTTTGCCCAGTCAGGCAGGCTTTTGCCAAGAGAGTAAAACACCCACTGCCCACGCCGCGCATCATTGAGAATGCCGCAGTTGCGCAGTTGCGCAAGGTGGCGAGATATTTTAGGTTGGCTATCGCCGAGTGCTTCCATCAATTCACAAACACACAGTTCATGCTCCATATAAATGAGCAAGGTCGCGTGCAATCGGGTTTCGTCTGATAAGCATTTAAATAATTGAACGGGTTCGATCATAACGTGGTGCCAATTATCAGTAAGTATAAAGATTCGTATATATGGATATGCATATATTGAAGTTGCACGTAAATTAAGTCAAGCCCAAAGTTGACCGGCGACTGCAGGTTTCTGCTTCTACTCCTATTCCTGCTACTACAGTATTGGCCTACGCAGCTTGAGCAGCCCAGCCAATCATTCAATTAGCCTCGGTTTCCGCACCTCCCAAGTCACGATGCATCAATAAGTACCGGGGTTAACGTACTACTCTGGACTGAATTTCGAGCAATATTTGCCATAACATTAAATAACATTGATTATTTAATGTTATTTAATGCTTTATTGTTTAATGATTTAAATATACTATAGTACGTATATACATAGTATGTAATACAGTACGAAATAATCGCTAGAGGGTAATATGGCAAGAGGTGGCATCAATAAAGTGCTTGTTAAACAGGCGCGTGAAGCGCTGATAGGCAAAGGGCAAAACCCATCAATAGACGCCATTCGCGTGGCACTGGGTAATACGGGTTCAAAATCAACCATTCATCGCTATCTGCGTGAAATCGAAGAAGAAAGCGCCACGGTATTAGATAACCAAGCGCTCCTGAGTCAGCCCATTCAAGAGCTTGTTGGGCGGTTAGCTTCGCGCCTAAAAGAAGAGGCGCAAGTAGCCATTGATGAAGATAAAAAGCACTACGACTTAAAAATCAGTACTCTTGTGGCCAAAACTGAAGAGCAACAAGGCATTATCGCTGCCGCCAATACGCAAGCCGCCAACCAAGATCAAGCGCTGGCCAACGCTCTAATGCACATCGAAGACCACAAAAAAAATGCAGAAGCCTTAAATATTAGCCTCGCCAAGGCCGCACAAAGCAACGCCAAGCTGCAAACAATACTAGAAGAAAAACAAAATCACATTGACTCGCTCGAGGATAAGCATCGGCATAACCGCGAAGCCATGGCGCACTATCGCCAATCAGTTAAAGAGCAGCGCGAGCAAGACCAGCGCCAACAAGAGCAGCATACGCAGCAGCTCCATGCCGAAATCCGCACACTTAACCAAGTGGTTTCGGTCAAGCAAGCCGACATCACACAGCTTAACAAAGATAATGGACGGCTAGCCGAGCAGCAGGTAGCCGCGCAAAAAACAGCGCGTGAACTTGAAGCCGCTTCTACAAAAGCACAAAACTTACTGGACACGCAGCTCTCAAAATGCAGCACCCTAGAGGGGCAGCTCGCCCAACTGCGCACACATACGCATACTCAAAGCATCGAAATCAAAAAACTCAAAGAGTCCATAGCGCCACTACAAGCCTGGAAAGAAGACAAGCAAATAAACCTAGCAAAACTAGAGGCAGAAGTAGCCGTTAAAACACAGATCGTTGAGCAGCTCATTAGCGAGCAAAACAAACTCAACAAACAGGAGGCCCCCTCGCAAGCACAATCGAGCAGTTTAGATGACGGCTCTAGTAATACCTTAAGTAACAGCTCAAGCAATAACTCTGGTAGCACATAAAAAATCGGTAAGTATTTAGAGGTGCGCAAATTTGGCGCTAATAAATGATTGGCTGGGCCGCTCTGTTGTGGTCAAGCCATCTGCGACTGTGCGCTCCTCGACTTTGTGCTCGTGCAAAGTCTAATCTCCCATATCCCTATGCAGGTGCAAAGCCTAATCTCGCATATCCTTATGCAGGTGCACTGTCTAACCCTTGCTTTCCCTGCAAGGCCCGACGCTTAAATGCTCAAAAAATAACCCGCCAGCACTCTGTTAAGAGGTTTTTGGGGTTCGGCTCAATAATGATAAATAACCGAGGTTTAATCACAAGCTGCGATAAGGGGCTACACGCACAAAGCAATATAATAAAAAATATACCCCAAAAATGCCCATGCGCTTAACGCCGGCTGCTTTACATAAATACACAAACAGCTGATCTATCTGTTTTTTATGCTGTACAGTCACCACCCCTAAGCGAATTAACGTAACTACTCAGCCATTATGCGCAGTCACTTGGCATAAATGGCTTATTGTTAAAGAGGTCGGTTAGCGTCTGAATGG
>CANLTI010000076.1 GCA_947494095.1 uncultured Pseudomonadales bacterium
AGCATAATGTCGAGGAGAGGAAGCAGAAAACAAGTATTATTGGATAATGTATTTTTTCCTCGTCCCTTAGCATGATGAGTAGCAAGCACTCATAAAGCCTCGATATAATCCACCAACAGCTGCACATTACGGCGATCATTAAATTCATTCACCTGTAATTTATACACGGCTAAAACCTGCCGGCAAGTATCGTTAGGCCACACATTCACATCGACATTAAAGCTAATAGCATCAATCGTTTGTTGTGGCTCTTCGGGCAATGCTAATACCAGCTTTAAATGTTTTTGCCCAACAATACGCTGATTAACAAGAATGAACTCCCCGCTAAACGTAGGCTCAGGAAAGGCCTGCCCCCAAGGCCCTGCATTTTCTAAGGCTTGCGCTAATGGCAAATTAAAATCTTCTGCGGCTAAAGCGCCATCGGTAAATAAAATAGGGGTTAAGCCTTCTTTACCTGCCTTTTGTGCAACAACTTCATCAAAACTCTTTTGAAAGTTGAGTAAGTGTTTTTTGTCTAAACTTAAACCTGCTGCCATAGCATGGCCGCCAAATTTAGTGAGCATGCCTGGATTTTTAGCGGCTACCTCATCGAGTACATCACGCAAATGAATACCCGCCACCGAGCGGCCCGAGCCTTTTAGTGTTGTTTCATTGTCATCGGCAAAAACAATGGTCGGGCGATGCAGTTTATCTTTGACCCTAGAGGCCAAAATACCAATCACCCCTTGATGCCAATCACTTTGATAAAGGCATACACCACTTAAAGCCTCGTCTTCTTTTTTATTAAGCGCCTCTAAAATAACGGCTGCATCGGCCTGCATCGAGCCTTCAATAGCACGGCGCTCCTTATTTAATGCATCGAGCTCGCCCGCCAATGCCAAGGCCTCGGCGGGGTCGTCGGTTAACAAGCAGCGAATACCTAAACTCATATCATCTAAGCGGCCTGCTGCATTTAGCCGTGGGCCCACCATAAACCCCATATCGGTGGCGCGCAGCTTGGTCATTTCACGACCCGCGACTTTGGCAATGGCTTTAATACCTTCGCAGGCTAAGCCGGCACGCATGCGCAGCAAACCTTGTTGCACAAAAATGCGATTATTATGATCGAGAGGCACTACATCAGCAACGGTGCCGAGCGATACTAAATCTAAAAAGTGAGCAAAATTGGGCGCCGGTTTTTGGCTGTAATACTCGGCTTGCATGGCGGTACGCAAAGCGCTTAACACATAAAAAATAACACCAACACCGGCACAGTTTTTAGTGGGAAACTCACAACCTTGCTGGTTTGGGTTAACAATAGCATCGGCACTAGGGCGCTGAGCCCCTGGTAAGTGATGATCGGTCACTAATACTTTCATGCCCGCCGCTTGCGCTGCGGCTACACCTTCTATACTGGATATCCCATTATCGACAGTAATCAATAGGTCGGGCTCAAACTGCTTAGCCACTTTGACTATTTCGGGCGTTAGGCCATAGCCATATTCGAAGCGATTAGGCACTAAATAATCTACGCTATTAAACCCGAGCGCTCGCAAACAGCGCACCGCCACTGTGGTACTGGTAGCCCCATCGGCATCAAAGTCACCCACAATTAAAATTCGCTGCTGCTCGGCACGAGCGGCTAACAATAAGGCGAGGGCCTGCTCAATACCTTTTAATTGGCTAGGCCTAAATAAATGCTTGAGTGAATAGTCTAACTGGGTGTCATCGAGTACGCCACGGGCGGCATAAATACGCGCTAATACTGGTGCTACGCCGGTAAGCGTTGATCCATTTGGCACCGCGCGAGCCATAATTTTTTTTTGCATAAAAAAGCCAATCACATTAAAAAGTCAAATAAATATTTTTGTACATATTTATTAAAAAGTACTGCGCACACACGCTATTGCGTCCACTATCTTTACAGGCCGTCTTGCTTTACAGACGGTCTTGGAGTTTTTTAATTTCTTTATCAAACTCCATATACAATGCATCCATAACACCGGTTGCGCTTTGGTGATAATGCTTAATAGAGCAGGTTTTTGGGTTGTTAAGCAGCGCCTCGGGAAAGCGTGCAACAAACTGTAATATGCTATTTTGATGAGACTTAGCAATCAGCCGATTAAAGTCAGCCAGCTCAAGCGTTTGCATAAACTCAGCCAGCTTTGCCTGTAAAGTATTACGTAAACGTGGCGCCTGTTCACCACGCTCTATACTGGCAATATAGGCTAAACCTACTGCTCGCAATTGCCCTAGCGCCTCGGTTAAGTCTAACAAATAACGCCACGAGGCTTGCCCTTGCAGCGGATAACCGGGCCTGGGCATCTGTAAATGCAGTGCCATAACCACCTCATCAATAAAGGTTAATATGCTATGAATAAGCTTGGTGTGCTGATCTAGATTTTGGCTGACATTTAAATACTGATAACGCCCCGCTAATCGAGCCCAATGGGCTGTAATGGCCAGCCAGTCGGCGGGCACATTTTTGTTTGCCCAGCCGGCCTCTAAGGCAATACACCGTAGATCACGACTGGTATTGCTTTGTACAAGTTCTAGCTCGGCAAGTAAGCTTTGGTCGCCACCGAGAACCGCGGTCGACAATGTACGGTGTCGTTGAATGTGCATTAGCATAGAGCGCAACGCTTGCAACGCCAAAAGATCTTTTGCTTGTTGATACTTTTTTTGCTGCCTACGTACATTCCAAACAAAAACGATTAAAACTAAAGCGATAGCCATTAGTACGCTAGCGATCATAATTAAATGCTTAGCTTCCATAAATCTATAGCCTGTAAATTGTTAACGCCAATGGTACAGCGCATATTATAAGGGTGTGATGCTTAGAGGTTGCGTCGCTGTTGTGTTTAGGTTTGCGGCAAAGGGCAAGTTATTATGGGCGCCAAAGTGGCGCGCTCACGAGTGACAAACATGCTATTACCCAGTATTTCAAGAGTAAGCATTTTCGCTCCAACTTTGATAGCGCCCTCTATGGCATTGAGTACGGCATTGACTATGGGCACGCCATACTATTGCACCACAAACAAAAACCGCCCATTTAAGGGCGGCCTAAATATAATGACACACAGAATAATCCGAGTTAACGCTAGAATTCAAGTCGATTGATACCGCGCCTCATAATATCACGCCGCCCTCGACCGAATGCTCTACTGAGCACTCAACTCAAAGCCCGGTTACGCGTGAAGATTTTTGCTAATAAAACTGTGCACCAATGCCATATCATTATCGAGCACTTGGTAGTGCTCTTTGCGGTCAAATAAATCACTCATATGATGTGGTAGAGCGGGGTCACTACATCCCGCTTTTTGAATAGCCTCAGGGAATTTGGCAGGGTGTGCCGTTGCTAAACAAATCATGGGTACCGCTGTATTGCGCCGTGTTTTGCGCGCTGCTTGCACACCGATGGCGGTATGGGGGTCGAGCAAGTATTCTGTGCTGTTATACACCTGCGCAATCACCTCAAGTACTTCATCATCATTAAGGCGATAGCTACTAAACAACGCGCGTGCCTGCACCAGTGCATCATCACTTAACGTCATTGTGCCGCTTTTAGACGCTTCCATGAGTTTGGCAATGACGCGGCCGTCACGGCCATGTAAGTCAAAGAGCATACGCTCAAAGTTACTCGACACCATAATATCCATGCTCGGTGACAGCGAATGCTCTAAGGGCTGTGGAGAATGATCATTACTACTGATACAGCGATGTAAAATATCATTTTGGTTAGTGGCGATAACTAACTGATCGATAGGTAAACCCATACGGCTGGCTAAATAGCCGGCAAAAATATCACCAAAATTGCCCGTCGGTACCGAAAAAGACACTTTACGTGCAGGCGAGCCAACCGCCACGCCCGCATAAAAATAGTACACAATTTGCGCCATAATACGCGCCCAGTTAATAGAGTTTACAGCCACTAACTGACGACCTTCAGGCAAAAAGGATTGGTCGGCAAAGCTGGCTTTCACCATATTTTGGCAATCGTCAAAGTTACCATCTAGAGCAATATTGTGCACGTTGTCTTCTATTACCGTCGTCATTTGGCGGCGCTGCACTTCAGAGACACGCTTATTAGGGTGCAGTATAAAAATATCAACATGCTTACAGTGACGACAGCCTTCAATCGCTGCTGAGCCAGTGTCACCCGAGGTTGCGCCCATAATGACAACTTTTTGCTGGCGCTTTTCTAAAATAAAGTCGAGCAAGTTACCCAAAAACTGCAAAGCAAAATCTTTAAACGCTAAGGTTGGCCCCTGAAACAGCTCTAAAATAAACTCGTTATGACCTGTTTGCACCAAAGGAGCAATAGCATCGTGGCGGAAGGTAGCATACGAGCGATCGATAATATCTTTTAAATCAACATCGCTCACTTCACCGTCTACAAACGGCGCCATAATTTTAAAAGCCAGCTCGTTGTAAGGTAGGCCGCGCATTGCTTCAATATCAGCGGCGCTAAATTGCGGAATGGCTTCAGGCAAATATAAACCGCCATCGCTTGCCAGCCCAGTTAATACAACATCTTCAAAACTTAGCGCTGGCGCTTGGCCGCGAGTGCTTATAAATTTCACAGTTTTTCTCTCTAAATTGACAAGGCGGTTAATTAATTGAGGGCTTCTACGCGAATACGCACAACGCTCCCCAATACCGTATCCAATGCTTCGATTTTATGCATGGCTTCATTCATTTTTTGCTCTAGCACTTTATTGGTTACAACAATCACAGGCACTTCGACTTGGTCTTCTTTAGGCTCTTTTTGAATCAATGCCTCAATACTAATCCCTTGGTCACTCAGTATTTGTGTCACCTTAGAGAGTACACCGGGTTTATCGGCAGCACTTAGACGCAAGTAATAACTGGTTTCAACATCGCTCATAGGCAATATCGTGTGATTTTCGAGGCTATTACTCACAAAGCCTAAATAAGGCACACGGTTTTCGGGGTTGGCCGAAAGCATGCGCGCTAGGTCAATCACATCTGAAATCACCGCTGATGCCGTCGGCTCGCTACCGGCACCAGGGCCACAATACAGTGTCGAGCCTACCGCATCACCATTCACCAAAATAGCATTATCAACACCGTCTACCTTGGCGATCAACTGCCGCTCAGGGATGAGTGTAGGATGCACACGCAGCTCTATTCCGTGCGCGTGTTTGCGCGCTATACCCAAATGCTTAATGCGATAACCCAACTCGCTCGCGTAGCGTACATCTTCTGGCGCGATAGCGCTGATACCTTCACAATAAACTTTATCAAACTGCAGCGGCATACCAAAAGCCAAAGAGGCCAAAATAACCAGTTTATGCGCCGCATCAATACCCTCAACATCAAATGTGGGGTCGGCTTCGGCATAGCCTAGCGCTTGTGCTTCGGCTAATACATCTTCAAATGTACGACCTTTATCGCGCATTTCGGTCAAAATGAAATTGCCCGTACCGTTAATAATGCCGGCAAGCCACTCTATTTTATTAGCGCTTAGGCCTTCACGCAGGGCGCGAATAATAGGAATCCCCCCTGCAACCGCGGCTTCATAAGCCACTGCGACACCTTGGGCTTTAGCTGCGGCAAAAATTTCGCTGCCAAATTCGGCAATTAAGGCTTTATTGGCCGTCACCACATGCTTGCCCTGTGCAATCGCCTGCAAGATTAAGTCTTTAGCGACCGTTGTGCCACCGATAAGCTCTACAACAATATCGATGTCGGGGTCATTAACCACCGCAAAAATATCACGGCTTAGCATGATGCCAGAGGTGTCTGCATTGGGGTTATCGCGGCGCGCGCCCACATGTGTGATTTCGATATTACAACCGGCACGTGCATTAATCTCTGTTTGGTTACGCGCAATAACATTCAACGTACCACCACCTACAGTACCAAGACCACAAATACCTATTTTTACGGTTTTCAAAACCCACCTCATGCAGACTAATAAGTGATAACAACGCTACGGTTCAAGCCTAGAAAACGTAGCAAAAAGGGCCAGTACGATACTGGTGCGTGGACTGGGTGTCAATGCCACAGGTCAGCACGGCAGTCAACCCAAAGGGCTATCGCCATGACCAATAAGCACACTAAGGCAATATTTTTACCTTTAATTAGCATTTTAACGCCAATTAATGCGCATAAAACCTAAAAAATAGCGCAGCGGGTACACAGTATAAGGCGACAATATGAAGGTACAGATCAAAAAAGTGAGCGTGAAGTGATAAATGACAGCGCTAACGTACGACTATAAAGCGCAAGGCTGTGAACTGAAAAGTAAAAACCTAAAGGCGCGTCCGATATTGACCGGAACAGGGCGCTTTGCGTCACCCAAGATAATTAAGAGGGTAAAAAAAAACCCTCAATACTCATACGATGAGCCATTGAGGGGTTTATGATCTTTTTAAAATATTTACGCAAAATGGCGTAGGCAAATCAATAGGTGTATCGACTGCCTTTCAATAAGCGTTACATGCCCCGGCATGCGCCCCTTCGAGCGCCTTGCCGAGAAAACAGAACCCTACATGTAATTGGATAGTAACTATTCAGAGGTGAGTAAATCGGGCGCTAATGAATCATTTGCTGGGCCGCTCAAGCCATCCATGGTCGCTATACAAGCGCTCTCGACAGTGTGCTCCTGCACTGTCTACCCCCTTGCTTTCCCTGCAAGGCCCGGCGCTTAAATGCCCAGAAAATAATCCATCAGCACCCTATCAGGTGAGATTTTTCAGCTGAGCTGAATAGTTACATTGGATAAACTATTATTGCCTCGCCCCTAAGGCTGGAAGTAAATTGGCGCACCCGGACCAACGGGCAAGCCTAGGGCAAATACCCACAGGTAAAACAATGCAATCCAACCTACCAAAAAGGCCATACTATAGGGCAGCATAGTGGCAATTAATGTCCCTATACCCATATCCTTTTTATACTTAGTGGCAACGGCTAATATCAAACCAAAATAGCTCATCATCGGTGTAATAAGGTTAGTCACAGAGTCACCAATACGGTAAGCCGCTTGTATCGTTTCGGGGGCATAGCCAATTAACATTAGCATGGGCACAAAAATAGGCGCGGTGGCCGCCCACTGCGCCGATGAAGACCCAAGTGTAAGGTTGATCACCGCGCACATTAAAATAAATAATATAAAAACCTCTGGCCCCGTCATACTCAGTGTTTGTAATAATTGGGCGCCATTAATGGCTAAAATAGTACCTAAATTAGTCCACTTAAAAAATGCGACAAATTGCGCGGCAAAAAATACCAATACAATATACATACTCAATGAGCCCATACTTTTACTCATCGCATTAATCACATCGACATCGTTTTTCATGGTGCCAACCACTTTGCCATACACAAAACCCGGTATTGCAAAGGTCACAAAAATAAAGGCCACTATCCCCTTAAGAAAGGGTGAGCCTTTAACAAGGCCGGTATCTGGGTGTCTCAAAATGCCATCGGCCGGAATAATCGTAAGTGCCAACAAAATAACTAAACCCAAAAAGGTAAGCCCTGCATACATTAAACCTTTACGCTCAAGAACGGATAAGCCTTCGACACTCGCACTCAGTACTTCGCTGGCCTCATCTTCATTGTATTTACCAAGCCTTGGCTCCACAATTTTTTCGGTAATCACCGTGCCCAAAATGGCAATCAAAAACGTTGATATCATCATGAAATACCAGTTGGCCTCAGCGCCTACCTGATAGCTAGGGTCGATAATTTGAGCCGCTGGGGTCGTTATGCCTGCCAGCAAAGGGTCAATCGTGCCCAGTAGTAAATTAGCGCTGTAGCCACCCGATACACCTGCAAAGGCAGCGGCTAAACCCGCAAGTGGGTGGCGACCCAAACTATGGAAAATCATAGCCGCTAACGGGATTAGTACCACATAGCCCAACTCAGAGGCGGTGTTCGACAAAATAGCCGCAAACACAATCATAAAGGTTACTAAGCGCTTAGAAGCACCCATCACCATGCCGCGCAGCGCAGCTGATAACAAGCCAGAATGCTCAGCCACACTCACACCGAGTAAAGCCACTAAAACCGTACCTAAGGGGGCAAAATTTGTAAAGTTAGTTACCAAGCCTGTGACTATTTTTTGCAAGCCTTCGGCGCTCAGTAGGCTGACCACTTCAATGATACCGTCGGGGTCACGCCCTATAGCCCCCACAGGTCGAGGATCTACTGCGCTCAAGCCAAACCAATCAGCAATGCCGCTAAAAACAACAATAAAGAGGCAAAACAAGGCAAACAGTGTGATCGGGTGAGGCAGTAAATTACCCAAAAATTCAACCGACGATAAAAACCGGTTAAACCAACCCGACGCAGGGGCCGGCTGTGTTGTTTTTGTTGACATACGTAGACACCTAAATAATAAAAAGGCGTAATTTACCACTCCATGTCGCAAATGGCTAAAATTTGGTAACTATTCAGCTCAGCTGGCAAACCTCACCTGATAGGATGCTGATGGATTATTTTCTGGGCATTTAAGCGCCGGGCCTTGCAAGGAAAGCAAGGGTTAGACAGTGCACCAGCATAAGGATATGCAAGATTAGACTTTGCACCTGCATAGGGATATGCAAGATTAGACTTTGCAGGAGCATAAAGTCGAGGAGCACACTGTCGAGAGCGCTTGTATAGCGACCATCGATGGCTTGAGCGACCCAGTCAATGATTCATTAGCGCCTAATTTCGGCACCTCTAATTCGGCACCTCTAAATAGCTACAAAATTTGAAGTTCACCTAGCTAAAATTTGAAGACCGGCTCAATACACAATCACCAGCGCTATTTTATTACCTTAATCACCTAACAAAATGCTCATCTTGAGGTCTATTCTCGCTCACTCATTAAAGAGCCTTATGCGCCCCCCTATTGAACTCTTGGGTGAACCCCCTGTTAGTCCCTGTTAAACCCCTGTTAAACCAAGGTATCAACGCGTTAATCACCACCAACTCACTCAACTCACTCAACTACAGACTATCGAGATATTATGAAAGTTTCTACTTTACTCCCCTGGCTTGCCACTGTTTTGCTGCTCGGTGCCACTACTGTTTTTGCCAATCAAGCTGCGCATCCCCAAGCACCAACCGCGCAACTGAGCCAGCCCAAAGTGATTATTTTTGATGTTAACGAAACCCTACTAGATCTAAAAAGCATGCGTAAGTCGGTAGGTGCGGCACTCGGTGGTCGCGAAGATTTACTGCCGCTATGGTTTTCTACCATGCTGCATCACTCTCTTGTTGTTTCGGCAACAGGCGATTACGAGAGTTTTGGTAATATTGGTGTCGCGGCGCTACAAATGGTGGCCGAAATTAACGGTATTGATATCACTCAAGCACAGGCAAAAACTGCTATTTTAACGCCGCTACGCTCATTGCCACCGCATCCCGATGTTGCTACAGGCTTAGCCAAACTTAAAGCGCAGGGTTATAAGCTGGTTACACTCACCAACTCATCTTTAGAGGGTGTGCAATTACAGCTTAAAAATGCGGGCTTAAGCCAATACTTTGCCGCCAATTTAAGCATTGAATCGGTTGGTGTTTTTAAGCCTCATTTAAGCACCTACCAGTGGGCGTTAAAAAGCTTGGGCGTCAATGCCGATCAAGCCTTAATGGTCGCCGCTCATGGGTGGGATATTGCAGGTGCTCACAAAGCGGGCTTGCAAACGGCTTTTATTCAACGTAAAGGTAAAGTCCTGTTTCCGCTGGCGGCACAACCTAATTACAGCGTATTAGACATTAATGCACTAGCGAGCGCCTTGAGCAAGCTTAAGTAACGCCACAACTATTTAGGGCGCATAGGTTAAACGCCTGTGCGCTTTTTGTAGAACTAGCTTTTAGTCCTAGTTTTTGAGTACCACATTTTTAACACCACGTGTTTTAGTGCCACACGCCATCTAAAGACACACACCTTTACAGCCCAACATTGCCCCCTAAGGCGTTGCCGATCATTAAAGTGCCAATAAGGGGCTTGAATCACAGGTGATAAATAGGCATATTAGCGCCTAAGGAAATGCCCAAGCTACTGGGCAACAAGGTTTTAACAATAATGACAAAGGCTGTAACCATGGAAAACAACACAACAAACCCCTATAAAACCCCTGAGGCTACCGTTGAAAACACGCCCACCGGTCAACTTTTTAACGTATTTGATCGATTTACAGCTTGGGGAGTTTGTGGTTTATCCCTTATTACCTTTAATATTTACAACATTTATTGGCTGTACAGTAGAACTCAAAAAATCAATGACGCCATGAGCCTTAAGATTAGTCCTATGCTGGTTAATATAGCAAGCGTATTTGGCGCATTCTCTGTAGCGTCCAATTTTATACAATTTATGCCCCCGGCTATTGGCGGTATTCTGACGCTGGCAAGCCTTGCGTACTTTGTCATGTATTTAATATGGTGCTATAAAATACGTGCGGCCATTCATGAACACGTCAATGCACAAAAAGGCACCTACGCTTGGGCCAATGCCTTTTTAACGATTTTTGGTCCTATATATTTACAGTATAAAATCAATAAAATTATCGATAACGAATAAACTTCAGCCTATACCTAGCACTAATAGCTCCTTCATTAGCGCTAGGCGCCTATTTATTATATTTAATGTATTGTAACTATTCAGAGGTGCAGATCAGAGGTGCGAAAATTGGGCGCTAATGAATCATTGGCTGGGCCGCTCAAGCCATCTGCGACTTTGTGCTCCTCGACTTTGTGCTCATGCAAAGTTACCCCCACGCATCCATCTGGGGCGGTCGCTATATAAGCGCTCAAGGCGCTTATATGCCCAAAAAATAACCCATCAGCACCCTGTTAGAGGTTTTTTTGGTTCGGCTGAATAGTTACCAATTTATTTAAGTCACTTATTCGCTCTCGGCTTTACTTTTATGCAGCACCTCTTTGATACAACCTACGAAGTAGAAACCCCCGAAGCGATCGATCTTAGCGCTAAAATAGCAGGCCCTGCACCTAGAGCCCTGGCCTACACCATTGATTTATCTATTCGCCTACTTGCGCTGTTATTAATACTTGCTGTACTGGCTTTTTTGGGTGAGGCCGGCTGGGGGGTATTTTTTATTCTGAGCTTTGCTATGGAGTGGTTTTATCCTGTGCTTTTTGAAGTATTAAGACAAGGGCAAACACCCGGCAAAAAAATGCTCGGCATTGCGGTAGTTAATGATGATTTAACCCCCGTCACTTGGAGTACCTCTATTACACGCAACTTATTACGTGCTATCGATATACTCCCTTTTGCCTATGCTTTGGGCATTATCACTATGGCATGCACTCAGCACTTTCAACGCCTAGGCGATCTTGCCGCGGGCTCTGTTGTTATTTATCGTAAAAAGTACACGACAGTGACTAACCTGCCTCCGGTTAAACCCTCGCCACCGCCCATACCTTTATCTATCGAAGATCAACTGGCCATCACCAGCTTTACTCAGCGGCACCAAGAAATTTCTAGCGCAAGGCAGCAAGAGCTTGCCGCAATTTTACAGCCGCTTATCAACCAAAATAAAAAAGATCAGCACAACAATCCCGTTATTCATTTACATGCCGTAGGTAACTGGCTGCTAGGTAAGCGAGAATGAAGCAAGCAGCGTTTGAGCAAAAGCATCAAAAAAACTGGAGCACTTTAGAGCAGCTTTTAAATACCCCCAAAGCCAAAGCTAATCCAAGCTTTCCACAGCACTATCGTGAGCTATGTAATCACTTAGCGTTAGCTAAGCATCGTCGTTACAGTACTCAACTCATTGACTACCTCAATGAGTTAGTCACTCAGGGCCATCATTATTTATATCAACACAATTATCGCTATCAGTTGCAGTGGCTCAATTTTTTAGTTTTTCAGTTTCCAAGCACCATTAGGCGTAATGGTTATTTTGTAGGCGCAGCACTAGCGTTATTTTTTGTCCCTTTGCTTGTCATGGCTCAGGCTTGTTATATCAACTCAGAGTTAATCTATAGCATTATGGGTCACGCTGACGTTAATATGATGGAAGAAATGTATGATCCAAGTAATCATAAGTTAGGCCGAGAACGTGACTCGGCTACAGACATTTACATGTTTGGCTACTACATCAAAAACAACATAGGTATTGGCTTTAGAACCTTTGCAGGCGGCATCATCTACGGTATCGGCTCTATATTTTTTTTGGTGTACAACGGAATATTTATTGGCGCTACCGCAGGCCATTTAACTCAGCTCGGTTATGGTGCTACTTTTTACCCTTTTATTGCCGGCCATGGCTCATTCGAGCTTATGGCCATTGCATTAAGCGGTGCCGCAGGGCTAAAGCTGGGCTATGCATTGATTAGGCCTGGGCCCTACTCGATTAAAAGCTCACTGCGTTTTGCTGCCAAAGATGCCATTATTATTATGTATGGCGTTATTGCTATGCTATTGATTGCAGCTTTTATTGAAGCCTTTTGGTCGTCTACAACTAGCTTACCCACGGCATTAAAATATGCTGTGGGTATTATTTTTTGGGCATTACATTTAATATATTTTATATTCAGTGGGCGCAAAAATGAATTTAAGTAAAATATGTATTAATGCCCGCCCTCGCACACCCTGGGAGGCCGTTGATCTAGGTATAGTTCTCACACGCGCATGGTGGTTGCCGCTTTTTTTAATATGGTTTATACCCGCTTTTAGCCTGTTTATACTGCTTAGCCTTGTATTACCTAATAATAGTTGGGTTGCCTATCTTGTGGTTTGGTGGCTCAAACCTATATTCGATCGCGGGCCGCTTTATATTGCGAGCCAGCGCTTATTTAATGAACCTATAAGCTTACGCGCTGCATTAAAAAAACTACCCACGCTTTACACCAAAGACGCTTTACTTTGGCTAACATTTAGACGACTAAGCGTGACTCGCTCATTTGATATGCCCATTACAATTCTAGAGCAATTACGCGGGCAAGAGCGAAACCGCCGGCAATCCATTTTACATAGTCAATACAAAAGTACTGCCGCCTGGCTAAGTATTATTCTTATTCATATTGAGATGGTTTTCATTATCGCAGCGGCCAGTTTTTTAGTCATCATGATTCCTGATAATATCACATTAGATTATTGGAGCATTGCGCTAGAGCAGCAACAGTTGGTGACTTGGGCCTACAATATTTGTGCATTTTTAACGATGTCACTTATCGCACCCTTTTATGCCGTATGTGGCTTTTGTTTGTATATTAGCCGCCGTATTGATCTTGAAGCTTGGGACATAGAAATACGCTTTAGACACCTAGCTGCTGCCTATCAAAGCGGCCAAAAAAATCATAACCTAACCAGTACACTTTTGGTCATTACCCTCGGTATTTTTTCTCTTGGCGCTTTTACATTAGCGCCCAAAAACGCCATTGCTCAAACCGCGGAACAACAAGCTAAACAAGCTATTACTCATATTATGGAGCGTCAAGAGTTTCGTCGCATCGAAAAAGTCAGCGGCTGGCGCTTAAAAAATCAGATCGAAGAAGAGCCAGAAGTACCTGCTTGGCTGAAATTTATAGCCAAAAAAATCACTCACTTTATAAAATCGGGTAACGTACAAAAAAATAATGGCAGCCACTTTGTTAGTATCATTGAATGGCTATTATGGGCTTTAGTACTGGGGTTAATCGGGCTAATTGTTTATCGCTACCGCAGCACTTTACGCAGCTTTTTGATACAACCATCTAAAAAGTCTCTGTCTTTACCCCCCCCTAAAATACTATTTGGCCTAGATGTACGCAAAGAGAGCCTGCCTCAAGATATTGTAATGGCTGTTCAAACACTCTGGCAGCAAGGCCAGCACCGCAATGCGGTAAGTTTGCTCTATCGCAGCCTACTCAGCAGGCTTATTCATGAGCATAATATTATTCTTTGCGATAGCCATACCGAAAACGAATGTGTTCGTATTGTGCAAGAATTAAATAACCATACCTTAAGTATGTACATGCAAACGCTCACGACCACATGGCAGCAATTAGCTTACGGTCACCAGCACCCCACAGAAGCCGAAGTAAAGCAATTATGCCAACAGTGGGAGCAGGTATTCGACCATGCTTAAGCGACTCACCCTAGTACTCACCCTGATTGTTCTTGGTCTTTTGGCCTCTGCATTTCATACTGCGTTTGAATTTTACGAAGAAGACAAAAACCTTGGGTGGTCAAAGCAAGCGCACGCCAACCCCTTTTTAGCCCTTGAACTTTACAGTCAACAACAAGATCAAGAAGTGCTAGTTACAGACTCTTATCTCGATATTAAAGATATAGACAGCTACCGCTTTATATACATTAACAACAGTCAAATATTCGCCAGTCAAAAACGCGTTAATAGTTTACTTGATTGGGTCGCGCAGGGAGGTCATTTATTAATCGGGGTCTCTAAAGCAACCCCCAATCGCAATCGCCTATTGAACGAGCTCAACATCACACTCGATTCTCACTTTGAAGATGCCTCTATCACCCATAATAATGAGATTGAGCCCAGCGCAAATAAAACGCTCACCCAAAAGCCATTAAACCATGCTAGCACTTCAAGCAACTCAAGCGTAACTACTCAGCCATAAACTGTCCAAATAACAACCAGAATATGGGTCTCGTAAATTTATCCAGTTAAAAGGGTATG
>CANLTI010000077.1 GCA_947494095.1 uncultured Pseudomonadales bacterium
CATTATAATCGGTTTCGGTATTATGATCCTGAGTCGGGGCGGTTTGTTAATCAAGATCCTATTGGGTTGTTGGGTGGGGTAAATAATTATCAGTATGCGCCTAACCCTGTGGAGTGGGTTGATCCTTTTGGATTGACGGCTAAGGATTGCGGTGTTGCAAAGAGTGGATGGAAGGGGCCTGCAAATTATAGTGGCGTTAAAGATCCTAAAAACCTACTCAATACTAAGCCTACTCCTCGTCAGGTGCGTCAAATGAAAGAAGCGAATATGAAACACAATGATGGTGTTTTACGATCAGACCTTGATGGTACCGCGATGGTTAATTCACAGAAATCTATGAAAGGTGTAACCCCTCGTTCGAATGAGGTACAGGTGGATCATATTCTTTCTGTAGATAAAGGCGGAACTAGAGCAAATACCAATTTACAGCTTTTAACCAGAAAGCAGAATCGCGATAAGTGGAATAATTAAGTGAGTGAATTTAATATTTTAGGTGATACTTCTGTGGTGACGTCAGTATATGTAGTCAATGAAAATATGCCTATTCTTTACGTGTCACATGAGCAGGATGAGGACGGAGTGATTTGGCAGTTTCACTGTGGAAATGACGACTATGATATGAACAAGATGTTACTGGTCAGTCTTGATAATATCGTGGATGTGGATACTACAATTCAAGAGGTTGCTGATCTTCCGTTAAATTCTGTTGCTAGAAGAAAGCATGTTGGTGATGAGTGGGTTTATTCTGAGAGTTAATTAGGTGAAATGTAACAAGGGGTGTATTGCCCCTTGTTTTTCAGTTTTAAATAAGTTGAATTTTTGGTTCTTTTCCCTGTAGTGAGTGTTCTGCAATTTCCACAAGTCCTGCCCAGTCTGATTTCTTACAAGCTTCTAAAAATGATTCGGTTTCTTCTTTTGGCCAAAGATATGCTATTGCCGCAATGTAGCATCTTGGAGTGATTTTTTTTCCTTCGTCTTCGATGTATGGAGTTATCCCAGAGATGATTTTTTTAATGTCATTATTGTCGGGAATTATTTTTTTATAAAGTATTGCGGAGCATGCACCGCTGATTTGTAGGTCATTACCTTTTTGGATGGAGCTGAAAAGGAAATCTAAGTTTGGTGTCGTAGCGTTCTCAAGCATCAGAATAGAAAAAGCTAGCTCTTTATATAGAATTGTATGTTCATATTCCTTCGTTATGAGTTCCTTGAGCCTTGGTAGTGCTTCTGTGCAGTTGGTGATCCCTATTGCCTTTATTAGCTGACTTTGGGATTTCCATGCCTTGCTTTTTTTAATTTCTTTATTTAGCGCGTTTAGTAGTTGGTAGTGGTAGCCATCCACTTTCTTTTTACTGATATTTTGTGCTGCTTTGGCAATTTTAGGTGATGATCCAGACTCTAGGTCTTTGGCATATTCCATAGTTTATCTCTTGGCGGTTGTGCTGTGATTAATGATTAGATAGGGCTGTGTCAGAAGGGATTGCTCGGACACATACTAAGAGCCCCGTTTCACGGGGATTTGTTGCACTGTGGGTTACGGCTTTTCCGTGGTTAATACCAAACACCCATCCATAACCCTAATCTTGATCGGTGTGCCCACTTCAAACCCTACTTGCCGTAACCAATACCCCTTCATCTGAATCCAGGGAATAGTACGGCAGCCAGAGTTAGGTGATTGTTCTTTGGTGCGTCAATAAACACTTGCAGGGGCACTCACTCAAAAGTTTGCATACTAATTAACCATCTTCTACGCTTAAGCTAACAATTCAGCCGATAGCGATAAGGTGGTTATTATGACTAAAGCGAGAAGCCAAAAGGCTTCATTAGATGCTATGTCTTACTATCATTGTGTAACACGATGTATTCGTCGTGCCTTCTTGTGTGGCTATGATCAGTAACGGGACCAGCTACGAGCACCGCCGCCAGTGGGCAGTTCTTTAGCGTCCATGTTATCACTGTTGAGGTCAACCCATCTGGTCACGAGCTTAGAGCTTTTTTGAGTGTGTGCCACTCGTTTTGCTTGGTTTGTAAGCAATGCACTGTCGATTTTAGGCGCTATATTGTAAGCGTGGTGCTGTGGGTTATGACAAGAGCGCTGTGGTGTTCTCTTTTGATGCTCCAATATTGGCTATTTCAGCCTAGCCCGTGTTGCGCCAAGGCTTGGGTGTGAGGCAGTAGGCTTGCAGCTATCAGTGTCTTTTTCATCCGTGGCAGCAATTTTAAGGTGGCCGGCATGGCCTTATTTATGTTGCAAGGCCCTTTTGCTGCACTAATCCTATACAATTCATACTATTGCGGAATGAGTGCTTATGCCTCTTCCCATCAATTATTCACTGACATTGGAGAGACATAGTATGCGCGCAGCCGGTTTTTTTAAACACCTACAACAAGAACTTGAGCAAGTCAAACTCGGTGGTTTATATAAATCTGAACGTATTATTACGTCGCAACAACAAGCCAGTATTGATGTAAGCGGCCAACAGGTATTAAATTTTTGTGCCAACAATTATCTAGGGCTAGCTAATCATCCTGAGCTTGTGAAGGCGGCGCAAGAGGGGTTAGATGCACATGGCTTTGGTGTTGCCTCAGTGCGTTTTATTTGTGGTACACAAGATATACATAAAACACTCGAAGCTAAAATAAGTGAATTTTTACAAACCGAAGACACCATCTTATACGGCTCATGTTTTGATGCTAATGGTGGCCTATTTGAAACTATTTTGGGTGCGCAAGACGCGATTATTTCGGATTCGCTAAATCACGCCTCTATTATTGATGGTGTACGCTTATCAAAAACGAAGCGCTACCGGTATGCCAATAACGATATGGCTGATTTAGAAAAGCAATTGCAGCAAGCTGTAGCTGATGGCGCTCGCTTTAAGCTCATTGCAACTGATGGCGTATTCTCTATGGATGGCGTTATTTGTGATTTAAAAACAGTCTGTGATTTGGCTGATAAATACGATGCGTTAGTGATGGTCGATGACTCTCACGCTGTAGGTTTTGTAGGTGAAAACGGTCGTGGTACACCCGAGTACTGCGGTGTAATGGATAGAGTTGATATTATTACGGGTACGCTCGGCAAGGCATTAGGTGGTGCTTCTGGCGGTTATACGACAGGTAAAAAAGAAGTTGTTGAATGGTTGCGCCAGCGCTCTCGCCCTTATTTGTTTTCTAACTCGGTGGCGCCTTCTATTGTTACCGCCTCGATTAAAGTTTTAGAGATGCTAGAAACAGGCTCTGAGCAGCGCGATCAGCTGTGGAGCAACGCCGCTTATTTTCGTGAGCATATGGAGGCGGCTGGCTTTACCTTGGCAGGCAAAGATCACGCGATTATTCCGGTTATGTTAGGTGATGCACAGCTAGCTTCGGATATGGCCGAAAAAATGCTGCAAGAGGGTATTTATGTTGTTGGTTTTAGCTTTCCTGTTGTGCCAAAAGGCCAGGCGCGCATCAGAACCCAAATATCGGCAGCGCATACTAAAGCGCAATTAGATAAAGCGATTGCGGCCTTTATTAAAGTGGGTAAAGAGTTAAAGGTTATTAAATAATATGACAATGAAAGCGTTAGCAAAAACAAAATCAGAAGTCGGTATTTGGATGACTCAGGCCGATAAGCCAAAAATGGGCCACAACGACCTGTTAATTAAAATCCGTAAAACGGCTATTTGTGGCACTGACATGCATATTTACAACTGGGATGAGTGGGCGCAAGCTACTATTCCTGTACCGATGGTGGTCGGCCATGAATATGTCGGTGAAGTCGTTGATATGGGGCAAGAGGTTCGCGGTTTTACCGTGGGTGATCGGGTGTCGGGTGAGGGCCATATTACGTGCGGTTATTGTCGTAATTGCCGAGCTGGCAGGGTACATTTGTGTCGCAATACTGTGGGGGTAGGGGTTAACCGAGAAGGCAGTTTTGCGGAGTATTTGGTTATTCCTGCATTTAATGCCTTTAAAATTCCCGATAATATCCCCGACGACTTAGCTGCTATTTTTGACCCGTTTGGCAATGCAGTGCATACCGCATTATCGTTTGATTTAGTGGGCGAAGATGTGCTTATTACCGGTGCGGGGCCAATTGGTATTATGGCTGTGGCTGTTGCTAAGCATGTTGGTGCGCGGCATGTTGTGGTTACCGATGTAAACCCTTACCGTTTAGCGCTTGCTAAAAAAATGGGTGCAACCTGCGCGGTTGATGTCTCTAAGCAAAAGCTAAAAGACGTTATGCTGGAGCTGGGTATGACAGAAGGTTTTGATGTGGGGTTAGAAATGTCTGGAGTGCCAATGGCCTTTAATGACATGCTCAACAATATGAATAACGGCGGTAAAATTGCCATGCTAGGTATACCGCCTTCAGATATGGCGGTAGATTGGAATCAAGTGATTTTTAAAGGCTTGGTCATCAAAGGTATTTACGGCCGTGAAATGTTTGAAACTTGGTACAAAATGGCCAGTTTAATTCAATCTGGGTTAGATATTTCGCCTATCATTACCCATCAATACCCAATAGATGAATTCCAGCAAGGCTTTGACACGATGGGCTCTGGACGCTCGGGTAAAGTCATCCTTAATTGGGATTAGCCTAGGCGGCACTATTAAATGCCGCCTGCATGGTTATTGTTATCGGTAGTACTTAAAAGGTGATTACGGTAGATCGGTAATCACCTTATTTTTTATATTTTTTTATCTCGCCGCTTTTTAATCGAGCCATATAAGATCTAAGCTCTTTTTTAACAATTGGCATTAGGCAATACAGTGCCGTAATGTTAACTACCGCCATAGCAAAAACAGCCGCATCAGAAAAGTCAATCACCGGCCCTAAGCTTACGGCGCCACCAATAATAACAAATAAGCAAAAGATGATTTTAAAGCTAAATTCTGCTTTTGGTGATTCACCAAATAAGTAGGTCCATGCTTTTAGGCCATAGTAAGACCAGCTCAACATAGTTGAAAAAGCAAACAGCACAACAGCAACAACCAGTAGATAAGGAAACCAAGAAATAGCAGAGCCAAAGGCCGCCGAGGTTAAGGCTACGCCGGAGGCGTCATTTGCCGTGGCAATGTGCCCGGCTGCATTTAAAATATAAAGACCCGACTGCGGGTCAACCAGTAATTGGCCGGTAATAATGATAACCAGCGCTGTCATTGTGCAAATGACAACGGTATCAATGAAGGGCTCTAAGAGTGATACCAGCCCCTCGGTAATAGGTTCGTGGGTTTGCACTGCAGAGTGAGCAATGGCGGCCGAGCCAACGCCGGCTTCATTTGAAAACGCCGCTCGTTTGAACCCTTGAATTAAGGCTCCGGCAAAACCCCCGGCTACCCCAAGGCCGGTAAATGCGCCCTCAAAAATTTGACCAAATGCCCAGCCTATTTGATCGGCATTGATGATTAAAATAATAATCGCCGCACCCGCGTACAAAACACCCATTAAAGGGACTATTTTTGCTGTAACATTAGCAATAGATTTAATGCCGCCAACAATAACCGCAAACACAATGGCAGCAAATATAAGGCCTGTAATCCAGCCGGGGTAAGTACCAAAAACACTGGTCAACTGCGCGTGAGCTTGGTTGGATTGGAACATATTACCGCCCCCAAAGGAGCCAAGAATACAAAAAACGGCAAAAAGTGAAGCCAAAAATTTACCGCCAGGCAAGCCTTTTTCGGCAAAGCCTTTAGAAATATAATACATAGGGCCACCAGAAACGCGCCCATCGGAGTATTCATTTCTGTATTTAACGCCTAGCGTACACTCAGTAAATTTAGAGGCCATGCCCAATAGGCCAGCAACAATCATCCAAAACGTCGCGCCTGCACCACCAATACTCACGGCAACTGCTACACCGGCAATATTGCCAAGGCCAACGGTGCCCGATAAGGCCGTTGCGAGCGCTTGAAAATGGCTAACTTCACCGGCGTCTTTAGTGTTTGAGTAATCTCCTTTAACCAAACAAATAGAGTGTCTAATATGTTTGAATTGCACAAAACCAAAGTAAAGGGTAAAAACACTGGCCCCCATCACAAGCCATAACACAATCCAAGGGAATGTTGTGCCGGGCAGTGGGGCAAAGATTAGGGCAACAAACCACCCGGTAGCGTGAGCAAAAATACCATTGACAAGAGCATCAAGCCCATCAGCGGCAAATACTGGTTGGGTCATTGACAGTGTCAAAAAAAGTAATAAGAGGGTAGAGATATGTGTTTTCGGCATAAAAATTCTTTAGCTTATAGTAATAATCGTAACATTAACAGCCAAGTGCTTGGGTGGTCAATTGAGTTGCCAGCAAAGCTCAGAGTCTTATAGTCGAGTTGAGAGTTATTTTTTTGATAAGCTAGGTATCCTTAAATAGTGCGAAAATCCTCTGTTAGGTTGCGGTAACTCCTTTGCTCACCTTTAAGCTTGCTCATGGGTTACTGGGTGATGATGAATGCTCAAGAAGTCGGCACCCAATTTGTCGCCGGCGGCTCAAAACTTAGAGGTGCTACGCATTACGATAAAGCGGGGACTCAAAGCGATGCGCTGGCCATTGTGTTGGCGGCAGAGGGCTCAATAGCGCTGCCTCCTGCGGGTGTTGCGCTCAGTGTATCGCTGGGCTTTGGCGGGGCATTAAAGCCCAAGGGGCGCTTTGTGGTGGGCGGTATAGGCGAAAGTGGCTGGCCGCGCAAAATAATGATTAACGCAAGTGCCGCATCACTGAACAGTGATCGCGGCGAAGCGGTTATGCAAAGTCAAAAAACGCGTGCATGGGATGATGTGTCGCTGCCCGATATTGTTCAAAAAATCGCAGCTGAGCATGGCTTAAAGCCTAAGGGGCGAGGCAATAAGAGTTTGTCCAATTAGGCGCAGGGCCCTGTTTTCTCAGCAAGGCGCTCGAAGAGGCGCATGCCGGGGCCTGTAACTCTTCGGGCAACGCAGCAGAGGAGACAGAGAGCAAGTATTATTGGATAAAGTATTTCTTCCTCGCCCCTAAGGTATCTGCTGAATTCGCGGCGGTTCGGTTTGATCACCTTGATCAGACCGCTGAGAGCGATTTGAATTTTTTACGGCGCTTGGCCATTGAGCGCGGTGCGATGATGAAGCCCGCCTCGGGTTTTTTGTTGTTTGTGGCAGAGGGCGTAGCCAAGAGCGCAAGCGGCGTTGATTTACCCGTTGTTTCATTGAGCGCCTCGCAGTGCTCGGTATACAGCTATAAGAGCGCTTCGGCTAAGGGGGTTAAGCGTGTACGCGCTAGCTATAGTGATGAGGCGAAAGGCGTAGCCGGCAGTGTTGAAGTGGGTGCGGGTGAGCCTGCATTCACCATGGCTTATACCTATACGACAAAGCAAGAGGCTGAAGCGGCCGCAACGGCTCATCTGCGGTCTTCTGAGGGGGGCAAAGAGTCGTTCACAGCAACAGCGCCTCTCTCGCCCGACCTGCTTAATGCTGCCGCTGAAGGGCGCGTGGAGATCTCTGGTTTTGACGCTGTGATTAATGGCTTGTGGCGTATCGATTCTGCGGATGTTTCGATTAAGCGAAATGGAGGGTCGTTGAGTGTTGCGTGTGATCGTGTGCTGGCTTAATGGTTGGTCGATGTAGTGGTTTTTTAGGCTCTTAGTTTTAAATAAGTGTAACTATTCAGGAGTACCGAAATTGGGCGCTAATGAATCATTTACTGGGCCGCTCAAGCCATCCATAGCCGCTATATAAGCGCTCCCGGCGCTTAAATGCCCAGAAAATAATCCATCAGCACCCTATCAGGTGAGGTTTGTCAGCTGAGCCGAATAGTTTTCAATAAGTTTTCAATAGACACAGCGAGTCTTACAGGCTTCGCTGTCGTTGTTCTCATCACCTTGTAGGCATAGGCCTGCTGTCAGTATTCCCGCTTTCCTTTGTGCTCTCTTATTCCCTATCTATAGTCTGTTATGGTTTCTTTTTATGTGTTAATTATATTTTCATTTTTTATTGCTTTTTGGCGTTAATAGTGGCATTGGAAATATTATTGGTGTGGTAATGTTTATGATTAGAGGATTTTATTGGTTGTTTAAAGATGGGTTGATGTGGCGACCTTGTGCCTTAGTGTTGGGAGGTGTGGTGTTTACGTCCTTAAAGTTAGGTTGGGCAGAGCGGGCGTTAGTGAGGCCTTAGTTCTGGCTAATAAACTGTTAGCTTTACTCTCGGATTCCTATAGATGATTGAAAATAAACCAGATGCCCAAGAATTTAAAAATCTCAGTATTCAATATTTGGCTCAATCGATTGATCATATTCTAAAGACTGAAATTGCTATTTCGTCTCATGGCGATTGTGCTGAGGATGATTTCGAGGAGGAGTGGGAGAATCGGCAAGGCATTTTGGGTAACTCGCTCATAATGCTTTTTTTGGCAATGGAAAATTATATAAAGCACAAAATATGTCTTGTAAATCCTCTGCTCTTGTTGGCTGGCGAACCATCGAAATGGGGTAGTAGCGGAGAAGACAAGGATTTCGAAGATATTTACATTCATCAATTTGATGACTTGTTAGTGATATATCAAGAAATAAATATACTCATGGCCTTCATCGGGAATTTCTGATGCCAAGCTACATTTTGCAATCTCTTGTGGCGTTTCTGTCTGGTATATGGGATTCATCTTGGATCAAAGATTTCAAGTCCGTTATGATTACTGAAAGGCTTTACGGGGTGTTTGAAGGAGAGGAAGAAGATATTCAGCTAATGCAGTATTTTGTATTATTTGAAAAATATCTCACAAACAAGGAGTTTTTCTCACTTATTGGTATGCCAACTGGAGGGCGTCGTTATTTATGTCCCTACTGTAGTGATAACGTAGTGGAAACAGGAGCCGCTATATTGGATGCCAATTACGCAAAACTAACGCCCAACGAGCCTAGCTCAACTGAAGTCACGTGCTGGGTGTGTGGGAATGAAACCGAGGTCGAAAGGCGAGATTGTTGCCAAAGTGAATGCAAAGGAAACGTAATTTTTACGGATGAAACTACCTACAATCATTTTAGTAACACTTGTTTGACTTGCGGCAATGAGCAACAAAGCTAACAAACGGCTCCACGCAGACGCCCAAACCTACGCCGTTTTTGTGGGTTTCGCTGCGCTACACTTTACCACAAAAGCCTCTCCGGTTTGGGCGCTGGTGAGCCGGGCGTTAGGGGGATCTGTGGTCGATACATTCGTAGAAGATTTACATGTAGTAAAAGAAATAATGGATGGGTTCCTTTCTCAAGACCATGTGTCAAAAGGATTAAAGCAGATAACAGAAATAGGAATCACTGGTTGGGAAAAATGGTGGCAGATTGAGCTGGCAATCTTTCTGGATGAATACCCAGAATTGATTGAATGGGATATGGAAATTGCATTCGATACCAAAAATAAAGCAACCACCTTATATGTGGATTTTGGGTTAACGATGAAGGGCTGGGACAACAAGTACGTTTTTCTAGAGCTAAAGCAAAATAATGATTATAAAAAATGCATCGATTTGATGTTTAAAGACGCAGAAAAATACGAAGACTTAAAGTCAAAATCTGTCGATGGAATAAAGAGTCGAAGTAAGTTTGTAGTTGGTATGTGTCAAACAGAAAGTTGGGGTAATATACAAGAATACTTTGATAGTTGTATGGTTCATTACGAATTCGACCTCAAGGACAATGAGTATCTATTCTTGCAGGATAAAGGTAAAAAATGGGGTGTTGTAGTCTTCTAAATACCCCTAACAAAAAGCTGCACCTGACATTTTTTGCTACGCTCAATTGTGTATGTCGCTGCGCTCCATTTTACACAATTACTCTCCGCAAAAACTGCAGGTGAGCTTGGCGTTAGGCTATCAAAGGAGTATCAATGGCCCTTTTAAAATGTAATGAATGCGCAAAAGAAGTTTCTAGTAGCGCCGTATCATGCCCAAGTTGTGGTTGTTCGAAACCCTTTTCAGGACAATCGCTAAGCGCAGACCTGTCAAAAGGAATGAGTGTTAAGGAGCGCCGAGCTTTTCAGAAAGCGGGAGGGAAGCTTCTTCTAAGTAAAATGCAAAAACTTGGTATGTTTGTACTCCTTGGCTTTGTAATACTTGTTGTAAAAATGTGCAACACGCCTTTGTCACCTGAAGAACAGGTCAAGAAAGATAGAAGTGATCTCGAAAATTCTGCTAGATACACCTGTCAGTATTTCATAGAGAAAAACCTCAATGACCCAGATAGTGTCGAGTATGGTCGAGAGTTGCTAGATAGAATTGTTGTGGAAGGCCAGTCCGGAAACTGGACTGTTCAGCTAAAAATAAGAGCAAAAAATAAATTTAATGCTTTAGTCCCGGCTAAATTCATGTGTAAGCTCTCATATGATGGTAAAGAGTTCAGATTGTTATCAATCAACGAAGTCAAATAAAATCCTAACAAAGCCAAGCACTCGGAAGTCAAAACCTTCGCTCCGCTACGGTTTTGCCTCCGGTGTTGGCGGCGTTAGGCTACAAGAAAATTTTGTTACACAATCAAAGAACCTCAAATGACTAAAATTTTATTAGATCAAGAAACAAGTGTAAGAAATGGCGTATGCCACGTAATAGAAAATCCAGTTATAAATGAAGAATGGCTCTCACTAGTCATATATTTTAATTCAGTGATTAGCTTACTTGGCCCCAAAAATCAGTTTTCTGAAAATTTAATAAAAATCGAAGAATTCCCAATTAGTGATTTAACTAAGTTACAAGTAACAGATGCTCCTCTTACTGATATGTTTGAGGCAAAGTTAAGAATCATTCTGTATTGTTTTCAAAATGATATTATTTATTATGATGCAATCGATAAAGAAGAAAGAGAAAACTTAATAAATATTATTGGAAAAAATATTAATGATTCTGTAAGTTTTTTAAAAGAATCATTTCTTACAGTAGATATCCTTAAACTAATAATATTGAACCAATTACCACAAATTAGCGGACCTCTCCCTGAAAAATTAATAGATGCACTTATTAAATATAAAAAGAGTGAACATCACATTAATTTAGTTAAAGGTATTAAATTACAAACACAAAAATATAAAGGCTACTTCTTTTTAACGAATGATATAAAATCAAACATAAAAGCTACTCTTATAGAAAATCAAGCAGTAATTTTAGATCTATTAGATTTTAAAAAAATCACAAGCTTTGACTTTAAGTCAATACTTTCGGATGGAGCTTCTGGAGTAAGTAGCTTAATAATCCCTTTTTTACCTCTTGGTACTATTCAAGAAATTTACAATTTTTTTAAAAATAACAAAAAAATTAAAAGTAATGATGAGATCTTATTTACATTGTCAGTAATGTATCTCCAGAAATTACTTGCAGAAAATTTAGAAAACAATCAAAACACTCAATGCGGTATCTGTAAAATGACCTCTTTTGAAATTGATAACTTAAATGATGAAGATGTTGACAACCATATATCTGAAGTTAGTTCTAATATGTGTAATGACCACAGGATTAAATACTTACAGTTAAGGAAATTTCATCAGTTAATGGGAAAACCTCTACTCTTTGAAATGATTAAATAACTTTAACGCTTTGCTGGGGTCGCTTTGCTGGGACAGGCACTCGTTTTAAGTCATTCTGGTTATTAGTCTGATGTTTTTATAAAGAACAACGAGGATCCCGCAAGCACTAAATTTATAAAGCTAGTGTCTGTCCCAGTAAGTGGCCTACGCTACCAAAGAAAAAAGCTAAGACAATCTTGGCAAAAAAAATGATACTAGGTTTTATTGACTATCGTGTCTCCATGTAAAAATAATAGCTAATAGAAAGATATGCTGACGCATACTAAAAAATTTGTGATACTTTTTAGTGAAAATAACAAGTTTCTTAAACGAAAAAAGCAGTTGATTCTTGCTCGCTTAGCAAGGCGCTAGCACTAATTTACGCATCAAACCTTACCTGTAGGTCAGACTAAAATAATGCAAAGAGAATGCCCCTTCTGTGCAGAAAAAATACAATCTATGGCTAGAGCTTGTCGGTCTTGTGGTGCAAAAGTAGGTCCTTGTTGTGGTCTAATAATTCCGGACAAGTTAATAGGTGATATTCTAACCCGAAATAGGAGTATCCGATGAAAAAATCAAAGCCAAGCTTTAGCTCAGCATTCAAGCGCGAGGCGGCAGAATTGGTCACAATTAAGCACAATAGCTACGCCGAAGCCTGTGATATGAGGGGCGTTAGTGAAAGCGCTCTACGCCGCTGGGTCAAACAGTTGAGAGGGGAGCTCGTGGGTAACACGCCTGTTGGTGCGAAAGCGATCACCGATGATCATCAAGAGATTCAGCGCCTCAAGGCGAAAATTCTCGACCTAGAGGAGGATAATGAAATCTTAAAAAAGGCCACAGCTCTTTTTGCATCGCTATCGAAGACAGGCAAAAAGCCGTCACGATGTTAAAAGAGCATTACCCGCTGAATAAGCTACTGCAATTATTTGACGTGAAATCCAGTAGCTATTACGACAGGCTAAAAAAGTAACTACTCAGCCATAAACTGTCCAAATAACAACCAGAATATGGGTCTCGTAAATTTATCCAGTTAAAAGGGTATGCATTATCGATAAGTCATATACACTATGCGACTTATATTGAACTACGTATGTATTCCTCTATCAATAGCCATCCGATTTATGACGAAGTTACCCGAGTTAAGCTCAATCAGTAACGAAGAGAAAGACGAGCTCATCATTTCGATGTTCAGCATAATCGGTCGCCTTGAAAAAACTGTTAAACGTCTCGAAAAGAAGGTTAAAACGCTAGAAGCTAAGCTATCAACGAATAGTCGAAATAGTAGCAAGCCACCATCAAGTGATGGCTACGATAAGCCTGCGCCAAAAAGTCAGCGACCAAAAACAAATAAAAACACTGGTGGACAGCCAGGGCATAAAGGCGTGACACCAGCCCTTTCAAGGTGATTTTTTGATCAGTTTTGCTTTCGCCAATAGCTTTGCTGTCGATACGTGAGGTATCTTCTTATCTGAAACCTTGGGAGGTAATTTTTTCTTTGGGCCTCTTCGGCTTTTTGTATATTTATCGAAATCTACTTAGACAGGCATGCCAAAAAGAAAGCGACACTAAGATTTATCGACTATTGTATCGCCACGCCAAAATAATCGCTAATAGCGCATTAATTCAATAAAAAGCATCAATAACCCCAAGTTAATAACGTGGGGTTATTTGGTTGGGCAGGAGTCATGATAGGTGATTCTGGAAGGGCTTATTGAAGATGGTTTTTATGCAGCGCTCCTGGGTCTTTGTCTGTGCTTGGCGAATAAAGTTTGATACTCACGCTCAAAATGCTGTGTTTGTAAGAGCCAAGCGTCAATATCGATATTTAAGCGCTCTAATATAGGTGGTAAGTGCTCGCAGATTGCGCCTCGCTTGTCATCACGAATAGCACGACCCGTCCAATCGACTAAATCAATATAATCAGCTAGGCCAAAAATAATGCCTGCTTGCGCGGTGTTTTTAAGGCTGCCCTCGAAACTAAGTAATGGCTTAAGGGGGAGGTCAAACTGGCGAATAGATTGCAGTACGGTTTGTTGCTTAACCGCTTTGGTCAAATCAAAGGTGGGGTTAATGCGCTCCTTGATACTGGTATATTCTGAGGTTTCGGGTGTATCAGCCATGCAGGCACGCACTGGGTTGAGGTCAACATACGTCATTGCGCTTAATAGTGCTTGCTCGGTCAGTAGAGCTTGCGATTTGAATCGGCTCTCCCAGAAATGGCCTGTGCAGTTATCTTCCTTGTTGGCTTGCCTAGCAATTGGCTCGTTAAGGCACTTCATAAACCAGCTTAAGCTTTGCAGTCGCTTTTGATAGCACTCAATGCAATCACTCACGGCTTCTCGCTCAGCCTTAGAGAGCTCCTCACCAGCCATATGGCGCTGTACAATCGGCGAGCCTTTAAACAAGCAGCACCAGCGCTCTAAAACTTCTTTGGTAGACCATTGGGTCGCTTCTGCGGGGTTGAGTTTGATGACGAGGTGCAGGTGGTTACTCATGACGGCATAGGCGCAGATATCGATAGCGAATATGGAGCTTAATAGCCGAATACGTTGCTCGATCCAACTGCGTCTATGCTCGTAGCTTTTGCCGTTGAATTTATCATACCCACACAAAAAACTGCGCCTCACGCAGCGTGTCGTGATGTTGTAAAAAGCGGTATCGTCTATCGAAACCAGTTGCTTGCGAGGTTGCGTCATGTCTGCTTATCCAGTGCT
>CANLTI010000078.1 GCA_947494095.1 uncultured Pseudomonadales bacterium
CAACCAGAAACTGCAACCCTATCGAGGCGGTGACCCTTAATCCTGATAAGCCGGTTAGTGATAATATTCAGAAAGCCGGTTAAATTGTAAGCAAACAGTGACAACTATCTTGAAAAACACCGGGTTAGATAGTGCACCTGCGTAAGGATATGCAAGATTAGACTTTGCAGGAGCACAAAGTCGAGGAGCACACTGTCGAGAGCGCTTAAATAGCGACCGCCCCAGCAAATGATTCATTAGCGCCCGATTTACGCACCTCTGAATAGTTACAAAATATAAACAACTAGATTTAATAATTTTTAGTGATAAATAGATTTTTCAGGGCGCCTGTCCTTGTGTTGATGCTTGTGTTGATGGCATACGGCTTACGTTGAGTAATTACGGGTTTGCGCATCTGGCTTTGGTGTGATGGTTGTAGCTGCCTGTTTGTTGGGTGATTTTTTCGTTTCTATTGCATTCCCATTGTGACGGGGGATGCATAATGTCCCAGGCCCGCAGTAGTTTTTGTTGTTGCGAGGAAAGGGTTAAATGATACACCTCCGCCATGTATTGATAGGTGCGAGAAATCATACCGCGTGTGTGTTTGGGTGGTTGCACTTGCCGTTGTTTAAAGTCCGCAATCATTTGGCATTGGCCGTATTGACTAGGTTTACCGTTCCATTCGCTAAAATTATAGTTACTGCGGTCGCCATTTACCTCGCCAATAGCGGGGACTAAATTGTGAAGATCGGCTTCCATTTTGCGAAACTTAGCACTTGTTTTTGCGCAGTTCTTGCGGCCACCGTTTTGCCAGCATTGCAATTGATTACCGAGCTGCGAGGCGGGAACTAGGTGTTCCCACTCGATACGGTTAGCGCGTTTTTGTTGTTTTCTGACTTTGTATTGGCAGGCTTTTAAATCGGGCGTTCCTTTTTTGCCGTTCCAGGTGATTGCGCAGTTGCAATAAAAACTAGTGGGGTGGTCTTGGTAAATTTGCCTGGCTATTCGCTTGGCTTGGCTAAAAGATTGCGGCGGTTTTACTGATTGTTGTGTGGCGTTGACAAATGGGCTGGGTAATATTAATAGCAGTGCGGTGATTAGCGTGCGCATAGAACCTCTGGTTTATTCAATTTTGGTGTATTCAATGAGGCGGCAAACGCTTAAATTTACGCGTCCGTGTGTATGCGAAAAATGCGGGCTCTGTGAGTGGGTGCGATATAAAAGTAGAGGGGTATAGTGATTTATAGCGGTGAAGCTGAGGTTTTATTTTGTCGACTAAAAAGAAAAGAGATAGGTGGTGCGGTGTTTTGCATTCTTAAATCATCCTAGAATTTAGGCAGTAAAAAACCCCTCTGGATTTAAACGCGAAGTCTATGACTTCATAGGTAAGAGATAAAGTTGGGAGTCCATATCATTGGCTTACCTACGATCAAGATGCCAGATTTTTATATTATTGCAAGCTGCTTGCGCTAAACAGTAATCGCTTTTTTGCTTGACGTGATTTCTTGTGGGTGGCTGTCCTTAGGGACGAGGAAAAAATACATTATCCAATAATACTTGTTTTCTGCTTCCTCTCCTCGACATTATGCTCCTGCAATGTCTAATAAGGGGCTCCTGCCCGATGCGTTGCTCAAAGCGTTACATGCCCCGGCATGCGCCCCTTCGAGCGCCTTGCCGAGAAGGCAGAACTCTACGTCTAATTGGACAAACTATTATTGCCTCGCCCCTTAAGCGTTAATGCAAGGGTAAGCGGGCTTTGTTTTGATGCCCATAGGCTGCATTGGGTTTATAAGTCTATTATTAGGGGCATCATTTAAAAGGGCTTGTTGATTGGCTGGCGCTCAGGGGGATTTGTAAGGGCTGCGCAGTTGAGGTTTTGTCGCCGATTGGTGAAGGGCTTTAATTGTGTGCAGGTGCGACTCACAGTACTGTTTAAGTAAGCGGGCGAAATTGGATTTGCCTTGCAATATTATCTAGTGCTTAATGGCTGTCTAGAAAGTGGCGCAGGCAAAGGTGGTGAGGGCGAGGTGGTGAGGGCGAGGTAGGTGTACTAAGCTTCTTACTTGATACTTGGCGACAGTTGGTTGACGCCTGGCGGGCACCTAATTCTATGTATTAAAATTTAGGCAATAAAAAACCCCTGCTTTATTTTGGCAAAAATGCCTTATAAAACAAGGGTTTAGTATTTGGTACCAGAGGCCGGACTCGAACCGGCACACTATCGCTAGCGGGGGATTTTGAATCCCCTGTGTCTACCAATTTCACCACTCTGGCTAAGTAGGCGCGCATTGTAGCAGCGATATATTGTGCGTCAAGACTATTTTAATATTTATTTTCATTGCTTGTATTGTAAGCAAACGGGGTGGCTTGATGAGTTATGTGTGGTTTAAATATCAAACAATTTTACAACTAATCGGCACTTTGTGTCCTATTTGGACTATGCCACTGTGCGGAATGGAATCCTTTTGATACACTCGCGTGCGGCGTTTTTGCCTGTAGCAGCTTTTAAAGGTGCACATGAATAACTTGAGCTGTAGCACCTGCAAAACTAAAGGATTGCGCAGGCTGGGCCTTTGCGCTGACGAGGAGTGTCACTGGGCGTCAATAGGTGCCGTGAGGTGCCAACATAAGCCCTAGATCTTCGATTTTTGCAGTGTCGCTTTGACATTACTGAAGCGGACAACCATAAATATAAACGCTATATGCAGATAATCAGCAAACAGGAATACAGAGTGAATACGGCGGACTCAGTAAATGTACAGTCCTTGTCGATGGTTCGCGAAGAGCTACTTGCCACAATTGAGCAAGCCGGCCGGGATCTTGAATCCTATGTGACCGACAAAGATGACCCCAAGCCCCTCGAGGCTTGCATTAAGGGTATTAAACAAATGTTAGGCATTTTTAGGCTGCTAGAGCTTAGGGGTGCCAGCTTAATGGCGGAGGAGCTCTACCTTACAACAGTCACCATTAAAGCGGGTGACGAGGCCTCTGCGCCGATGAAAAAACTTGAGCAAATTAGCGCAAGTTTTTTTGTGATGGCCGCGTATGTTGAATATGTGCAGCGCGCACAAAAGCGCTTGCCGGTATTGCTCATTCCGCAAATTAATGAGTTGCGCAAACTGCGCAAAGAGGCGGTATTGCCTGAAAGCCACTTTTTTCAAGTGACCTTTCGCAGTGCACCGGTTATTCCGCCGGTTGAGCCTATTGTTGTGAGTGAAGCCGAGTTTAAACCTCTGCTAACTCGGTTGCGTCAAATGTACCAAATGGGGTTGATTGGTGTACTCAAAAATGGTCAATCTGGCCCCGCTTTGGGTTTAATGCGCCGGGCACTGATTCGCTTACAGCGTTTGGGTGGAAGCGATAAACCCCTGACTTTATTGTGGTGGTTGGGTAATTTGGCCATTGTGGCTGTTGTAAAGCAAAACATGGAGCTACTAGAGTCGCGCAAAATGCTCTTTAGTCGATTGGATCGCGTGATTCGCCAAGTGCAACAAAGTGGCAGTATTGCCTACCAAGCTATGCCGCCAAAAGGCTTGGTTAAAGAGCTGTTATATTTATTGATGTTGTCGGGGATTCAAAGCGATATATTTAAAAAATTGCGCGCTATTTATGCCATCCCCAATTTAGGCTATACCGATGAAGAGCTAGGCGAAGAGCGCCAGGCGTTGCAAGGCCCCAGTGCCAGCACAGTATCATCATTGGTTAAAGTACTACGCGATGAAATTAATAATACCAAAAAGGTACTGGAAACAGCTTCGCAAGGCGCTTATAAAGTCGATGATGTTGATGGCTTGGCTGAAACCCTCAAAAAAGTAGCTGAAATTTTAGCGATTGTAGGCCTTAAAGGTCCTGCCGCAACCTTAAAAAATGAAATTGCTCGTGTGCGCCTTTGGGCCGATAACAACGGCGAAATGAACGAAAACGATTTAGATGAAGCGGCTAAAACGTTATTGTTTATCGAAAGCGCAACCATCAGCTTGGAGT
This sequence comes from uncultured Pseudomonadales bacterium, assembly GCA_947494095.1. Classification (GTDB taxonomy): domain Bacteria; phylum Pseudomonadota; class Gammaproteobacteria; order Pseudomonadales; family Cellvibrionaceae; genus Marinagarivorans. The sequence goes on from CANLTI010000078.1 coordinate 3,964, forward strand.
TTGCTAAATTACCGGGCGACCGCCTAAATGAAGCGAGTGAAGTGGCTCAGCGTGAAGTGGTCGCTATGAGTGAGATGGCGCAGGCGGCCAAGCTTGTACTTAAAGAGTGTGAGGCAGGCCTTAGCTTAACAAAGCGTGCGCTTAACTCTTATTCGGACTCTGATTATGACTCTGGGCATATTCGCAATATTGCTAAAATATTGGGTGGTGTACGCGGTGGTATGATCATTTTAGGGTATGAGCGCGCTGCTGAGGCTTTAGTGTGTTGTGAGCAGTTTGTCGATAGCGTATTGATGCAGCCCGATTTACCGGCAGCGCTCAAAGAGCTACTCGAAACCTTTGCCGACGCCATTATTAGTATTGAGTATTTTATTGATACCGCAGCGCATAATGCAAAACCCGATACGGCCATTTTAAAATTGGCCGAAGACAGTATGGCCGCCTTAGGTTTTGCGACCCATTACGCGCCTAAAAAATAATGTCAATACGCGCTAAAGCGTTAAATGAGTTAACGAGACATGAGTACCCCTAAAGTGTGGCTACACATGAGCAATGGTCAAATAACCCTTGCGCAAAACGGTAGTTACCAGCATATGCAGCAGCCGCTTAATGCGGCTGTTTTTTTGCCTGTAGGCTTAGCCCAAGGTAAAGATTGGTGGCTGGCTATTGCGGCAGATACAGATGCCGACAGTAGCGCCATCACCGAAGCGCAACAAACTGTGAGCTTGAGGCAGCTGTTTAGCGAAACCGATGAGCCTACTTTTGCCCTGTTATCGCGTGCTAGCCAGCTGGCACATTGGTGGCAACAGCATCAGTTTTGCGGGCGTTGCGGTGCTAAACAGCAGCGCCATCACAGTGAGTTGGCCTTAGAGTGCTTAAGTTGCCAGCATTTAGTCTACCCGCGCATATCACCTTGTATGATTGTCTTGGTTACGCGCGGTCGTCAAATACTGCTGGCCAAGCATGCCCGCAGTCGCTCTAACCGCTATAGCTGTTTGGCGGGTTTTGTTGAAGTGGGTGAAAGCGTTGAGCAAACAGTGGTGCGCGAGGTGCAAGAAGAGGTAGGTTTGCAGGTGGCACAGTTAAAGTACCAGGCCAGTCAAAACTGGCCTTTTCCTTCACAGCTTATGCTGGGTTTTGTGGCTGAATACGCTGGGGGTGATATTTGTGTTGATGGCGTAGAAATAGAGCATGCCGCATGGTTTGATTGTGATGACCTGCCCGAAACACCTCCGCCAGGCTCTATTGCCCATGCGCTGATTACACAATATTGTGCCGCGCAAAAAAATAATTAATGATGTGATTTTGATATATACAATGAGGAGTTAACACTTGGAATTTTTGTTTGAATACGGTTTGTTTTTAGTAAAAACTATTACGCTAGTTGCGGCGGTAGGTATTGTGGTGGCTTTGATCGCATCACTGGGCATGAAAAATCAAGAGGGTAAAAAAGGTACGATTAGTATTACCCGCTTAAATGAGCGCTTTGAGGCTATGCGTGATGCATTACGCGAAGCGGTATTGAGTGAGACAGATTTAAATGCATTAGAAAAAGAGCATAAAAAAGAGGCTAAACAAAAGCAAAAAGAAGAAAAAATAGCCAGTAAAAAAGCCAAAAATAAAAATGGCGCCACAGCGGTTGAAGAGCGTAAAAAACGTGTTTTTGTTTTAGACTTTGATGGTGACATTAAGGCTTCTGCCGCCGAAGAGCTCCGCGAAACTGTCACAGCGGTATTAACCATTGCCGAGCCTAAAGATGAGGTTGTTGTGAAATTAGAAAGCGGCGGCGGCATGGTGCACAGCTATGGCTTGGCCTCTAGCCAGCTAGCGCGCATTACCCAAAAAGACATTCCGTTGACTGTATGTGTTGATAAAGTAGCTGCCAGTGGCGGGTATATGATGGCGTGTGTGGCCAATAAAATATTAGCCGCTCCGTTTGCAATACTAGGTTCTATTGGGGTGGTGGCACAAATACCTAACTTTCATAAAGTGCTTAAAAAGTATGATGTTGATTACGAGACACTCACGGCCGGTAAATATAAGCGCACCTTAACCATGTTAGGCGAAAATACCGATGAAGGGCGTCAAAAGTTTTTAGAAGACTTAGAAGATACCCATGTACTGTTTAAAACGTTTGTGAGCACGCATCGCCAGCAAGTAGATATAGACGCTGTTGCCACGGGTGAAATTTGGTTTGGTAGCCGCGCGCTAGAACAGCAATTAATTGATGAAATCAGTACCTCGGATGAATATTTATATGCATTAGCACAAGAGGCCGATGTGTTTGAAGTAAGCTTTGAGCAAAAGAAAAGCCTACCCGAAAAATTAGGTATCTCTGCAGCTGCAGCGGTTGAGGTGAGCTTAACGCGTGTATGGGGTAAATTACAGCAGCGATACTTTGGTTAATGTTTTGGTTAAGTTAATGCTTTGGTTAATACTGTGCTGAGATTACTGTATTCAATGTAGGTTCTTTGAAATTTACCTTTTGGCCCTTTAGATTAGAGTGACTTGATGTGCTTGGTAGCAAGTGTATCTACCGACAAAAAAAAGCCGCGTCGCCTCACCAGGCGCCGCGGCTTTTTTTTGTGCAGACTTCTGGCCTGCTTTGTGCAAATTCCCCTGTAGAGCGAACAACCGCCAAACCATTGGCAGCGCAAATAACGTGCGTTAGTCCAATAGCCAGTAGGCACGTAGCGTGAGTGGTATCGCTAACATTTTTGACAAAGACTCTCAGGGTATCGGCATGACAGACCGCGTTGACATTAACCGTTTATTGACTGAAATGCGCTCCATCAAATCGCAAACGCAAGCTTTTAGCGGCGGCATTGAAGGCATGGGCTCACTACGCCCAGGCGGGGTGGAGCCTGTAGCCGATAAAAACCGTGTCGATTTTAGTGACGTTATGGGTCAAGCCATTAATAAGGTCAATGATGTTCAGCAAGCCTCGTCCAAAATGGCTCAGGGCTATATTAAGGGCGACCCTGGCATTGATATTTCTCAAGTTATGGTGGCGTCGCAAAAATCGAGCGTTGCTTTTCAGGCTGCCACACAAGTCCGTAATAAGTTAGTTGAAGCTTATAAAGACGTTATGAATATGCCAATTTAAGGTGGAGTGTAGTTTATGGCCGCCGCAAATATGCCCGTAGAGTCAGGCCCCGAGACCATTAAAGTGAAATCTAATGGGGCCAAAAGTGATTTAATTGAAGGTTTTAATAACCTTAACCTTGTGCGCCAAGCCGGTTTAATGGTGGGTATTGCTGCGAGCGTAGCGATTGGTTTTGCCGTTGTATTATGGACTCAAGGTGAAGACTACAAACCGCTATATGGCAGCTTAGACCGCCTAGATAGTAGCGAGGTAGGGGAGGTTTTAGATTTTAATGATATCCCTTATAAGGTCGACCCTAAAACGGGGGCTTTATTGGTGGCCACCGATAAAATACACCAAGCTCGGCTCAAATTAGCCGAGCGAGGTATACCGGGTAATCAGTCGGTGGGTTTTGAGTTATTAGATCAGGAGCAGCCGCTAGGCACCAGCCAATTTATGGAGTCGGCGCGGTATAAGCGCAGCTTAGAAGGCGAGCTAGCCCGTACTATTACCAGTATTAATTCGGTGCGCAGTGCGCGTGTGCACTTGGCTATTCCTAAGGCATCGGTGTTTGTACGCGATGGGCGCGAGCCTTCGGCTTCGGTATTTTTAGATCTATTTCCTGGGCGCAATATTGAGTCGCGTCAGGTGAAAGGTATTGCCAATTTAATTGCGTCTAGCATTCCAGAGCTAAAGCTCGAAAACGTCACAATTATTGACCAAAAAGGCAATTTGCTATCGATTGGAGTCGAGGATGAAAAGCTAGTTGCCGCCGCCCAGCATTTGGAATACACCAAAAAAGTCGAAAACGACATTATTTTACGGGTGCGTCGTTTATTAACGCCTATTATTGGTCAAGAGCGCTTTAAAACAGAAGTGGCAGCCGATTTAGATTTTACTGAAGTTGAGCAAGCCGAAGAGTCTTTTAACCCCGACTTACCAGCCATTCGTAGTGAGCAAACCGTAGAAGAGGTACGCAAAGGCAACGGCGGTGCCATTGGTATTCCAGGGGCCTTAACCAATCAGCCCCCCGATGGTGGCGAAGCCCCCGAAGAAGCCAACGGCCAAGCCGGTGCCGAAGGCCAAACCGAAGGCCCCTCTAATTCGCGTAAGCAAGCGGTACGCAATTATGAGCTCGACCGCACCGTTAGCTATACCAAACACGAAAAGGGCCGCATGCGACGCTTGTCTATTGCGGTTGTGATCGACGATAAAGTGACGCAAAACCCCGAAACCGGTGAAGCGGTACGCACGCGTTGGACCGAACCCGAGCTTGAGCGCGTGGCTATTTTGGTTCGCGATGCGGTGGGTTTTTCGGCGGCACGTGGCGATAGCGTCAATATATTAAATGAATCGTTTGTGACCAACATGGATACCCTAGATTACAGTATTCCTTGGTACCAAACGACCTGGTTTAAAGCGTTGGCCAAGCAGCTAGCGGGTGTCATTGTGATTGGCTTACTGATTATTGGCTTATTGCGACCGGTGCTCAAAAGCTTAGCCACCGCCGGCCTTAAAGCGCGCGCCGACGACGAAGCCAAAGAGCTGGCGGCCTTGCAAGCGGCAGGGGTCGACTCGTTTGACTCGTTAAGCGATGAAACGGTGACATTAACAGGGGGCGACGCCATGGCACTGCCGAGCCCAGAAGAAAGCTACGAGCAACAATTAAATGCCGTAAAAGGTTTGGTCGCCGAAGATCCTGGGCGTGTGGCACAAGTGATTAAACGCTGGATTAACGAAGAGTAGCCACATGCCTTAGCGTTTCGCTCGTGTGAATGTATTGGTTTAATTTAATCCCCTAGCTGCTTTAGATTTGGGAAACGAGGAATACAGCATGCCCCCCAACCCCCCGGCACAAGATGGCGATGAGGCCAAAAAAGTTGACTTACCCAGGCTCGATCAAGCGGCTATTTTGTTGATGTCTTTAGGTGAAGGCTCTGCCGCAGAGGTTTTAAAGCACATGGGCCCTAAAGAGGTACAGCGTTTGGGTACCGCCATGAGCCAATTAAAAAATGTGCAGCAATACGAAGTCGAAGTGGTTATTGCTAACTTTATGGATGAGGTGCGCACCCAAACAGGGTTGGGTATGGGGGCTGATAATTATATTAAAAATATGCTGGTCACCGCATTGGGCGCCGACAAAGCCAACGGCTTAATCGACCGCATTTTAATGGGCGGTAATACCACCGGCCTAGATACCCTTAAGTGGATGGAAGCGCGCTCTATTGCCGATATTATTCGCAATGAGCATCCTCAAATTCAGGCTATTGTTTTGGCGTATTTAGATGCCGATCAATCGGCCGAAGTGTTGGCTTATTTTTCAGAAAAAGTCCGCTTAGATGTCATGCTGCGTGTAGCATCACTCGATACGGTACAGCCCAGCGCCCTGCAAGAGCTGAACGATATTCTTGAAAAACAATTTTCTGGCAGCGCCGGTTCGCAAACCAAAGATATTGGCGGGTTTAAAACCGCCGCCGAAATTGTTAATAACCTCGACAGTACCATTGCCAACGAATTACTCGACTCCATTAAAGAGGTGGATGAAGATCTGGGTACACAAATTTCTGATCTTATGTTTGTCTTTGATAACCTTAAAGAAGTGGATGACCGTGGCATACAAGCGATTTTGCGAGAGGTCTCTTCTGAATTATTAATTACCGCGCTCAAAGGCGCAGATGACGACCTGCAAGAAAAGGTCTTCGGTAATATGTCTAAGCGTGCGGCTGAATTAATGCGCGATGATTTGGAGGCCAAAGGCCCTGTAAAAGTCAGTGAAGTTGAAACGGCACAAAAAGAAATATTGGCTATTTGTCGCCGTATGGCTGACGCAGGCGATATTAATTTAGGTGGCGGCGGTGAGGCAATGGTGTAGTGATCAGTATGAATGAGTTTTGTAATGAGTACTTAAATGAGCACTAAAATGCCCGGGCGTATCCCGTTTGAAGATGTGGCTGGTGCCCAATCTTGGGCGTTACCCGAAGTCAATGGCCGCGCGGTTAATCAAGATGAGCAGCGCAAGCGCAAAACTTCAGAAAGTAAAAAACGGCTAGAGCAAAGTAAGCGCACCGAAAAAGCCAGCCCTGTTGTTAGTGAAGAAATAGAAACCCCAGCAGAACCTTTAGCGGACAGAATAACCGCCTCACAGCTGCAAGAAATCACGCAAGCCGCCGAGCAAGACGGGTACGAAAAAGGCTACCAAGAAGGCGTAGCAGAGGGCAAAGCCGATGGCCGTAAAACCGGTTTTAGCGAAGGCTTAAAAGCCGGCACCGAACAAGCCGAAAGCGAGCACGGGCAATGGCTAAAAGAGCAAGGCGAGCATTTAGGGGCTTTGTGCGAGGCTTTGTTTAGCCCGCTAGAGTATCAGCAGCAAGCCTTGGCTAATGCAACACTCGATTTGGCGCTGGGTATCGCTAAGCATATTTTAGATACCGAGCTGAGCGGTGACCCGGGCAAAATTATTGCCGTGGTTGATGCCGCTTTAATGGCGCTACCGGCCGACGAGAAAAATATTCAGTTAACCTTGCACCCTGACGATGCCGCCGCCTATGAGCAATTTGGCCCTACAGCCTCTGCGGGTCACCATATTGTGACCGACGAAAGCTTGAGCCGCGGTAGCTGTAAAGTGCAAAGCGAACATAGCTTTGTTGATTTTTCGGTGGCGGCGCGCTTGGCGGAGTTTATGCAAACCCTGCAAGAGCATCCCTTTGATGACGAAGCTGCCAATGCCGAGGTGATTGAGCCGATACGAGCGGCGTCACCATCAGCGACTGTAGAGCCTGACGCTGAGTCAGAAGCCGAGCTAGAACCAGAACTAGAGCCAGAACCAGAACTAGAGCCAGAACTAGAGCCAGAGCCGGAACTTGATCCAGAACCAGAGCCAGAACCAGAGCCAAAAGAAAAAGCAGAAGTAGAAGCAGAAGCAGAAGCAGAAGCAGAAGCAGAAGCAGAAGCAGAAGCAGAACCAGAACCGGAGCCGGAGCCCAAAAATGACTGATGCTGTGCGCTCGGCAACGCAACGCATTGCCGCCAGTCGACAGTACAAAACGCTACAGCAACTGCCGCTCGCGGCGGGGCGCCTAACGCGTATGGTGGGTTTAACGCTCGAAGCGGTGGGGCTGAATGTGCCTGTCGGTACTTACTGTCAAATTATTCGCCCCAAAGCCGATGTGATTGAGGCTGAGGTCGTGGGTTTTAGTGCGAGTACCACGTATTTAATGCCCATTCGTGCTGCCGAGGGCTTAAAGCCTGGGCTGCGCGTAGTACCGGTCAACAGCGCTAATAAAATTCGGATTGGCAGTCAAAGCCTTGGCCGTGTGATAAATGGTTTGGGGCAGCCACTCGATGATAAGGGGCCGCTAGAAGGTGAAGACTTTTTAGATTTAACGCCGCAGGTCATTAACCCCATGAAGCGTGAGCCCATTAAACAGCCTCTCGATGTGGGTATTCGCGCGATTAATGCATTGCTGACGGTGGGCGAAGGCCAGCGCTTGGGTTTGTTTGCCGGTAGCGGCGTGGGTAAAAGTGTATTGCTGGGTATGATGACACGTTTTACCGAAGCCGAAATTGTGGTGGTGGGCTTAATTGGTGAGCGCGGGCGTGAGGTGAAAGAGTTTATCGAGAATATTTTAGGCGAGGAGGGGTTAAAGCGCGCTGTGGTAGTCGCCGCGCCAGCCGATGAGGCCCCGTTAATGCGCTTGCGGGCCAGTTATTTGGCGACCCGCATTGCGGAATATTACCGCGATAAGGGCAAAAAGGTTCTACTATTAATGGACTCTTTAACGCGCTTTGCTCAGGCGCAGCGCGAAATCTCATTAGCCATTGGCGAGCCGCCCGCGACCAAAGGTTATCCGCCTTCGGTGTTTGCACGGTTACCCGAAATCGTTGAGCGTGCGGGTAATGGCGAAAAAGGTCAGGGCTCGGTCACTGCGTTTTATACCGTGCTTACCGAAGGCGATGATCTGCAAGACCCTATTGCTGACTCGGCACGGGCTATTTTAGATGGCCATATTGTATTGTCGCGACAGCTAGCCGAGGAGGGTATTTATCCCGCGATCAATGTCGAGGCTTCTATTAGCCGTGTTATGCCAAATATTGTGCCGCCAGAGCAGCTTAAGCAAATGCAAATGTTTAAACAGTTGCTGGCCACGCATCGCCACAATAAAGATTTAATCGCCGTGGGTGCCTATAGCCCGGGGGCCGATGCCAATATTGACCGCGCCATAGAGCGACACCCACATTTATTGCAGTTTATTGGGCAGGGTTTAACCAGCAAAGCGGCCTTTGCCGAAAGCACGGCGCACTTGGTCAGTGTTTTAACTAGCCCAGCGGTTAATAGTAAGGCGCCGGCTAAGGGTAGCTAAGTGCGAGTTGTTAGGCCGAGCCGCTAGGCGATAGCGGTTTAGTCAAAGTGTTTGAATAAGAGTGTTTGAATAAGAGCAACAGTAAGGTGATGGTGAGCGCTAAGCTAGTGATTTTGTTGATACCCAAAAAAATATGCTTTAAAGGAATTGTTATGCCCCACTCAGATAAAACTAAACGCATGAGTTTGATTTTAGAGCTTGCCGAAAAAGACGTTGATAAAGCAGCCGAAGTTTTTACCACGGTTAAAGCACGCCTTGCGGCTGAGCGTAATAAGCTCAATGATATTTTAGAGTATCTTAATGCTTATGCCGCCGAAAACGAGCGCTTGGGCGCTAGGCTTGCGCCCGAGCAAATGATTCGCCAGCGCGCTTTTACGCAGCAGTTATCAAAAGCACAAGGCCAGCAGCGCCAGCTTATTGCTACGGTCGAACGTGAATTCGAGCATAAAAAAAGCTTATGGCAAAAAGCCCATCTCAAGCAGCGCGCTATGCAAGACCTTGTTAGGCGTATGGCCGATGATGAGCAGGCGATGGAAGATAAACAAGAAGAGAAGTTGTTGGACGAATGGGCGCAGCAGCGCTTTGCGCAAACGAGCAGCCAAGCCAAACTGCATTAAGTTTAATGGGTTGTTCGATATTTTTAAGCGCTCGATGTTTTGCGGTTTTAGTGGTTTTAGTGGTTTTAGCGGTTTTATAATGCTGCTTGATTTTTTATGTTGGCTGAAGGGTGATGGGGTAGTTTGGGTTGGGTTGGGTTGGGCTGGGTTAGATCGGGGCGCCACCCACACCACCCATTCAAGGCACGCGGCAAGTACTTCCCTGTAGCTCTAGTCGGCATCCTGCCTTCTAAGGCCCTGAATGGGTGGTGTGGGTGGCTTTTTATGCTCATCGATATGCGTGTTTTAAATTTCTAAATAATATATTTTTCTTACAGGGACACTCACTCAAAAGTTTGCATAATAATTAACCATCTTCTACGCTTAAGTTAACAATTCAATCGATAGCGATTAAGGTGGTTAATAGGCTCTTCTCCGCTTTAATGAGGTGGCTTAGAGGGCGGAATAGAACATGGATTGCTCATCAGGCATCGAGGACTGCC
>CANLTI010000079.1 GCA_947494095.1 uncultured Pseudomonadales bacterium
TGTGTGAGAGCCTTATATTTCAACGTATTTGATGGGTTTTAGCATCTCCTTTACCTCACTAAAGCGGAGAAGAGCCGAAAAATCAATAGAATTAATTTATTATCAAAAAAAATAAAAGCTATGCGCAGGCAGTAACTGTAAAAGATTTTACATTTTAGTGTATCACCAAGCATAGCGTTAATAATAAAATCGAGGTCTCAGCTTATGTTTTGTAACTATTTAGCCAAACTAACAAACCCTTGTTGACAGGGTGCTGATGCGTTATTTTTTAGGTATTTAGCCGAGCCTTGCAGGGAAAGCAAGGGTTAGATAGTACGCCTGCATAGGGATATGCGAGATTAGACTTTGCACCTGCATAGGGATATGCGAGATTAGACTTTGCAGGAGTACAAAGTCGAGGAGCGCAAAGTCGAAGATGGCTTGAGCGGCCCAGTCAATGATTCATTAGCGCCCAATTCGGTATCTCTGAATAGTTGCAAGCATCCATACTCGGTGGAGCCATAATCAGAAGGCATCGGTAGAAGATATCGTTAGAAGGCATAACTGTGGAGATAACTGGGAGCAGGTGGGTTGACCACAACAGAAATAGACATTCGTTTTTGCAATGCATCAAACAAAAAGAGCATCCGTGCTCAACAGCTATTGGTGTCTTAATATATCGCTGTGTATTTAGGTGCCGTATGCTTTAAATATTCACTCTAAATTTACTCACTAAGGCTCATAGCGGGTCTCTAAGGTTAGCCCGCTAAATGCTGCATACCCGCGCACACGCACAAACCATTCGCCAGCCCGAGGGTTTGTAAACGAGCATGACTCATCACTACCAGAAGCCCAAGGCACACAGCGTGTTGCGGTATTGACCTTAGCACCCACTGGGGTTGACGGGATTTGATTGTAATAAACATACAAGTCGGCATCGCCATTAGAGCCCGAAATATCGACATCAAAAGTAGAAATACCCGCTGGAATATTAACGCGGTAAGTTTGGCTCCAGGCATTGGTTGCGGCCGATACATTATTGACCTTACCACCACCGCCTTCAGCAGGTGGATTGCTTGGTGAGCCACCCGTAATGCTATCGATCCAACCTAAAAAGCCAGTTGTTCTGGTGTAAACACCAGGGAGGTTAGGCCTGGCACATCCCTGTCCCCAGCTCACAATACCGGCAACATAATCAACACCGCCTTGCTTAAAGAGTAATGGACCGCCGCTATCGCCTTGACAAGAGTCCCGGCCACCCCTAGAAAGCCCAGCGCACACTTGCGTGTTGTTATTAATTACGTTGCCATAAGAGGCTTCACAGCTAGCTTCAGAAACAACCGGCACCGATACCTGCCTTAAAATATCAGGACCCCCTCCACCTTCTCGCGTTGCACCCCAACCTATCGCTTTGAGGGTGTCCCCGGTACCTACTTTACTATTATTTAATGCCAACGTAGGTAGCTGTGCATAGCGGCTAACAAGGCTTGTAGGCACTGGGTTTTCTAACTTAAGTAAAGCGATATCAAAACCCGTTCTCACACCGCGATAACTCGGGTGATTAAAATAGCTTCCTACCTCAAATCTATTTTGCGCTCTTTCTTGCCTTTGATCAAAAACACCCGCAATCACTGTCACTGATGAGCCAGGATCAAAGCAATGTGCAGCACTCATCACCCACTCGCTAGATATCAAGCTACCGCCACACGAAAAAACTCTGCCGCCGCGACGCACCTCTACATACACCATCCAGGGGTGCTCTCCACGAGTCGCTTGTTGGCCACCCACAATTTGAGGCACCGCCCCAGATGCAACAGGCAAGCTTAAATCGGCTGGCATGCTAACCGACTCTAAAATAGGCTCTAGCGCATTAAATTCACCCTCAGCATTTACAGGGTTATTGGTCAACAAAACTAAAAAAGATAAAACTGCAGAACTAAAAATATTGTATCGCTTTCGTGAAAACATGGTCGTCATTATTATATTGCTCCAATATGCAGGTTTTTTTTGAAGAGATGAATAAGAAATGTCTAAAAACTGATAACCACTCAATAATTAAGAGAGCTTTGCAACCTCTGTATTACTCGCTACAGTTTGTTAACAAGTTCCTAAGCAGCTCATGTTATAGACGAGCCATCAAAAAAAACACTCAATACAATTCAAACACTTTAGTATAAAACCCTAACAATCTATGCTGCACCGTTAATAACGTCTACTTTTTATTTAATTACTGGTAAAAAACCCTTATTTATAGCCTCATTATAGTGAATTATTAGTACCTTACTCGCTTTCATCATATTTAATGGATAATACAGACACTCAAAAAATGCCACTTATTTGTTATACGTGCCAAAAGCAATACGTATTAATTTAAAATTTATTATTAACCAAAAAAATCAACTTTTGAAATGTGCGTTAATAGTAGTCATTTCATCTAGGTTAGACCTTTACATATTACAAATAGCTATTACAAGCGACCATTAAAAACAGATTTTATAATATCGGCCATATTACCAAGTTTTATTTCATTACTATCGCTACTGATTAAATCAAAAATTCTTAACCGCAACTGCTCGATATAACCCCCTTTGTGCGCAGGGTTAAATTCAAGTTTTTCAAAGGCATTGATAAGCACAAAATATAAACCCAAGTGGTCATTGTTATTGATTTTATTTTTATCGTATTTATCGGGTAATGCAATATAATCTGTATCAAAAAATATCACTGTTTTTACGCTATTTAGCCTTAATAATATAACGGTTATCAGGCTATAATTTAAAGCGATCAAGCCGGCTTGATCTTGCTCGCAGGCTTCTAATATATAACTCTCGCTAGCATCCAAAACTTCTATATTTACAGCCTCTATATTTACAGTCTCTATATTTACAGCCTCAATATCTGCTGCCGACAAAATACGTATTTTTACCCCGATAAGTTGTGCCCCATCAAATGCCCGTAACGATACTGTGACCGCCACACTATCGATATTATTTAGCCCATCAAAATAATTACGAATGCGCCGGCACTTTTTAGATAAGCGTTTTAAATCTTTACTCGATGTAGGCAACAGGAAGTCTCTAATTGCGGGCTGCACCGAATTATTATTTTTGTTGGGTGCTGGCGCACTTTTAACTGGCACGCTATTGGGCTTATTGTTTGTTGATAAAGTATTAATATGTGGCAGAAACTTATCACTAACATACTCGTCATTAACAAAATACGATTTTAGCGATTTACTCAGCACCTTATTATGTAAAGCTCCGTTACTGCTCAGCAATATTGTATGGTGACCAAGGAGGTGGTGAATAATTTGTGCACCCGACATTCCCGAATGCCCCGCAGCAACATTAAGCACTTGCTCGAATACAATGCCTTGATCGGCAGCATACAATTTAAATCGCGTAAAATGCTCATCAGTAACACACTCGCCAATAACTAAGGTAATAACACGTTCTAAAAGTGGCATATTTTTTCACTTATTATGTCAATAAAAGCTCAAGCTCTAACACAACCAAGAGCATAGTGCTTTTATCTGATGTTGTAGGTAATTGTATGCACTTGAGTATGTGCAACGTCAGTTATCAGCTATTATCAACCACTATCACAAACCACGCTAGCGCCCACCATCAAACGTTTGTGCAACGCAAGAGCGTAAAGTTGCATGGTTTAAGTAGCCCAAATTAATGATTCATTAGTGCCCTGTGTCGGCACCTCTTAATCGCTAAAAATTGGTTATAGTGGCCGCACCAGGTAGATTTTATCGAGCCTGCAAAGGCTAGGCTTGCCGTGTAAAGAGCCATCATAATCAGCGCAGGTAAGCTATTAGGCCTGCACCTGCGACCACCATCAACCTCGTACTGTCTGAAAATTATGATTCGCGATATACTGGCGTGTCTTTTTCTAATACTGGTATGTCCGTGATTCAACAAACAGAGTCTATGCTCGCTAATTTATTTAATGACTTACCCAATGCCCCCCTCCCTATTTACGCCAAAGTAAAACACGCTATTAGCCATAAAATATCAACGGGGCAATGGCAAGAGGAGCAGCGCATTCCTTCAGAAGCCGAGATGGTAAAAGCACTGGGCGTTAGCCGCATGACAGTCAATAGAGCCTTAAGAGAATTAACCGCAGAGGGATTGCTGACTCGCCAACAAGGTTTAGGCACTTTTGTTGCCAAAAAGAAGGCGTATTCTGCCCTTTTTGAAGTGCATAATATTGCAGACGAAATTGCCGCCCGAGGTCACAAACACAAAGCGACACTATTAGTGATTGAGTCTGGGCAAGCCAGTGTTGAAGAAGCCGTGATGTTAGGTGTGCGCACCAATCACACTATTTTTCGCTCTGTTGTTTTACATTTTGAAAACGCACTACCCATCCAAATTGAAGAGAGAGTGGTTAACGCCACGCTAGCGCCCGAGTACGACCAACAAGATTTTACAAAGCGCACCTCGTATGAATATTTAATGCAGGTAGCCCCTATGACCGAGGGCGAGCATTTAGTAGAAGCCGTTTTACCAAGCGCCATTGAATGCGAGCGATTAAGCATTGATGCTCACGAACCTTGCTTGCAAATAAAGCGGCGTACATGGGCTGGCAACAATATTGTAACCGCTGCTCGCTTATTGCACCCGGGGTCACGCTTTCAATTATTTGGTCATTTTGGGCGCTAATATTGTGAGCGCTATTTTTTAGGGTCTTGACTTAACCAAAATTTTAGCCTCTGGCTTTTAATTATATTGCTTATTCACCGTACATAACCCTTTTAATCACCTGAGTAAATGCCACGCGGCTGGGCTCATCTTGCTCATGCTTAAAATCTTTAACCACCTGCTTACCCGCAACAAATACGTCTTTAATTAAGTTTTGATGACAGGCAAATAACCAGCGATTAATGAGGTCTTTGGGTTGGCTAGCCGCCACAAAAGGGTTGGTTGGATCTAACACGATAAAGTCAGCTCGGCGACCAACGCCTAAACCCAGCGATACATCACAGGCTTGGTTGCCGCCATGGCGTGCTTGCGTAAACAGGTGATCACCCACACTGGGCTGGCTTGCACCATATAAACGGTTACGTTGCTGGTCCCTTAAGCGCTGGCTATATTCTAGGGTGCGTAATTCCTCGGCTACCGATAAGCTAACGTGGCTATCAGAGCCAATACCCCAGCGACCATTGGCCGCTTCAAATTCAACTGCACCAAATACCCCATCACCTAAATTTGCTTCGGTGGTTGGGCACAGCCCCACTACTGCTTGGCTACTGGCAATACTTTGCATCTCTTGTTTATTAAGGTGTGTGGCATGCACCAAACACCAGCGGTTATTTAAACCCACGTTGTTATGCAACCATTCAACCGGGCGCTGGCCACTCCAGCTCAAGCACGCCTGCACTTCTTTTTGCTGCTCTGCTATATGAATGTGCACTACTTTATGTTGATCAAGCTCGTGTAAAACGGTGTTAATTTGCGCTTTAGTCACGGCGCGTAACGAGTGAAAACAAATACCGAGTTTATGCAATGATTGGGGCTTTGATGGCTGGGCTTGTAATTTTGTAACCGTGCCTAAATCAGGCCTTAGCGCTTTTGCACATGCCTGTTGTAGATCTAGGTAAGATTGGGTGGAGTGTATAAAACGCGCCTGGGCTTGTGTAGCGTGTTGCCCACCAAAACCAGAATGCGAATACAACACCGGTAATAGCGTGATGCCCATACCGGCCACATTGGCCGCCTCAATTAAACGCAAGGCCATTTCCTCTGGCTGGCTGTAGGCTTTGCCTTGCGGTGCATGATGCAAATAATGGAACTCGCCCACTTGGGTATAACCCGCTTTTAGCATGTCGATATAAAGCGCCGTCGCAATAATTTGGGTGTCTTCTGGCGTTAGCTTTTGTACAATTTTGTACATCAAATCGCGCCAGCTCCAAAAGCTGTCATTGGGGTTTAAACTCACCTCGGCAGCGCCTGCCATCACCCGCTGAAACGCATGAGAATGCACATTGGCTAACGCCGGTAACATAGGGCCAGCAACCTGCACCACACCGGTAAAAGCGGTACTGTTTGGAGTAATGGCCACAAAATGGCCATTACTCACCTCACATAAAACATCCTGTGCCCAGCCGGCTTCCAGCAAAGCGTGCTTTGCAAAATAATAATGCGACGTGTCATTCACGCTCATGTAACGACCTCTGTGTTTATGGATCTAAACGCTATTTATGTGTGCGCCCAAAGCCCTGTATATTGCTGAGTGTAATAGAAACCATCTTGTATATACAATTAAAAAGAAACTAATCTGACCTGCGTACCCGTCAAAAGAATAAACTTTTGATTTTATTGGCCAATAAGCTATTAGTATTGAGTAATAGCTGTAATAAAACCCCAAAAAAATATGGCTAAAACCTTAATATTTCACAACAAAACCTTACTATTTCCCCATAAAACCTTAACTTTCCACAATAAAATCCAGCTTGCCGGAATAAAACCTTGCATAACCGAGCATTAAATTTTATCTTAAGTCAGGTTGTATATACATTTAAAACTTACACTGTTTAAAGGTTAGCAAAATGACTCGTGAAGCATCGCCTCAAAACCGTTACCGCCAAGGTACTGTTAAAGCCGCAACAGGCTCTCAGCTCACCGCAAAATCGTGGTTTACCGAAGCGCCCATGCGCATGCTCATGAACAACCTTGACCCCAACGTAGCCGAAAACCCAGAAGAGCTAGTGGTTTATGGCGGCATTGGCCGGGCGGCACGCGACTGGCCAAGCTATGACAAAATTATTGAGACACTCACCCATCTAGAAGACGACGAAACCTTATTAGTGCAATCGGGCAAACCCGTAGGCGTATTCAAAACCCACAGCCATGCACCGCGCGTTTTAATCGCCAACTCAAACCTGGTACCGCATTGGGCAAATTGGGAGCATTTTAACGAGCTAGACGCTAAAGGGCTGGCCATGTATGGCCAAATGACGGCAGGCTCTTGGATTTATATTGGCAGCCAAGGCATAGTGCAAGGCACTTACGAAACCTTTGTAGAAGCAGCGCGCCAACACTTTGATGGCAACCTTACAGGGCGCTGGGTATTAACCGCTGGGCTAGGTGGTATGGGTGGCGCACAACCACTGGCGGCCACACTCGCAGGCGCGTGCTCTTTAACTATAGAATGCCAACAAACCCGCATCGACTTTCGCCTCAAAACCCGCTACTTAGACGAGCAAGCCACCAACTTAGATGACGCCTTAGCGCGCATTAAAAAATACACGCAAGCAGGCAAAGCGATTTCGATTGGCCTATGCGGCAATGCCGCTGACCTTTTGCCCGAGATGGTGCGCCGAGATATACGCCCCGATATGGTGACCGACCAAACCTCGGCTCACGACCCACTTAATGGCTACCTACCTATTGGCATGCACTGGGAAGAGTACCGCGCAAAAAGTAAAACGCACCCAAGTCAAACCGTTAAAGCCGCCAAACAATCCATGGCCAAACATGTTGAAGCCATGCTGGCATTTCAAAAAATGGGGATTCCAACCTTTGACTATGGCAATAACATTCGCCAAATGGCATTAGACGAAGGCGTTACGAATGCCTTTGATTTTCCAGGTTTTGTGCCCGCCTACATTCGGCCATTATTTTGCCGTGGTATAGGTCCTTTTCGTTGGGTGGCACTTTCGGGTGACCCCGAAGATATTTATAAAACCGACGCCAAAGTCAAAGACATTATTGCCGACGACACTCACTTACACCATTGGTTAGATATGGCGCGTGAACGTATTCAGTTTCAAGGTTTACCGGCACGTATTTGTTGGGTTGGCCTTGGCCAAAGGGCAAAACTGGGTTTAGCTTTTAACGAAATGGTGCGCACCGGCGAGCTATCGGCCCCTATTGTGATTGGCCGCGATCATTTAGATTCCGGTTCGGTGGCTAGCCCAAACCGCGAAACAGAATCCATGCAAGACGGTTCCGATGCCGTATCTGACTGGCCCTTATTAAATGCTTTATTAAACACGGCATCCGGCGCAACATGGGTGTCGCTTCACCACGGTGGCGGTGTGGGCATGGGCTTCTCGCAGCATTCGGGTATGGTGATTGTATGTGATGGCAGTGACGACGCAGCGCAGCGCATTGCCCGTGTTTTAACTAACGACCCTGCCACCGGTGTAATGCGCCATGCCGATGCCGGTTATCAAGTGGCTATCGACTGCGCAAAAGAGCAAAACCTACATTTGCCCATGATTACTAAAAGCGTTATTTAAAACGTTATTTAAAGCGATATTACAAGCATAAAAAACAGCAGCGTCATGACCATCACATATCATGACCTACACAGTATAAAAAACGTGTCATTACACCGTTTATTAGAGGCATAACATGTTTAAATTAGTCATAAAGCCCGGTCAATTAACCTTAAACGATCTACGCCAAATTAGCCGTCGCAATGTAGAGCTCACGCTCGATAAAAGCGCCGCGCCAGCCATTCATGCCAGTACCGAAGTGGTTAATCAAGTTATCACTCAAGACCGCACTGTTTATGGTATTAATACCGGTTTTGGCTTACTCGCCCATACTCGTATTGCAGCAGAAGATTTAGACAACCTGCAACGCAGTATTGTGCTATCGCACGCAGCAGGCATTGGCGCGTTAATGGACGATAAAACCGTTAAACTCATTATGGCCTTAAAAGTGAATAGCCTAGCCCGTGGGTTTTCGGGTATTCGTTTATCAGTGATTGAGGCGTTACTCACATTAATTAATAAGCACGTATATCCGTGCATTCCTAAAAAAGGCTCAGTGGGTGCATCCGGTGATTTAGCCCCGCTGGCGCATATGAGCGCGGTATTATTAGGTGAAGGCCAAGCGCGTTATAACGGCGAAATTATCTCGGGCAAAACCGCTCTAGCCGTTGCTGGGCTAGAGGCCATTACGCTTGCTCCCAAAGAAGGCTTGGCATTATTAAATGGCACGCAAGCCTCTACTGCCTTTGCACTTGAAGGTTTATTTGAAGCCGAAGATTTATTTGCATCGGCTGTTACCTGTGGCGCATTATCGGTTGAGGCCGCATTAGGCAGCCGTAGCCCCTTTGATGCGCGTATTCATGATGTGCGCGGCCACAAAACACAAATAGATGCCGCAGCCGCTTACCGCCATCTTTTAGGTGAAGTCAGCGAGTTAGGCAGCTCGCATCAAGCTTGCGAAAAAGTACAAGACCCTTATTCGCTACGCTGTCAGCCACAAGTTATGGGCGCCTGCTTGGCGCAAATTCGCAATACCGCTAACGTGCTATGCATAGAAGCCAATGCCGTTTCAGATAACCCACTGGTTTTTGCCGACTCGGGTGACATCTTATCCGGAGGTAATTTCCACGCAGAGCCCGTTGCCATGGCCGCCGATAATCTGGCCTTAGCGATTGCCGAAATTGGCAGTTTATCTGAGCGTCGTATGGCTTTATTAATCGACAGTAATTTAAGTAAATTGCCGCCGTTTTTAGTGGACAATGGCGGTGTAAATTCAGGCTTTATGATCGCCCAAGTCACAGCAGCAGCACTCGCCAGCGAAAACAAAACCTATGCACACCCTGCATCGATCGATAGCTTACCCACCTCGGCCAACCAAGAAGATCACGTCTCGATGGCCACCTTTGCGGCGCGACGCTTAAAAGATATGGCCGAGAACACACGCGGAATTTTAGCGGTTGAAATACTTTCGGCGGTACAAGGGTTGGATTTTCGCTCGCCTCTTAAAACCAGCGAACGATTAGAGCAAGTACGCGCCGAATTACGCGCTCGCGTGCCCTTCTACGACAAAGACCGCTACTTTGCCACCGACATTGAAAAAGCCAATACCTTGCTGCACGAAGCCGTTCACAACAGCATTATGCCTGCAAACTTATTACCTAGCTTAATCGAGCCGACAACAAAATAAATAGCAGCGCGTAATTTAATAAATAATAAAATGTATAGCGGAGCCAATGTATGGCGCACCTCAACGCACCTCTTGTATTAGACAGCCTTTGGTACGGCGCCCATATAGCCACCATGAAAGGTGGCCGCTACAATATTATTGAGCATGGCGCTATTGGTGTTTTGGCTGGCCTTATTGTTTGGGTGGGCCCAGCCTGCGAGCTACCCAGTTACCACGCAGCAGCAGAGCACGACCTTGGTGGTGGTTGGCTTACACCAGGGTTAATTGATTGCCACACACACCTTGTATTTGGTGGTAACCGCGCAGGCGAGTTTGAACAACGCCTTAATGGTATTAGCTATCAAAATATTGCAGAACAAGGCGGCGGTATTGCCGCCTCGGTCAAAGCAACGCGTGATGCCAGCGAAGCCGACTTATTCGCTAGCGCGCATCGCCGACTACGCCATTTAATGAATGATGGTGTGACCACAGTTGAAATAAAATCTGGTTATGGCTTGTCATTAGACAGTGAATTAAAAATGCTGCGCGTAGCGACCGCGCTGGGCAAGCGCCTAGCCATTACAGTTAAAAGAACCTGCCTAGCCGCCCACGCAATGCCCCCAGAGTTTGACGACAAAGACACCTATATTCATTACCTATGCGATACGCTTTTACCTAAAGTTGCAGCTTTAGGTATGGCCGATGCCGTAGATGCTTTTTGTGAAGGCATTGCTTTTAGCCCAGCACAAGTACAGCGCTACTTTAAAACAGCACAAACACTGGGCTTAGCGGTAAAAATCCATGCCGAGCAGCTATCGTCATTAGGTGGCACTCGCATGGCGGCCACTTTTAACGCCCTATCGGCCGACCACATTGAATTTATTGAGCCTGCCGATGTAGAGGCTATAAAGTTATCGGGCACCGCTGCCGTATTATTGCCCGGTGCCTTTTATACACTCCAAGAAACACAATTACCGCCTATTCATTTATTGCGTCAGCACCAAATTCCTATGGCCATAGCCACTGATACCAACCCCGGTACATCACCGGCTTTATCTTTACGTTTAATGATGAATATGGGCTGTACTTTATTTGGTTTAACCCCAGAAGAAGCGCTAGCAGGCACAACCTTACATGCCGCAAAAGCGCTGGGTATATCTCACACACACGGTACCTTAGAGACAGGCAAGGTTGCCGATTTTATTTGTTGGGACGTAGAAAGCCCAGGCGAGTTAAGTTATTGGTTGGGCGGGCAACTAGTGAAGCAGCGTATTCAAAACGGAGTACTAACGTAATGAGCGGCAGCATCGATAGCGATATCAATAACATCAATAACATCAATAACATCAATAACATCAATAACAGCATCAATAACAACAGTACACATAAAACCTTCGACCCTTTTACCTTTAACCCAGGCGACACGCCACTGCTTATTAGTATGCCTCATTCAGGGTTATTACTCACGCCCGAGGTCGCGCACGGCTTAACAGCAAAAGCCCAAAAACTGCCCGATACCGATTGGTATATTCCGCAATTGTACGACTTTTTAGCGCCCTTAGGCGTAGGCTGTATTCAAGCCAACTATTCCCGTTATGTCATCGATTTAAACCGTCCAGTAAATGACAAAGCCCTATACCCAACCAAAACTACAGGTTTATTTCCTGATATTTTATTTGACGAAAGTGACATCTTCCAAAAGGGCAAGCAACCGACTAGCGCGCAAAAAGAGCACGCTAAAAAATACATTTGGCAGGCTTATCACAGTCAAATAAAACAAGAATTGGCCCGTTTAAAAGCCAAGTTTGGCTACGCTATGTTATTCGATGCACACAGTATTGCACCCAACGTACCCATGCTATTTGAAGGGACTTTACCAGCGTTTAACTGGGGTAATAATGCGGGTTTATCGTGCAGCTGTACATTACTCAAAGCACTCGAAGACACCGTTGCACCACACTACACACAAGTGAGCAATGGCCGCTTTAAAGGTGGCTACATTACCCGCCACTTTGGCCAGCCCCAGCAAGGCATTCACGCCATACAATTAGAGCTATCACAAGGAACTTACCTCAATAACCAGCAAGCGACACACAACAACTACCAACTTGATGCAAACAAGCTACCTATCATAAAACAACAACTTAAGGCTATTATCCAAGCATGCTTATTTGTTGCACCAAGCTTGAAGATTAAAGCTTAGGGATTGATTGTAGGGGTCAATTACGTAAAAAGACTGTACTTAGGGGCGAGGAAAAAATACATCCTTCGCCCCTTCAAGCGCCTTGCCGAGAAAACAGAACCCTACGCCTAATTGACAAGCTATTATTGCCTCGCCCTTAAGATTTATAACGACCGACTCCCTTAGAGGCGTATGAAAATGGTAAAATGCGCAATTTACAATTGTTAACGGACGGCATCATGTCAAAAACGTTTGAAATTCAAGGGCTCATTCATTCTATTGGTGAAACGACGGAATACGGCAATAACGGTTTTACCAAAAGAGAGTTTGTTATCAAACTTACAGGCGACGATGAGAACAGCGCATACCCCAACCACATAGCTTTAGAGCTCATCAAAGACAAATGCGCCCTTATGGACAGCTACAATGAAGGTGATGAGATTAAGGCCTCTTTTAGCCTTTCGGGTCGCTTATGGTCTGGCGGCGGCAAACCCGAAAAGTGCTTTACTAGCTTACAAGCTTGGAAAATAGAGGCCGTAGGCGCTTCACCGGCACAAACACAGCCCGCAACACAAGCTCCACAAGAGGCTTTTGCCCCAGCCCCTACAGCTACGGCTAGCACCTTTAACAATGCATTTGATGACGATATTCCTTTTTAAGGTGACAACTATTTTGACACAGGGGGCTGTGAGTGTTTTCAAGTGCTTGTTTGATATGGCACCACCGCCGCGTATAGATTTCTCTGGCGCGTTCAAGCCATCCATGGGCACTCCATACGCGTTCCCGACGCATAAGG
>CANLTI010000080.1 GCA_947494095.1 uncultured Pseudomonadales bacterium
TTTCTTATCTGTCCGACCGGCTTCGCCTTGTCGGGGTGGCGTATAATACGCTTTTTTCTTTACCTTGCAAGCTTTTTTTCAGTTTGTTTTGAGTGGCCTTTAAACGTTAAAAACACACTGAAAACAACGAATCATCTTACCCTCAGTCTTGCTGAGTGAGGCGCGCATAATACGCTGAAACCAACACTTTGCAAGTAATCATTTAAGTTATTTTAAAACAAAAAAACGTTTAAAAACAAAAACTTAAATAACCCTACGAGCGACCCGAAAAACCCTCTCCTATGCCGTTTACCCCGTGAGGAGGCGCGCATTATAGGTAGTTTTGCGCGCCGCGCAAGTGTTTATTGATCTTTATTTGCATTGTCGTTTTTTGCGGTCACCTTAGGGCGCTTACACACACCTACGCCCCACGCCAATAAACCCGACAAACAATAGGTGACAGCCATCAATAAAAGCATTCTTGCTGGGTCTACGGTCACCAACACAAACACCAATACAGCAACAAAGAGCACCACAAAAGGAACACGTCCTTTTAAGTTCAACCCTTTAAAGGAGGTATAGCGAACATTAGAGACCATTAGCAAGCCGGCTAGTGTTGTGATGACGGCCAAGGCCATTGAAACCTCATAAGAAGGTACAACATCACTCCAGCTCCAGACGGTGCCCGCAAGAATAGCGGCTGCTGGAGGGCTTGCTAAGCCTACAAAATAGCGACTATCGACAACTTCAGCCTGGGTATTAAAGCGCGCCAAACGCAGTGCTGCACAAGCACAAAATATAAATGCCGCAGCCCAACCCACTTTACCCAAAGGCTCCAGCCCCCAGCTAAACATGACCAGTGCCGGTGCCAAACCAAATGACACCATGTCGGATAAACTATCGTACTGAACGCCAAAAGCGCTCGTGGTATTAGTCATTCGGGCTACACGCCCATCAAAACCATCGAGTATTTGAGCTGCAAATATCGCCATGCCGGCATGAGCAAAATGCCCATTCATACCCGACACAATCGCAAAAAAACCAGCGAATAAGGCCGCTGTGGTAAAAAGATTAGGTAATAAGTAAACACCTTTGCGGCGAATTTTCTCGCCTTTTACCTCTACCTCCTCTACATGTTCATCTACAATTTGCGCCAAAGGATGCTCTTCGACATCCTTAAAGCTGTTGTCATCAGGGTTTGACATAAAATCAACTCGCAACAATTAGGGCTATTCGCCGTTCACTTTAATTGTGCATCATACTCCAGCACAAGCCATTGCCAAGCCCCAAGAACACCACAAGCCCATTAATTAACACGCTCGCGTGCATATTTAAGCCGATAACGCTGCACAAAACCAAGGTAAAGCTGACACTCAAAAAATACCGCACCTCAATTGCCCTATGCGAACCACTGAACTAAGCTATTGAGCAAGTCACAAACAAGGACGTACAATGCAAAAAATAAGACCGTACTCTCGGGCAACAGCGCTTGAATTCATTGCGGGCTTTATTGCACTGCTGAGCGCTTGCACTTTATTAAGCGCATTATTAAGCCCACTGGCCCAAGCGCAACCCCCTCACAAGCCTGCCGTCACTCTCGCTAACATCTATGCGCCTAGCAAACAGATCAACCTTAATAATTACTGGGCCAGTGAAAAGCTTGACGGTGTGCGCGGTTATTGGACTGGCACCCAGATGCTAACCCGCCAAGGCAATAGCATTGATATCCCCTCAGTACTCAAAAGCCAGCTCCCAGCTATAGCGCTTGATGGTGAACTTTGGATTGCCCGCAATACATTCGAACATATCAGCGCTCTTATTCGGCGAAAACACACTTCATACAAGGAGTGGAGCAACGCGCACCACACCGTAAGCTATAACGTGTTTGATCTACCCCATCACAAAGGGACGTTTGATCAACGACTAAACGCTTTAAGTGCTCTTTACAATACAAGTCGATTTCAAAATACCTTTTGGCGGCCAGTACAACAATTTAAGATCGCCAACCACAAGGTACTTATGGAGCAGCTTAAGGCCATAGAGCAGCTGGGCGGGGAAGGACTGATGCTGCACAAAGGAGATAGCCTCTACCACTCTATCCGCAATGACGACCTACTCAAAGTTAAAAGCTTTGATGATGCCGAAGCAAGCATAACTCAACACTTACCCGGAAAAGGTAAGTACAGCGGTATGCTAGGAGCCATTCGGGTTATAAATACTGAAGGGGTGGCCTTTAATATTGGCACAGGGTTTAGCGATGCCGAACGGGCTAACCCACCCCCGATAGGCAGTATTATCACTTATAAATACTACGGAAAAACCCACAAAGGCACACCTAAATTTGCCAGCTTTTTAAGGGTTCGTCATGCCGTCACGGCTACAGGCGATAACGCCTCCAAGAGGAGTCAATCAGAATAAATACAGCAAAGCCCCAGCAAGCCTCTACACTCTATATAGCGGCCACCGATACTGTATATACAGCCATGTAATGCATTACTACTGTAAAGTGCACTGCTTCTATACACGGCTATCTCCTATAAAAAATAATTCATTAAAGGTATTAAGCGCATGTCTCTTGCCGTTGTATTAACGCGCGCCCAGCTTGGCGTTACCGCGCCCGAGGTGCAAGTAGAGGTTCATCTAGCCAATGGCTTACCAGCTTTTACGATTGTCGGGCTACCCGAAACCGCCGTCAAAGAAAGTAAAGACCGCGTACGCAGCGCAATTGTGAATAGCCACTTTGAGTTTCCGCAAAGGCGCATTACCGTTAACCTAGCTCCAGCCGACCTCCCCAAGCAAGGCGGGCGCTATGATCTAGCTATTGCCCTCGGCATTTTAGGGGCATCAGAGCAAATACCTTTAACCTTATTGAGTGACTATGAGTTTGTAGGGGAGCTAGCTTTAACCGGGGCTATTAGAGCGATTCGCGGCACCATTGCCAGCGCAAAAGCTTGCAATCAAAACAATCGGCAGCTCATTTGCCCCAAGCAAAACCAACAAGAGGCGGCCTTTTGCGCACCCAATAATAGCTATATTGCCAGTAGCCTATTAGAGGTGGCCGCCCACCTGCATCAGAGAGAGACGCTAGCAAGACCAGAAAAGCTCACCATCTTAGATGAGCCACTTAACTATCCAGATCTAGCCGACGTTAAAGGGCAGCTACAGGCACGCAGAGCCCTAGAAGTTGCCGCATGCGGGGGTCACAATTTACTTATGTTTGGCCCGCCAGGCACAGGCAAGAGTATGCTTGCTGCGCGCCTAGGCGGTATTTTACCGCCGCTCGAAAATGACGACGCCTTAGATGTCGCGGCGATTCAGTCCATTATTGGCCACTGCAAACCCAACCAATGGCAGCAGCGCCCTTTTCGCGCACCGCATCACACGGCCTCTGCCGTAGCACTAGTGGGCGGCGGTAGCCATCCAAAGCCCGGGGAAATTTCATTGGCTCACAAAGGGGTTTTATTTCTTGATGAGCTACCTGAGTTTCCCCGCACGGTTTTGGAAGTCCTGAGAGAGCCTCTCGAAAGTGGGTATATTGCTATTTCGCGCGCTAACGCTCAGGTAGAATACCCCGCCCAATTTCAATTAATTGCCGCAATGAACCCCTGCCCCTGTGGCTTTTTTGGCGACAAATCACAACGCTGCCGATGCAGTCCGCAACAAGTCGCGCGCTACAAACAAAAAATTTCTGGCCCACTACTCGATCGCATCGATTTACACGTACCCGTTACACCGCTCCCTATTAGCGACCTTCAAAGTAAACCACAAGGCGAGCCCAGCCATACCGTAAGAGCGCGGGTAATAGCCTGCCGAAAAATACAAAACGAACGGCAAGGCAGCCCCAATAGTCAATTAAAGGGTATGGAGCTACACGATTATTGCGCACTTAACAAAGAGGGCAAGCGCCTACTCGAGCGCGCTGTAGAGCAATTAAATATGAGCGCCCGCGGTTACGATAGAATATTAAGAGTTGCAAGAACCCTCGCAGATATGGCGCAATCGGCGCATGTTGATGTCAACCATATCAGCGAAGCGCTAGCCTATCGCGGGCTTGATAGAGGAAGCCAATAAACTATCGCACCCAGCTTATGGTTAACCCAAAGAAGCACACATTTAATCGTCTAACTCAACGGCAATAGCAACCGCCTCACCACCACCAATACATAAGCTGGCAATACCACGTTTTAAGCCGTGAGTTTTTAACGCAGAAATGAGCGTAACAATAATTCTAGCGCCCGAAGCACCTAGTGGATGCCCCAAAACACACGCTCCACCATGAATATTCACTCGCTCTGCAGGCAGCTCTAAATCGGCTATCGCCGCCATAGTCACCACAGCAAAGGCTTCATTGATTTCAAATAAATCAACATCGCTCACCGACCAACCGGCTTTTTGCATAACGTGCTTAATTGCGCCAACAGGGGCTGTGGTAAACCACTCAGGTTCGTGAGCATATTGACTGTAGGCGATAACACGGGCCAGAGGTTTATGGTTAAGCTCGACAGCCTTTTGTTGACTCATTAGCATTAACGCGGCAGCGCCATCACCAATACCACTGGCATTGGCCGCAGTTACCGTGCCGCCAGGTTTAAAAGCCGCTTTGAGTTGCGGTATTTTCTCGGGTCTAGCTTGGCCGGGTAGCTCATCGGTATCAACAATTACCTCGCCTTTGCGTGTCGCCACGGTAACTGGTGCAATTTCATCGGCGAAGTGGCCGTTAGCCATCGCTTCGTTTGCGCGCTTTAATGACTCTAAGGCAAACGCATCTTGCTGCTCGCGGGTAAAGCCATACTTTTCGGCCGTTGCCTCGGCAAAAAGCCCCATAAGTTGTCCGCTTTGCGCATCTTGCAAACCGTCGGTAAATAAATGGTCTAATAATTCACCGTGCCCTAGGCGGTAACCCGCACGCGCTTTAGGTAATAAGTGTGGTGCATTTGTCATGCTTTCCATGCCGCCAGCAATAACAACCTCGGCACTACCGGCTTTAATGGCATCAGCCGCTTGCATCACAGCCTTCATACCCGAGCCACACACTTTATTAATAGTGGTTGCATTTACGTTAACACCCAAGCCGGCATTTAAAGTCGCTTGGCGCGCAGGCGCTTGACCCACACCCGCAGGCAGTACACAACCCATAATCACTTCATCAACACCACACGGGGCAGTGCCTTGATTACCCAGTAAAGCCTTAATGGCTTGGCCGCCCAACTGCGCGGCACTAAAAGAGGCTAGCCCTCCTTGCATTGAACCTATTGGCGTGCGCGCTAGCGCAGTAATGACTATTGGGTTTTCAGTCGGTGTATTACTCATAATTAAAAGCCCCATGCGTGAAAACACGCATTTAGTTAAAATACGAATCTAGATGGCAACGCTTTACCCGTAAACAGGGCAAGCACTAAGTCGAGCACCAAAGCTTAACCCAACGCACTGCAAACGGGTGCTTATCCTCGCCTTTGTCTTAGTTTGTATCGTTTTTGCCACCTTATTTAACGTATATTTGGCCTTAAAAGGTGATCGATACAGCATAGCCTAAGGGCCTATGCACAACGCCGCGCTAACACTTAAAGCCTTCAATAATAGCCGCTAGTGTTTCGATGCGCTCATTCGATAGCTGTCGGTAATCGAGGTAAGGGCTTACTACTAAATGAGCCTCTGTATTCACCGCAAGATAAGTATCTATCCACGTTAGCGGAGGTAAGCTAAGCGCTGCTGCGTAGGTTTTACCCGCAATAATTTTAATTTGAGGCTGAGATGGGAGCTGAGTGCTGGGGCCAAAGTGCGGTGCACTAAACAATAAGGCCTCATGGCTATGTGCCTGTAAAAGCTGTGTATCACGATACTCTTGCCAAGATTTAGCAGGGTTTACAGTCGTCGTTGTTTGAGTACACCTGCTTTTTAGATGGTCACCAGCAGGCCGCTTTTGGTGCCATTTTAGCTGCCACAGCACCTTAGCATACACATTAAACACTTTACGCCAGTGGTTGGTATTATTGGCCACAATATGTGACAGCTCGCCGGCGGCTAAAGACTGTAGATGATTTAATGTCGGATAATGGTCATTAACCGGACGGTTGGCAATATAAATAGCTAATGGGGCTTGGCTAACGCCTAAACCCACTTCTACATCTGCGTCTAAATTCACACCCAAACCCATACCTAAGCCCACACCCACACCTAAGCCCACCTCTAAACAGCCTCGGCCAGTATGCGTTTTACTTAGTCGTCATTATTTAAAATACGGTATTCCGCCGAGCGAGCGTGTGCCTCTAGTGATTCACTGCGGGCTAATACACTGGCTGTTTTGCCTAACTGGCTAGCGCCTTGAGCTGAACAATAAATAATCGAGCTACGCTTTTGGAAGTCATAAACCCCTAAAGGCGAAGAAAACCGCGCTGTACCCGAAGTTGGTAAAACATGGTTAGGGCCAGCACAGTAATCACCCAATGCCTCAGAGGTATTAACCCCCATAAAAATAGCACCGGCGTGGCGGATAGTAGGCAATAACGCTTCGGGGTCGGCCACGGCCAACTCTAAATGCTCGGGCGCGATGCGATTACTCACTTCAACAGCCTCGGCCAAATCTTGTACCAAAATAAGCGCACCGCGATCGCGTAAAGAAGTGGCTGCAATTTCGCTGCGCGCGAGGGTAGGCAATAGCTTTTCAATGCTTTGCTGTACGGCCTCTAAGTGCGCGCTATCGTGAGTAAGCAAAATAGCTTGAGCCACTTCGTCATGCTCAGCCTGGCTAAATAAATCCATCGCAACCCAATCGGGGTTTGCAGTACCGTCAGATATGATGAGGATTTCGCTAGGCCCTGCAATCATATCGATATCAACCGTACCAAAAACTGCGCGCTTAGCTTCGGCAACGTACATGTTGCCTGGACCCACAATTTTATCGACTTTAGGGATAGTCTCGGTGCCGTACGCCAAGGCGGCCACCGCTTGAGCACCACCAATGGTATACATGCTATCAACACCAGCTATCGCTGCAGCGGCTAATACGGTTTCGTTAACTATGCCGCTTGGGGTTGGCGTGACCAGCACAACATCGGGCACACCGGCAACCTTTGCTGTGACGGCAGCCATTAATACCGATGAAGGGTAAGCGGCTTTACCGCCGGGTGCGTACACCCCCACACGGTCCATCGGTGTCACTTTTTGGCCCAATTGGTTGCCCATCGCGTCGGTATAGCGCCAACTTTTTTGTTGTTGGTGCTCGTGATACTCGGCAATACGTGTCGCAGCAGTTTCCAGAGCTTCGCGCTCTTGGGTGGGTATAGCGGCCAAAGCTTGCTGTAAACGCTCTTGGCCGTAAACCAACTGGCTCATATTGCTCGCGGCTAGTTTATCAAACTTGTGGGTATACTCTAAAACAGCCTCATCACCACGTGCCCGTACATCTTGCAAAACCCCTTTTACCACCGCCTCAACATGCTCATGTGAACCCTCGTCCCACGCGAGTAGCGTGGATAATTCTGCGTTAAAGTTAGCATCGGTTGAATTTAAACGGTTAATCAGTGGGCCGCGCATAGTTACCTCAAAAAAATCAATCAAATATAAAAAGCCGATTGTAACAGGTTTATAAAAACCGGCATTTAAGCAAATTTACTACGTACCGCCTTGGTCGCTACTGAGCCTGAGCCCAGCATCACACCCACCCAGCGGGTTTCATCAAAACTTTCAAAGGCTATTTTGACTGTCATCGTCAAAGGTACAGACAACAACATACCAATAGAACCCAACACCCAGCCCCAAAAAGCTAATGACAAAAACACCACCAAAGCCGATAGGTCTAGGCCTTTACCCATAATACGTGGCTCCAATACATTTCCGATCAATATATTGACAGCCACAAAGCCTACGGCTGTCAATACCGCATCACCCACGCCTAGCTGCACCAAAGCCAGCAGTACCGCCGGAATAGCGGCCAAAATAGAACCTAAAGTAGGAATAAAATTTAGCAAAAAAGCCAGCATGCCCCACAGCACAAAGTAATCGACATTTAAAAACCACAACCACGCCATAATCAGCAAGCCCGTTAAAAAGCTCAACGCCGATTTAATCGCCATATAGCGGTTTACCACAACCTTAAAACGATTAAGGGCATCTAGGGTTTTTTGATAATTGTTGCTGGCGAGCTTAATTTTGTCACTAAAGCCCACCTCTTCAGCCAAAATAAACACCACCGTGAGCAGTATTAAAAAAGCATTGGTCATTAGATTGCCTAAATTAGCTAATGCACTCCCAGCAAAACCCAACAGGGCCGCAGGGTTAAAGGTTTCACGCAACTGCGCAGCATCAATATGCAGGCCCAGCGCTTGCAACTTAGCAAACAAACCGGCGGTTAACGCCGTTAAGCGCGCCTGATAAGCAGGCAAATCCTGTTTAAAATTACCTACCGCAGCACCCACCACAGTAGCAACACCTAAGCTCAGCACCAGGACCGCACCAATAATAATAAAAATAGCTAAACCATTGGGTAAACCGCGCTCTTTTAACCAAACCAAGGGCGGCGAGCACAGCACCGAAATAAACAACGACAGTAAAAACGGAACCAACAATGACTCGGCGGTACGCATACCTGCAACCACCACCACAAAACAGGCAGCGCCAAATAAAAAACGTGCAACAGGTGAGGCAGGCATAATGCGATCCTTGATGATTAAAAAATTATTGCCACTCGGGCTGACGCCCTTCGTAACGGTTGGTTAAATATTGGCGAATATTTCGACAGTCCGCTTCGTGGTCACCGGTTGTTGCCCATACTTTTTCGAGCACTACGCGCTTTGAGGAATAATCCCAAGACACCAACATCACGGGTACTTGCGCTAACTCGGCCACCCGCAAAAAGCCTGTTTTGTAGCTTTTAACTTTTCGGCGTGTTCCATCGGGTGTAATCATTAACCAGCCGGCCTCTTGCTCATTAAACCAATCGGCTAAAGATTCGACCATACCGCCGTTGCGCCCACGCGCCACCGGGACACCGCCAAGCCACTTAAATAGCCCGGCAAAGGGCCAAAAAAAGGCCTCTTTTTTCATTAAATACGAAGCTTTGAGCCCTATCGCTAAAACAACTAGCATCGAAAAAACAAAGTCCCAATTAGAGGTATGTGGTGCGCCCGCAAGAATTAACTTGGGCTCATTAGGCAATTCACCCTCTATGGTCCAACCCAATAATCTTAATAAACGCGCACCCAGCCAGCGAGTAAAACGGTTACCCTTGCGGGGTGCGAGTGGAGGTAAAATAGTCATTATGGACATTCCGATTAATGCTCACGAGTGGCTCTAAAACGCACTTTGGGGTAACGCTCTTGAGCCAATGATAAATTCACACGATTAGGCGCTAAATACGTTAAATGCCCACCACCATCAATACTTAAGTTTTCGGCGCATTTACGCTTAAATTCATCAAATATTTTCTCATCTTCACAATCAACCCAACGCGCAGTGGCTACACTTACCGGCTCATAGATGGCCTCTACTTTGTACTCATCTTTTAAGCGATAAGACACCACTTCAAATTGCAGTACACCCACCGCGCCGACAACAATATCGTTATTATTTTGCGGGAAGAACACCTGCGTACTGCCCTCTTCTGATAACTGCTGCAAGCCTTTTTGTAATGCCTTGGTTTTGAGTGGATCTTTAAGGCGAATACGCCGAAAAAGCTCTGGCGCAAAATGAGGAATACCCGTGAATTTTAAATCTTCACCTTCACTAAAGGCATCGCCAATTTGAATTGTGCCATGGTTATGCAAACCAATAATATCACCCGCTTTAGCCTCACCTACCGCGCTACGGTCACCGGCCAAAAACGTCACGGCATCACTAATACGTACATCTTTGCCTAGACGCACATGGTGCATTTTCATGCCTTGTGTATAGGTGCCCGAGCACACGCGCATAAAAGCAATACGGTCGCGGTGTTTGGGGTCCATATTGGCTTGAATTTTAAACACAAAACCACTGAAGTTGTCTTCGGTAGGCGCTACCTCGCGGGTTGCCGCTGTGCGCGCTAAAGGCTCTGGTGCCCACTCCACAAAGCCCTCTAGCATTTCGCGTACACCAAAGTTGCCCAGTGCTGTGCCGTAAAATACAGGGGTTAACTTGCCGGCCAAATAAGCCTCGCGGTCAAACACATGTGTGGCGCCACGGACCAATTCAATTTCGTCGCGCACATCATCAATATAAGGGCCTAATAATTCGGCGGCCTCATCGCTGGCTAAGCCTTTAATTTGAATATCATCAGGGATGACCGACCCTTTACCTTGCTGAAACACATGCAGCGTATCGGTGTATAAGTTATAGACACCTTTAAACTCTTTACCCATGCCCAGCGGCCAGTTAATAGGTGCTGCTGCAATTTTAAGGACATCTTCAATTTCGTCGAGCACTTCAATAGGGTCGCGGGTATCGCGATCCATTTTGTTAATAAACGATAAAATAGGCGTATCGCGTAGACGGCATACCTCCATTAACTTAACCGTACGGTCCTCCACCCCTTTAGCGGCATCAATCACCATAAGTACCGAGTCAACCGCGGTTAACGTGCGGTAAGTATCTTCCGAGAAATCTTCGTGTCCTGGTGTATCGAGCAGGTTGACCGTGCGCCCCTTGTAAGGAAACTGCATAACCGAGGAGGTCACCGAAATACCGCGCTCTTGCTCCATGCTCATCCAGTCAGACTTAGCATGTGGGCCTTTTTTACCTTTTACAGAGCCCGCAACCTGAATCGCTTGGCCCCACAAAAGGAGTTTTTCGGTGATGGTGGTTTTACCGGCGTCGGGATGCGAGATGATAGCAAAGGTCCTTCGCTTATTGATTTCATTAAGAAAATCTTGGTTTGCCATGTATAAATTCTTTTAGTTTGTACACGGATTTGTACACACTTTTGGAAGTACTCTCTTTTCAGTTCTTCGCTTGTCAAATCCGTCGTGTTAATCGTAATTGGCCGCTATTTTCGCTGATCTTGACTTTATAAACAATCAATGGTTATCTAATCGGTTACCATTTACTCTCAGCGTGCGCCAATGCTCAGTTGTAGCTGTTTGCAATCGTTGCTTCTTCAGCTCATGAACAACTGTGGCTAAACCACAAATTCCTTCGCTACCAAAAATCGATGATAGCTTGTTTAACAACGCCTATAATTGAGCAGTTGCCGTTGATCGGTATTGCTGGATATTGTGGATTAAGAGGCTTCAAATATTTTTGCTCACCATCCAAGACTAATTGTTTAAAGGTTGCTTCTCTTGAATCGTCAAGCCGCGCTACAACCAATGAACCAGATGAGTAAGGAGCATCAGGATCTACAACTATAACAGCACCTTCTGGTATTGATTTTTTGCCGCTTGGATTTTCCATACTGTCGCCTTTCACGCGCAGTGCGAAACAACCTTCATGTGCTTTCCCAGTGACTTCACGCCACTCCTCTGCATCTTCAAAGGCAAATCCCTCCGCTATTTCAGTCCAATCCCCAGCCTGAACCCAATTAATAAGAGGAATACTCCCTTTAATATCAGGCCCGACTTCTACATTACCGACCCCCAAGCCAATCTCGCCATCACCTGTGGCGAGCCAATGAGCATTCACGCGAAGCGCCTCCGCGATCTGCATGGTGTAACGAGACCTAGCCGATTTACCAGAGCAAATCTGGCTGATCGATTGCTGTTTGATACCAATGCGACGAGCCAACTCAGACTGAGTCACCCCAGTAAGTTGCAAGGCATGGTTTAGTCGTTCGGATAAAGTTTTCATAAGCCCGTATTCTACAAATAAAACTGTAGCCTTTCAACAATTTTAACTGTTGACTTATCTACAGTTTAAACTGTAACATTCAATCTTGTAACAGTTCTAATTGTAACAGGAGACGGTATGGAAGTGTTCAACACGACACAAAAACATCTCCGCCGTGCCATTGACTTGGTCGGCGGGCAATCAGCATTAGCACGAGCCATCAATTCAAAACAGCAAAACGTCTGGTTTTGGTTGAATAAATCAGGGCGTGTTCCCGCTGAATTCGTTTTACCCATCGAACAAGCTACACAAGGACAGGTAACCCGATCTCAGTTAAGACCGGACATCTACCCCGAATGCCCAAGCGAGCTGAAAGCCAGTTACCAGTAGGATTAAGGGCAAGTAATGGTCAGCATTTTACTTAAACACAAAAGCGAGTTCCTCCATGCGTGATTATGGCAAGGTCTATACCGGAGTCTTTCAAGCTAGTTATCATAAAAAAGTTAATCAGTTGTCAATTTTTCAGGGTTCAGCGCTACGCTCTCGATAAAATTCCAGTTGCGGGTGTC
>CANLTI010000081.1 GCA_947494095.1 uncultured Pseudomonadales bacterium
TTAGGTGGATTTTTCGCTTTTGACTGCCCTCTATGCGCAAGCTGATTATGCTCTTTTAATACGCGATAAAAAGTAGACTCTGCCGTCAGCGCTGTCGCCCCTTCAGGTGTGTGGCCTAAGCGCTCTTTTTTCAGCTGCTCAACCCAGCGCCGCATCGCACTTTCGCTGACACCACGCACCTCGCAGGCCTTATGGATACTGTAGTTTTTATCGATGACGAGCTCTGCTGCCTCACGCTTAAACTCGGCACTAAATACGGGTCTTTTCTTAGTCATGTGATACTCCTATTGCTGTAGAATACCACCTAACGATGTGTCCGACATTATTAGACCAGAACACTAAATTGTGGCGCCGTAGGGTACGAGGTGTAGCGCGGCCCGGTTAAATCATGCCGACGAATTAAGGTATCATCCCAAAGCGGTGCAGGGTGGTTTGAGTGGTTGTGTTGAAAGACGCTACCGTCTGATTCTTTGGGGTTTTCGGTATGAATAGCGTGCGTCATGGTTGGCCCTGTAGATAAAAGTAGTGGCTGCGAAATACGGTGACTGTATGCAGCATATGATTAGCGCATAGGCATGACAGTCTATTGATAGGGCACATTATAGGAGGCGAGTATTGTGAGGTCTTGATCTTAATCAAATAGCAAAATAGTCACCTTTATTGCAGATGAATAGGTTAGAAAGCGCTAGGCTTATTTATTAACGCTTTCTTTTAGGTGTGATGTGTATAATAGATATTTTGTTTATTTAAAGGTTGAGCTATGTCAGATGTTGTACCCGTGCCTATGGATTTAGCGGACGCGATGAAAAAAGGAATGCGCCAGTGGGCCAGTGGTGTGGCTGTTATTAGTACCAAAGATACTGAAGGTTCACCCCATGCGATGACGGCATCATCACTGACCTCGGTGACCGATAATCCGCCGTCGTTGCTCGTGTGCGTCAACCAAAGTGCACGAATGGCTGGCATGCTCACGGCGAATACGCTTTTTTGTGCCAATTTACTGACCGAGCAACAGCAAGGTCTGTCCAATGCTTGCGCTAATCCTGCCGAGCAAGATAAGCGCTTTAATGACGCATCATGGGATGTACAGGGCACGCCACGCTTAACATCGGCATCGGTGAGTTTTGAGTGCAAAGTAGTCAATAGTGTGTCTCAAGGAACACACAATATTGTGATCGGCGAAATCATTGCGATACACTTTAACGCAAAAACTACCTTGCCCCTGTGTTATTGGAATGGCGGTTATCAGCGTTTAAATGTTGAGCTTTAAGTATTTGGGTGAGGTATCACTTGAGCGGTGGTTTGTCGGTATAGCCGTTGATGGTGTAGCAGCTAGCCATTGTCATATCGGCTAGTTTTAATCATCTAGTTTTACCGCCAGGCGCTCGAGGCTTACTCGGTGAGGGCGTTATCAATTTTATCCATAAGCGCCCGTAGCTTATGCGCTGACAGCGGTTTACTTTTATCGTTGCCAGGGGCGCTACTGGCGTTTAGCTCGTTGCATAAATTCAGCGCCACCACAACCAGTAACTGATCGAAATTGCACGCAGCTCCGCTACCTTGGCTACGCAGTGTTTTTAAGCGCTCGTCTAAGGTTTTGGCGGCGTGCTGTAATGCGGTTTTCTCATTGGGTGTGCAGGCAACAGCAAATTCGCGTCCCAGTATACTGACTTGTACTTTTTGGGCGCGCATAGGGTCTAGTGTCATCTAATCAGCCATTTATTCCGTGGTGGTGGTACTTTGAGGAGCCTTAGGGACGAGGAAAAAGACATTATCAATAATACTGTTTTCTACTTTCGCTCCTGCGTTACTCAAAGCGTTACATGCCCAGGCATACGCCCCTACGAGCGCCTTGCCGAGAAAAACTACCTCGCCTCTTAGCTCTCTAGTGAAATCGCTAGCATCATCAATTGCTCACTCAGCTTTGTCTTTTGTGATTCAATCACATGAATGCGCTTGTGTGATTGTTCAAGCTGCTGCTCCAGCAATATATTACGGCGCTCTAATGTCTGAGTGTAGGCGATCAGGGCATCAAGCTTTGCTTCGAGTGAGCTCATGATATCATCGTGTTCGCTTAATGCTTGCTTGGGAGATGGTTGCACAGGTAAAGCCTCAGTGTCGTTATGCCTCACTCGGCTCCAATAATCGAGCCTATGTAATGACCAAAGACATTGTCGTCGATTGACTGTCATATTGCTAGCGCATCGCATCGCATACCCGTGTTAGCATGCACACTTTTTTAAAATTAGTAATTATTGCCCGGTACAACACACCTATTGGGCTAAAAGTGGAGCAAAAAATGACCGATATTACTGCTATTTATTCTTGGGAGCACTGGAGTGACTTTTTATATCGACTGGGTGCTATTAACACCCCCGCCGATTTACAAGGTTTTGTAACGGGCTTGTTGGCGGGCGGGGACCCTTTAGATGCCGATAAATGGCTTGCTTCAGCCGCTGAATTTATGGACCTTCCTGAGCCGTTAACCACCTTAGAAGACAAAGAGGCGATAGGCGCCTACGCCATTATTGCTAAGCAAGCGCTCAAAGACAGCAATTATGGTTACAAACTGTTATTACCTGATGATGCCGTGTCTATGGGGCAAAGAGCCGAGGCCTTGGGGGCTTGGTGTCAAAGCTTTTTAATGGGCTTTGGGATTTCGGGTTGTGATGCGCAGCAGTTGGATGAAGATGGTACCGATATGCTGACTAGCCTTGCCGAAGTTGCACAAATTGATGCCGACTTAGAAGATAGTGAAGAAAACGAAACGCTGTATACCGAATTATGTGAATTTGTCCGTATTGCCGCCTTGTATTTGTTTCAGCATAATCAATCACATGACCCCGCCGATCAAAGCAACGATATTCATTGAGTTGCACAGGTAACGATTAATTACGACTAAAACCCCTTTAGTTTTGGAGAATTTATGACCCTTTCGACCCATGCATTAGCGCAACACCGTAGCCAGTTAATGGCACTGATGGCGCCTAATAGTATTGCCGTTATACCTGCCGCCAGCGCTAAGGTGCGCAGTCGAGATACTGATTATATCTTTCGTCAAAGTAGTGACTTTTATTACCTATCGGGCTTTGAAGAGCCTGAGGCGCTTTTGGTCTTAGCACCAGGCCGCCCAGAAGGTGAGTTCATCGTCTTTTGTCGCGAGCGCAACAAAGATATGGAAATTTGGGAGGGCATTATGGCAGGCCCAGAAGGTGCAAAGACGCATTTTGGTGCTGACCAAAGCTTTACCATTGCCGAGGTAGATGCTGAGCTACCTAAACTGATTGACGGCCGCGATAAAATGTATTTCCCGATTGGCGAGGATGCTGATTTTGATGGGCAAATGACAGGTTGGCTTAATCAGGTGCGCGCTAAAGTCCGCGCTGGCGCACAACCACCTGCAGAGTTTGCGAGTATTGATGCCTTGATTCACAGCTTGCGCCTTATTAAAGGCAAAGAAGAAATTGCCTTAATGCAAGCGTCTTCTTTATTGGCTGCGCAGTCGCATGTTCGGGCCATGGAATACTGTAAAGCGGGTGTTTGGGAATACCAGCTAGAGGCCGAGATTCTACACAGTTTTGCCATGAATGGTGCGCGCTCGGCGGCTTATAACACCATTGTTGGCGGTGGCGATAATGCCTGTATTCTACATTACACCGAAAACAACCAAATATTAAAAGAGGGCGACTTAGTGCTGATCGATGCTGGCTGTGAGCTCGATTTTTACGCATCAGACATCACTCGCACATTCCCTGTTAATGGTAAGTTTAGTGAGCCACAAAAGGCGCTCTATCAATTAACATTAGATGCACAACTGGCAGCGCTCGATGTTATGAAGCCCGGCCATCGTTGGAATGAGCCTCACGAAGCCACAGTGCAAGTGATTACCCAAGGTTTGGTGGACTTAGGTTTATTGCAAGGTGATGTTCAAGCGTTGATAGACACGGGTGCCTACAAGCGCTTTTATATGCACAGAGCAGGGCACTTTTTAGGAATAGATGTGCATGATGTGGGCGCTTATAAAGTTGATGGCCAATGGCGCATCCTAGAAGAAGGGATGACGATGACGATCGAGCCGGGTATTTATGTGCAGCCTGATGACGAGAGCGTTGATGCCAAGTGGCGAGGTATTGGTGTTCGAATAGAAGACGATATCCTTATTACAGCAACAGGCA
This sequence comes from uncultured Pseudomonadales bacterium, assembly GCA_947494095.1. GTDB lineage: Bacteria > Pseudomonadota > Gammaproteobacteria > Pseudomonadales > Cellvibrionaceae > Marinagarivorans. The sequence continues at coordinate 4,176 of CANLTI010000081.1, forward strand.
ATCAAGTGATGACCGATGCGGTACCAAAAACAATCGAAGCAATCGAAGCCTTAATGGCCAAAAAAGCCCGTTAATACCGATACGCGCTATACCATAATGATCTCTAATATGTAGCGCGCAATAAAAAGCCCCTAGGCCATATAAACCTTAGGGGCTGTCGCTCTTTATAGCGACTGGAGTGGCCGAAGCCTGAGTGGTCAACGCACGATGTACGTACGTAAATATGTGGGTATCATTAAACTGTTTATAGGCTACCCTCGCATTTAATGGCTAAATGTTGATCTTACACAGTGAGCGACACGGTGTAAGCCCAGTACTTTGCGGGCGAATGCCGCACTAATGCAATATCCTCTCTCGGTTTTTTAATTAACGCTGCTTAACTCCACACTTGAACAGTGCGTATGGTTGCCATAAATGGTGCATTGTTTGCGGCGTATTTTTGCATTGTACATTTTTACGCCAGGCTTACCACGGAGTATCGCCGCGTCGATAGGTAAACGTTACTAGCCTCCTCGCATTATTAATGTTTATCGATTGGTTGACAATCTAAAACATTTGTCAGTGGTGTTACTGATTGAGTAATGGTACATAGTTCGCTGTGTTGTTTCTCGTGCTTTTGCCAGATCTTGGCTCTGGCGGGCCGCCGTAAAGGGCAATCGCCCTTTTATAGGTTAAATGAGCGAGTTATTGGCTCATTTGTTACGCGGTTTACAGTGGCTTGTGGTTCCGTTCTGTAAATTTTCTGTAAATTGATGTTGCGCTCTGTAAAATCGCGTTGAATTAGTGGTTCAAATAACAGTATAAAAGGTTTCACCGACTTATTGTCAGTCACATATTACTCAACCGTTGCGCTTGCGCTGCAGGGCCAAAGCCATTCCAATTATCTTCTCGGCCATCTCGCCAACCAGCCATCCAATTAGCGCGCGGCTCGCCCGATTCAAACGGGCAATTACCCCATGATTTTCCAGAAACGCCTGCTTGATAGCCTTTAGTAAAAGCGCGGTTTGTGTGACTACGTTTTTGTGTTTTCATAAATCAGAGATACCTCTCAAGTGTTTTTGCTATAACCCTTACTCAGTTGCCGTTACAATGTCGCTCAAAATGTTAGCTGCTGTTTTTGTTGCTAGCTATAGGTTTTATTGAGCCTGCTCAAGTGTGCTGACCTGCGCAATTTTTGTAACCTGAATTCAGGTACTAGTTTAGTTTACGTACTAGCTTGGTTAGTCTAGTAATTGAAGACTAGTTTGCATCAAAGGTTAGAGAACCGTTTGCACTCCTGCGTTATCTTATGTGGCCTAATACACTAAGATGACACTAAGGTGACAAACGAGCCGCTGCTTAAGCGGATGTTCAGTAAAACAAATTTTCTTATAACAGTGAACGACTATTTGTTTCTAATAAGAGGGTTTTTAAGCCTTTCTTGTTATAAAAACAGGTTGAACTTTAATCAAAGAGAGCGGTATGCAGTTTTTTATCACTTGCCCAAAGGGCTTCGAAGATTTATTACTGACAGAGATTGAAGCCTTAGGTGGCCAAGATTGTAAGTCAACTGTTGCAGGTGTTTCTTGTGATGGGCCTTTAGAGCTGGGTTATAAAATTGCGCTCAATTCGCGTTTGGCTAACCGCTTATTGTGGTGCTTGAGTAAAGAGCCCATTGAGACAGGCGATGACTTGTATGATGTAGTTAAAGATATTCCGTGGCGTAGCTTAACCCGTGAAAGCAGTAGCTTTGCCGTTGATTTTACTGGGTCTAACCGCGCAATTAATAATACACAATATGGCGCACTACGCATCAAAGATGCCATTGTTGATTACTGGCGTGATGAGGGTTTTGAGCGCCCAAATGTCAGTAAGCAAGACCCTGATATTCGTATTAATGCCCGCTTAAGTAAGGGGATTGTGACGGTTGCGCTAGATTTTGTGGGCGGTAGTTTACATCAGCGCGGCTACAGACAAGAGCAGGGCATAGCACCACTCAAAGAAAACTTAGCCGCGGCTATTTTATTGCGTATGGGCTGGCCAGAAGTGGCAGCAGCAGGGGGCAGCCTGATTGATCCTATGTGCGGCTCGGGTACCTTTTTAACCGAAGCGGCTTTAATGGCGCTTAAAATAGCACCAGGGATGTTCCGTGGTCACTGGTCATTTGAGCAATTTAAAGTCCATAACGTTTACCAATGGGAAGCTTTACTAAAAGAAGCTAAGACGCACCAGCAAGAGGCAATTACTCAGCCTTTACCGCCCATTATGGGCTTTGATATGCACCCGCCAGTACTGCGCTCGGCCAATCACAATATTGAGCGCGCAGGGCTGCAAAACAGTGTCACCGTGGGGCATAACGCATTGAGTCAGCTGCGCTGCGACCCCGAATGGCCCAAGGGGATCATATTAACCAATCCACCTTATGGCGAGCGCTTGGGAGAGGTTGAGGCACTAAAAGGCACTTACCTACAAATGGCACAAGTGGCTAAAGAGTTTTTTGCAGGCTGGACGATTGGTGTCTTTACCGGCAACCCCGAGCTTGCACAAAATATGCGTATGCGTGCGAGTAAAAAGAATAAACTCTTTAATGGTGCCATTGCCTGCGAGTTGCAACAATTCAAAATATTAGATGCCAGCGAAGCCACCTTACGCAAAGGCGAGGCCACCAACGAGCGTCCTATTATTATTAAACTGACCGACGGCGCCACGATGATTGCCAACCGGTTACGTAAAAATATTAAAGCGTTAAAGCCCTGGCTTAAAAATACTCCTGCCAACTGCTACCGTATTTATGACGCCGATATGCCCGAATATGCCGCCGCTATTGACTGGTATGACGGTCAGATTCATCTACAAGAGTACGCCGCACCTAAAACAATCAACCCTCAAGCGGCGCGTCTTCGCTTTAATGAAATAGTCTCTGCCGTTTGTGCGGTATTTGAGATAACACCTGATGATATAGCCATCAAAACCCGTGAGCGTAACAAAGGCGATAAACAATACCAACGGTTTGAAGAGTCTGAGGGGCAAGATTTACAAGTGCAAGAAGGGGACGCCAAGTTATGGGTAAACTTGCACAAGTATTTGGACACCGGCTTGTTTTTAGATCATAGACCGTTGCGTTTAAAAATTGCCAGTGAAGTTTACGGTAAGCGCTTTTTGAACCTCTTTTGTTATACCGCATCAGCCACTGTGCATGCGGCATTAGGGGGTGCTAAAAAAACCGTCAGTGTCGATATGAGCAAAACATACTTAGCATGGGCCGAGCGCAACTTTGCCCTTAATCACATTAGCACTGCCACCAATGAATTTGTGCAAAGCGATTGCAGTAAGTACCTAGCAAACTGCCGCGAAGGGTTTGATGTAATCATGCTAGACCCACCGAGTTTTTCAAACTCAAAACGCATGGAAGACGTATTAGACATTCAGCGAGATCATGTAGCTTTAATTAAGCGCTGTATGGAGGTTTTATTGCCCGGTGGCGTTTTATACTTTTCTAATAACTTGCGCTCTTTTAAGCTAGCCGCTGATGAGCTCAGTCATTTTGCGGTAAAAGATATTACCCGCGAAACCATCGATAAAGACTTTGCACGCAACAGCAAAATACATCAATGCTTTGAAATTAGACAAAAGTAATATTAGCCCAGCGTATGGCATGATAGATACGCTGGGCGACTAAGCGCTTTAATAGGCACAATGGAAGGTTATTCAATGAAACGTTTTGAAGTAAAAGGCGCGTTTGAGCCTGCAGGTGATCAACCGGCGGCTATTAAAGCGCTAGTAGAGGGGATAGAAGACGGCCTTGCACACCAAACATTGCTAGGTGTTACCGGCTCGGGTAAAACATTTACCATTGCCAATGTTATTGAACAAGTGCAGCGGCCCACCATGGTGATGGCCCATAATAAAACACTGGCCGCCCAACTTTATAGCGAGTTTAAAGAGTTCTTTCCTAATAATACGGTTGAATACTTTGTTTCTTATTATGATTACTATCAGCCCGAAGCTTACGTGCCTAGCTCTGATACATTTATTGAAAAAGATGCTTCAGTCAACGAACATATCGAACAAATGCGCCTCAGTGCAACCAAGGCACTGATGGAGCGTGAAGATGCGATTGTGGTGGCAACTGTATCGGCTATTTATGGCCTAGGTGACCCCGAAGCGTATTTAAAAATGGTGATTCATTTAGTCTTATGTGATGAAATGAATCAACGCACGCTGTTGCAGCGTTTGGCCGAGTTACAGTACACGCGCAATGATATCGAATTCCATCGCGCCACGTACCGTGTTCGTGGTGATATTATTGATGTCTTCCCCGCAGATAGTGAAGACTTAGCGCTGCGTATCGAACTGTTTGATGACGAAGTTGAAAATATTGCGTTGTTTGACCCTTTGACAGGGCAAGTGATTCAAAAAGTACAGCGTTATACGCTGTATCCTAAAAGTCATTACGTGACACCCCGTGAGCGAATTTTAGAAGCTGTCGATAATATCAAAGCCGAGCTTGGCCCAAGGTTAGAGTATTTACGCGCTAACGATAAACTCGTCGAAGCTCAGCGCTTAGAGCAACGCGTCAAATACGATGTAGAAATGATGCAAGAGCTAGGTTACTGCAACGGCATTGAAAACTATTCACGGTACTTGTCGGGCCGTGACCCAGGTTTAGCACCGCCCACGCTATATGATTACCTTCCCGATAATGCGTTACTTGTGATTGATGAATCCCATGTTACCGTGCCGCAAATTGGGGCTATGTACAAAGGTGATCGATCGCGCAAAGAAACGTTAGTTGAATACGGTTTTAGATTGCCTTCAGCGCTAGATAACAGGCCAATGCGTTTTGATGAGTGGGAAAACGCGGCGCCACAAATGATCTTTGTATCGGCGACACCCAGTAAATACGAAAAAGAGCACGCCAGTAATATTGTCGAACAAGTGGTGCGGCCTACAGGCTTAATAGACCCCCAATTAGAGATCCGCCCCGCGACGACACAAGTCGATGACTGTTTAAGCGAAATTCACAAAACTATTGCCCAAGACGATCGCATATTAATTACTGTTTTAACCAAGCGCATGGCCGAGGATCTGACCGATTTTTTACAAGAGCAGGGCGTGCGAGTACGTTACATTCACTCAGATATTGAAACAGTTGAGCGTGTCGAAATTATTAGAGACTTACGTGCCGGGGTGTTTGATGTTTTAGTGGGTATTAACTTGCTACGCGAAGGCCTTGATATGCCCGAGGTGGCTTTAGTGGCTATTTTTGATGCCGACAAAGAAGGCTTTTTACGTTCAGAAACCGCCTTAATACAAACGATTGGTCGCGCAGCGCGAAACATTAATGGCCACTGTATTTTATATGCCGACAAAATTACAGGCTCTATGCAGCGCGCCATGGATGAAACCGACCGTCGCCGCAATAAACAAATCGAACACAATAAAAAGCATGGCATTACACCTAAAGGGATCAAAAAGAAGGTCTCTGATATTTTGGATGGCGCCCGCATACCCGGAGCAAAAATTGGTCGTAAAAAAGGCAGCGCCACAAAAGGCACTGCTATGCCTAAGGAATTAGTCGGCAAAGATGTGTGGCAGCAAGTGAGCGAGCTCGAAAAAACCATGTTTGATGCGGCTAAAAATCTAGAGTTCGAAAAAGCAGCCAACTTGCGTGACCTTATTCATACACTCAAAAAAGATAACAACTAGAGTATGTAACATCCATTCAATTGAATGGATGTTACGAAGACTCGATTGAAAAGAGGGTATAAACCCAGCCCTTACTTCCGATAATTGTGATTATCGGAAGTAATACAACCCCTTGTTTTATAAGACTTTTTATCGATATTTTTAAAAAAAACAATAAACAAATCATAAACCAAAACCTTTTTACTCTATTGCACTCTATAACCGACACACAACCAAAACAAGCCCAAACGCCTTTTTTATAACTTTTTAATCTAAGCCTTTTTTAATCTACCAAACATGTTTGGCGCGCATATCGTCTTTATTGCTCAGGCTTCCGAGCTTGCCCACAACTTGGCCGCAACTTTTGCACTAACTCAACGTGACATAACCGCTTATCAAATTTGTACAGCAACGGGCCACCCACAACAATTACAATATTAGAGACAGGCTCCAATATTGTATTTAACTGCTGCCAGAATTCCATCACTCACACTCAACAACAGCACAAACAACCTCTGTTAGCGCTGGCGCAGCAATAGGCGAAATACCCGCCGCCGAACTCACCGCAATTGCCAGCGCAGCCCAAAACCGTTTTAGCTTCCAAAATTTAGTTTTCATCTTTTTTAATCCTCACATAATCAACAATTAAAGCGGCTAACACAGTGGCCGCCACAGTGGCTATAAAGCGTTTTTGCATATCAGTTAATGCCATTTGTAGCCCGTCCTATTTCATCGCCGTGCGCAGCGTCATAGATGGCACCGCCAAGAGTAAAACCCTCATCACCGGACAACACCGCACCCACCGCATTTACTCCACGATAAAATATATTATCGCGGCTAACAGGGTTAACCGCCGAAATAGCATCACCCGCACCATCAATCAGACCGCGCACAATAAAAAACCCCGCCATTGCAGCCACCGCAATCATTACGTGCTCTGTCTTTATTGTTAAATCGTATTTAATCATGCAAGAGCAACCCCTTTAATAATTGTATTCATTGCGTAAGGCTGCGCACCATTCTCGTGATGAATAATAGCCGCAATTAACTCGGGGTAATTTTGGCTAAACATAACCTGATCACGTTTAAAGCCTGTCCTACTCTCAACGCTTTTAATATATGATTCGGTGTCATTTTCTACCGCTGGCGCCCAAGTCTTAACGATATCACCCATGGTAATTACGCCACGATTTTGATAGCTTTTTAATACGCGAGCCATGGCTCTAATCCCGTATTCCGGAGCCTCAAAAATAATAAAATTTTTATCATCTGCACCAGTCTGGCCAAGCCACTTGGTTTTTGAATCCCAGCGAATATTGCCTGCATTATTATTGCGAAGGCCGCGCGTTTTTGTGCTCTTTTTGGTTTTCATAAATGAACCCAATATAAAAATTAATATCGATATTGTTGCTATATTTTTTTTATTCATTTAAAAGCTATTTGTCAGTGATGAAATCAGGAAGCAATCTTATTTTAACATCCGACTCTAAAAATACACTTTCAATGTCTTTATATCCTCGATATGCCCAAGACGCAGACCCCGAAGATTTTGCTATTTTTTGAGTCTCGCTTCTATACTCAAGATTAACAATAAAATCTAAATAATTATCAGGCATATAACCACTAATATTAATCCCCTCCATCAATGCTTTAGCGCACTCACCTCTCATTACAGCGCCACCAGAAGAAGGCAAAAAAGACACATTAGCGGTTGTGTAGTACTCCCTGCGAGTATCAACATCTTGTGCATCTTGAATAAATAAGCGCGCATTAAATTTTTTATTTTTTGTTGAATATATTTTTAAATCACCTTCACCCTCAACATAAGCAAAAACACCGAACTCCTCAGAAACGTCAAGAGCACCAAAATTACCCGGCACGCTAAAATAATTATTAATAATTATATTTTTTAAATTGCCAGACAAATATCTTGTCAATGTCGTTCCATTACTGTAACGAACAATAAAATCACCCCTACTTTTATCAAAAGTTACAAAATTGATTAATACTGGCCCGCCCTCACCCTCCCAATGTGAGTCAATATTTAAATTAACATCCATATTATTTGTATTTAGCGTCATATATTCGCCGACAGAATATTGATTGCCTGCATACAACAAACCATCTTTAAACGCCACACCAATAGTAGCATTTGAGGCAAAATCACTATGCCCAAGATCAACCCACTGCCCAGTAAACGGATTTATTTTTGCGACTCCTTGAGAACTTACATCCGACCCGCCATGCAATGCATAAATAAAACCATTATCATCAAATGCCGAACACTTAACCCCATACCCATTTGTTGTTGCTGGTATACTCCAATTCGTAGAAGGTGTTAAATAAACCGTAACTACTCAGCCATTATGCGCAGTCACTTGGCATAAATGGCTTATTGTTAAAGAGGTCGGTTAGCGTCTGAATG
>CANLTI010000082.1 GCA_947494095.1 uncultured Pseudomonadales bacterium
TCATGGCCTCCGCGATTGACGATGACTATAGAGCAAAAATTCTACTATCTGCCTGATTATTACTAGGAGGCCCTGGCTCGATATACTCGATACTACCACTGAGCTTTCGCTCGATGTTACAGGAGTATTGATACTCGATTGCGTTGCACTGCTCGTGGTTATCTCGCTCGACGAAACGGATGTTTCCCCTCCCGTACAGCCGGACAAAATTAAGCTTATTACCGAGGCGGTAATAAGCTTAAAGGGTAAATGTCTTATGCTTTTTGTTTTCATGAAATACCTCTTTAACTAAAAATTTTTGCATATATGCTTTGTAATACATTAGCGTTATGCATGTGATATTTTTAAATTTATTTTTAGAGTTAAAAATATTTATCTAATTTTAATTTCCTCCTTATTTTTTAATTTAACGGTGTAAAGGGATTACGACGAAAGATTGATCCCTTCTCGGGTTTCGGGCTTTAAATGCTATAGCCCCGAATACTGCTTTGGTGGAGTCTCTTTACTGGCATGCTCTTTATTAACGAACGGTCTTTTTTATGTTTTTTGCGTTTGGTTTTTGAGGTGCTGATGGCGAGAAAGTTGTTGGCGGTGACGGTACGCGTGGTCATAGCGACAGCAATTGCGACGGCCAGAATCAGTTTTGAATGAATGTTTCTCATGATGTACCTCTTTAATGTTATGCGCAGTAGTGAGTGCTGTTGTTATTTTGCGTTAAGCCAAGCATTGGCTGTTCTTGATGCCTGTTGGTTTAAGTGCCTAGTTGTGTCGTGAGCCTGTTGTGGTGCATTGGTCGGTGAGTTATGAGTAATAGTTGTGTATTTAGTGACCCTTTGAATGGCCTCAATAAGGCATTTGTTTGCTATATACGAGCATATTATTATCATATATGGATTTATTATAGGATTTATAGCGTTTTAAGGGGATTGTTGATGTAATTGAGACCGGAGTCTCGAGGTGTACAAAACAGTGTCACTCTTTTCATTATTTACAGGTGATTAAGCTGCAAATTGATGTAATGTGAGAGTATTATTCTCACATATGGTTGAGGGGTGTAAGGGTTGAGCGAACTGAGGTAACCGGCTGGTTTGGCGGGAGAGAACGGTTTAAAGTGTGCGCCTTTTTAGTCAAAACCGTTTTTAGTCAAAACCGTTTTTAGCAAAAACGATTAGCCAGTAGAAGGGTTTTTACCTAAGTGCTCGTCTAAGAGCCATTTTTATAGACGTTTGCAAAAGCCAATCGAACAAACCTAACATTAATTACCGAGTGGAGCCTCATGGGGCAAGAGTCAGATAAAGCATTAATAGAAGCGGCGCTTAGCAATTTGCTAGACCCTATTGCCGCTATGCTATTGCGCAACGGCGTAACGTTTCAGGAGTTTACGGCGCTGGCTAAGTGTACCTATGTGGCAGTAGCGCAGCGCGACTTTGGTGTGCGTGGCCGGCCGACGAATACCGCCAAAGTATCGGCGTTGACAGGCATTGATCGCAAAGAGGTTAAGCGCCTTAAAGATTTATTAGCGCAAGGCGCTCGCGTAGCCGAGGCACGCGAAGGTCAAGATAAGATGTCACGCGTGGTGCGCGGCTGGTATGAAGACCCAGAGTTTCTAGATGAGCAAGGGCATCCTGCGTACTTGTCCTTGGAGGTAAGCGCGCTAAGCTTTAAAGAGTTGGCACGTCGCTATAGTGGGGGCTTGCCGTTTAATGTGGTGCTTAAAGAACTAATACGGGCGGGTAACGTGGTTGAGCTAGGCGATGGTCTTTTACGTGTATTAAAGCCTTTTTATACTCCGCCAGGGTCTGACCCGCAGGCCATGCTGCGTGCAGGTACTGTCATTAATGAATTGGCTAACACATTATTGCATAACCTTTATTTAACCCATGAGAGCCCTAAAAAAACCGTGCGCTTTGAGCGCCGTGCCAGCAGTAATCACATACCTGCTAAAGATGCTCAAGCCTTTAAAGATTTTTTGGATCATGAGGGCCAAGCCTTTTTAGAGCGTGTAGCGCAGTGGATTGTGGCGCACCAAGTTGACCCGCAAGTAGAGCCCTCTTTGGCGCTTAAAAATCGTATAGAAACGGTGCGCTTGGGTGTTGGTGTTTATGGGATTGAAAGCCCTCATGAAGGAAAGTAGCCGATGTTGTTTCATTCTAAGTTGTCTCATTTAAAATTGATAAAGTGTTTGGCGTTTATGAAATTAATAGTATTAAAATATATAGCGATGGGTATTTTGGCGTTAGGTTTAACCGGCTGTGGAGATACCGGAGATGATTTACTGGTTAATAACAGCGGTAGTATCATTGATGGCAGCGGAGCTCCCGAGCCCGATATTGCAGGCTCGGTGACCGGAGCCATTAGTGGCTTTGGTAGTGTGTTTATTGATGGTGTGCGCTATACGACCGATAATACCGATGTGTATATTGATGGCGAATTAAAAGCCGAAGCCGATTTAAGTTTAGGTGACTTTATTACCTTGCTAGCATTGACCGAAGGAGATGATGGTGAGATTGCGGCGCAAACTATTTATGCGGAATCTGCGGTGCGCGGTGCCATCTCTCATATTGATACAGCGGTGGGGCAGCTTACCGTATTAGGTCAAAAAGTGGCTATTAGTGAAAACACCTTTTACGGTGAAAGCATAGTCACAGTCGATGCCTTTAAAGTGGGTGATATTATTGATGTTCGTGGTTCCAGCGATAACAACGGGAGTGTGGTGGCAACGCGTATTTACCCAAGCAGCAACCAACAAGATAGCTTTCTGGGGTTAATAACGGCGCTCGATACCAATAAGTCACAGTTCTTGATGGCGGGTGTTTTAGTGAGTTACGGTGCGGCTAGCGAGTTACCTACTGAGCTAAAAAATGGTGCGGCGGTTGTTGCTAAAGGACAGTATGATGCACTTAAACAGCACTTTATGGCACAAGGCATACGCCAGCGTGAGGGTACTGCCGATCAGTTTCCCGGTATTGAAGTGCGCACCGAAGGTATGATTAATAATATTGTGCGCAGTAATTTGATTGGCACATTCATGATAGGTGGGCAAAGTATCGGGGTGACGGCACAAACAGTCTTTATGAACGCTAACGATACAGTCGCCACTTTTACTTTCGATACCTTGAGCGAAGGGCAGTACGTTACCGTTTTTGGTGTGACAGATAATAGCGGGAACATAATCGCTGAAAAAGTCATCACTAAAAAAGACATAAGAACAGCCGCGCAAGATCGGATAGTTGGATCTATTGAGACTATTGCTGTTTCAGTACCGGCCACCGCGAAAAAAGCAGCGATAGGCAAAATGATAATAGACGGCGAGATAATTATTACTGATGAAAAAACGCAGTTTATTCCTTTGGGTAGCGGATTTATGGATAAGCATATTCAGTTTGAGGACTTAGCGGTTGGTGATATAGCTACTGTTCGAGGTACCCGCGAGAAAACATCCAACACTACAGCGCTTAAGGCCCCTAATACTGAAGGGCTAAGTGGTGGCGAGTTAATGGTGTTGCTCGATGAGCGCGAGCGCTTATTGTCTGGTGAGCAGCAGAAAGTCACATCTCCTTACACGACATCGGCTAAAGTTACACCGTCAACTACACCGTCAACTACACCGTCAACTACACCGTTGCAAAGTGCGCCATCGTCAGTAATGTCATCGGATACTACTGGGCCGATTACAGCTTATACGATTGAAGTGACGCGTGGTGCTACAGGTACTAGTCAATAGTAGTTATATTAGGTGTTATCAAATAACACCTAATATTCCAAAAAATAGACACTAAAAATACCTTCCTAGCTTAATACATAAGGACGCTTACTAATGGCTAAGTGTAACTTCAGAGGTGCTCAAATCGGGCGCTAATGAATCATTGGCAGGGCTCAAGCCACTTCGACTTTGTACCTCTCAATATCTAATTCTGCATATCCCTATGCAGGTGTGCTGTCTAAGGGGCGGGGAGGGAAATACATGATCCAATAATGCGTGTTTTCTACTTCCTCTGCTCGACACTAGGCTCCTGCAAGGCGGCGCTCAAACGCCCAAAAAATAACCCATCAGCACCCTCTCAAGAGGGGTTTGTTCGTTTGGCTGAATGGTTACGACTTAATTAACTTATTATTGAGAGGCGATAAGTTAATTAAGTATGCACTTCGGAGTTAATCTGGAGTGTCACAAAAATGAAATACAAATGTGTTAGTCAATCGGTTAGACTTGGCATCATTATTTACTGCGCGGCGTGTTATGGCTTATAGATTGAAGCGATGACACGCCGCGTGCTATAGGTGTTTGTGATGTTATGGGATGATTATGCAGTCTATTGCCGTTTATAATTTAAAAGGTGGTGTAGGGAAAACAACCACTATTGTTAACTTAGCCTATTTGGCCAGCCAAAATAAACACAATACCTTATTGTGGGACTGGGATCCTCAAGCGGCATCTACGTGGTATTTTAGCGATAGCGCGTCTACGGGTAAAAAAACAAAAAGCCTTAAATTGTTTAGCCAGGGATTACCTGTTGGCGAGTTAGAGGTAAGAACCCCTTACCCGCGATTATCGCTGATTCCTGCAGATTTAAGCTTAAGAAAAATAGAAGGTGCATTAGACTTACATAAAAACCCCCGCAAGTTACTAGACAGCCTTATTGCGCCGTTAAGTGAAAATGCCCGCTTTTTGTTTCACGACTGCCCGCCAAGCTTATCACCGAGTGTCGAGTATTTAGTCTCAAAGGCCGATATTGTTTTGGTGCCTATTATTCCTAGTCCCATGTCTGTTAGGGCTATTGGCCAGGTGGTCGATTTTTTTAGCCGTCAAAAACACCAACCTAAGCGCATTGTTGGCTTTTTTAACCAAGTCGATATGCGGCGCAGCGTACATAAGCAGACTTTAGCCAATGCTAAAGCAATGCCTATTCAAATGCTTAAAACGTGTATTCCCTACGATAGCGCCGCTGAAAAAATGAGCGAAAAGCAAGCCCCCTTAGCGGCCTACGCAACTAAAGGACGCGCGGTAAGAGCCTACGAAAATTTATGGAAAGAGCTCAAGCGTGAACTCAATACCATTAAGGGGCGAGGCAATAATAGTTTGTCCAATTAGACGTAGGTTTCTGTTTTCTCGGCAAGGCGCTCGAAGGGGCGCATGCCTGGGCATTAACGCTTTGAGCAACACAGCAGAGGAAGTAGAAAACAAGTATTATTGGATCATGTATTTTTTCCTCGTCCCTAAGTCATAAGCGACGGGGGCGAATATGGTGGCCACTTGCGGTGCTGCATTGGGCACTAATGAATTATTGGCTCGGCTAAAAAGGGATCACACCATTAATGTATTTATTGACTTTTGTGCTTAACTTTATAAACACTTACACGCACTGAAGGTTTATATGAACGAGCCAAAGCACCTGTTAATTAGGCAAACCATTGCCGTACCTAATATAAATGTTAGCGTATTTACCGCATGGCAGCGACTACCCGCTTTTATTATCAGTGCGGCGTTAGTCGGTTGTGGTTCTAGCGGTGGCGATTCAGGCAATGCCTCTACATCAGCGCTATCCAGTGAGACTGCGTCTAGCAGTGCATCTAGTAATACAGCAGCTAGTAATACAGTCTCTAGTGATGCAGTCTCTAGTGATGCAGTTAGTAGCACGAGCTCGGTATCGAGTGATACTCAATCAAGTGCTGCCGCGTTAGATATTACAAACCTTATTTTTGAAGATACCCATGGCGGTTGCGCCCAGTTTGTGCGGGGTATGTTTGCTGATGTGATGGATATTCAGCAGCAAGTAGCCTTTGACGGGCAGGTCGATATTAGCCTTAGCGGCGATAATTGCGTGCTAACGAGCAACGGTATTCCAAACCATGATTTTAATGATAGTAGTGCACACTTTGCCGGTGATGTGGCTGAAGTGACGCGGGCTTTTACTATTGCACAAGCCCCAGCTAAAGCGGTAAATGTCACCGCATTAAGCCTGCGCACATGGGATGCTGTATTACTGAATGGTGTGGTTGTCGATCTGTTATCGGCTGGCTGCTACAAGCCCAGCGATGCAATGGCTGACGAAAATGGGAATGTGCCTATCGGCTGCCAAGCCAGCAGTAGCTGGTTATTAGACCCCTTGGGCGAAGGCAATAATTTTGGCACAGACACTCATAATGCCCATACACAACCCGATGGTACCTACCATTACCATGGTAATCCTAATGCTTTATTTGATGATAACCCAGGCCCTGGCGGCTCGCCGGTGATTGGTTTTGCTGCCGATGGTTATCCTATTTATGGCACTTACTTTTTAGACTCTGCCACCGGCACTGTACGCAAAGCTTTATCGGGTTATAGCTTAAAGGCAGGCACGCGGCCTAGCTCAGCCAGTGACCCAGGCGGGAGTTACAATGGTATGTATATTGATGACTGGGAATATACTGCCAGTGGTGATTTAGATGAATGTAATGGTATGACGGTAGCGGGGCAATACGGTTATTATGTTACCGAAAGTTATCCGTGGGTACTTAAATGCCATAGCGGCACACCGCATGCTTCATTTATGAAATAAGCCTGTTTATTTTGATCTTTTGGCTGGCTGCCGGTGACTCTTTATTGCGCAAGCTCGATAGTAACCTCTATGCTTGCCGAGCGGCCGTGGTCATCTATAACTTTTAGCGTATAAGCCCCAATCGTTGCGGGCCAAAAAAATGTTTGATTGGCCGCCTCGCTACCCAAATACTGATTGTTGGCAAACCAATAAAGTTGCGTAACATTTGTATCGGCGGTTGCTTTTAAGGCGAGTGTGCTGTGGTTTTTGTGGAGTGCATAAGTTAATTGGTTGCTCGGTGATGTAATGCGCGGAGCAAGGCCGCTATTGGCTGTATCATCTAATGTACACTCTGGCATAAAAGCGGGTGGTAATTTGCGCTGAATACCGGCTTGGTTAAATAATTGCAATAAATCACTGGGCCAAAATTCAAAAACACGCTGGGTTTGTGTTTTGGGGTTGGGGTTGCATGCACGTAGGCCTGTTTTGGTAAGCGTTGTAGCCCCAGTAAGCCCCGGCGGCCAATGCACATAGCGTGAGTAAGTAAACACTATAGCGCCAAAAGTGTGCTTTGCAGGCCACCCCAAAGCGGCGCAACCATACAGGCGGCTGCCAGCTAAGCGAGCCAAAGAGCTGTTGCATTAACGAAGGGGTAGGCATAAAGGCTTTCTTTTGGGTGTGCGAGGCTGCCTGCGGCGAGCCAAATTATGCGAGGATACTAACGGTTATTGTACTAGGGCGAAACCATTTACACGCTATGCGCAATAAACCTTGCTGTAGCGCAGATGCGAGCTTATAATGAGCGACTTGATTTTGTTTGAGTGGGTAACCACTTAGCCATAGTTTTAAAGCCAAGCTGTAAATATGACGGCAAACGCTAAAAAACACCCCATTTTGATTGAGCTAAGGTGCGATATGTTGCGCTTTAGGCCATAAAAAAACTTTTTAGTAAGTGGCAGTAGTATTCGCCAGTTACGTATAAAAGGGGGGCGATTAGGATTCGACGCCGGTAACAAAATCTTAGGTGCATGTCGTGAGGGTAGCCAATCACGTAAATCCAAAGCTGCATTTTTACAGTTGCCAATGATGACAACTACGGTGCCCAATTAGCTGCGTAAGCAGTTGATGAAGCACTTCTAGCGGCTCGCCGTTAGCGGTCTATAGCAAGGTGTCAGTACCGCGTTATAGACTGTCATATAGAACTGAATAGCTGTGTTGTATAGATCGTGACAGCATTGCAAAACTTAAGCGAACTCGCTCGTCGCGCCCTGCCCGTTGGGTAGCGAATGAGTTAAATCAATTAACGGAAACTAAGCATGTAGAGCCGAAGACGGAGTACTGGCGGACGCGGGTTCAAATCCCGCCGCCTCCACCAATTAGGGGTTTTAAAAGCCCCAAAGAAAGCCAAAAAAGCCTGTAAATTCAACGATTTACGGGCTTTTTTGTGCCTGTAGGGTTCTAAGCAGTCTTATAACATCCTGTTGTTTTAGTAGTTT
The DNA here is from genome assembly GCA_947494095.1 of uncultured Pseudomonadales bacterium. Classification (GTDB taxonomy): domain Bacteria; phylum Pseudomonadota; class Gammaproteobacteria; order Pseudomonadales; family Cellvibrionaceae; genus Marinagarivorans. Next base: position 8,015 of record CANLTI010000082.1, read on the forward strand.
ACTTAGTAGTACCATCGTAATACTACTAAAAGCGGTACTACTAAGATGGCCAGAATCACTAAACCCCTCACCAATACTGAAGTGAAGCAAGCAAAGCCTAAAGATAAGGTGTACACCCTTACCGATGGTGGTGGTTTGCAGTTACGCGTTAAACCTAACGGCTCTAAGTTGTGGTTATTGGATTATTACCGGCCCTTCACCAAAAAGCGCACGAGTTTAGGCTTTGGCACTTACCCCGAAGTGTCTATTGCTGAGGCGCGCGAAAAGCGCAAAGTGGCCCGCGAGCTACTCGCCAAGAATATAGACCCTAAAGAGCATCGCGAGGAGCAAGCCTTGCTAGATGAGGCATCGCATAGTAATACATTAGAGCACGTCGCCAGCCAGTGGTTAGAGGTTAAAAAAGGTAAGGTTTCAGCTAATCATGCCTTAGACACATGGCGATCATTAGAAGGCCACATATTCCCAAGTCTTGGTCAGCTGCCTATTCATAAAATCACGGCGGTTAAAGCGATTGATACGCTTAAGCCAATAGCGGCTAAAGGTAGCTTAGAAACGGTTAAGCGCCTTTGCCAGCGGCTCAATGAAATTATGATTCATGCGGTTAATACGGGGTTGCTGGCTAACAACCCGCTAAGTGGTATCAGTAAAGCTTTTCAGCCACCACAAAAGCAGCACTTGCCAACGCTTAAGCCAGAACAGTTATCCACACTAATGGCTACTATCTCAATCGCCAGTATTAAATTAACGACACGCTGTTTGATTGAGTGGCAATTACACACAATGGTACGCCCAAGCGAGGCTGCGGGTGCAAGGTGGGATGAGATCGAACTTGATAAGGCCATGTGGTATATACCGGCTGAGCGTATGAAAAAGAAAAAGCCGCATACTGTGCCGTTATCCCCGCAAGCCATAGCATTACTAGAACTAATGCAGCCTATCAGTTCGCGCAGTGATTATGTGTTCCCCTCGGATAGAAACATAAGAACACACACCAACGCGCAAACAGCTAATACGGCACTTAAGCGCATGGGCTTTGATAAGCAGTTGGTGGCCCACGGTCTAAGATCGCTAGCCAGTACAACGCTAAACGAGCAAGGCTTTGATGCGGATGTTATAGAAGCCGCTCTCGCTCATGTAGGCGACAACGCAGTGCGCAATGCCTACAATCACGCCGAATACTTAAAACGCCGAATTCCTATGATGAATTGGTGGAGCGAGCACATCGAAAAAGCCGCCATCGGCAATATGAGCCTTACCGGTAAAAAAGCACTCGCGTTTGTCAACATCTCGTGACCTCGTTTTGGAGGTCCATTTCTTTAGCTAAAGCTTTCGCCAACTCAGCCACATCACTCGGTTGGCCTCTATGCCTGCCGTGCGGCTCTTTTAGCTGCTTAAAAATCTCACCTTGCCGCCCCTCTTGCACCTCGCCATAACTGTAAAAAGTCGTCAACACCCCTTCATGCCCTAGGTTTTGGCTCCATGCCTTAAACTCTTCCGGTGTTTGGCATAACTTTTCGCCTAATACCGCTAACGTATTACGAAAGCTATGTGGGTTAAAGTAGGGCAAGTCTACCGCTTCAAAAGCTTGTTTAAACACTCTACGAATAGCAGACGCATTGCCCCAGTGTGCGTTGCTTATTTGGCCTGAAGCCTGAAAGTTACCGTCGCTGCTTTTACTGATTGCGCTTTTGGGGAATAACGGGTCGTTATGGCCAAAAAGGTGCTCGCGCTTAAGGTACTCCACCCATTCCAATACGATGTTACGAATATCACCCCCAACAGGAAAAAAGAAAGTGGTAAAGGTTTTGCTGAATTTTGTTTTCACATCGCGTGCATCTTGGTAAACAGAATTAGCATCAAAATTAACGTGCTTCAATTTGAAGGAAGCAATAGCGCTATCGCGGGCACCGGTGAGCAGTGTGAAGGCCAGTAATGCTTTATCACGTTTCTGGGTGTCAGTTGCCGTGGGCATAGCGTCTAACGCGTGCTTTATTTGTTCAGGTGTGGCTATAGGCTTATTGCGTTTGGCTTTGGCTACGCGTGTTTCTTTTTCTGATAAGTTAAAGTACTCGGCATCCGAATACTTTATACGTGATTTATAGCCCACCTCTTGCGATAACCATTGTGTAAACGTTTTTAGGTGCCGAAGCGTGCCATTGAGGGTGGCGGCGCTGAGCGGCTTCTTTGTTTTGTGGTGTTTCTGGCTGGCCAAATACTTTTTAAAACCGATGGCTTGCTCAAAATGAAACGCTTTAAAATCTTTGTGCTTAGTATAAGTTTCAAAGCGCGCAATAGCCTTGGCCACGCAATCAATAGAGGCCTCATGCTGCCCTTTGGCTTGTTTCAAAAAAGTGAAGTATTTACGCTTAATGCGCTCGTTATTCGCGTTGTGTTTATTCATTGTTTTACCCTGTATTGTAAAGTCACTGTTTTAGAGAGGGTTGTCGCTATCCCTTATATGCTTTAAAGCCTTCGGTAATGCGACCTCAAAAACTTGTTGATATCGGGCCAAACTATGCAAACCAATAAACTGGTTTGTAATGCTTTCACAGCGCGAGCAAAAGCCCGTTAGGTAACCTTTTTTCGGCGTAATCGGTGAATACTCTACGAAGTTTTCGGCAGGCACCGTGGGTGTTTTACAGCGCAAGCAATAAAATTCGTTAGGTTTGCATTTTTGCTTTTTACTGGCGCGTTGCTGCTTTAAGTAATCGCGTGCATCCTGCCCCAAAATTAGGAAGGGCCGCCGCTCCTTAAGGCACGGCAAACCATTTTTGACCCATTGGGCTACTGTGTTTTTATGTACGCTTAACACAGCAGCCAACTCTTCGAAGGTGTAGTTACGGTTAACTTTTACCTTGTTGGGGTTGTAGTTACTCATGGTCGTTAATACGGCTCGCTTCGATTTTCTCGATAATCCATTCGTCAATGTCCTGTTCTAGCCAGCCAACAGCGCGGCCACCTAATGAAATAGGCGCAGGGAATTCGTTATTGGCCATGCGAAGGTAAAGAGTACTGCGCGATAAGCCGGTGCGTTGTTTAACATCGGCAAGCCGTAAAATCGTATGTGACATAGTGAAACCTCATTAGCGTTGCTAGGAATGAGGTTGCATAGTGGTTGGGCGATTTGGGCGGTATAAGGGGGCGCTTAAACGCCCGTCACCACAGAGCATAAGGCCTACAGCGCCGTGGCTGGTACTTTTAACAAGGAGTAGGGCTAAAAAAAACCTTAAAAATCAACGCTAAAGCTGTGCGTAAATTTTTTGCCCAACTTTTTTACTTTTTCATGTTTTTTCTTATGGTGTCGGGGCTTTTGCCTTGGCCTGCAGGTGAGCGGGCGATTTTATTGGCAATCCATGTATCTGGCTTATTCAGGTTAGCTTGCTTAAGCTTTAAATACTCGTCCTGCCAATCGCCGTGTGTGGCTTGTGTTCTTAACTTTCTGGCGTGCTGGTTATCGGTATTGGGGGTGTATTGCGGGCTGGTGTTTAAAGGCTTGGTACTTAAGGCATGGGTTATCGCATCGCTGTCGATGTGCAGCGCTTTATCTTCGATATACAAAAGCGCGTCTAGCTGGAGCAAGTGTTGGTTTGCCACCAGTGCCAACGGCGATACATTAAGCGTTATTGCCCGCCGGCCTTTAGGGCTTTTAAGCATGCCTAGGGTGTAGTTTGCGTGTGCAGTATTGTAAATAGGCTTATCGGTAAGGCCTAATAATGTGGCGGTAACGCAGGCTATTTCATGGCTTTGGCGGCGCGGTAACGCGAGAGCTCAAGACCATTATTGCTGACAATACTGGCAATCGTACGGGCACCGGCAGAGCCTTGGCTTATCTCAAACGCTTCTTGCACCGCAAGTGTTAACTGCGGGCACAATACGTCTGCGTGTCGTGTATGAGTCAGCCAATAAGTATAGCTACTACGGTGCACATTAAA
>CANLTI010000083.1 GCA_947494095.1 uncultured Pseudomonadales bacterium
CATTCAGACGCTAACCGACCTCTTTAACAATAAGCCATTTATGCCAAGTGACTGCGCATAATGGCTGAGTAGTTACTTTTTTTGTGTGTCTATGTCCTCGCGTTTTTTCTATCCTCGTGTTTCTTTTTTGCGTATTTGAGTCTCGCTGAAAATGCCTTTTTGAAGATCAAAAAATACCGAGCCATTGCGACTCGGTAAGATAAATTAGCGAGTAATTACCAGAGTATGGTTGCTCTGGCATTTTCTATGATGCGGCTACTTATGTAGGTTAATTAACATGTTTACCGCAAAGATAAACACACTCTAGTTGCTGCATATGTTTATATTATCAATGCCGCACTCAACTAGATCGCCCGCGTTACTGCCATCAGAGCATTGAATACGCAGCTGAACATCCGCACCTGCGGGAATACTGGTGCTCACTTTTGTCCATTGTGCATCACTTACCGTATCACCATTGGCAGCAATAGAGCGATAAGTGCGACCGCCATCGGTAGAAAGCTCTAGGCGAAAAAAATCACCACTGCTATCATCGCCAGAATCTCGCTGGCCGTGAAAATAAGCCGTGGTCAATATTGAAGGTGAAGATACCGAATAAATTGGAGACGATGCTATGCAGTTTCCTCCATCTACATCAGCATTCCCGGCGCTGGTATTGGAAGCGGTATAATAAGCGCTATTACCTTCAAAGGCGCTGCCAACCTGTGTGGTAATGCCGCCATTGGTCTGCAGGCTAGGTGTGCCCGCAATATAGCTGCCGGTTGAGCACGTAGAGTTACTGCTGTTAGACCAACCGCCGCTACCTCTTTCAAAGCTTTCTTCCAAGCTACAAACGACGGGTGTAGCGGTATTATCGATCATCAGAAATTCAGCACTAACCGCCCCCCATATGCCGCGACTGTCGCGGCTACGCGTATAAAGAATATGCCGCCCTTGGCTTAAACCCGATGTGTCGATGCTGCCGCTTACCTCTTCAATTTTTTCATTGTACTGACCATCATTGGCTGAAAGGCTAATAGGATTCGCACCATTTTGCCAAGGTGGCGTGTCGATATAAGCTTCTACCGCAGCAATATTTTGAGTGGGTTCAATGCCGTTGCGCGAACTGAATCGTGTATCGGTGGCTGTTGCACTAAGCGTAATGACTGTTCCTGCGGGCACTCCATTAGTTGCAGCTCCACTCGACAAACCTAAGCCAGTAATATCGGGCCCGGACGGTGTAATGTAAGGGGTGCGTACGACTTTAGCGGCATAGATTAGTGCGGGAAGGTTGCCAGGCAAAATTTCATTTTCAAATACATTACAATTTTGAAAGAACTCAGTACCTAGTTCAAAAGTGTAGGATGGGACACCTAGCTCACCATAGCTGACGCCATCAGTCGTACCGTCAGTAGGGTAAAGGCCAATAGCCTGTTGGGGGTCATAGCCATTAAAAAACGCAAATTTTCTCCCTAATGTTTGTAACGCAGTACCATTGGGCGCAGCACCGTTTTTATCACCCCAAGGCCACAATACCAGTTCGCTAAAGCTATGGATGTCAATATGGATGCCGCTTGTGTCCACTGGAGCCGCATCATTGTCGCTAGGGCCTCGACGATCAGGAAAGAGATTGCGTATGTAGCTTTCCATTGCTCGAGTTTCAGGCTCAGAACCCGCAAATGGGCCTCGGTAGGTAGAGCTACATTGGCTGCCGCTTGAACCATTGCCGTTGGTAATATTCCAGCGATCAGTAAAGTTTCTATTAAGGTCGACGCCGCGGCTGTTAGCCTGCCGAGAACAAATATCCTGGTTGGTGTTTTTGCGCCACAACAAGCCCGTTTCTGCGCGTTTGCGCCCGTCGGGGTTAGTTTGCAGCATCAAATGTGTCTCGTGATTGTCCATGATCCAAGTTGCATCAGCATTATTGCCATAACCTTCTACCAGCCACTTAGCAAAAGCGAGTGAGAGTGGTGCTGTGGCATACTCGCGGGCATGAATAGCAGAATTAATAAAAAGCTTGGGTTTATTGCGAATGGCATTGTTACTGGTAAGTACCAGAACACGAATGTCGTAGCCACCTGACCCCTGCGTTTTGGTCCAAGAATCTCCCGCATCGACAATACGGGTAAGGCTGGGGTATTGGTTAGCTAGGCTGTCCATGCTGGTAAAAGTTTCTTCTACTGTTTCATAGCACTCATATCCCGCAATGCCAATAAAATCAGCTCGGCTATCTGCGTTGGTAGTGATGGCATTGCGTTTTGTTTTGTTTTTTTCAAGAGATAAGCTGTGTTGACTGCTCCAGTTGTCTTTGATGCTATTTAGTATCTGCTTGCGCTTTTGCATAAATTCTTCGGCTGGGCGAAATGTAAAACCAAAGGGCGCTAGTCGCTCTTTTTCTTCTTCGCTGAGTTCAAGTACTAGGTACCCTTTTTTATAATGGGCCTCTAACAGCTGCCCATGCAAACTAATCACGGCTTTTTTCGCTGTTTTTTTGTCAGGAAAGTAGGCGTTATAAATATTAGTAGCGTTTTCTTCCTGAAGTATCGCTTCGTGTAAATCCGTTGGCATATGCGAAGGTTTTTGCGAAAAAGCATGAGCACTGTAGAGTAAAGCAAAGCAAGCGGCAGAAATTTTTTTAATCATAAGGGGTTTCTTCTCTAGTAGGACTGGGTTTTAGTATGGCTGAATTTTAGTAAGGTTAGGTTCTAGAAAATATTTATTGTATTACAAAGGTATTATTCCAACTGCAATACAATAAATTTACGTTTATTGTAAATTTTACTAACGAATTAAAAACACTCAATGAGATAAAAAAATCAATAAAATTAAAGATGAAAATAATAAAAAATAGATAAATCGACATGGCAAATGAAGCGCCATAAAAACAATTTTAATACAATGTGCTTCTACTTATTCATTAGCTGGATAAGATTAATGAATAAGTTAAAGTGCATTGCAGGTGTTATGCCATACTTAACAAATTATCGGTTTTTATGTTGTGTACTTTGTATTCAATGGTTAAATTATTAGAGGTAAAAAATGTATTCGTTCTGTAGGTAATTAGTTTTTAGTGTCTTATTCCAAGGCTCGACAATTTTTTTAGGGTTAACCCCTAATCTTTAGAAGTATGTGCTGTATGTTTTATAATCGTTTGATTGCTGCTTTAATTGAATGGTGTGTTATTGATTGATTGGCCTGGCGATGCACTATTTAACTTAACCTAGGTTTTCGCCTTTATTTGTTGCAGTGCGGTACATTTTGGTGCAAGTCCAAAAAAAACCATTAACAAATTACTTGACTGTAGCTTGGCTAGGCAGGCATGAAAAAAATAAAAATAATACTAAGCTTATCGGCTATCGTGTTGCCACGCCAAAATAATTGCTAATAGCGCATTAATGTAATAAAAAGTGTAACTATTCAACTCAGCTGATAAACCTCACCTGATAGGGTGCTGATGGATTATTTTCTGGGCATGTAAGCGCCGGGCCTTGCAGGGAAAGTAAGGGGGTAGACAGTGCAGGAGCACACTGTCGAGAGCGCTTATATAGCGACCAGCCCCAGCATGGATGCGTGGGGGTAGACTTTGCACCTGCATAGGGATATGCGAGATTAGACTTTGCAGGAGCGCAAAGTCGAGGAGCACAAAGTCGCAGATGGCTTGAGCGGCCCTGTCAATGATTCATTAGCGCCCAATTTCGGTACCCCTGAATAGTTACTAAAAAGCATAAAGAGCCAAGCTAATAACTTGGAGTTGTTTGGTTGGACAGGATTGATGCTGGGTGATACTGGAAGGGCTTATTGCGGGCGGGTTATTTAGGCTGTGTGCTTGGGGCTTGGCCTATGCTTGGTTAATAAAGCTGATGCGAAGGGATTCACTAATGTCGCAAACGCAGGGTGCGTAGCGCGCAGACACTCACGTTCAAAGAGCTATGTTTGTAATAATCCGGCGTCAATATCTAAGCGCTTTAATATGGTGGAAAGTGTATGACTATGGCGCCTCGTTGACACACAGGATGTACTAATCCAGCTTTTTATGGTTTTACGTTAGATAGGGCTGTGTGGTTAGAGTGTTTTTTAGATACGACTATCCTTGCGTATTTTGCAATGAAGCACGCACTTAGGGCACGCATTTATAGAAGCTATTATAGAAGCTATTATAGAAGCTATTATAGAAGCTATTATAAAAGCTATGAAAGCCAGCCCTAATCTAGGCTAGGTACTTCATAATAATTAATTGTTTTAAGTAAAGCCTCTGTGTGATTAAAGATTTCGTCAATTGAAGCTATTGGTATACGATTTTCATTTTTATTTTCATCAAACACACCTAGATATTTTTGCTTAGCATTAAAGCGTAGCCGGCATAGTGGCTTACGGTTATTATCATCTAAGAGTACCCCGAAATACGATTGAGTATCACGCGGCACCACACGCTCAACAGGTATTTTTTGTCGAAAAATGGCCTTAATTACATTAAAGCCTTCAATTTCCTCCTCTGTAGTAACAATCTTGGACTCTTCAGCAGGCTCACCTTTTTCATCCTGAAAAATCTCCGCGGACTCTATCAAGTAGTCATCCCCAGAAGACGATATAGCAGATTTTAGGCGATCATTAATCTTATCATTCAAAAATTGTTTGAGTGCCTTTTTGCAATGCTCAGTAAATTGGGCTCTGACTTTTGAGGTCACCACTCCATCATGTAATCGAGAAGCAAAAAACTTAACAAAATCATCTTCAGGGTTTTCAAATTGTACAGTTAACATTCTTTTAATCTGGCTCACATATTTAAGCTCGCCAGCTGCATCAACAATAGAGTCAATACTAAACTTATCTTTCGAAAACTTTTTGACCTCCGGGATGACGTGCTCATCAAGATTTTCTAAGTCCATAACCAGAAACGGCTTTTCATCCATTCTATTGGGTGCATCCAAATCAGTGTAAAAATTATATACTGATCCGTTTGTAAGAACAGCAAATCTTGCATCTGTCACAGAGAAATATCGAAATAGTTGACCTGCGTGCTTAGGACTCAGTACTTCGCCATACTTTTTACACTCGATTAAGATCTGAACCTTTCCATCCTGAATAAGTGCATAATCAACCTTTTCACCTTTTTTAGTTGCCGTATCAGCCGTAAATTCAGGAATCACTTCAGATGGATCAAAGATGTCATAACCTAATATAGAGTGTAAGAAAGGCATTACCAAGGCATTTTTTGTAGCTTCTTCAGTTGCCAAGCTTGACGAAACTTGCCCTACTTTTTTTGCTAAATTATTTAACCTATCTACAAAATCCATGGTGAGATCCCATTCGCTTGATTAGTTACACAGCATATTATGGGACTTCCTTTTGGGATAGTAGGTAGGCATTAATTAAGACGCACATAAGCACACTCTGACGTATCAATATAAGTCTGCTATGTCAAATAAGCTGGTAACACAAATACGAGGACAGGTAGTACGCCAAGTGCTCGATCAATTTAGTGTGAGCGTTGATTCAGTTTTGGTGACACCGCGCGGGCGATAGGGTAAACGTTTCACGATGAGCGGCCTAAAGTATTGCCGTGATATTGGGTAACAGGCTTTGGTCGACATTGAGACTACTTTTAATATTGGGCACACCTCTGGTATTTGCCATGTCACCGCGAAGCTGCAGTTGCTGGCCGATAAAGAACCCGCGTTGCAGCGCGGTCTTTAATTGTTAACTTGCGAATCCCCGCTAGCCCGTCATTTCCTAGCATATCATCGCAGTCCCTTTAAATTATAAATACTGTCCCATAAGTTTAACATGGTAATATTACAGTCTATCCTTTTAGTTTCTTCGTGATATCCTCCTTTATTTTTGGTAGCATGCTTTTGATTGACTCACATATACACAAATATATACAGTACAAATTACTTTAAGGGTTAAATATGAATAAGTTGATATCATGCATGCTCGTGTTGTCTTCCAGTCTCTCTTCTGGATTTATTTTTGCTGATGAAGAGGCCCCTAGAATATTGGCAAATAGTGACTATTATATGGCGCCTGAGTGTGAATATCGCGATCAGTACGCAGACGGTTACCTTACTTACGATGCACTGTGGTGTAATGATCAGCTAATAGCAGAAATTTACTATATTTTCCCTCAGGATCCTTATAGCTCAGATGGATATGGTAATACGCGATCTATCGATGTGAAAAATTCTGATGATTATCGCGGGATAGTCAACTCAGAGAATGCTTGGGTTGTCTGGAAAAAATAATTCTAGTATTTGAGATAACTAGCCTGTAGTAGCCAACCAATTTGATCACGAGTTTATAGTTTTGTAACTATTCAGCTCAGCTGACCAACCTCACCTGATAAGGTGCTGATGGATTATTTTCTGGGCATTTAAGCGCCGGGCCTTGCAGTGAAAGCAAGGGGTAGACAGCGCTCCTGCATAAGGATATGCAATATTAGACTTTGCAGGAGCACAAAGTCGCAGATGGCTTGAGCGGCCCAGTCAATGATTCATTAGCGCCCAATTTCGGTATCCCTGAATAGTTACATAGTTTTTTGTAAGGCTGTTATTTTTTTGAGCAGGAAAATATACTAGGACAGGCGTTGATAAAAAAAGAGACATTAAATTTTTTTGACTGTTTTGTCGTCAGGAGTAATTAATCGCTAATAGCGCATTAATGTAATAAAAAGCATAAAGAGCCAAGCTAATAAATTGACGTTGTTTGGTTGAGCAGGATTGATGCTGGGTGATACTGGAAGGGCTTATTACGGGCGAGTTATTTAGGCAGCGCACTTGGAGCTTGGCCTATGCTTGGCGAATAAAGCTGACGCGAAGAGATTCGCTAATGCAGCGAGAGTAGTATGCTCAAGAGCTGCAAGTCCAATCGACTAAATCAATATAATCTGCTAGGCCAAATAATACCTGATTACTCAGTACTTTTAAGGCTGCACTCGAAGTTAAGTTATGGCTTAAACCATAACAAGGCTAGGCACGGCGACAGCTTTTTCGTTGCGGCTTCGCCTCCACTACAAAGCTGCTCGGGCTGGTGGGTGTTCTGGTCAATAATTCAGAACTTTTTCATCCAAAAATTGCCTCTTACTGTAAATATTCGCGTTCATATGATGCTGGTGAAAGGTTATTTTTTAGGGGTAAAGACGATCATTATTTTAATACTTTGTATGCAAGCCAACGTCTTTCCACATGCCTTTATGATAATGCATCGGCACTTTAAAAATACAGTCATGCTTTAAGCTGCCAAAAAAGCGCTCGACAACGGCATTATTCCAGCAAGCACCTGCATCGCCAATTGATGCTCGAATAACCATAACAAGGCAAAGTTGATCGATATAAGTGGCCGCAAAGGGAAGAGATTGAATAAGCACGATAGGGCTTGTTCTTTGAACAGTAGAAGGGCAGAATTACTTAGCTGGACTGCTTTTTGGTTGTTAATTACGCCTTGCGTGGCGAACATTAATTGTAGAAAGGCACCTTTCAAATAGGTTCCTATTGATCAAGTCAAGCACTCAAAACTTCGGAATCGAGTGTATAAGAATACAGATATGAGAGAAGATTATGCGTAAAAAAAATATAAAATTTATTGCTTGTTTATCTGTTCTTGGTGTTCTTGGTGTCCTTGGTGCTGTGGGTGCTGTTAGTGCTCTAGTGCCAGCTAAGACAGAAGACATAGTGAGTGTTGATACTGGTCATACGCTAACAAAAGTGAGATACGCCAATTACAATAATAAATCGATTGTCGTAGCTTCTACTTACGAAGGAGGAGTTGTTGCCTATAGCAATGCAGGTAAACCGCTATGGGAGAATACTCTTTCTGGCTATATGAATCATGATTTATGGAGCGCAGACATAACAAACGATAATAAAGATGAAATACTGGTCGCAAATGCCGATGGCTCTATCTATTGTTTATCTGATACAGGAGAAATTTTATGGAAATTCAAGAAAAATGATGCTCCTATGTATGCTGTAACAGTAATAAAAGATAAAGGAAAAAATTATATTGTTGCAGGTGGTTACGATACCAATATTTATTACCTTGATGATAAAGGTAAGTTGATAAAGACCTTGCCAACATCTACTTATTCAAAAGCTAAAGCTTGGTTCAAACGAGATACAACAGAAGTTACAAAAGATACAAGGTTACCTAAAAATAATATAGAAATTGCTAATTTTTTAAGACCAATAAAAGATAAAAATGGCAATAGTATTTTAGTGGTACATGGCGCTATAAATTCAATGCAAAGCTCTGGTTATCTACACTTTTTCAGCCCTTTAGCTGACAAGCCTTTAAAAACTATTACATTAAAAGAAGGGAAAAGCCCTATTGGCGATCTGCGTATAGTTGATGCAGATAATGACGGTTATGAGGATGTTGTGTTAGGCAGCACAAAAATGAAGGGCCAAAATGTGAGTATTTATAGCTTGGCAAAAGATCAGCAAATCACCTATCCACTACCTAAGCTTAATAAAGCTTTTGGTGAATTTGGATATCGAGTTGCACAAACTGAAATAATTAAAAATCATGATAAAAACCAATTATTTATTTTGTATGGTGACTTGTTTACAGTTTTACCAATTACCATTGCTAATGCAAAAGATAAGAGTAATGCAAAAGATACGGTTAAAATTTATCGTGGTAATTATTCTTATAGCGACTTGTGGAGAGATCCATTAACCGGGAACCTTCTGTTAGCCAGTGCTCAATCAGGAGGTAGTAGTTTTCATGTTATAAATACATCAAGCAGTACTTGGAGGGAAAGTTTAGAGTCCCTATCTGCAACAGGTAGATTGGCCGAGATTTTAAATAATACAGAAGCTTTAAAATCTAAGTTAGCTAACTATAAAGCCAATAAAAACGTTAATAAGAAAAACCCAGTATATTTGATGTCTGACTATCAAAAAACACAAAAAAAACAAATAGATTTAGTTACTGAAAGTTATGAATCTCCTATTTTTCTTGGTTACGGGTCATTAGGCTCTGAGGGTTATGATCGGTCAGTTATTAAAAATAAAGTTTACCGAGGTAAGCAAGATAAGCGTCAAAAATATAACCTGTCGCAGGAGCAAATATTAAATAGAGCTAAGTCTTTATATTTTGATACTCCGGGGGCGGCATTTTGGGGTGGGCATGGTAATGATCCATTTTTTAGAAGTCTTGATACGCATAAGAAAACCTTAAGTATTTCTGGTGATAAAAAAACGGTGATGATTTTTCCTGAATTGGCTAAATATGATGATAACTTTGAGTATGTGCTGAGTGACTTTCTTTTCCCGCTAGCGGATGAGTTTAAAAAATTTGATGCTAATATATTCTTGAGAAATAAGCATATTTTTTGGCAATCTATGATCTATAAAAGAGGTTGGGCCAATTTAGTTTCGGGCAATTATGCTGATGTGTTTGTACCTGCTATGGAAGAAACCACTGACAAATCAATGGATTTAAGTATATCGTCCAGGGCAGGTCTTTGGGCAAGTGGCTCAGTCAATCAATGGGGGACACGTTTTTCTAGGGATAATACTAGTTTTGATAGATTGCGACAGCATTCACATCAAATGGTGCCTAATTTAGCCTTGCGCCAATTTGTGTATCACATTGCCAATGGTGCAACTTTTATCAATAATTTTGCATACGACAATGAATACCTCTATGTTCTTTGGGATTTAATTGGTAAAGGCATTTTATATACGCCAAAAGCGAGCGAAATACTAAGTTATTCACCCGTTCATTTGAGTATGTTAGAGCCTGATGGTCACTATGTTGATGAAGGTAATAATGTAAAGTGGTTAAATATATTCGACCAAAAAATTGAAGATGATAATCCTATGGTTTTTAGTCGGTTAAATGGGTCTTGGCCGGGCGCTGCTGTCACACAATGGGATTATTCACGTTTCGCGTCAGGTGTGAAAGATAGGCGCTTAAACTACTTGCCTGCTCAGCCTCATGGCATGGTATTGATTACTCCTCCTCAAGGTGGTGTGTTTGCAGATAAAAAGGCTAAAAGAGGACGTTTATCTGATAACCTACATCCTATTTATAAAAATATTATGACGGAGTTTTATACCAACGGGCGTGATTACGTTTCTGCTGATGGAAAAGAAAAATATTCAGCTAAAACTCATTATAAGAAAGTGGCGCAAACCATTAATGAAAAAAGCAGATTATTACCTGTTATCGTTAAGGGTGATGCGGCGTGGGTGGTTGCGCAAGTCGCGCCAACAACATTAAGGCTAACTCTGGTTGATGGTGGCTATATCAACCCTAAATCATCGACTGTTAATGTTCAATTTAATGGAATAACACCAACTAAGGTTATTGATGTAATAGATAATGTAGTGTTTGCGGTAAAAAATAATCAAACAACTATTCAAATACCTGCTGGTCTATTTAAATTTATAGATATTCAGCTAGCGAAACCGCTATGAAGCGTGAAAGTATATGCTATATAGCTAGAAATATCGTAACTATTCACAGGTGCTAAAATTGGGTACTAATAAATCATTGACTGAGACGCTCAAGTCACCTGTGATTTCGTGCTCCTACAAAGTATGAGCTTACATATTCCTATGTAAATGCACCCCTAATCCTTGCTTTCTCTGCAGGTTCGGCGCTTTAGGGGCGAGGCAATAATAGTTTGACCAATTAGACGTAGGGTTCTGTTTTCTCGGCAAGGCGCTCGAAGGGGTGTAGCCTGGGCTGACGCTTTGAGCAACGCATCGGGGCAGGAGCCCTTATTAGACACATGTCGAGCAGAGGAAGTAGAAAGCAAGTATTATTGGATCATGTATTCTTTCCTTGTGCCTTAAGTATCCATGCAATATTCATCATTCCCCTATCAGCTGATGTTTTTCAATTTGGCTGAATAGATGCATAATATTTCAAGTGAGTATATGGCTTTATAGTGATGCGTTATAGAGTATGATATTGACACCCAATGACTAATAATATGAGAGTTATCATGACTAAAACTATTACAGGTAGTTGTTGCTGTGGCGATGTTACTTTTACCCTTGAAGATAGCTTCAGTAATTTTTATTTTTGCCATTGTGAGCAATGTCGAAAGTTAACCGGCACAGCACATGCCGCTAATTTATTTACCTCGTCTAGTAATATTAATTGGGTGACTGGGGTTGATAAAGTTAAACGTTACGACCATCCTGGGCGTTCGTTCTCTAAGGCGTTTTGTGAGTGTTGTGGCTCTGGCTTGCCGTTTGTATCGCAAAGCGGTAAAGCTTTAATAGTCCCTGCCGGCAGTTTAAATGACGAGCCTTCTAAGCCGTTAGATGCTCAAATATTTTGCGCAGAGCAAGCTCAGTGGCACAAGGCGGGTGTTGATGCGGCGAAAACTGAAGGTTTTCCGCAGTAAAATGTCTACGCGCCTATTAATAAAAAGTAACTACTCAGCCATAAACTGTCCAAATAACAACCAGAATATGGGTCTCGTAAATTTATCCAGTTAAAAGGGTAT
>CANLTI010000084.1 GCA_947494095.1 uncultured Pseudomonadales bacterium
GCAGTCCTCGATGCCTGATGAGCAATCCATGTTCTATTCCGCCCTCTAAGTCACCTCATTAAAGCGGAGAAGAGCCACGAAATACCTCAGGGTGCGCCAATGACACTCGAATACCACGTACACCTAAAAAAGGGTTTTCCTCTTTGGGCAGAGGCAAGTAGGGCAGAGGCTTATCGCCACCAACATCCAGTGTGCGAATAATAATATTTTGGCCCTTGCCAAAGGCATTGGCAACGTGTGTATAGGCTTTGGTTTGCTCGTCTTCGGTGGGGGCATTACCGCGCTGCATAAATAAGAATTCGGAGCGCAGTAAGCCCACACCTTCGGCACCGAGTGCTTGTGCGCCATTAACATCTTTGACATTACCGACATTACAAACCACCTCAATAGTTTTGCCACACTGCGTGGTAGCCGGTTTTTGGGCTGTACTTAAGGCGGCTTTGTTTAAAATATTATCAGCTTTTCGCTCGGCCATTAAGGTGTCAATTTGTTCTTGTGCAGGTGCTATATGTAATAGACCTGTATCGGCGCGCAGCATGACTTGGGTGTCATTGGGTAATTGCAGCGCACGCTTATCGATTCCGGCAATGGCGGGAATATTTAAAGCCCGAGCAATAATAGCGACATGCGATGAGGCGCCCCCGGTTGCGGTACAAAAGCCCAAAATACGCTTGGGATCTAATTTAGCGGTATCGGATGGGGTTAAGTCGTCGGCAATTAAAATAATATTATCGGGGGTTGCATCATCAGCTTGTTCGCCACCGGCTAGTAGCGTTAAAACTCTTTGGCCTAGGTCGCGCATATCGGTCGCGCGCGCGGCGAGCAGGGCATTTTTTAATTGGGATAAGAGTATCGCTTGTGCTTCAGAGGCTTGCTGCCATGCCCACGCGGCACTTTTGCCCTGAGCGATGTGGTTTTGCGTGTGCTCTAAGAGCTCGGGGTCGGTGAGTAGTTCGCTGTGAGCGGCAAAAATCCCTTTTTGTGCCTCGCTATCGGCATTTTGTGCTAGATGGGCTAAATCTTTTTGCGCTTGCTTTAAGGCCTTATCTAAATGGTTAAGCTCCCACTGCGCACCTTTACCTTGCTCGTCAATTGCGAACGTTGTACGAACGAGCTGCCATATTTTACCGACTACCAACCCAGGTGATGCGCAGACGCCATGAAGCTCGCCGTTTAGGGGTAGTGCTGGCGTATTGTTGATAGCTGAGGCGCTAGTACTAATAGGTGTTTGACTGGGTGTCGTATTTTTTGCTGCTGAGCTATCGGTGATGGCCTCAGTGTTAACCGGTGGGCAGTCTTCCCCTAAGCCTTCAGTGATGAATGAGCTTAATGTTTTAATGGCTTGCTCGGCATCATCGCCTGCGGCTGTTAAGTGCACGCGATCGTGAAGCTCTAGCTCTAGCCCCATTAATGCCACCACACTTTTGGCATTGGCCGCTTGTGTGTTTTTGTGTAATTGAATAGAGGCGCTAAAGTGTTTGGCGTGGCCAGCTAGCGTAGCGCTAGGCCTTGCGTGTAACCCTTGTGGGTTGGGAATAATGATGTCTGGCCCGGTGATGGTTGCGCCAGTGCTAATAGCACTTTTGGGATTGGCCTCTTTAAGTTGTAAGCTAAGGAGCGCAGTATTACCGACTTGAGCAATACCTTGGCTGTATTGCATGCCAGTTACTAATTCACCGTTTGTAATCAGTATTTGAGTGAGCAGGCTGGTGGCTTGGGTGGCAATAAAGTCGGCATCAAAACTGATTAGCGTATCACCGGTTTTAACGCGATCGCCTTCTTGTACGTGTGCGCTAAAGCCAACCCCTTTTAAGCCGACAGTATCAATGCCAATATGCATTAATATTTCGACGCCTTGGGGGGATTTTACAGTTATTGCATGACGTGCCCGATGCACCTGAAGCACTGTGCCATCGCAAGGTGCGACAAGTGTCGAACAGGTGGGGTCTATACTGATACCATCACCTACCATTTTTTTGGCAAATACCTCATCAGGTACCTGTTCAAGTGGCACAATAAAGCCACTTATTGGCGCGTAAAGCGTCAATTCATTCATTTGCATCACATCCCCTAAACATATACTGTTTATTATCATTTTTTTAGGGCGCAAACCATAGCGGGTGTGTTGGTGCTAAGCAAGTTGCTGCGCAGGTTATATGCCCTCAAATGTGTGTTGGCGCACTGTTATACTGGACGGCATAATGACAAACTTAAGGATGATCGGTTAATGATTTTGCTTGTTTTACGCGCTGTACAATGTGTATTTTTATTGGGGGTCTTTCTCTCTTTGTCTGTGAGTTCAGCGACTGTGTATAAATATAAAGATGCGAATGGCCGCTGGCAATTTACCGATAAGCCACCCAAAGAGAAGACGATTCAAGCGCAAACTCTTGAATTTGAACCTGACCCTAAAAACCCTTTAGAGTTACAGTTTCAATACGAAGTTACAGGTAAAGTACGACACGCTTATGCTGTTAACCCTTTTTATTTACCTATTCAGGTTGAAATTACGTTTAAAGATAATGCCTTGCCAAAATTAACCCTGATGGTTCCTGCTAATGGCCGCACGGTTTTTTATAGTGACGATAAAAAAATGCCCAGCTTTAATTATCGCTATACATGGGGCGAGCCCAATAGTCGGCATGATTTTGAGGGGTATCGATTACCGATTAGCTCATTAAGCCAGCACCATATATCGCAGGGTTTTAATGGGAAGTTTTCGCATACCAAACCATCAAGTCGGCATGCTGTGGATATTGCGCTACCTATTGGCACTGATATTGTTGCTGCACGCGGGGGTGTTGTTGCTTTTGTGCGCGATGATTATGCCTTTGGTGGCGCTAAAAAATATTTTTTAGATAAGGCGAATGTGGTGTATGTATTACACGATGATGGCACTTATGCCCTTTACGCACATTTATTGCTGGGCAGTGCCGTGGTTAAAGCTGGGCAAAAAGTGAATGCGGGTGATGTGCTTGGGCAGTCGGGTACCAGTGGGTTTTCGACGGGCCCACACTTGCATTTTGTTATCCGTAAAAATGCAGCGTTTAAAACAGTATCAGTACCTTTTAAATTTATAGACGAGCGCGGATTATTTA
This sequence comes from uncultured Pseudomonadales bacterium, assembly GCA_947494095.1. Lineage (GTDB taxonomy): Bacteria > Pseudomonadota > Gammaproteobacteria > Pseudomonadales > Cellvibrionaceae > Marinagarivorans. Next base: position 3,099 of record CANLTI010000084.1, read on the forward strand.
CACCCTTGCGCAAGCAAAAAGTATGTCCCTGCCGTTAAAGTTATTCCAGTGATAGGCTAATGATGGAATAAAAAAGGCGCCTATAAGGCGCCTTTTTTGAGTGCTAAAGTGTTGCTGTTATGCAGCATTTTCATTGGTAGAGTTGGCTGCATCTTTGTGATGCTCTAATGTTTCTTTAGCGCTGGCTATTGATTTGTTAATAGCAATACTTCTTGGTTTCATCGCTTCTGGTATTTCATGCTTTAATTGTATTGCGAGTAAACCATTGGCTAAGTCGGCACCGGTAATTTCGATATGGTCGGCTAAGTTAAATTTTCGCTCGAAGGCTCGGTTGGCAATGCCTCGGTGCAAAAACTTTTGCTCTTGTGTTGAGGTCTTTTTACCCCGAACTGTGAGTACGCCTTTTTCGACTTGTATGTCGAGTTCTTCTTCAGTAAAGCCGGCTACTGCAATAGTAATCGCATAGCGATTTTCTTCTAGCTCTTCAATATTGTAAGGTGGGTAGCTAGGCGTTGCCGCATCATTATTACTATTTAATGTGTGGTTTATTAATGACGCAAAACGGTCAAAGCCAATGCTGTTGCGGTATAAGGGTGTTAGATCAATGCTGTTCATAAACTATTCTCCGAGAAGCAATAATTGTTAAAAGTATAAATTAAAGTGTGCAGCTACGTGCTATAAGCCCCGTTGCTGCCCTACTAATTTAGAGGCACAAAAATTATTTTCAAGGCTTTTATTTAAAATAATTTAATAAAAAATATTTTGGAGAGATCACGTTAAAAAATGCGTATTAAAAGTGCCTTAGTTGAATATTATGTAACTATTCAGTCAAGTTAACAAATCCCTCTTGGCAGGGTGAGGTTTGTCAGCTGAGCTGAATAGTTACCATTGAACAAGCTATGATTGCCTCGCCCCTTAGCGCTCTTGTTTGGCTAATTGTTTTTCTAGCTCTTTTTCTAGCTCTTTGGGTGAGCCGGTATGCCTTGCAAGGAGCTGATACATAACCGGTACAATAATGAGTGTAAATATTGTCGCGGCAATAATACCGGTGAGTACCACAATACCAATCACAATGCGTGTTTCTGCACCTGCGCCACTTGAAAAGACTAAAGGTAGTGAGCCAAAGGCTGTTGTAATGGCGGTCATAATAATGGGGCGTAATCGCTGCCCTGCCGACTCTATAATTGCTTGCTCAAAAGCCACGCCTTGGTCGCGTAGTTGGTTGATAAACTCGACAATTAAAATACCATTTTTAGCCGCTAAACCCACCAGCATAATGATGCCTATTTGGGAGTAAATATTCAGCGTTTGCCCAAAGGTGTAGAGCCCTATGAGCGCGCCTAAAATGGCGAGCGGAACAGTGAGCATAATCACCATCGGGTGCACGTAGCTTTCGAACTGTGCAGCAAGTACTAAGAAAACGACAATCAGTGCAAGGGCAAAAATAAAGTAAATAGATTGCCCGCTATCGCGTAAATCTTGTGACTGACCTTTAAAGCTAATAACCGCCTCTGCCGGCAAATGCTCTTTGGCTAAAGCCTCTAAATAGCCGATGGCTTCACCGAGGGTATAGCCATCGGCTAGGTTGGCCTCGAGTGTAATGGCGCGCATGCGGTTGTAGCGGTTGAGGCTGGTGGCATCGGCCCCTTCTTTGATACTGACGAGGTTGTCTAGTGTAATTAGCTCGCCAGTGCTATGGCTGCGTACGTAAATATTGGCCATATCCATGGGGGTGTTTTGTTGGCTGCGCTCGCCCTCTAAAATCACGTCATACTCTTCGCCGCGCTCTACAAAAGTGGTCACACGACGTGAGCCTTGCAGTGTGGCCAGTGTATTGCCGATTTCTTGGGCGCTGACGCCTAAGTCGGCTGCGCGCTGAGTGTTGATGTCGATGAGTATTTGAGGTTTTGTTTCTTTGAAGTCGTGGTCTAACCCAATGAGTTTAGGGTTTTGACTGGCTTTTTCCATGAGTATGTCGCGCCATTGCGCGAGCTCATCGTAGTTACTGCCACCCAAAACAAATTGCACCGGCTTGCCAAAACCGCGACCTAACGCTTGGCGCATTACCGGGAAGGCGCGCACACCCGCGAGGTCGCCTAAGCGCTTACGGACATCGCCCATAATGGTAAAGGCTGATCGGCGATCGGCCCAGTCTTCTAAAACGACAATCACAAAGCCGCCAGAATAGTCAGCGGTATTGCCAAAGCTGCCCGGTGTACGTACGAGCAGACGCTTGACTTCACCGTCTGTTACCAGCGGCATTAAGCGTTGTTCTATTTCATCCATGTAGCTTTGTGAATAAGCAAAGCTCGAGCCTTCGGGGGCCGACACAATCACAAAAAATGCACCGCGATCTTCGCTGGGGGTGAATTCGCTCGGCACTTGTGTGAACAGCAGGGCGCAGCCAGCTAAAGCGCTAATAAGGATGCCTAAGGTGAGTGCGGGCCTTTTGAGTTGGCGCGCTAAAAAAGCTTGGTAGTTGACGCGTAAGGCATCAACTAGCTTGTTGACTTTGACGGTAATGGCGCTGGGTTTGTGATTGGCTTGTAATAGCTTTGAGCACATCATCGGTGATAGTGATAATGCGACCACCGAAGAAAACCCAACCGCCGCCGACATCGCAACAGCAAATTCGGTAAATAATTTACCGAGGTCGCCCTCTAAAAAAGTAATGGGTAAAAATACGGCGATGAGAACCGCTGTTGTAGCGATAATGGCAAAGGATACTTCTCTTGCCCCTAAATAAGCGGCCACAAGCGGTGGTTCACCCTCGCTAATGCGTCGATGAATATTTTCTAACATCACAATGGCGTCATCGACCACCATACCAATAGCGAGAATCATCGCTAGCAGCGTTAATAAGTTGATGGTGAAGCCCAGCATTAATAAAATAATGAAGGTGCCCATCAAAGAAACTGGAACCGTAATAGCGGGAATAAGGGTTGCCCGAGCATCGCCTAAAAACAAAAAGATCACGGCGATAACAAGCGCCATGGCAATAAATAACGTTTGGTAGACCTCGTTGATAGACTGCTCAATAAAAACGGCGCTGTCATAACTCGATAGTAGCTCCATACCGGCGGGTAGGTCGCGGTTGACCTCGGTGAGCAGTGCGCGGGCTTGGCGGGCAACCTCTAAAGTATTGGCGGTTGATTGCTTGGTAATGCCTAGGCCTACCATAGGCACGCCGTTGCCGCGAAATGATTTGCGGTGCTCTTCGGCGCCTAGCTCAATTCGCGCCACATCGCGTAGCTTAATAAGGTGGTTGTTGTTTTTGACGATCACTAATTCGCCTAAGCTTGCTGCATCTAAGTAACTGCGCTCTAGTCGAACTGTAAATTGACGTTGATCCGACTCGACGCTTCCTGCGGGGAGTTCGATATTTTCGCGGCGCAAGGCTTGCTCAACATCGCTGACGGTCAATTGCCTGGCTGCGAGTGCATTGCGATCTAGCCAAATGCGCAAGGCGTAATCTAGTCCGCCACCCACGCGTACGCGTGCAACGCCATCGAGCACACTAAAGCGATCGACTAAGTAGCGGTTGGCGTAATCGGTTAGCTCGAGCAAATTCATGCGGTCGCTGACAAGGTTAAACCACATAATCGTATCATCATCGGCCCCCGCTTTAGAAACCTCTGGCGGGTCAACGTCTTCGGGCAGTTGGTCCAAAATACGCGATACTCTATCGCGTACATCATTGGCGGCGCCGTCAATATCACGGGTAATATTAAATTCGATACTGACTCTGGAGCTGCCATCTTTACTGCTTGATATGATGTTCTTGATGCCTTCGATGCCCGATATTCTATCTTCGATAATTTTAGTGATTCTGCGCTCTACGACCGCGGCGGCTGCACCTCGGTAAACAGTATCGATAGTGACAACCGGGGCGTCGATATCGGGATATTCGCGCAGCGGGAGTTTGTCGAATGCGACTAAGCCAAACGCTAAAATGAGTAAGCTAATAACAGAGGCAAAAACAGGCCGTTTAACGGCGAGGTCGGTGATGATCATTAGTTGTCACCACGCCATTGCTCTACTTGTGGCGTCACTTTACTGCCTGGGTTTACTTTTAATAGGCCTTGCAAAACAATGTTGTCACCGAGCGCTAAGCCCTGAGTGATTTCTACAATGCCTTTTTGCCTAACACCTGTGCTGACGGGGGTTTCGGCGACGGTATTTTGTGCATCAACACTGTAAACAAAGTGTTGTTGGCCGCGCATAAATACGGCTTGCTCGGGCACCATCATTAACTGCTGTGTGCTGTTAACAATATTGAGCGTTAACAGCATGCCCGGGCGCAGTTTTAGCGCTTTATTATCAATAGTTGCGCGCACTTTAATGCTTCGGTTTACAGGGTCTACACGGCTATCGAGCGTACTGATAGTGCCGGTAAAGGTTTGGCCTGGATAGGCGGCACTTTGGGTATTGACATTGTTGCCCACTTTTAACAGGCCCAAATGTTTTTCGGGAATGAAAAAGTCAATATTGAGTTTTTCTATGGCGTCGAGCGTGGTGATGGTGTCGCCAGGGCGGGCGAGGGCGCCAGCGCTTAAGTTGCGAAGACCTATCACGCCGTCAAACGGTGCCGTCAAGGTGCGTTCGGCTAAGCGGGCGCTAACTTCAGCAATATGAGCTTCGGCATTATCGATAAGCGATTGGCGTTTGTCGAGCTCTGAAGAGGGGATCGATTTAGTGCGTACAAGGTCTTCTATGCGGGCGTATTCACGCTTTTGTTCTTTGAGGTTAATTTTGGCGCTTTTGAGTAGTGCTTGCTCTTCGGCTTTTTCTAGCTCAATTAAAATAGCGCCTTTTTTTACTTTGGCGCCTTCTTGCATCGGGAGGCTGGTGATGCGCTCGGCAATCGTGCTGGTGACCTCAATGGACTCTATCGCTTTGGTGGTGCCAATGGCTTCGAGTGTTTGAGTTACGGTTTGCGGTTGCACATTATGCAGTACCACCGCTGGTGTGTTAGGGGGGCGCTGTGTGTTGCTGCTTTGGGTTGTATAAAAGCGCCAGCCAATGGCTATGCAAACGCTGAGTAATAAAAGGGCACCAATTGTTCGCATGTAAACCTCGATATGTGCGCTGTAAATAGAGCGATTGTTAAAATAAAAAACTGACACTGAGTTGTCGTCATTCGTGTGCGTACAAGAACCGACTCACTATACGCATGAAAATAAAATCTGTACCTTGAAGTATCAAAGAGTAGGCCTGTGGCAGTGTAATCATAGGTTAAGTGAGGAGTCAGTTAGTGCTAATGAGTGGTTGTCGTGAATGTAGCCTTTACCGCTGCTAATTCAGGCCGGTTACTTAACTTAACTCTATTATCCACTACTTTAAAAAGAATACGTGCTACCGGCTGAAACCCTTTTGGTATAAGGTGCGGCCCCTTAGTACGCTGCGTGCCAAATAGTTCCCTTGGCGTGCCGATAAAATACTCCCCCCTTTATTTATTGGGTTAAATATTTTTTTGGCGTTGTGATGAGGTGGTTGAGGGGGGGTAAATAAAAAGCAAAAAAAAGGCAGATCCGAAGATCTGCCTTTTTTGTGTTACCTATAGGGTTAATAACCCATTAGATAGCAACAATGTTCTCAGCTTGAGGACCTTTTTGGCCGTCAGTTACTGTGAATTCAACTTTTTGGCCTTCAGCAAGGGTTTTGAAGCCAGAGCTTGCAATTGCGCTGAAGTGAGCGAAAACGTCTGGACCAGACTCTTGCTCAATAAAGCCGAAACCTTTAGATTCGTTGAACCACTTAACTGTACCTTTAACTGTAGACATAATAATATCCTGAAATTTTAATTTGTTTTGCCCAGATGGGCATGGGTTGCGTAAAAATCTAGACTTGAACTTAAAAACTGCAGGACGAGTATTACGAATAAAACAGCGAAATGTAGGATGTAAATAAGAGACTTATTTCTAGCTGCGGTCACTGTATAGATGTTTTCTTGCTCTGTCTACAGTTATTTTAATTTTATTTTGCGCTGGGTTCAACCTTTATTAAGGTTAAACGCTTTTTATCGTTGGCGTGTTGTTAGTGATGCATTATTGGCCAGTGTATTCGATGGTCTCTTTTCTGTTGCGCGTGGCATCGGCGTGTTACAGCGCCGGAGTAGCCTACCAATGTAGCCTACTAACGACATTAAACGGTATGAGGATTAGCGTTTTTAGGTGGAGCGCTAAGGGTGCCACCTATTTCTGTGAGCTGACTTTTGTATTCGCTGGGAGACATGCCAGTAAAGCGCTTAAAAAACCGGTGGAAGGCTGATTTACTATTAAAGCCCGAGAGGTAAATAACTTCCAGAATAGGGGTTTCTTTGTGTTCAGGGTCTGAGAGTATTCTTTCGGCTTCGAGTGTGCGATAGGCGTTGATGAACTCGGAAAAGCTGAGCTGAAAATGCGTATTAATCAAGCGTGACAACTCTTTGGTGGGCAAGCTGAGCGCGTGGGCAAGCTTTTCTAGGTTGAGCGTATGGTTGAGGTAAATGTGCTCTTCCTCTATTGCTTTGATAATGATGGCAACAGCTATCTTATCGCTCTCTTCGGTGGGTGGCTTGACCAGTGTTGGTTGGTAGCTGGGTGAGCCTGCTGCGCTCGTGATAGGGCGATGTGCTGCCGTGTTGTTGCGTTGTTGAGGTTGATATTGCCGTTGATGGTTTTGATACTGTGGGAGCGCCGCTTGTGGCACATAGCTGGGCGCAGGAATACTTGAAGCTTTTGGATGCAGGCTAGCAGGCGAGATAATTGCGCTGCTGGTTGAGGAGGGGCTGGAGGCGTTTTGTGTTGCCGCATTTGCATGCTCGACGGGAGTGGCAGGCTCGTCGCTGCCTAGTATAGGTGTCAGTGTACGGATAATAGTAAATGCGTAAATGAGTAGACCGTTGACTAAAACAAGGACTAAAAAGTCACTCACTTTACCGAGTGAATTAGCCGTTACTGTTGGCAGTGCCTGACCGGCAACATGAATGCCTAAAGCGAGCAGCCATTGTACTAAAAAGCCAAGCACCAGTAGTTTAATCCAATAGGTATAGTGATGTTCGTTACCCGCGTAATGTGAGTCATATAGCGTACCCATGTGTCGCAACGATATTATGCTAGCAATAGCGTAGGCGGCAGGTATCGAGCGCCCTAGTAACCACCAATACACCGACCCTACACTGATGATGCCGGAATCTCGGGTTGAGGCGATATCGTGAATACTTAAGTCTTTTAAAATAATAATGCTCAGTGCCGCCCAAAAAGGAAGCGTATGCAGTATATGAATAGGCTTCAGCGTAAAGTTTGGTTGACTAATGGTTTTGATGAAAATGTACAGTAAGGGCCCTTTGGTCGTTAGTGCCAGCGTGGCTAATGTTAGGCTTATCGGCGAAAACGACTCTAAGGCCAGCCTTATGCCATTATGCCAAATGAGCAGCATAGCGGTGGAGTCGAGCGCGATGGCGACAAAGAGTAGGCTTAAGGTATAGCGACACAGTGGTGATGTGGCCGGAATGGCTCGAGTCACTGCGACCAAATAAAACATCAGTGCGCATTCGATAATTGTTGCGATAAGCGAAAGATCTGTGACTGAAAATAAAATGCCTTGCATACGAGTAACTTATCTTATAGGTGTTGTTTGGGGCGGGCCTAGGGGTAGATAAACCAAATTTTTAGCGCTTTTGACGCAAGGAGCTTAAAGCCTAGGTGGTGCTGACCTATTGGACCAGCCCGCAGGTGTTTTCGGGTAACTGAGTGATTATCTGGTCAATTATAAGATACTTGCATTGCTTCTGTTCTTGCTTCTGTTTTTGCTTAAATCTTGTTTCTTCTATCGCTGGGTGCATAGCCTTAATCATAGATTGTGTTTGCTGCGATCGTTTTGTTGCGATATTTCGTCTGAAGGTAGCCACTTGTCGTATTCGGTTCGGGTGTTTGAGTTAACGTAGTAATACGCTCTTTTTTTGGATTCAATATTTTTATGTTACGTGCTCGATCACGTACTTTTCCCTCTCGATTAATAAGCGATAAAGTACATGAAATCTGTTTAATATTCTTGTTTTTTTCTACACCCTTTAGCTTTCCGTCGTCCCGATTTGTTACTTTTAATAGGTTAGCCTAATTCTTCAATTTTAATCAATTTATATAAGTCTTTGTTTTTAAAGTATTTTTGATTTTTTTGATGGCTCTTCTCCGCTTTAGTGAGGTAAAGGAGATGCTAAAACCCATCAAATACGTTGAAATATAAGGCTCTCACACA
>CANLTI010000085.1 GCA_947494095.1 uncultured Pseudomonadales bacterium
ACTCTCAATTATTGGCTATGCCTAAATGATAGGTGTAGCTAAATACTTGAGGTTTTTTATGACACAGGCCCGTAAATAAAAGATAGGACATCCAAAACCCGATAAGTGGTAATGCGAACTCTCAATTATTGGCTATGCCTAAATGATAGGTGTAGCTAAATACTTGAGGTTTTTTATGACACAGGCCCGTAAATTATAAAAAGATAGGACATCCAAAACCCGATAAGTGGTAATGCGAACTCTCAATTATTGGCTATACCTAAATGATAGATGTAGCTAAATACTTGAGGTTTTTTATGACACAGGCCCGTAAATTATTGATCGCATTAGATCAAACAAGTTGGTTCCATATTTGCTCACGATGCATAAAGCGCTCGTTTTTAATGGGTGAGGATAAATACACGGGTAAAAATTATGAGCATCGGCGCGAATGGATTGCGGATAAGTTGGCGGAGCTGGGGGATATATTTTCGATTGATATCGCAGCCTATGCGATTATGTCAAACCATTATCATTTAGTGTTGCACATTGATGCGCAAAAGGCTAAAAACTGGAGTGATAAAACAGTTATTCGTCGTTGGATGATGCTGTTTAAAGGGAATGAGTTAGCATTAAAAGTCTTAAAAAATAAATCGATCAGCCGCGCAGAGCAAGTGGTTGTTGATGAGATTGTTAAGCAATGGCGTGAGCGCTTGGGTAGTATTAGTTGGTTTATGCGCTGTTTAAATGAGCATATTGCACGACTTGCGAATGCGGAAGATCAATGCTCGGGTCGTTTTTGGGAAGGCCGTTTTAAAAGCCAGGCTTTGCTGGATGAGCCTGCTATTTTGGCTTGTATGGCGTATGTTGATTTAAATCCTGTACGTGCGGGCATAGCTAAACTACCCGAAGCTAGTCAATTCACCGCGATTGAGCAGCGTATTCAATCGCAAGCTACAGCGCCTAAAAAGCCATCAAAAAAACCTAAAATAAAACTCGCTAAGTTCTGTAAGCCGCCAAAAAATAAAACATTACCCACAATTGATTCTGTACATCAAGGGCAGCGCACGACGGGTGTTATCCCTTTTTATTGGGAAGATTATTTGGAGTTGATTGATTGGACTGGGCGGGCGGTGTTACCGAATAAGCGAGGTGCGATTGCCCGCTGTGAACCTAAAATTTTGCAGCGCTTAAATATCGCCCCCGATGCATGGGTCAATAGCCTGCCGCGTATTGAATCAGATTTTCATACCTTTATTGGCTGTGGTGATAGCATTGCCCCTTGTGCACAGAAGCTAAAGCAACAATGGGTGAAAGGGGCTGGCGCGGCAAAAAGACTGTTTGGTCGTTAACTCTCAAGTCATTGTTATTCTGTTTTATGTTCCAGCAATATTTTTGCTTGCCTGTCGTTTGTGTTTTGGCGTTATGATGCGTTAATCATTACGCGAATGTGTGTTTTCTTAATGATATTAGCCTGTGATTGCTGAAAGTGAGTGATGGGAATTGTCGTTGGCCATATTTTTTGGGGAAGCCTGATTTGGATGTCCTTTCTTATTGTTTTTGCTTTTCTTATTTGCTTTCTTATTTGTTTTTGGGAAGCTTGATTTGGATGTCCTTTCTTATTTTAGGATGTCCTTTCTTATTTTACTTTCTTATTGTGTTACTTTCTTATTATTTTTCTTATTGTGCAAAGTTTGCCTGAGTATATACCCTGGCGCAATAATTAACTTGTGTTGATAGCCAGAAGTAATAATGCCATAATTCCGCGTGTTTTTTGATCTCTAATTTTAGCCAAGTATTTATGCGCCACTTATGCGGACGTTAGCTATACAATTATCAACATATGGAATAACTATCATGTCACAAGATCTAGCCAAAGAAGTTTTCAATATCAAGCAGACGCAAAAATGGTTAATAATTTATTGCATCACAATTACGATTATTGCCATTGCGGGATTTTCTTTTGGTAAATTTTCTGTTAACAATTCAAAATTTGATGAAATTGATGTTCAGCGAATAAACTTTAAGGAACCTGATGGGACTATTCGTCTTACAATCTCTAATCGGACTTTGTTTCCTGGAGCATTTATTAAAAATAAAGAGGTTGAACACCCGAGACCGATGGCCGGTATGCTTTTTTTTAACGATGAAGGAACTGAGAGCGGGGGGCTAATATTTAACGGAGCGTTGAATGATGAAGGAGTAGTATCCAGTGGCGTTAGTTTGACATTTGATAGGTATCAGCAGGATCAGCAAATGCAGCTGCTTGGAGTTGATGCTGGAGGCGAGCATTTTGCTGGTTTAACCTTTAGTGATGTTGCTGATGGTATTGAACGACCTGTATTTTCGGATAAAGACCGTCAGCTTTCTAAAGAGGGAAATTACGCAATAACTAAACGCGTATTCCTTGGAAAAACAGCGACTAAAAACTCATTACTTAAGTTAATGGATGCACAAGGCAAATCTAGAATTGAATTTAAAGTAACACCAGAAGGCGAGTCTACGATAACTTTTTTTGATGAAAATGGTAAACCACTAAAAACTATTACAGCAAGCTAAAGACTTGCAGGGACACTCACTCAAAATTTTGCATAATATTAACCACCTTTTGCGCTTAAGCTAACAATTCAATCGATAGCGATAAGGTGGTTATTATGACAAAGACAGCAAAGCTAGACCGACGTGTCAAAAGAAATTGACACTAAGTTTTATCGACTGTCGTGCTGCCATACTCAAATGATCAACGCTAGCGCATTAATTTAATAAAAAATAATAAATAGCCCCAAACTATTAGCTTGGGGCTATTTGGTTGGGCAGCGCGCTTGGGCCTTTGCCTATTGGCTGGCCTGAAAGCCTATAGGGTGTTGAACTCTGCGGGAGCAAAGAGTCGAGAGCAAAAGGCAGGCATTTTGTAAAAATGACCTGTGCAGCATCTTCTTTATTGTCGCGTAAGATATTATGCCTATTTGGGGCAGTAATGTATTATGAGATTTTATTGAGTGGTTTTAAGTGCCTAAGCTAAGTCTCTAGCCTAAGTGTTAGCGGTAGTATTATGATACGCTAATTTTCTGCCACCTCTAGAGTTTAGTGGGGCAGAATGCGTTACTCAACTTCCTTATTCGATCGTAAATGGACTATATCTATTATGGATTTTAATGTATCACCATTATTTTTCAAAGCTTTTGTGTGTATCTGTTTGATCACTGTCACGTCTTGTAGTAGTGGGGGCGGTCAAGGCGCTTCGTCATCGACGCCTCCGTCCACACCAACTTCTTCACCTGCTAACTTACCTGTTGGGGCAATAACAGATCTTGATTCGTCAGAAAATCAAGTTCTAAAAACGGCGGCTATTGGTGACGGTGTGGGCATTCAAGTTAACGCTATTGACCCCGACAGTGAAAAAGTGAGTTACCATTTGAGTGGTGCTGACCCAGTGTTTTTCTCGATCTCAGATGCTGGCATTGTTACGCTTGCTAAAACGCTTAGCAATACTATGAAGGAGGTTGTATCGATTACGGTAACGGCTACTTCTGCTGATGGCACTATTGCTGAAAGTACTTTTGATATTACCGTAGTTGATAAGCCTACTTTGAGGGTGTTTTTAAAAGATAGCGATATCTCTGATAACCGGGTGACTACTGCAGCTGTTGTAGGTGATACCGTGGGGGTTATTGTGCAGGCAGAGGGTTTGCAAGGAGAAGATGTTAACTATTACCTTGCAGGCTCGATAAGTGGTGCCTTCGCTATTGATAGCGATACCGGAGTTGTTACTGTAGCAGGGGCTTTGAGTGGTGGCTTGTATACTATTAATGTGTCTGGCATGACGGCCACATCAGAATATCTCAAAACTTTTTCTATTATTGTGGATCAAGCAATTGGAAGGCTGCAAGTTGACTTCCCTCCCGCGGGGCTATTCGAAAGCACTCAAAATCAGGCACAAATCGCTGTTAGCGGAAGGGTCGATAAAAATACCGTTGAATCCGTTGAGGTTATAGTGGGTGGCGTGATGACGCCAGCCATTATCAATGCTTCTGGTGTTTGGCGCGCAGACAGTGTCGTTTTAAATAAAGGGCTTCAGAAAATTTCGGTTACAGCGAAGTCGAATGATGGTGATACATTTGAAGTGGTTGAAGTCAATGTAATAGACCCAATTTTTATAGCGCCTACATTACTTTCGAAGGTAGACGATGCTAGTCAAGTATTTCTGTTTGATGATATTCGTCAGGCGATTTTTTCTGTTGATATTCCTTCAGGGGATAGGGTGATTTTAGCAGAGCAGCCTAGTATTGTAGGTATGGTTTACGCTGCCGAAGCAGATGGTTTGTACCTGAGTCGCGGTGACAGTAATGATTTAATTCTACTGAAGCCAGAGATGAAAACTCAAAGCCCCGTGGTGATTACGCCAGCCAATCTTCTTAATGAACCTTTAGGTTTGGCAATAAATGATCAAACACTCTATGTGGCCTCCTCTCGCAATTCTCAAATTGTTGAAATTAACATTGTCACAGGCGAAGCCAAAGCTGTTTTGAAAGACGAGAGAGTATTGGGTGTGCAGAGGCCTCAGGATTTATGCATTATGCAACATGCAGATGCTTTATTGGGTGAGTACAAAGTAGCTTACGTGGCTACTCAGCGTCGTTCTATCTACGGGGTATATTTAGATAATAACAAAGAGTCAAAAGGAAATATTTTTTTGGTATCTAACAATCTAGAAGGAGGTAATGGGCGAGGGGTGGGGCCAAAATTTCGAGAGTTAAGCGCAATTGAATGCGCGCCTCAAGAGGGTCATGTAATCGTAACAGACCGCGGCAAAAAAGAAATTTTGGTTGTTGATCTTGACACTGGCAATCGAGAAGTTCTAGCCGGCGTATCAGGTGTAAATGCAGTATTGTCCCAACCAGAGGCTCTTGTTGCTTTAGATAGTCATTCCTTGTTGGTTGTTGACTCGAGTCACTCTTCATTAATACGCGTAGATCGTCAAACTGGAGTGGCTGCCCTTTATCCGCCAGACAATAGTAGTACTTTGACGCGAGTTGGGGCGGGCGTTAATCTAGTTGCACCCAAAGGTTTAGCGCTTGATTCGAGTGACTACTCAAATCCAGTGCTTTACTCCTTTGATGTTTCTGTGAGCGCTCTGCTGGAAATTAATTTAAACGAAAATGGCAACCGCCGTATATTGTCTGAAGACAGCGCCAGTCAAACACTTGGGCTGGGGGCCGGCGTGCAAGATATTCAAGTTTATGCACAAGGTGATTTTGGTTTGATCTCGCAGGTACCGGGCTCTACTGGTATTCCGTTTGTCAAAGTGGACTTAGCAAGCGGTGAGCGTAGCGAGTTTGTTAGTAATTACCCTAATTTACCTAGTAATGGTAATCCTGCTCCAGCGGGGATGGCTTTGGATATATTTAATCATCGTGTTTTGGTTGTAGATCCGGTATTGAATGGTGTATTTTCATTAGATTTAACAGATGGAACTACGGCTACGCTGAGTCGCAATGCCGGCTCTGAAAGTGTCGGTGAAGGTGTTGCGTTAACAAGGGCTCGCTCTTTGGTTTTTGTTGGCTCCGATATTTTTGTATTAGGTAATGATATTATTAAAATTGATGAGACCGCAGGCGGTGATCGATCTCTTTACCTTGCCGGGCGCAATTACAATTTTAAAGCTATGGCGCTTGAACCTATGGGCAACCGCCTTTTACTTGCCGACCAAAAGTCCCAAAGTCTATTGGTGGTTGATCTAAATTCGCGCGAAGTGACGCCGTTATCCAGTAAATTACGGGGGCGTGGCATCCCGCTACTTGATCCTATAAATTTAGCGATAGACAATATAGGCAGGCGTGTATTTACGGTAGATAAAGCATTAAAATCTATTGTCGCTATCGATTTAGTGTCTGGAGATCGAATCATTATTTCTCGTTAAAGGCTAATTTATAGCAGCTATTTAGAGGTACTGAAATTCGGCGCTAATGAATTATTTGCCGAGCCTCTCAATAGGAACAAACAATAAATAACCCCAAGCTAATTGTTTGGGGTTATTTGGTTGAGTGCGCATGAATGGGTTCACAAATTTTGCAGGCGCCGGAGGCGTAAATGCGACGGGTGATAGCCGTATCACCTATGGCCTGACACCGAGCAATCTGTGAATCTTTAAATAAGCAGCACCAGAATCACGCTTGCAGCTCTTGCTCTTACTGTTACAGTTATCGTGGCCATATACCATATATAAAGCTACGCCTTATTGGTTATTCTTTGTTCTGAAAAGCGTCATTCCCCTCTAAATCAATTGCCTGCTCAGTCGTATTATGCGGGCCTATCCTCATATTCTTTTCTGTATCAAGTTCTCATATTAATCACACTTAATAACAAGTTAATCTTTATGTCATTTAACTGTCAATATTGTCGAGTACTCTGCAATTGATTCATTACGCCTTGTTATGTTGCTAAAAAGCAAGTTATTCATTGACAGAATAGGCATTCACCATAAAGGCTTAATGTCTGGGTTGAATGTACATGCAGGTATATGGCGGTTAACGTAATCAGCATTACATTAATATTGATCGTATCTTAAAAATTAGCTCAACAAACCCTATACATGAGGATGACATAATGATAAAACCCATACTAGGGGCCTTGCTAGGTGTCTGCTTAATTAGCGCGGCGGTTCTAGCCGATGCCACCACAATAGACCTGCGCATCAGTAGCGGCGATGACGATGCAGAAGAGCGCTCTGATGGCTCCATGTACCTCAATAGTAGTGATATCGAATTAGTCTACGATGGGAGCAGAAGTCAAACTATAGGCCTACGCTTTCAGGGCTTAGCCATCCCACAAGGCGCAACTATTACACAAGCCTATGTACAATTCACCACCGATGAAACCAATACCGGCAATACCTTGGTGAATATTCGTGCACAAAGCAGTAATAACGCCGCACCGCTAACAAGCTCTCGTTATAACTTATCTCGCCGCGCTACAACCAATGCCAATGTAAATTGGCAGCCGGCTAGCTGGTCTACCGTAGGTGCTGCCGGAGCTGCGCAACGTACCCCCGAGTTAAAAACTATTATTCAAGAGCTTGTTGATCGCTCTGGCTGGCAAGCAGGCAATAGTTTAGCTTTAATCATTAGCGGCACTGGCGAGCGCACCGCCGAATCTTATGATGGCTCAAGCTCGCAAGCCCCGTTATTACATATTGTTTTTCAAGCCGATACGAGCGGTAATACCGATCCTGGTGGCAGTGATAAGACAGGTACTAAAATTGCTTTTATTGGCGATACAGGTGCTGGCAGTAATTTTCAATCGGTTTTAAATCTTATCGAGCGCGAAGGAGCCGATTTCACGATTGTTGCTGGCGACACCTCTTATAACAGCAGTAAAGATGATAACTGGGATGCCATGGTGCGCAGTACCCTAGGTGCAGACCCTGCTGTTATTGCCGCCGGCAACCATGACTATGGCGATAGTAATATTACGGATGTTATTGCTTACGGAAAAAACCGTTTAAATGCGCAATCTACGGTGCAATGCAGTGGCACTTACGCCGAGAAAATGTCCTGTAAAATTGATAATGTTTATATTGTTTTATCGGCCATTGGCTCTAGCGGTAGACGTACCGATCACGAAAACTATATTAGCCGTAGCCTTGATAATGCCCCTGATAATGCATGGCGAATTTGTGCCTGGCATAAAAACCAACGCGATATGCAGGCAGGTGGTAAATACGATGAAGTTGGCTGGACAGCCTATGAAACCTGTCGCCAAAGTGGCGCTATTATTGCCACAGGGCATGAGCACTCGTATTCACGTACTCATTTATTAAGCGATATGAGCGAACAAACTATTGCCAGTACCTCGTCTAGCTTTACGGTATCAGAGGGTAAAACATTTGCTTTTGTCTCTGGTTTAGGGGGGATTGGTGTGCGTGATCAAGAGCGTAGCGGCAACTGGTGGGCCAGTATTTATACCTCCACACAAGGTGCGCGCTATGGCGCTATGTTTGGGACATTCTATGAAGACCGAGCCGATTTTTATTTTAAAAATATTAATGGTCAAATCATTGATCAATTTACTGTACTGAAGGGGTATTAAAATGAAAATATTTTTAATAGTCATACTTTTATTGTCTCACAGCGCTATGGCTGCATCTAATTGCGAGTCGACCATAGAGGAGGGCCAACACACTAGTACAAACAAGCAGCAAGCTATTAGTAGTGCCTTAGAAGAAGCCACAGATAACTGCTATCCAGGCGTTGCCGAGCGCTTAACAACACACTGCAAAACACTGCAAAAAGACGAGAAGGTTTATTTTCAGTGCACACAAGAAGTCACTTGCACGCTATGCGCAGACAATTTAACCCGAAAATACGAAGCGCTTGACTAAGGGGCGAGGAGAAAATACCTAATCTAATAACTCGTGTTTTCTACTTCCTCTGCTCGACATTATGCTCGTGTAATGTCGAATAAGGGGCTCCTCGATGCGTTGCTCAAAGCGTCACATGCCCCATGCCCAGGCGACGCCCCTTCGAGCGCCTTGCCGAGAAAACAGAAACCTACGTCTAATTGGATAAACTATTATTGCCTCGCCCCTAAAGTGAAAAACCCGGCCCAAAATTGATTACTCATTTTTGCGGTCGGCTGTTACTATTTACCCAGTTTAAAAGGGCACCATTATGCAAAAATACTTAACTTTAGCGCTAGCTGGCGCAGCCATATTATGTGCACCACTTGGTTATGCTCATAGTCATAGTCATAGTCTTGGCCATAGTAGTAATACCACACCTCAGCACCATGCAATAAGCGATAATACCACCAAAAAAAATTCAACATTTGATGTGTTAAATGACGACGACAATAAAGCACATGAAGAGCATGAACAAGAAGAGAAAAAAATGCTTGCACGGCGCTTAGCCGCGCTTAAAGGCGCCAGCCGTTACAGTTGCCAACTTATATCCAGCTTTAGCCAATGCCGTCAATACCCTATTGACAAAACCTTAAGTCCAAAACTAAAAGATTTAAAAGAGAGTTGCGAGTCACTACCGCAAGGGCAATTTAAAAAAGAATCTTGCCCTACTCAAAACTTAATTGCCCAGTGCCAGCATATTCAATTAGATTATCATGATCCACAAACATTAATTTATGATAACTACTATTATTCAAGCGGCACTAACCCATGGGATAAAAAAGACCTAACACGTATATGCTTAGATTTAGAGGGTTTGTTGGTTACTACATAATGAATGGCACGCTTTCATTTTTTACACATTTTAAATTTTTATGAGCTAGCAATTTAAAAGGCGCTAAACCAAATGGGTCTAGCGCCTTAGTGTTAAATGAATTACTGTATAGATATATAAATAGGGCTAGAGTAAAACCATAGGCTTGAGTAGTTGTCGGCATTAGCTTTGCCGCCGGGGCGAATAAAGTCTACATTGGGCACGCCCTCGGCATCCATTTTATTTCCGCTTATTTCTAAGTTGGTACCTCGGATACGAAAATACATATCGCGCTCTATGTCTTTTAAATTATATGACATAGAGTAGTAGCCTTGCTCATCAACGACCCAGTCATCAGCAAAAAATCGCTTATAAACTCGGGTGCTAGGGTTACTACTTTGCTCATACTCTACAGTATTAGGCTGCGCTTTGGGTACCATATCGCCAGCTATCAAATCCACATGGTCAACAACGGGCGGAGCTAAGTTGTTTTTTTGAGTATACCAATTACCCGATGAGGGTTTAAAGCGAATATTGATCGTAACGGTATCACCCGCTTTGGCTTTTAGAGTATCGCCCATCATTTTACGGTCAATACTCGACTCAGAATCAAATGTTAAGTCATTAATTAAATCACCGTACATAGCCACTACTTTACCCGAGCAAATCGCATTAAAAAGATTCTTTTGATCTAGGCTTTGCCCCTCATCGAGCCAAACTAAATTTTTATTATATTGACCGGGTGCATAGGCATCATGAAAGTCGGAATTAGAGGTGACATATACGTTGTAACCCTCGGCTAATAGAGTGTCCCATTCCCCGCCAACTTGGTTGACGCTGTAGTCTACGCCGCCGTAAACAAAAGCACGGCGATTACCATTAAAGCGGTTATATTCATACTCAGCACGTAAATCTGTTGCTTGATTACCCGGCAAGCCTTCAAATGCGCACAGCATACCCGGCGCTGCATTGAGCATATCGCGATAGTCTGAAATTGTGTAGGTATCCCCTTTGCGATTGGGGTGGTTAAATTGAATTAAGCCTTGCCCTTGCGGTACCACTTGCTTTAACCATTTTAATGCATCTAAGCCGTCTTCGTCGGGGCTAAAGCGTTCGCGCTCAATAAGCCATTTTTGCACTTCTTCTGGCGAGAACATACTCTCTTCATAATCCTGCGCATAAAATTCAAATTGGCGCAGCAATGCTAGGCTATCGTCTGAGTTTGGGGCATCGGTATACATCCAAACATTAGTATGTTCGTACGTTGAATTATTCCACTCAGTACCACTAATTATCACTTTGCCTTGATCAATGTATTTAGCCAAATGAGGTCTTTGGTACTGTTCGATCGCTACCGATACTGGTTTTTTGGTTACCTCTTTATCTTGATCGTCACGCCCAGTGATACGCAAATGATCAGATAAAAATACAAAGTCTAATTGGTGTTCGTCAAAGGCGCGCTCTAGTACGCGATCAACAGGGTTATGGGCATCTTCAGATATGGCGGTATGTGTATGTAAGTCTCCCGAAAAAAACCGGCCTTTAGGTAGCTCGGGTTTAACCACTGGCGCTGGGGTGGCCGGGTCGATGGGGGGTTGACTATCTACAGGCGGCTTAGCGTCTGTAGGGGGTTGAGTCTCTACAGGTGGTTGAGTGTCCACTGGCGGCTTCGGGTTCACTTGAGTATTGGGATCAGCCTTAGGCTTTGAGTGGCCACCCGAGCTACCACTGCCTAAATTACATCCCAATAAAGCGAAAGAACACGCCACAGCCAAAGCCGACAATTGATATTTTTTCATACTATGAATACCTATAATCATTTAAATAAAGCGACGGATTTTAGGTGGCAAGTGTGACCAACGAGTGATACTTCTATGACAAGATGATGTTCTTTATATGACGGTCCATCAGATGTTAAAAACCGCGCTAGTATTTCGCCAGAAGCCGAATCAAAAACCCCCTCTTAACAGGGTGCTGATGGGTTATTTTCTGGGCATTTAAGCGCCGGGCCTTGCAGGGAAAGCAAG
>CANLTI010000086.1 GCA_947494095.1 uncultured Pseudomonadales bacterium
ATACCCTTTTAACTGGATAAATTTACGAGACCCATATTCTGGTTGTTATTTGGACAGTTTATGGCTGAGTAGTTACAATCTAACAAGGCTATGCAGTACAGCCACTGCGTGGCTTGGACAGCCTAGCCGTTGCTCGTTTTGTGTTTCGGCATACAAAGGAGTTTAAATGTACGCAGTAATATTTAGAGCAAAGCCCGGAACCCAAGATGATGGGTACGGAAAAACGGTTGCTAGAATGAGGGAACTCGCATTCGATAAGTACGGTTGTTTAGATTTTGTCGCAGTCACAGAGGGCGATCAGGAAATTGCTATATCTTACTGGGAAAATGAAGAGGCCATTCGAGAATGGAAAAGTGATTCTGAACATTCTTTAGCCCAAGAAACTGGTCGTTCCAAGTGGTATGAATCCTATATTGTTCAAGTTGTTGAAATAAAGCGCGAGTATAAATACAATACATAACGAGCGCTTTAAACGAAACAAAAACAGTTGGCTGTTTTTGTTTCGTTCAACATTTTAGCCAACTACCCCCCCTTAACAGGGCCTTACAACCTACTAGTAGTTAACGCATGAAGCGATATGAAGGAATTGATAGCATAAGGATACTACTGACGTTTTTAGTAATTATCCATCATGTCTCTATTGTTTATGGCGGGGCTGGAGGTTGGTATTGGAAAGAGGCGCAATCATTAAATATTTCGCTTGTCGCTTTCAATACCGTTAACCAGTCATTTTTTATGGGGTTTTTCTTTCTCCTAGCGGGGTATTTCACAAAATCATCAATAGAGAGAAAAGGGGTAAAGCCATTCCTTGTAGATCGTTTCGTCAGGCTCGGCATCCCCTTGATTGTGTACTTTTTTCTTATTTCCCCATTTACTATAGCACTCGCAAATCCTAACCCTGAAATATCGTTAATAACTCAGACGCTAAATATGGCGAAAGCTAAAAATTTTGAGCCAGGTCCACTTTGGTTTGTATTTTCTTTGCTTATTTTTAATATTGTATTTGCACTTATCTATCGATATTTCCCAAAAACTTCGAGGCCAATAAATAAAACCCCAAGCTTCATAAATACACTAATTCTACTTGTAACGGTTGGTCTCTTTGCCTTTTTCGTGCGCTTAATTATTCCTGCCGGGGAAACTCTTGCCTGGCTTCAAATAGGCTACTTTCCCATGTATATACTACTTTTTGTCATTGGCATTCTGGCTTCGAAACAAAGGGTTTTATCATCCATTGAATTCAAGAATATAAAAGTTTGGTTAGCCATTTCTTTATCGCTAATAGTACTGTTGCCCATTGTAATAAAAAATCCTCAAGGAGAGGGTGCTTTCGAAGGAGGGGCTAATGTGAATGCACTATTTTATGCGTTATGGGAACCTTTTGTAGCAATTGGTATAATTACTGGGCTACTTTACGTTTTTTGTGTACGTTTTAAACAGATTAACCCTTATCTCAAAATTTTGTCGCCACTAGCTTACTGCATATACATAATTCATCCCCCAGTAGTGGTAACTACAAGTATGTTTTTACATAACTGGAACGAAAGTTGGTTTGCTAAGCTAGCCCTAAATTCGTGTATCAGTATATTAACTTGTGTACTATTGTCTTGGTTGTTATTAAAGTTACCTTATGCACGTAAAGTGTTATAAATCGAGTAGCCAGAAGTTTCTAACTCCCAGCCCCCACACCACCCAGGATCAAACGCAAGGACAGGCACACCCCAAAAAAATATTCTGATTATAAAGAGAATACCTGCAAGGACAGGCACTCGCTTTATATATGTTATAAAAATATCAGACTAATAACCAGGATGACTTAAAACGAGTGCCTGTCCCAGCAAAGCGGTTAACGTTTTGCCACGCCTGTCCTAGCTTTGATTTATTAGCAATTTAATTTTTTCTATTTGAACTTTTATACTTTTGTTGTTTGGGCTCAGTTCTAGTGCTTTTTTATATGCTGATAACGCTAGAGTATATTCTCCATTAACTAAATATCCTTCGCCAAGACTACCCCATGCACTATATGACTCAGGATAGCTCTCAATATTGAGTTTAAAATATTCAATAGCTTGATTTATATTTACTTTTCCAAACTGAGTATTGTACAAATTATCATATCCAAAATATTGAACTAAGCCCTCGTTAAGAAAAAATTTTGAACCAAGCTTATCAGATATTTTTTGGAAATGATTTTTGAGTTCATTAGCTGGGCGAAAACGTGTTTCTTCGTCGATCATGTAACCATCGAAGATATGACGAAGGCCTTTGTAAAAACTTAATACAGGCATTGATTGGTGATTTTCTTCAAGACCGTAAATTACAGAGCCAAAATCCAACCCCTCTTTACTTGTTACGCTCATCTTTTCTATTAACTCGAGTGTATAGTTTTCTTTAGGATAAACAACACCAACTCTGCGTGAGGAAGCTAAAAATAATCGACGTTTATGTAACTCAGTATTCTTAATGAAGTTTTCTGTTCGGCGTAACATCACATGATTATCAAACCATATACTTGGATCTACAGCTATGTAACCATTAAATGTTTTTGGCATTGTATAGAGAGCTTGGATGACAGGCATTCCTGTAACGGAATACCCTGAAAGTAAGCGATAATCTGATGTGCTATATCTAGTATCAATGTGAGGGATTAGCTCTTGTTGAAGATATTTAAGGAACTTACTAGCGCCCCCCGCCTTTATAGAATCATTTTTCTGCCCCCCGTATTGAACAGTTGAGGCCGTCGGGGTAGCATCAAAGTAACGCTTTGAACCTGCTCCCATGGTTATACCTACAAATATCATTTCAGGAATTTGAGGGCTAGCATCAGACCCCATCTGCTTTACCATTCCTGAAAAGGTTTGAAAAAAATGATTTTGATCTGCATCAAGAAAATAAAACACAGGGTATTTTTTGAATCCATTTTTTTTATAGGAGTCTGGTAACGAAATCCAATATTCCCTTTGTTCTCCTAATATTTTTGAATCAATAGAGAATTTCTCGCCGATATTAATAGTTTCAGCAAAAACATTCAGCGAAACAAAGAGCAAGAAGGTACATGCAATCTTTAACATTATTACTCCATTTGAGAAGTTACACTAAGCACTTAACATTTGAATCCCCGTCGCAGCGACGCAATGTACAGCGACGGAGTATTTTTATTGAATGTTGGCCAATCTACCCTTCAGCCCTTACAGCGTCAAGCTTAGATCAAAACCTTCTCAGTATAGCTTTATACATAACGTCTTAACGACGAGTATCTACTTTTTGCTCAAAGACCTTAACACGATCTAAGTCACTGTTGTTGATCTTAAATCGACGGCCTTGGTTGCTCCCCAATTATGCGTCGCGTCGACGTAAAATACGCCTCTTGTATAATAACCCTTTATCCGTTTTATCTTGCGCTAATACTTGTAAGGACAGGCACTCGTTTTATATATGCTATAAAAATATCAGACTAATAACCAGGATGACTTAAAACGAGTGCCTGTCCCAGCAAAGCGTTACCTGTCCCAGCAAAGCACCAACGGAGAAGTTGCTTTAATGTCTGAGCGCAGCGAGTAACGCAAAAACGCGGAGGTTTTGGCGTCAGACTGGAAGCGCTTGTTAGTTGCCAATTTCACGCTCAGCTTGTTCGTATGTATCATAGAGCTTTTCCACTTTTCCTTCTAATTTCATCCCACCTTTGGTACCACGATCAGTCCAATAATGTCCCTGTAATTCGTATACAGGTGAGCCGTGAATTTCTAAAGCAAATGACCCGTGATGTATTTCGCTACGCACACCTTGAAGTTCAATTTTAGGTTCATTTCGGTATACACCAACCAGTTTAAAAAGATCATCATCTTCTTGCTGGTCAATACTATGTGCGACCAATACAGATCTTGATTCCTTGGTCATAAGCCTTACACTCAAAAACGTTAGGGATTGTCGAATAACAACATAGCCATATATTGGGTCAATAACGTTTCCTGTTTCAGGGACGATCCAGCTGCTTTTTAATTCAACTTTCCATGTACCTCTAAGATCCGGCCTTTTTACATACCAGCCTTTAAAAATTTTCCATGACCAAAGATATTTATTAAAGATGGTTACGACAAAAGTTATAATACCAACCACCGTACCAAACGGTTTAACAAAATCGCCGCTTAATACAGGCATACCTTGAAACCATAATGCCAAGAGCCATACGGCTATTGTAAAGCCAATAAATGATGATATATGCAGTCTTGTTAACATTAGCTATATCCTATGTAATCCCATGCGTCACTTAAAAATTGATGAGCACTTTGTCTAGTCCATGGTTGAGAGCCTCGGAATAGATACTTTAGTTCGCTTACCTCGCCCCATTCAGAGCATTTCTCATCATTAATTGTGTTATTGAAAAGTTCGGCTAGAACTGCACGCACCATTGATTTGTAACTGGATTGATTAAAACAGGTGTTAGAAGCATTAAAAACTAAACACTCTGTAAGAAAACTAGGCGTGTCTTTTGCGGATTTAATACCCTTTTCAGACATCTCATTCGATAGTTTTTTCAGTATTCTTACCACCCGCTTATAACGTCTTGAAGTGGTGTCATTTCTAGAGACTCCATTTGTGTAATGCTGATCAGGCCAATTTCGTACACGGGGAGGAGAGAAGTCATCCGGAATCATCTCCACACCTGAATGATAATGAGATACTGATGTGTATCTCCTGTGCTCGAAAAAAACCGCAACATCTGATTCGACGCGATATGAATTCTCTTTTATGTCAAATGACTTGCTAGATCGAGTTACTGATGCTCTTCCAAATCTTGCAACTAGAGCCTCTTCTACTTCGTTCTTAAAAGTAGCGTATGTATAGATACTATCCGTAGTATATTTTTTCAACTCAGCCTTAACATTATCGTCAGAATAATCTGAAAAGTAGGCATCAAAGCAAAGAACCCCAATATCAACATCACTATCCTGCCGGACGTTAACTCTATTCCTGTAAGACCCTTGGGTAAAAACTCTTATGTTTCTATTTTGTAGCTTTGAGCTAGCCTGAATAGCTTGTCTAATTTGACGCTCTGCGTTTTCCGCTCTCTCTTGTTCAGTATTACCTGGTCCTTGCGACCATGTAGAAAAAACCGACTCCCAATCACGACTCATCAGTATCCCTCAATTGATAAACGATGCTCAAAGCAACTAACGCCGCCATATGCCGCAGCTTTGTAGTTGATTGTTTTTGTGGCAGTCTTTTTTGCCGCAAAAACGAGCGACGGAAAAGCTGTCAGCATGATGGCTTGGTTACATGGCGATGCACTTAACCTACTACGCAGCACGTTGCCGAGCGTGCGAGGCTGATGCTTGATAATATGCCAACTGGCAGAAGCTTAACCCGACTGCGACAACCAAAAAACAATAGCGCAAGAAGCAAAGCCTACCCGAAAAACCCTTTTCACTTACCCGCACACCACACAGAATGCACCGGCCAATTTTACCAGGGCCCTCCCACTTAAATCTTAACGTTTAAGATGGTCTCAAGAGCCTCATCATCCCAGCCGGCATTTTTTCTTAGGCGCTTAATCGTCATACTTTTTTTGAACAAAGGCTTAGCCGCTTGAAGTTTATTGAGTGCGACATGTTTAATCATCGACATATTTTCAGCCCCGTGCCCCGCTCTTATGCGACTATCATCTTCTCGAAAGACAACATCCATCACCCAGTGAAGAGAGTTTTCAATCGCCCAGTGTGACCTAACGATCTGATTGAATGCTGCAGCATTACTATCCAGTGAGCTTATATAGAAGCGTATTTCTTCCGACGTCTGATCATTTACGACCCGTTGAGAGACGACAGCAATACAGCTTTTAAGTCCAGGCCATTGATCTGTAACGTTCAGCCAGTCAAGTTTGTCCGTTGATAGGCACATCCTTTTTTCTCGGCGCCCGCGAGAGTTTTCCTCTTGGGTTGACACGTCAACATGTTTATTGTGCTGCATATCGAATGTGTTATTAAAATGTTTTTTTACTGCGGCGTGTAAGGTGCCTTGATTACCTTTTAGTGCTAGAACGTAATCGCCGCCAGCGGTAATGATTTTATCAGCGATACTTTTTTGGCAGCCCATAGCATCTATCGTGACAACCGCGTCATTAATATTCAAATGATCAATAAGCTGGGGGATCGCGGTGATTTCATTGGATTTTTCGGCCACTTTTTCTTGCGCCAAAACCAACCTAGCTTCGGCTGCAAAGGCACTCACCATATGGATGGCACTGCCGCCAGAAGCTTTATTATGACTGCCTTTTAGTACTTTTCCATCTATGGCAATCACGCGCCCTAGCTCCACCTCAAAGTCTGTCGCCCAGCGCAGGAAGCTGTCCCTAAATACCGAGGGTGATAAGCGCGAAATAACACGATTAAAGGTGTTTTTTGATGGGATACCGTTTTTAAGATCAGTATATTTTTTGATGAAATCTATTTTGCACTCAGCAAAATCAACAAAATCCTCCCAGGTTTCAACACCACAAATTGCACCGCAAAAGACAATGAATAAGATATCAGGAAGAGCATGTAATTTTTGGCGGTCGATACGAGGATCTTCGATATCTGAAAAATACTTGATGATATCAATGGGCGTTTTTTTTGATGACATGAGTAGCTACGGTGTTGTTAGTGACAGCCAATAATACAATAAATCACCTAACTTCGTCGAATATGACCCTATTGTGTCGCCATTTAAGTGGGAGGGCCCTGCCAATTTTACCCTAAAAAATACCGAACGAAAGCACGCTGGCCTGTGCGAAGTACGATACCTAAAATTAAAACCCTAATACTGACAGAGCTTTGTAACGCCAAGCTCACCTGCAGTTTTTGCGGAGAGTAATTGTGTAAAATGGAGCGCAGCGACATACACAATTGAGCGTAGCAAAAAATGTCAGGTGCAGCTTTTTGTTAGGGGTATTTAGAAGACTACAACACCCCATTTTTTACCTTTATCCTGCAAGAATAGATACTCATTGTCCTTGAGTTCGAATTCGTAATGAACCATACAACTATCAAAGTATTCTTGTATATTACCCCAACTTTCTGTTTGACACATACCAACTACAAACTTACTTCGACTCTTTATTCCATCGACAGATTTTGACTTTAAGTCTTCGTATTTTTCTGCGTCTTTAAACATTAAATCGATGCATTTTTTATAATCATTATTTTGCTTTAGCTCTAGAAAAACGTACTTGTTGTCCCAGCCCTTCATCGTTAACCCAAAATCCACATATAAGGTGGTTGCTTTATTTTTGGTATCGAATGCAATTTCCATATCCCATTCAATCAATTCTGGGTATTCATCCAGAAAGATTGCCAGCTCAATCTGCCACCATTTTTCCCAACCAGTGATTCCTATTTCTGTTATCTGCTTTAATCCTTTTGACACATGGTCTTGAGAAAGGAACCCATCCATTATTTCTTTTACTACATGTAAATCTTCTACGAATGTATCGACCACAGATCCCCCTAACGCCGCGCTATACCGCAGCTTTGTAGTTGATTGATTTGTGGCAGTCTTTTTCGCCACAAATTCAAGCGACGGAAAAGCTGTCGGCATAAGCGCTTTGTTAAATTCATCTTCGCTTATGCTCAGTTCTGGATGCAATATCTGTAATCGAATCAGAAGGTGTAATTACAGTTCTAACGCTAGCGCGCCCACCCAAACGCTGCTTTGCTATATATGTAAATGTCTTTCCTGCTCGGGCCGCCTCAGCTCTAATATCTTCAATTTCATCACCCGAAATGGGTTCGTCAGAAGCTTCGATCATCGTCGAAAGGTGGTATAGAGATTCATCTTCCTGGCTAGAACTACCGGAGAATTCTAAAATATCATCTACGGGAAAATTCATTGCATCCTCCATCCCAGCTCCGGCAGAGCCAAAATCATGACCAAATATATCTCCATGCTCAATACTACTATTTAGAACAAATAAATCATGGTCATCAAATGGCAAATGGAAGTCGTTAAAGTTAATAAACTGACGACCATCAATTCTCATCTGAAAGTGATAATGAGGGTAATATATGGCCAATCCTTTATGCCCAGAAAAATCATTTCTTGAGCAATCGAATGTCCACTCAATGTTTTTCCATTTTATTGTGTATGAAATTATTTTTCCTTCTTTCTGCTCTGATTGCAGGTCATTTATATTAGCCAATGGGCGCTCTTCATTTGCACACCATCGCAAATATGCAGCGATATTTACATACCCATATTTGTTATATACCTTAGAAAAGTTCTTCTTTTTAAACTTACATCTTCTTAGTAACCAGTGCAGGCATGGATTACTTTTACTTAGCGTACTAAAGTTTTTACCGCACAAATAACAAGTATCATTTGCGTATCCATCTCTAAAGGCTTTGACTTGGCGCTGGTGCTCATCACGACTTCTCTGGTTTACTTCCTCAATTTTTTCACGAGGAATGCTATCCCAAAAATTCTTCAGTCTATCCGCATCGTACTCCATACTTGCTCCAAGAATTTTACTTGTAAGGACAGGCACTCGCTTTATAAATGTTATAAAAATATCAGACTAATAACCAGGATGACTTAAAACGAGTGCCTGTCCCAGCAAAGCGCGACCCTCTTAGCGCCGCATCACTGATCTGGCCATTTACGGCCTGATAAAACAGGGACAAGCACACCAAAAATATTAGTTCCGATTAATTGCCTTGTTATAAGGCTTTTTCGACACTGCATTTATTGGCTATAATTTCAATAAATCCCATATCACCTTCAAAGCTGAACCCTAGAGTTGATTCATTAACTGACTCTATTTCACCTAAACATGGAACATTATCAACAGTTGTTAAATTCGAACTAAAGTTTAACCCTTTAAAATTTACTGAAATTGGACTTAAATCAGTATTGCTAGCGATTACTTTAATTCTCTATTGATCATCAGTCAAAATCACAAACTCAATATATAAATTTTGATAATCTAAATTAAGTGATAATAAATTAGATTCAGCAAGTTCAGTAAGGTGCATGCAATTGCCTTATAACATTTGAATCCGCGTCGCAGCGACGCAATGTACAGCGACGGGGTATTTTTATTGAATATTGGTCAATCTACCCTTCAGTCCTTACAGCGTCAAGCGTAGATCAAAACCTTTTCAGTATAGCTTTATACATAACGTCTTAACGACGAGCATCTACTTTTTACTCCAAGGCCTTAACGCGATCTAAGTCACTGTTTTTGTTGATCTTAAATCGACGACCTTGGTTGCTCCTCAATTATACGTCGCGTCGACGTAAAATACGCCTCTTGGATAATGACCCTTTATCCGGCTTATCTTGCGCTAATACTTGCAAGGACAGGCACTCGCTTTATATATGTTATAAAAATATCAGACTAATAACCAGGATGACTTAAAACGAGTGCCTGTCCCAGCAAAGCGTTCTTACTAAATCTTCCACAGGACTCCAGCATACTAACGCCGTGTTAACCGGCAGACAAAGTGGCGATGGTTTTGTGCGAAAATGAGCGAAGCGAATGCACAAAAGCAGCGACGCTTTGGCTGTCCAGTGAAGCCGGAGGCGTAACGGCGGTTGAACACTTTGTTATATGCTTTACGCACAAACCCATGTTCCATTTGGGTTTTGGTGAGCACCTGTATGCGCGCCACCACAAACCCAAGTACCATTAGGGTTTTGATGAGCTCCAGTATGTGCACCACCGCAAACCCAAGTGCCATTAGGGTTTTGATGAGCTCCAGTATGTGCGCCGCCACAGACCCAAGTGCCATCAGGATTTTGATGTGCTCCAGTATGCGCACCACCGCAAACCCAAGTACCGTTAGGGTTTTGATGAGCTCCAGTGTGTGCACCACCACAGACCCAAGTACCATCAGGATTTTGGTGTGCACCCGTATGTGCATTTGAATTTTGAATCAACATTTATGTAAGTTCTCCATTTCTGATTGGCATATAACGCTCGGCTAAGCCGCCGGAACGTAGTTGGTTGTTTTGTGCGAGCGTAGCGGAAAAGCACAAAACGAGCAACGCAGTGGAGGTCAGCTTGAGCCGTTTGTTAGCTGATCATTATGATATAATTTCGTACTTAGAGCATAATAAAACATAAAGGATGTCTAGCCTGTGCCAATCAAGTTCCATCCAAAAGTAGGGCAAATATTACTTTGCGACTTTTCAGCTGGCTTCAAAGCCCCCGAAATGGTGAAAAGTAACCGGCCCGTTTTGGTTGTATCACCACCCATTTCCGGACGCTCTGATTTAGTTACTATATTAGCTTTAAGTACGAGCACTCCTTCACCAGAAATGCCCTACCACTATAAAATACCCAAAAGCTCCATGCCACAATTAGGGAGATTTCAAGAAAAGGATACGTGGCTCAAGGCCGATATGATCTACACCGTTGGCTTTCATAGGTTAGACCTAATACGCCTAAACAAACGAAACCCTGAAAACGGCAAAAGGATCTACTACCAAAATAAGCTTGGGAGAGCCCAGATGAGCGAAGTATACAAGTGCATGCTCCACGGCCTAAACTTAGGCCACCTACACGCCCACCTGTAATAATTTACTACATAAAGGTTGAAATCTATAAGCTTTACGCCTATATTAGGGGTGTTCCTGCTCTGCTCTGCATCAGGCATTCGAGACTGTACTAAGGTCCGTCCCGTACAGCCAGCCCGGTAAGTAGCGATAACAAGCTAAACTGGTGCTGAGATCAGGCCCCTTCTGGGGCCTTTGTTTTTTCTAAGTCCCTGAAAATACTACACCTTCCCCAAAATTGACAACCAAGAATCTTTCATATACCCTGATGGCAATGCTTCCGCCGCAGGCAGAAGCATTGCCATCACCCTTCTCCCGCAGTCCGCCAATCAAGATTTAAACGCATATAGCTAACATTTGTATATCCGTCAGACGCTTTTCCCAGCTGGCATTTTCACGAGAAGTCAGGCCAGAACCGCGCTACTCGTAGCTTACAGCGATATTACCCAACCGAATCCCATAAATATACCCTCATAGCAAGACCGAATATTATAATATCCGGTCACACCAAAAACGCCACAACCCATTGATTT
>CANLTI010000087.1 GCA_947494095.1 uncultured Pseudomonadales bacterium
CGCCCCTTCGAGCGCCTTGCCGAGAAAACAGAAACCTACGTCTAATTGGACAAACTATTATTGCCTCGCCCCTAAGTAATATTGAGTAGGTGTGCGATCTAATCTTTTTCTTTATTTATATAAGTTAGTGTAATGAGATTACTAATAACTAAAAGTATCAAGCTGGCAAATCCCCATATTAAAAAACTTATTCTTTTGTTTTTTAATGCTTTCTGAGTTGTTATGGTCTGAGCCTGATCTATATCCTCTATAATATAAAATATTTCACTTTGAATTCTGGAGAAATACAATTGACTATGCCATAAATTTTCTTCAAAGTTAGCTTGTTGTGGTATTAATTTTTTAATCTGGCTTTGATAATTGAATAAAAAACTAATTAATACGCTAAAGTCGGTATTAAAAATATATTGTCCTTTTTTACTTAGTTCCCTCATGCTATCAATATGTTGACTTAGGGCTTTTACCGTACTTGCATAAGTTCCATTAATGCTACCTGCGTTAGTCGGTTGTGCTTTTTGATGGGATTTGTAGCGATAGCTTGCGAGCTTTATGCTGAGAGCATTAAGCATGGCGTATTCATGTTTAATTTTTTTAATCGTTGTGATGACTTCTACGCTTTGTGGTACCGATGAAAAAACCCAGCTTGGGCTGATTAGGCTAATACCCATTAGTACAGCGATTAAGAAAATAGCCTGTACAAGTACAAGTCGTAGTATTTTGTATTTTACACTACCTTTAATTCTCATCTATTGCCTCATGAGTTGAGTTTTTCAGGTATTTGGGTTTTTATATTGAACGATGATAAGTCAATTGTAGAAGTGCTATGACAGCGGCGCCAGTCATGAGGCAGCACTGCCTGAGGTTAATTTATTGCGAGTACGCCCATCGGAGGAGTAAACCGTTGAGCTAAAGGTTCAGATTATTAGGGTAGAACCCAAGAGCATGACAAGCGGTAAAGCCTGTTCATGGCGCATAAAGGTGGTGAATAATCTATTGGGCGTGTGGCCTATGCAAGGCTGTAGCAGGAGTATCGGGTGCATGACGCTGGAGTGTCTTAAAAAATTCATTTAGGTGCAATAGACTGGTAACCCACTAGATGTAAAACTGAGTCATTTATCGTCATGAATAGCCTGTTGTTCGAGGCCGAGGCGCCACCTGTTCAAGCCGCTCCGTCATCACCTTTAGCTTAATATAAAGAAGAGCATAACCAAGAGCATCGCCCGCTGCGGCTAAGTTGCGTTGGCTCGAGTGTGATACAGCCTCCGAGTTAGTACGGCATTACTTGCTCGAGTGGCTTTTGGGACAGTAAATACTAACCTGAGCTACAGTATTACGCCGCAAGTAACCGCTTCATTTGAAGTTGTCAATTTGACCGGTGAACAGCAGAAAACTTTTTTGATGAGCAATTGTATGGTGGCCGTATTGATCACTGCGGTCGACGATTTGTTACAGGTATTCGAGCTACGTTTTAAATTATATTTTAATGAAAGAAAAAGGTATGCAATGCACCCTCTTTTTTATCTATTGTTGTTTTGATGTAAATATTTAATACCGATGTTAAATATTCATATCGTCATCTTTGTGTCATTTAAACAAGCCAACATACAGCCATAATTATTATATTCAATAATTATGGCTGTATGTTCTATTGATTTACATTGTTCTAAGTTAGTAGTGCTTCGAAAAATAATGATACTAAAATATAGATAAATACAAAGAGGCCTTAAATGAAAATATTTTTACTTTCTTTTTTTATATATACCATTGTACTAAGTTCTGTTGCAGAACCTTTATATAACGATGTGCAGCAAAAATCATCGCATAATAGTTACACTCGTGATGAGGGAATTCTTGATCAGCTAATTTATCATCGGGTACGATCTGTTGAGCTGGATATTTTTAGAAGTGGCCCAACGAATAAAGATTGGCGTGTTATGCATATTCCTTTTCTTGATGAAGGCTCTAATTGTTATAGCTTAAAAGATTGCCTGTCGCTACTAAGCGTATTTGATGAACAATATCCACAGCATGAGGTGGTTACTGTATGGGTTGATATGAAAAATGGATTTAGCGGCTCTCATACACCTCGTGAACTTGAACGGCTGATTACGCAGCACATCAAAAGATCTGATATTTTAAAACCATCCGATTTACTCTCAGCTTGTCCTAGCGCAACACATTTAAAAGACTCGGTGCGTAACGGCTGTCATTGGCCAAGCCTAGCGGCCTTAAAAGGTAAATGGATTTTTGTTAACACAAGTGGTGAGTATCATAATAGTAGTGATCGCCTAATGTTTAAATCTGATGGTGTTAACTCTATTGCCGATGTTGATCGTTCATCGAGGGTCTTTTTGAATACAGACAGCCAAGATAACAACCTGTCGCAGCATATCTATAATCAGGGATTGGTGGGCCGCCGATACGTTGTCAATAGCCAAGGCGCATTTAACTCAGCGATTGCAGGTAAAGTACACCATATTGCCACGGATAAAGTTAATTTTTTAAAAGATACTTGGTCTAAAACACATGATGCAAATAACCCTTTAGCATGGCCTTTCCGCTGTATTACTCATTGCGGTAATCGGCAAGAAAAAGCCGATGCGATTGCTTTAAAAGTTAATTCGGAAGATATTAATGGCAGTCGCGATCATTTTGCATTTGCTTATCAAGCATTAGGTGCTCGTAAAGTTGATTGGACGACTTCAGTAAATATAGCAAGTAGCCATGTTGATCGATGGGCTAAGGGTTGCCTTATGGCACGCGCTTCTTTGAGTGATAGCAGTCCTTATTTTGCTGTTTGTCGGCCATCAGAT
Organism: uncultured Pseudomonadales bacterium; assembly: GCA_947494095.1. Taxonomy (GTDB): domain Bacteria; phylum Pseudomonadota; class Gammaproteobacteria; order Pseudomonadales; family Cellvibrionaceae; genus Marinagarivorans. Next base: position 2,814 of record CANLTI010000087.1, read on the forward strand.
AATAGTAAACTTGTTGTTCAGTGGCGTAATAGTTATGGCAATAATACCGATCGAAACAATGGCGTAAATTTTAGTACGCCGGGTAATATTGAGCAAAGTGACTTTACTTATATGAGAATGAGTGTAAACAATGAAGGTAAATGTATCAGTGGATTTGGCTCACTTGACGGTAAGCGATGGCAAAAAATTGGCGATCAAGTATGCTTTTCTGAAGCATTAAAATATCAAGGTATAGCCGGAAGCTCGCATGGTAATAGCGAAGTTAGGCATATTTTCTCTAACTTAAGAAGGTGGAATGGGCCTGTAAGACTAAATGATCTTCAGCAAAAAAACATAGGTACCGTCAGATCTTCACGTTTTTATGAAACACAAAATTTATCGGCTCAGTGGTTATACGATTTAGGTAGTGAGAGCTCGGTGCTTTTCCCCGGTTATAGTCGTTTGAGTGCGTCAACTAAAACCTCAACTTATGGTTGGGTTGGCGATACACACGCTAATATCAGTGAGCGCGATAGAGGTTCCAGTGGCGGTAGGAATGATATTAATCGTGATTTACTTTTTAATGATAAAGCTCAAACATTTGAACAAAAAGTTGATCATGGTAATTGGTATGCCTTGATTACCTTTGGTGATATATATTTACACGATGAGCAGGCTGTTAATGTGGAAGGTATTAGGCGAGTAAGTAATATTACCACACAGCCTAACCAGTACAAGAATATACTGGTTGCAGGTAAAGTGACCGATGGTGCGTTTTCGCTAACATTTTCTGATCAAGGCGGTCAAGATGTTAATTGGGCTGCTACACGTATTTTAATTCAGAATAAGCCATTTTCGGGTCAGGCGGCCATCAATTAACACTTCACAATTATTGATTTATTGTAACTATTCAGTCAGGTTAATAAGTCCCTCTTGGCTGGGGGCTGATGGGTTATTTTTTGGGCATTTAAGCGCCGGGAGCGCTTATATAGCGACCATGGATGGCTTGAGCGGCCCAGAAAATGATTCATTAGCGCCCAATTGCGGCTCCTCTGAATAGTTACGATCTATTTAATTGAGATTATTTTATAAAAGTAATCTCAATTTTTATTTTTTGTAGGGATGTTTTTGGAGCTTACGTTGTAGCGTTCGTCGATGCATATTAAGCTCGCGAGCAGCAGCCGATATATTGCCATTATTTTTTAATAATACACGTTGAATGTGCTCCCACTCTAGCCTTTGCGTACTGACTATAGCGGTATTACTGTTGTTGGTTATGGCGAAGTTATCGACTGGCTGCAGGCCCTCTGATAACCCTATTGGTAGCCTAAGTACAGCCAATATATCGTTAATACTTGCGGGCTTAGGTAGGTAATCATCAGCGCCTAATTTTACAGCCTCAACGGCGGTAGCGATGCTGGCATATCCAGTCAGTATTAATATATTAATATTTGGAATATTTTTACGTAATAACGGTATCAGTGGCAGCGATAAGCAGTTATTCAGTTTTAAATCGAGTATCGCCGCATCATAGGTAATAGAGCCTACTTTATTATTAGCGTATTTTTCTATGTGCTCTTTTGCTTGCTGGTAGTTATTAAGTTCAATGACAGTAAATCCACGCTTATAAAGTGCATGACTAGTGACTTGACGTAAAGTGTCATCATCTTCAACTAATAAAATATGTGTCATGTTGATGTAATCTTTAGTTTAAATTATTCGATAGATTTTTATGGGGTAATATTGTTGTAACTACTAAGCTAGGCTGATGGTTTCTGTCGCTAAGGTGTTGGTATTTTTAGGTTTTAAGTAATCGGCCTTATGAGGAAAAAGAGGGAAGCAGTCCAGAGCCCGTTGTCGAGAGTGCAGCCAAGAATACATTGACGCCAGCTGCGAAACTGAACAGCTACCTAGTATTTTTTATCGGTAGATGTATCTCTGTGTTCACTCCCCCGTGCTGTGTATTTTCGATTAATAGCTTTCCTTTATTTTGCTCTATCGTATAGCTAGAAAGATAATAACCAAGCCCCAAGCTCTTCTTTTTTGAATCGCTATTGCTGTGTATAAATGGGCTGCCTATTGCCTTTACTATATTTTTAGATATACCTTGACCATCGTCTTTAATAGATAAAATAACATATGAAGGCTGAGCTTGTTTAAATTCTAGCTCAACATTTGCTTTGGCTGCCTGTAGCGCATTGTCGATTAAATTAATAATAGCAAAAAACAAAGATTCATTATAGCGAATGGCCTGTGTAAATAATTTTTTATCTATAAAAAAAGATAGATTTTTGAGTTTCGGTTGAAGGCTGTAGTGATGCTCTATTTTGTGTGCAAGTTCTCGAAGGCTAATGATCGGACTTTTACCGCTATCGGCTATTTTTGCAGTATGCACCAATTGCTGAAGATAATCTTGACTATTTTTTAATTGCTGTTTGATAATATTTAAAGTGCTCTGCTCTAGCGGGTGGCCGGCGGTTAAGTCGCCAATTACAATCGTCAATGTTTGTAAAGGGGTGCCAAGAGCGTGTGCTGTATTGGCCGTGAGTGAAGCAATACCAACGAGCTGCTCATCCTTCATCATTTTTTCACGTGTCGCTACTAAAGCTTTTTCGTGTTTTTTTACAGACTCTAATGCATGGCTAATAAAAATAGTTAGCAGTATCGTGCTAAGTAAAAAATTTATGCCCATACCATATAAATGTAAAGAGAAATTATGATGAGCCATATGAGCTTGATCGACACTCATTAACCAGTAGCCATATATTCCGCAAGCTATACTAATCAGTATTAATGTATGAATACGAGGCAATAGGGTTACGGCGAGCGCAATAGGAACAAGAAGCGACGAAGTAAATGGGTTAATTATGCCCCCTGTACAATGAATGATCGCCGAAAGAAACAACACATCTAAAAATAAATAAATAAATTTTATTAATGGCGTAGCCAGTGGTATGCGAGGTGGCGCCAATAGCCCTAAAAGCATGACGGCGCCACCAAGCGTAATAGTTATTATAAGGTCGTTACCTAAGGTTTTATTGCTAATTAAGAAAAAATAAATTAAACAAGCTAGGCTAGTGATGCACCATGCACTAGCTTTTAATATGGCTAGCTTGTAAAGCAGTGATTGACTACCGTTAGTATTCAATAGCGAGGAGTGTGGTGGATGATTATTAAACAAGCTAGGCATTGTATGTGTGTACCTGAGGTGTAGTGGTGGGTGCGACAATTTGTCACACCTAAGATTCTTAATTTAGCCTTAAAATAAGCACATTAATGATAAGCCATAACCTTAAATGATGAGAATGATACAATGTTACATAATTTGAAGCCTTTCTTTGTACTTAAACCTCTGGTCGCGGTGGCAGCTGTCCTTATGGCCGCTTGCGGGAACGATAACAGTACCCAGCAATCTAGCACTATCGGTGATCAGGCTGTAGATGTAGATCAAATAATTAATTTTAAGGCAATGTTTGGTGAGGAGCCTTATATTTGTGGCCAAACGTATAGTGATGTCGGCGCACAATCGAGTGATTATACGGCTAAAGACTTTCGTCTATTTGCGAGTAATATTATAGCGATGCTTGATGACGGTACAAGTCAGGCACTCAACGTGGCGGAAGATGGTGTCTGGCAGCATGACGGCGTTGCATTATTGGATTTTGGTCATGGTTGTGATGCTGCGAGCGATAACCCAGTGAATAGCAAAATTGAAGGTTCACTTAAACTAACGGCTAGTCAAGTGGTTAGTCAAATATGCTTTGATATTGGCGTGCCTTTTGAGCTCAATCATGAAGATAATACGCTGCAAGCATCACCATTAAATGTATCGGGTATGTACTGGGCGTGGCAGTCCGGGCATAAGTTTTTTCGCTTAGATGGCGTCACAAGTGCTGGTGGCTTTAATGTGCACTTGGGTAGCACTGGATGTGATTCTGGCGGCAAGACCGAAGCGCCGACTACCTGTGCTAACCCTAATAGGCCTCGCATTTGTTTAGCGCTGGACCCATCGACTCAAACTATTATCGTAGATGCCAAGGCCTTATTGGCCGATAGCGATGTCGAGCAAAATACACCAAACACAGCGCCAGGGTGCATGTCGGGTAATAACGACCCTGAGTGCCCAGCAGTGATACCTAAGTTTGGTCTAGATTTCATGTATATACCCAGCTCAGATGATCAAACTCTCATAGAGGCGGACACCCAAAGTGTTTTTTATGTCGAGTAAAATCATGGGGCAGATAGCCAGCGCAACTTTGGCTTTAGTCACCTCGACCTTTTTATTGGCTATTACCGTAACACTCAGTGCTTGCGGTAGTGGTTCGGGTGGTACTGGTATTGTGGGCCAAAGTGATTCAGTATCGAGTACATCATCGAGTGAAGTTTCAAGTGTTACTTCATCATCGGTTAATTCAGTGAGTTATTTTGATGAGGTGCCAGAGGGGTACCCTCAATTGCCGGCGCATTTCCCTGACCCTAAAGTTCCTGAGAGCAACCCATTAACGGTTGCTAAAATAGAGCTTGGGCGCTTTTTATTTTTTGATCGTAATTTGTCGATTAATAAGACGCGCTCTTGTGGTGACTGCCATCAGCCCGCCAAAGCCTTTACGGAAGATAAGGCGTTAGCGGTAGGCATCACTCCGGATCAAATTCATGCACGTAATAGTATGAGTTTGACTAATGTAGCTTATAACGCAGGCTTTAATTGGGCCAACCCTAATCTTCCAGATCTGGAAAGGCAAGTGCACGGTGTCTTATTCAATGAGGCGCCTATAGAGCTGGGTTGGAGCGATGTTGAGTCACAAATATTAGATCGATTAAAAGAAGATACAACTTACGTAAAATTATTTAATGATGCGTTTTTTGATGCTTCAGACCCTTTTACTGTAGCAAATGTAGAGCGTGCACTTGCCAGTTTTGAGCGTGCATTAATTTCTGGAAACTCTGCGTTTGACTTGTTTGAAGCTGGCGATAAAACAGCATTAAGCCAATCCGCTCAAAAAGGTAAAGAGTTATTTTTTAGTGAGCAACTAGAATGTTTTCATTGCCATGGCGGCTTTAATTTTTCGCAGGCAGTAGACCACGAAGGCATCGTTTTAAATCAGTTAGATTTTCATAATAATGGTTTATATAATATTGCAGGCAATGGTGATTACCCTGCTAATAACACAGGCCTTTGGGAGTTCAATAGCACGCCAAGTAATATGGGGAAGTTTCGTGCACCCACATTGCGCAATATTGCATTAACGGCACCCTATATGCACGATGGCAGTATTGCCTCGCTTGATGAGGTGATTGATCATTATGCACGTGGTGGCCGCTTGATTGCAGAGGGTGAATATAGTGGCGATGGTAATTTAAGCCCTTATAAAAGCGAATTGTTAGCAGGGTTTATTTTAAGCGAGCAAGATAAAGCGCATTTAAAATCTTTTTTAGAGAGCCTTACTGATTGGGTATTTATTTGCGCTGCCAATTTGCAAGACCCTTATGGTAACCACCCTATGCATAACCGATGTGCGGAGCTTAATTTTTAATGCAGTTTTTTATCAATCTTAAAATGATAATAGTGTCGATAAGTACTCATATAAAAACGTTGCTAGCTTATCCCTTTATGCACTTTAGCCTAATAGCCTGCTTTTGGGTTTTATCGAAAAGTACTTGGGCTTGCACAAGTTGTTTATGTGGTGACCCAACATTAACAACGCTAGGCACAGAAAAACCCTATGCCGGTAGAATACAATTTGGCTGGGAGGCCATTTACCGTGAAGAAGAGACAGGTACTCAGGCTATCGACCTTAAAGTGGTTGATGAGTTACGGCATACTTTAAATGCCAGCTATTGGCCGAATAAAAAAATAGGTTTATCGATTGCGCTACCGGTACACAGTACACTGAATTTAACGGTACAAAATGGCGCGAATCAGCAAGGTAGTGGTGTAGGGGATTTAGAATTTAATGGCCGTTATTACCAATGGCAAAATCGACGCTATAACGCCGGTTTTATTGCTGGTATGCGTTTGCCAACCGGTAGCGAGCAAAAAACAGCAAGTGGCCAGCCAATCGATATTGATGCCCAGCCTGCACAAGGAGTGTATCAAACGCGCTTGGGAATGTGGTATAGCCGCTATAAATATCCATGGTCTTTCCATTCTAGTGCCATTGCTTACAAAGCTCTTAATGAGGGGTATCAGGGTTTTGAGCCGGGTGAGCAATTAACACTTAGTGGTGTTGGGCAATATGCGATGACGAAAAAACTGAGCGTCATGTTCGGTCTAGAGGCGCGTAGTGGCGCTAAAGATGCTTTTTATGACGAGCAAGATAATAATTCTGGCGGCACCATTGCGTACGGTGTTTTAGGTGTGGTGGGTAAATGGGGGGCGAGTGGTGTGTGGCATATCAAAGCCCAGCTTGATGCATATAATGGTTTAAACGGTGATCATGAAGAGCCTTTTGTGATTTATACAGGGTTGGGTTATGGGTTTTAATCGTTTTTATAGTATTGCCTTAAAGCGAGTGCTAAGCGGCGTTTTTTTAGCTTGTTATTTATTACTAGGCGCCTGTGGTGAAGACTATATCGATAATGCCGATGCTGAAGTGACGGTGTATCTTCAGCCGAGTGTAATGCCTGAAAATAATCCCCGCGTATTCACGTTGCCCAGCGGTACACAAGTGACGATTGATAAGGCTTATGTTGCGTTATCGGCATTAGAGTTAATGCCGTGTGCAGCAAATACAGTGGCGCAACAGTGGGGTAAAAAGGTGAATGCTTGGTTGTTCACGCCAGCTGTGGCCCACTCAGGTGCAACGCCTACCCGTAGTGGTACGCCCTACTGGCTTGATTTAACCGCGGAGCAGCCTCAATTTATGGCCGTGTTATACCCGCCTATCGCAAGTTATTGTGACGTGGACTTAAGCTTTAGTCGTGCTGATGATGATACTGAATTTGTGTTGAACGGTGGTACGTATAGCGCTGAGCAGGCAGTAATCATAGGTCAAACCTTTATACTTGAAGGGCAATACACACTAGCGGGGGCGGCCACGGCTGAGCCGCTGAGTATTATGAGCAGTAAAAGCTTGCCGGTAGTTAATTATGATTTGGCGGGTATGGCTTTAGAGGTAAATCCAGTTTCCAGTATTGATTTGAAACTGGATTTACACCGCTGGCTAGGGGCGACTGAAGAGCAATGGAGTAGCGGTAGTGGTGAGGTGGCCCTCATCACATTGGGGGAGTATTGGCATTGATATTGAGTGACATTTGTCACCTACACTCCAGCGACAGCGGCTAATGTTACTGTTGCAAAAAATGATGGTTGAACAAGAAGCTATTGCCTTGCCCCTTATGCTTAACGCAGGGGACTGTACGCAATTATTTATCGGAGGCAATGAATAAGTTAGGCGCCGATAATCGAACGCAAGCGGCACATATAGCAATGGATAAAGGATGCTTTGATATTACTGGATACTCGCTAGAGTGCAGGGCCCTCCCACTTAAATCTTAACGTTTAAGATGGTCTCAAGAGCCTCATCATCCCAGCCGGCATTTTTTCTTAG
>CANLTI010000088.1 GCA_947494095.1 uncultured Pseudomonadales bacterium
CATGTGAGAGTAGGTCATTGTCAGGTCTTATTTCAAAAACCCCCTTCGAAGTGATTCGGAGGGGGTTTTTACGTTTTTCACCTTTGTGTTTTTATTCTGTTGGTAAGCGCTAAAATGCTAGGATATTAATAACTAGATTTTGATCAGCCTGAAGGTTAGGCTTCATATTTTGTCACTATTCAGAGGTACCGTAATTGGGCACTAATGAATCATTGATTGGGCCGCTCAGCTATCCATGGGCGTTATATAAGCGCTCCCGGCGCTTAAATGTCCAGGAAATAACCCATCAGCACCCTGTTAAGAGGGGGTTTTTGGTTCGGCTGAATAGTTAAGCAGGTGTAAAGTCTATCCCCACGCATCCATGCTGGGGCGGGCGCTATCTAAGTGCTGCTCCTCGACTTTGTGCTCCTGCAAAGTCTACTCTTGCATAGCCTTATGCAGGTGCACTGTCTACCCCTCTTTCCCTTACAAGGCCCGGCGCTTAAATGCCCAAAAAATAATCGACCATCACCCGTCAGGTGCTGTTTTTCAGTTTGGCTGAATAGTCACCACATTTTTTGATATCCAGATAGGCTATTCTAATAACGTATTTAACCCATTAGCCTTTGATTTACACCACTTAGAAATTACGTTACCTCTAACAACTACTATGGTTATTGAGTGACCTTGGTCCATAGTGCAGCGTGGAACCTATAACCGTCAGTTAAGGGCGAGGCAGTAATAGCTTGAATTAGACGTAGGGTTCTGTTTTCTCGGCAAGACGCTCGAAGGGGCGCATACTGGGGCAGGTAACACTTTGATCAACGCAGGAGAGGAAGCAGAAAACAAGTACTATTGGGTAATGTATTTTTTCCTCGCCCCTAAGTACTTTATTGACGGATGATGAAATGGATCAATGGAATGATATGCGGAGGTAGCCCCTCATAGTACCCATAAGGGGTTAACCAGATTCAGTTTGCCACAATGGTTTTGTTATTATGATCTGGATATGGCTGAGTAATGTGACCACAAAAAAGGAACGTAGCCTCACTCATTCATCACTCAATATAAAAGGCCATCAAAAGGGCTGTAGACTTGCCTCTAGGCTACTTTAAGGCTTTAAAAGATCGGTGACGGTTCGATGTTATTCAAGTAATGACCCAATACCTCCACTAAAGTCATCTACGGTATCTAGTGCTGATACCATTTCATTAAGATCTACAGGCGGGTTATCTTTTATCTCGCTGGGTAGTGAGGCTAAAATTTCATCTTTAGTTGGGTGGTCTTTATGCATGTCCACCACATGTTTGGCTAAATAAATGAGTGCCGCAGTAACTGAAGCAGGTGTCGCTTTTTTAGGGTTGTTTTGAAACCTTAGGCCCGAGTTGATTACATCGGGAAATTTCCAACGCTTAGCGAGTTCTGCACCCACCTCACAATTATCGTATCCAAATACTTCTCTCTCAGCGGTTAACCGCTCTTGCCCGCTAGCAACTTTTATTTGTACTTCATTGGCTTTTTCTGGTTCGGCTGAATACATTAACAGCTGGCCAATAGTATGAATTAGGCCGGCAGTAAACGCAGTATTAGCGTCTAACCCTTTTCGGAACTTACATAGCCATTTTGCACACCCCGCAACTTCAAAGGCGTTAATCCAAAAGCATCGCTTATCTAAGGCTGGGGGCATTTCGAGTGAGTCCACCATGCCACTGGCCATAACTAAAGTACGAACCGCTGGAAAGCCCATAATAATACTAGCGTCTTGAACAGATGATACCTGCCTGGGAAGCCCGTAATGTGCCGAGTTTGCAACACGTAAGAGCTTGGTTGTTAATACGGGTTCTTGTGCTATTTTCGCACTTATTTTATCTATATCGGCATCAGGGTCATCGAAGCTTTCAATGAGCTCTTGAATTATGTGGGGAATGCTTGGTAGGCGAGTAGCGTTGCTAAATAGGGTGTTAAAGCTCATAAATTAAGTCTCCTCTCTTACTATTCAGAATAGGCGTTATATTTGACTTGCGCTGAACTTTTAATATAGAGAGGTTTAAATGTGTGATTGTCTTTGGTTCGTGAGGTCGGTATGAATAATAGTTACCATTTGTCGTAAGGTAATTTTTGTCCACGTGTATCAAGTGTTAAATCGCCATCAGGTATTTGGTTATTGATTGCTGTAGCTTGCAAGGTTACGCAGGTGGCTATTGGGCAGTTTTTTGTTGCGGCAGCTACGCTCAGTGCATAATGCCCTTGCGCTGTTATGGCACCTGTTGCAGAACTATAGCCAAGCTTGGTGAGGTCTGTTGTATAGGTGTTTTCGTTATAGAAGTATTTTTCCATACTCGATAGAGCCTCTAATAAGGCGCTTTGGCCGTCGGTACGGTTTCCTTTGCGGACACTATTTTGGTAAGAAGGAAAAGCGATTGCAGCAAGAATACCTACGATTGTGACAACAATGAGTAGCTCAATAAGATTAAATCCATAGTGTTTTTTTGTAAGCATAGATATAGACACCCGATTACTGAAGCTCTCGCCAGCTAATTTCTCCACTGCGAATATTCTCTTGATTTTTTTGCTCTATTGTTGTGATTGCGCCATCTGATGTTTGAATAACGGCATTTACTTTGTTGTCTGAGCTGTAGCCGTCACCCATATGAATACTGGGGCTAGTTGCAGGAGAGCCGCCGAGATCAATGGTATGTTGATTATATTGACTGCTGTTGTCTTGAGCCAAAATGCCTGGGCTACCAGCTGTGCCTGTCAAGCTATTGAGAACATAAAGACGAGCATCACCAGTCACTGAGCATTCGTCGAAATCAGGGTCGAAGGTTGTAAAGGTCAACGTTCCACCAAAAATAGTGGCAGCACCGAAGTTTTTTTCCCCCTCTTCTAATCTTCGTACCCAGCCATCGATAGGTGTATTATTACCGTAAGATTTCATGCGTGATTGAAGTATGTGAATGGTTGCGTCATCTTGGAGCGGCGGCGTTAATTCTGGGGGCTGTTCAATTCTAGCATTATCAGTTCTCACTTGAGTCTTGGTAACATCTACAATTTTGGTTGGTTTATTATATGTGAAGCTGCCATTATTATTGCGTGTTTCTTTAAGCCCATAAAAGTAATTGTAATTATCGTCGAGGTTATCTTCTTGAGTGTAAAATCGACCGGTACCAAAGTGTAGCCAGCGATTGCGAAGGTTATCGGTAGCCATTGATACGGGTGATGTAATGGGGCGTTCTGGGTTGTAAACTTCGTTTATTTCCCACTGGCTGACAGGCTTTTGAGCTTCATTATTATTTTCTTGTATCAATAGGCGATATACCTTGCCGCTCCAATTATTAGGTTCTCCACTAACAGTGCCAAAATAAACAGCATCAGTTGTAAACTTATCGAGACCAAAATCTACAGCGCTTAAATCCGAAATAAAGCTATTGTTATCGGGTAATTGAACTTTTCCATTGCCGTCGCCAAAGGATTTGACTAAAACAGAGCTGTTACCTTTGGCAATATTGTTTAAGTCTAATAAAAATAGCGTTGCTTTTTGGGTGCTATTGACGTGATCAAAGCCTGTCGGTGTAGTGTCTGCTCCGGATCCTAATAATAAATACCAATTTCCAGTACCTTCAGTATTATTACTTGCAACAATAGGTGCAGGAATAGCCGTGGTAAAACCGAGCTGTGGATCGGTAAACTCTAAAAGTAGTTTAGGCGGTTTATCGGGATTGGTGATATCAAAAATTGTAATACTTGAGCGCAAAGTACGATTGTGGGTGGCAGAGCTTAAGTCCATATCTACCGTCTGAATACCACCGCCTAAACGACTACCAACAACTAAGACAGTACCCCATCCCCCTGGATGGTCACTGTCTTCAGAGAATATCTTGGCGTCAAAAATTCTTGGCTCCAAGTCAACAAAATATAGATGATCAGAGGATACCGCACCATAGCTAGGGCGCGTTAAATACTCTAAATGGGTGAGTGTATTATAAGGGGCATAGGCCCATAATTCAGCACCAAAATCAAATGCTATTGATGACCCTGCCGCTCCATCGCCTTTTGATTTTTGGAATTTTTTTGTTTCTGGGTCAAACCATCCACCATTAAATGCGTGTAGCATGCCATCATTTCCACCAGCATATACAACTTGTCGGCGATACCGGTATTGATCGAAAAAAGTTTGATAGCTAGTGCTACCGTAAATCAAGTCTAAATTCTCAGCGGGTCGACCCACAACGGTAGGTGTTGAGTAAATAATATCGCCTAGGCGCATGGTTTTCCCGTTGAGTTGGCGTGAGCGATAACCTAGGATATCTTTACCTCTAATGAAGCTAACAATATTTTTAGCTTCAGAAACTGTATTAGATAATAAACCAGCCGTATTTTCGTTAAAACTATCGGGTAAGAAATCAATCACTTCTGTAGAGGTCACTAGCCCGTCGTTGTTACTATCTATTCCCGATAAGATATAGCGACCTAGGCTTGTCGATGTGTAAGCACGCTGTTCAACAGCCTCATCATCGGTTAATGATGATAGCCAAGTAGAGCCACTCCATAAATATTCTAAATCAAATAAGTCTTTATTAAATACAGCTTTAGTACAGCGAGAAAATTGCGTACTAGAAGGACGCAGTGCGATAGAGGAGGATAGTTTAACTCTCACCTCTTTAAGTTCGCCATCATCGTAGGAGCACATATCGATATAGTTATCGACTGCCGGATTACCTAAAACGCCATCCCCATTATCTTGACGAATACTGCCAGAGCTATCAATCATAAGCGCATGAACGTCACCGACCCACGTGACTTCTTCTCCATCAGATGTTACTAACGGGCGAAATATGGCATTAAATACTGCTCCTTCTCCAGAGCGTGATGCAGCAATAACAGAAGCAGCTCCGCCAGAACCGGAGCGTGCGGTAATAGACTCTAACGCGGCATTGAGTTGAGTAACGAGCTCTTCGGCATTGCTCGCAAAATAAAAAGTGTCTGGGCTACAATCGCCATTTTCATCCCATTCATTGGGATCGCAAGCGCTGTTACCATTTTTAATATAATCATTAAAATTTTCAGGATGTGATGGTGTGGGTTGATGATCGCCATTGTTATCGATAAACCCACCATTAGCCGCTGCCTCACGCATTCGGCGACTAGCATTATTATATTGTTCGCCTTCACCTAGTGCAGCATAAACATAATAACTAATGATTTCTTGATGGCCGACCATTCCACTTTCTTCTCGGCAGTCTTCTTGTCTAAGCATTAGAGCTAAGTCATCTAATACCTGCTCAGTACCAAAACTCCCAATACCATCATTCTTTATATTAGGGTGTCCAATGCCATCGAAGTCTTTAAAGGGAGCGCCATCATTAAAATGTAAAACAAATGATTTGGCGCACGGAAGACGAGCTGAATACTCGGAATAATAATACGGATCCCAGTCATTATTAATTTCGTAAGAGTTTCTTTGACCTGAGGTGCCTTCTGTGCCGTTGTCGTACCATTGTGAATGCCTACTTATACCACGATTAAAATCATGCTGAGAAAAGTAACCTTTGATATCGTAAAGTGTCTCGGCAATAGGCGTAGTGCCCCAGATTAAAGGGTGATCTTCAATAACATCAATAATATTAGAGAGCGGGGATTTGACATGTGTATCAAGGCAGATATCAAAGTTTGTGCGTGTAGATACCTTTTTAGATGCGTCGGGATAGCAGGCTCTCAATGTGCCGCCGTGTACTGTATTACCGCTATAAATAGAGGTAGGATCACGTGAATGATCATAATTATAAACAGCCACGCCAAAACGTACAGAGCCTGAGTTTTGCTGAATGATTCCTGATGGCTCTGAATGAAGAGCAACTCTAATTTTGTAGGTAGGGTCTGCTTCTATGGCTAAAAATCCAACAGTTTCATTCAGGTGATATGTCTCACTATCTTTAGACTTCTCTTCTTCTATAAAAACATCGAAGCCAGACTTATCAACCTCAGAGTCACCATAGCGTACTACCGCTGGATCGGGGTCATTTGTGCTTTGCATATTAACTGCAACAATTGGGGTGGTGCGAAACAAGTCATTTTTTAATGTGATATTTTCCCATGAGCTGCGAAAATAATTTTTTTGATCAATTTGTACTGCACTACCAGAGTGTGTGGAATAACCCGATAGAGAGTCTATAACAATCCAGCTGACATCTTCGGCGTCATGTTTGGTTCCGCTATCTTGATACTTTTCCTCCACTTGCATTGCGACTTTAAATTCAAAAATATTGCTAGAATAAAGATCTTTAACACGAGTGGTCACGGGCGTATTATCAAAGTCTGTCGTTACACCAGTAAATAGTACAGGCTTTATAAATTTGGCGGCTGTATTAATTGTTGTGTAATTATTACTATTATTGCTATCTCTAAGCGTTTTATCTGAAGATAAACGTGCAGTGCCTGCAGATACTTGATAGGTATGTATATTCGTAGAATCTTTATCTTTAATGTCTATACTATATTGGCCTTTAGCCGCCACGATAAATGTAATTTTTTCTGTCGTGTGGCTGCCATCGAGATAATCCCACTCATCAATCCTAACTCTGAAGCCTTTATGGGTAATATTAGATACTCGGGCTACAGCGGGGTGGCTGCCGTTATAGGATAATGCTGTCGCAACAACAGCGGGGGGAGTACTTTGGTTGTAAGTGTTTTTAAATGAGACTTGGTACCAACCCTCTTCGGCTTTATCTCTATCTGTATCAATAGTACCTACTTCGACATCCTCACTCAGTATGACGCTTGTCGCGCCAGCTGTGTTATTAGTAATAGAAAATGCCCCTTCACTAATAAGGACTTCTGCATTATTAGGTACTGGGCTTAAAGCTGAGCTCGCGTTATATTTCTTTTTAAAGGTGTAATCTAAAGGTTCGTTTTGTCCTTCTAGGATATACCATGTTTCACCGTCAATAGTATCACCTAGGCGATTTTGTATTTTGCCACCCACCAACACCTTACGCACTACATCCATGCGGCGCATGGTGAGCCAATTTAAATAATTACCGTCCCATAACCCTGCGGTATCAGCATAAAAAAATTGTTTGTGAGTTTCTGTTGAGTAAGAGTACTTTTGATTGCTGCTAAAGTATCCATAATAGGGGTACTGCGGGTTAAAATCTTGATGCACACCTGTTTTCCAGTCGATGCTAGTATCGCTATAGGCCGACTGTTTCATGCTGCCTGAAATATCCAGTGCAACAACAACATTGGGTTTACCCACATTAGTTGCTACAAAAGGTGGGGTGGCCGTAAAGTTAGCCGAATCGTTATTGGCAAACGTAAAGGCTGGCAAAATTAAACTTAAGCAGGCTAATCCATTAGTAAGCAATGTATTAAGGTGTTTCATGATGTGCCTCACTGGATAAATGCACGGTATTCGCTGGCGGTCACTGTTTGCGCACCACCTTTAGCCATGCCTCTGGCGCGCAATTCAAAATAAATAGCGCTACCACTAGTTGCAATCCCTTTGCCTGCACCGCGATAACCCGCAAGTTGTTGTAGTCCACCACCTGTGGCAACATTCGCTATTGGTATACGTACAATATAAATGTCAGAAGAAATTGTTTCTGCTATAGCTGATTGAATAACCGAAAAATTCATATCGGCTACTAGCGTGTCGGTATCAAAAATATCTTCAGTCTCATCGTTTAGTGCTAAAGGGTTAAAGGATGAGTCAAAAGATAAATTAATGTGTGTATTGGCATCATTCCATGATCGGTCGTAAATATATTCTTTTATGGCATTGCCAGCACTAACTCTACCTGTCTCAGATGCTTGAAAAGATTGACTTTTAAATGCTGAATTAGATGCCATTTTATACTCTAAATTTGATATCTCCATACTGGCAATAGCCGCAATAGCCACAATAATTAATAGTATTAAGCCAATAATTAAAATAGCACCTTGCTGCCTTTTTTTTGATTGTAGATTAATGGCTTTATGCATTTTAACCTCTGACCATGTTACGTAATTGGACTACTTTTGTGTAGGCGCGCCTTCGGTAAGCTTGGTCTTCACTTTTAGGGGTGTAATTGATACTGCCTGCAAGCATGTAAGTGTCGGTATCTAAAATGTGGTTATCTTGAGCTTTGCCGCGTATAACAATACTAAATTTTACACTCATCACTTGCTGCCAATCTTTGATCGCTGAAGGTGATAGGTATTCATCGGCGTTGTAGTCAGCATCCGAGTCAATACCGAATTCAACTTGGAATTGCTCGACACCTTCAATTAATAGGTATTCTTTAAATTCTGAGCCATCAAGCTGATAGCGTACAAGGCTCGGGATATCATCATGGCAAAGGCCATTGACTTTGCGACTACAAGCGCGAATGTAATAGAGTTCACTGGCGTATTTGAAGTTATAGGCGCCCGGTACGTCGTTAGCCTCACCAAGGGTTGGCGCGCTATTACCTTTAAAAATCTCACCTGATACCAGCTCATTTGAAGCGGCTACAGTTCTCACATAAACGGTATCTGAATCTAAATTGCTCAGCTTAGACATGTCGATTGTTGAGCCATATCTGAGCGATAAAATATCGGTATCTGCGACATAATCGCTAGCCTCTATACACCCATTGGGTAGGCCGGTAACACGAGTGATAGCACTCTCACCATCATAGGCTCGAATGGGTTCTGATGTAGCGGTAATCCATGCATGGTTACAATTACCCTTGCCGGTAATCGCCAATGAGGTATTGGTTGAAATATCCATGGGGTCGACGCCGCCAAAATGACCGGCTTGTCGAATAGAGCTTTCCAGTACATCATTGGCTGCGCGGGCGCCTTCTTGCAGTGATCCAAAGTCAAACATTAAGCGAGAGGTATTTTGGTTACTACTAAAAACTGTAATTAAACCGCTCATTAATATTGAGCTGAGTAACAGGGAAATCATTAATCCAACAAGTGAGATGCCGGAATATTTACGTCTTATAGTGATCTGCATGAGATTGGCCTTGTGATTCGTGGCTAGCGCAAACAAATTAGGGGTTGTATGGCATGAAGGTAAAGCGATGTGTTTTGGTTGCGTGAGTATTTTTAGCTTTTTCTACCCAGCTAATGTTAATGGTATAGAGATCGTGATTGGCATTTATAACTTGTAGCGTGGGCGAGATTAAATTTTGTGATAGCTGCTGCTTGATGCTGTAGGCGTCAAATGCCGCGATTTGTGTAGGGCTACATGACGAGTCGCAATTAGCGAGAGTGTCGCCTTTAATATTGTTATAGCTTCCGGCCTCCACGCCAAGTGGGTTGGCCCGCATGCGATCGGCCATATCGTTTGCACTGAGTACCGCAACATGCATCGCATTTGAATTAGACAGCAGGCTCAATCCGCCAAGTTGCATTGTTGCAATACCTAATACACCACCTGCAAAAATGACCAAAGCCACTAATACTTCAATCATGCCAAACCCTAAGCTAGTGATAGGTTTATAGTTTTTTATGGTCACTATTGATTGCATATCAGTGAGTCTCCAGCTTCGTTATATTGTGAAATTTGAGGGCGTCCGACAGTGTTAATAATAATCGCTTGTGCTTTGTCGCTGCCGCGAGAGTCGCAAATAGTCATTTCACCAGGAGCAATCGTCATACCGTTGGGGCGGTATTGAATATATTTGGCAAGGTTATGACCTGCGGTAATGGTTAAGTCTTGATCAAGCTTCTCTCCGATTCTTAGCAGCTCTTCGGTATCTTCATGAGCGTTATTGCGATTGTTGTCAACAAACATGATCCAGCCGCTATTCCATACCTGAGCAGCACTACAGGTGTTATTGTTAATACTTGGGCAAATGACAACTTGTCTTGATCGTTTGACCGCCTCGCTGCGTGCAAAGTGCAGCTCGCCTAAAAGCTTGTTAAGTGCTGCAGATTGTTTGTTGTTATCCATCATGCCTTCAAAAGAAGGCACTGCGATTGCGGCAAGAATAGCAATAATCGAGAGAGTAATTAATAGTAACTACTCAGCCATTATGCGCAGTCACTTGGCATAAATGGCTTATTGTTAAAGAGGTCGGTTAGCGTCTGAATGG
>CANLTI010000089.1 GCA_947494095.1 uncultured Pseudomonadales bacterium
CAATATAAGTCGCATAGTGTATATGACTTATCGATAATGCATACCCTTTTAACTGGATAAATTTACGAGACCCATATCCTGGTTGTTATTTGGACAGTTCATGGCTGAGTAGTTACATTTTAAGGCTGATATATGAATAAATGTATCCCGCGATAATGATTCTGATTTTATGAAACCAAAACCTTTTTCATCATTCCAAGATATTAATTGACCTCTATTCATCATTACACCATAAGTTCAAATAATTGGGAGCCTAACAGTTTATTAGCTGGAACTCAGGCCACACTAACGCCCGTTCTGACCAGCCTAATTTTAAAGACGTAAACACTACACCTCCCAACGATAGAGCACAAGGGCGCCGCATTAACCTATCTTGTTACACGTTTTTGACGCAGCTGGCCCGCGTTCCATCTAACACGGATATTCATGCCATCTAACAATGCATGCACTACAGAAGTCAACCGCTAGCCTGAGTGATCTCTACCTGTCGAGTATTGACTAAACACCCCAAAGCTGACCTCAATGCCCTTATAACACAACCGGTTTTGCCTCTTTATAAAAAACCAAACCACCACCCAAAAGCCGCCCGCACCATCTATTCAAGGCCTTAGAAGGCAGGATGCCAACTAGAGCTACAGGGAAGTACTTGCGCGTGCCTTGAATGGGTGGCGCGGGTGGCGCCCCGACCCAAACCCAAACCCAAACCAGCCCAACTAGCTCACAACCTCACAAGCGCCCAAGCGCCCGTTTTAAGGCAAGAAACGCAAGGACAGGCACACCCAAAAAAACATTCTAATTATAAAAAACCCAAAATCTAAAACAAATAGCTATTTGATTGATCAGCCAGACTTACCTAACGTTAAATTATAAAACACTGGATAAGCAGACATGACACAACCGCGCAAGCAGCTGGTTTCGATAGACGATACCGCTTTTTACAACATCACAACGCGCTGCGTAAGGCGCAGCTTTTTGTGTGGGTATGATAGATTCAACGGCAAAAGCTACGAGCATAGACGCAGTTGCACTATTCGCTTGCTCCTGCGCTGCTAGCATTAGTACATCCATGTACGTTGATCGAGCAGCGCATACGGCTATTAAGCTCCATATTTGCTATCGAAATCTGCGCTTATGCCGTCATGAGTAACCACCTGCACCTCGTCATCAAACTCAACCCCGAAGAAGCGGCCCAATGGTCTGCCAAAGAAGTTTTAGAGCGCTGGCGCTGCCTGTTTAAAGGTGCGCCGATTGTACAGCGCTACGCCGGAGGCGAATCACTCACGCCCGTCGAATACGAAGCGGTTGATATTTGTATGGAAAGCTACAGGCAAAGACTGCAAAGCTTAAGCTGCACTGGAATAGTTCTCCTGATATTCCAGTATTAGTGCATCCATGCACGTCGTTTATGAAATGCCTTAATGAACCAATTGCTAGGAAAGCTAACAAGGAAGATAACTCCACAGGCCATTTTTACAAAAGGCTCCTGCCTTTTGCCCTACGGGCCAGCTAAAGCTGTTCAAAGATATTCCCGATATTTTTGTGGGAAAGCCGATTTAAATCGCAAGCTCTACTGACCGAGCAAGCACTGTTAAGCGCGATGGCGTATGTTGACCTTAATCCTGTACGCGCCTGCATGGCTGATATACCCGAAACCTCAGAATATACCAGCATCAAGGGCCGCTCTATGGCTCCTGCCATCGCGGCATTAGTGCATCCATGCACGTCAGCGCATTAACCCCTCCTTTGATTTAGAAGGGGCAGTCAAGCAACAAACCGCTCTACAATCTATTCGCCAATTTGACCTACCGCTTAAGCCATTACTTAACTTTGCACGCTTCAAGGCGTCCTGCCTTTCGCAGCATTAGTGAATCCATTCACGTCAAGGTAGCCTTAAAAATACTGAGCAAGCAGGGGTTATTTTTGGACTAGCGGATTACATCGATTTAGTCGATTGGACCGACAGCTCTTGAGCACCCTGCTCCCGCTGGATTAGTACATCCTATACGTCAGCGAGGCGCTATAGCCACACACTTGCCACCTATATTAGACCGCTTAAATATCGATATCGACGCCTGGCTCTTACAAACGCAGCATTTTGAGCGTGAATATCAGGCCTTATTCGCCAAGCACAGATAAAGACCCAAGCGCGCTGCCTAACACTCACCCTAAACAAAACCTTCCAGCATTACCCAAAATCACTCCTGCTCAACCAAATACCCCCAAGTTATTAGCTTGGGGGTATTTATGATTTTTATTAAATTGATGCGCTATTAGTGATTATTTTAGCGTGGTAACACGATAGTCGATAAAGCTTAGTGTCTCTTTCTTTTGACATGCCTGTCTAAGTTAGATTTTTTCTATTAAAAGAGTATCTTTCAATTATAATCTATTTTAACTGCTCTCTTCGGCTAAGATATCTTGTCCAGTATTTACCACTATTGCCAATGTGCTTGCCCATCACTCTTAACACTGAATCCACATCTCTTTCTTCTAACGCATTAATCATTTGTTTATGCTCTTCAATACTTTGCTTTATGCGAGTGGTATTGAGCTTTACGTTTGATTGCATTGCTAACAAGATAAGACGGTTTCTACGCCATAGGTCAATTGCTTTATGGTTATAGTGGTTTTTATAGGTTAACCAATGAAACTCGGTATCCAATATTCGATACTCACGATCACTGGCTGTTTCCATTCTATTTACCAGCGCTTTTAATTCCATGCACTCTTCAGCAGTGTGCTCTTCAACAAACCAAGCCATTAAATAGGGCTCTAATAACTGTAAAATTTCAAAGACATCTCTCAGTGTATTGTATTCAAAGAGAGCCACTCTGGCTCCACTATTAGGTGAAACAGTAACAAAGCCTTCACCTTGCAGTTGCTTTAGCGCCTCTCGTATTGGGTTAATACTTGTGTTGTATTTTTCTGCGAGCTTGGTCGTTATTAACCTGTCACCACTGACAAAAACAGCATTAGCAATATCATTTAAAATATGTGCATATACTGTACTTTCTTCATTGATAAGTATTGATAATAACGACGGTTCTTCTGTATGAGACATTTTAATCAACTCTACTACGATGTTTCTTTAATTTCTATTTGTTCAACTTTACCAACCAAAAAAAAATAAGAACAGCATCCAATGAGGGCTAATGACGCAATGAACATTAAAGCGGGTCTAAAGTCTCCATCTTCGACTAACCAACCAATAACAATAGGTACGATAACGGCAGATAAACCACCAACAAAATTAAAACAACCTCCAACCAAACCAACCAAGTTTTTAGGGGCAATAAGTGAAACAAACACCCAAGCGATTGATGACAAGCCGTTACCGAAAAAAGCGATAGACAAAAAGGTGATGATCCAAAAAGTATCGTCAGTATAATTTGCACCAACAATGCTCATTGTCAGTATCAAGCCGGTAATAATAGGCGCTTTTCGTGCTATTTCTTTTGAAAAACCTTTACGAACAAGAAAGTCTGAGGTGAAGCCAGAAACCAATACACCAAAAAATGCGGCTAAAAATGGAATAGATGCTAAAAATCCTGATTTAATAAAATCTAATCCTCGGTATTCGACAAGGTAAGTTGGGAACCAGGTTAAAAAGAAGATCAATGCGCCACCAAGACAAAATTGCCCAATGTATATACCCCAAAGTTTTTTGTGACTAAAGGCTGTTTTCAAATCAGCAGCGTTAAAAGTTACTTTATCGTTATCATCTTCTGTTTTTTCCGTCGCTGAATTAGCATTTATAAGCGCTAACTCTTGTTTGCTTATCGTCGGATGATCTTGAGGATCTCGATAAAAAGCATACCAAATAACGGCCCAAACAATGCCGATGATGCCTGAAATAATAAATAAGCCACGCCAGCCAAAAGCATTTTGTATAACAACGAGTAAAGGCATTAAAAATGCTAAACCAATAAACTGCCCAGAGGTATAAATGGCAATGGCTGACGCTCTTTCGTTCTCAGGAAACCATGACGTCACAATTTTGTTATTACACGGATATGATGGCGCTTCAAAAACACCGATCACCATTCTACAGCCGATTAAAGCGGCAAAAGATGAAATGAAACCTTGTACAAGCGTAGCAATAGACCAAGCAATTAATATAAAAGGATATAAAAGTCGAGTTTTAACCATATCGACGGCAATGCCGCCGGGTATTTGCAATATTGAATAGGTCCATCCAAAAGCAGAAAAAATTAACCCCATTTGTATAGATGTTAACGATAACTCTTCTGATAATGCTGATGCAGCAACAGATATATTGGTTCTGTCCATGTAGTTAATAACAACGGTTATAAATATTAACAGTAATATATTAAAACGCTTGCGTGTATTAACCGGCGGAGCTGAACCGTCGCCCATGCCAGAGGTAGTAAATTGTGTAGTCATTAGAGTTACCTTCGAATCTTATATTAATAATTACCAGTTGGTGTAAGAGCCATCTTTTTTATGAAGTCGTGGCGCTTCCCAATATTTAAATGTTAAGTTCTGGATGAGTTCTTCGTTCACATCTACACCTAAACCTGGCGCGTCGTTAACTTTTAACACATTACCTTCAACTAAAGGACGATTGATAAAGTACTTATCATAATCTTCCATCGAACCATCGTAAGGCGGCAACTCTAACCAAGATAGATTATTAATTGCGGCGCAATAATGAACAGAGGCAGCAGTACATAATGGGCTTAACGGATTGTGAGGCATCATATCTATATAATGTAACTCACACATAGCCGCTATCTTCATCGATTCAGTAAACCCGCCTGCGTTACAAATATCTACTCGACCAAAACTTGTTAGCCCACTTTCTGTGTAAGGAGAAAAATCCCATTTACTGGTAAATTCTTCACCTATTGCAAAAGGCGTATCAACCATTTGTCTCAGCGATTGATATGCAGCAGGTGATTCATCTCGAATGGGTTCTTCAATAAAATCTAAGGTGCCGGCTGGCATTCTATTAATAAAAGAAACTGTTTCTGGTACAGACAATCTATGATGATAATCAATACCTAAAGTAACTTCTAGCCCTAGTTCTTGCCGAGCAATAGCCAACCATTTGGCTGCCTCAACAATTGATTCGCGAGGTTCAAAAAGGCTTGGTCGCTCTGAGTCACCATGTGCGCCAGTAGTCGCCCGTAACACCTTAAACCCTTGAGATTTAAGGCGTAACAGATCTTCGATTAGCTCTTTTCCCATCGGCTTTATACTAGTGGCAAAGAGAGGAATTTCATTACGCTGTTTACCGCCTAATAACTGATAAACAGGAATATTTAGCGACTTGGCTACCAAGTCATGCAGAGCGATATCTATTGCCGCAATTGCTGCAGATAGCACTCTGCCACCTTCAAAATATTGGCTTCGATACATTTCTTGCCATAAAGCCCCCATTTGATTGGGATCTTTACCGATCAGAAATTCTTTAAAGTGTTCCACTGCGCCCATTACGGCTTTTTCTCGACCTGATAAACCCGATTCTCCCCAGCCATAAACGCCAGAATCTGTCTCAACTTTTATAAGACAAACATTTCTAAAACCAGCCCAAAATCCATAAGCTTTGACATTGGTAATTTTCATTTAATTCACACATAACCTATAACAGACCTACAATAGTTATGTATAATAAACCTATTTTATGTGAAATTCTACTTCAAATTATGTGTAATCCTTGAAAAGGTTTATTTTTGTAGTAGTATGATATTTACAAATGGCTACGATCAGCGCCTTGTTTTATGTAATTAATTTTTGTTAAGCCAATTTAATTTAACTGTTTTATTTAATTAAAAGAATAAACCTATGAAACTCATTTTTACCTGCTCAACAGCTTTAAAACTATTCTGCGCAACGTGGTTATTTATTGTTAACAGCGTTAGTGCCGAAGACCGTCCTAATATCGTCATTATGATGACTGATGACCAAGGCTATGGTGATGTCGGTATGCATAATAACCCCTATTTGAAAACACCTAATATAGAGAGAATAGCGGCAGACGGGTTAGAAATGACACACTTTATGACCTATCCAAATTGCTCTGCAACCAGAGCTGGCTTAATGACAGGTCGCTACCCATATCGCACAGGTGTAACCGCCGTTACTCAGGTTGACCATTTTATGCGTGGCGCTGAAACGACCTTAGCTGAAATGCTAAGCGACGCAGGCTATCGAACAGGTATTTTTGGTAAATGGCATTTAGGTGACAATCACCCTATGCGTCCAACAGATCAAGGCTTTCAAGAAGCACTAGTACATAGAGGGGGCGGTATTGGCCAAGCAGCAGGTCCAGCAGGTAATACCTATTTCGACCCCGTATTAGAGCACAACGATGTTTCTAAAAAATATAAAGGCTATTCTGATGATATATTTACCAACGCCGCAATAGACTTTATTGAGAAAAAAGACGACAAACCATTTCTCGCGTATTTAGCCACCAATCTTCCCCATTTACCTTTGCAAGTACCGGATGAATTAGCCGAACCTTATAGAAAAATGGGGCTACACGAAGACAATGCGCTTGTTTACGGCATGATATCTAGCATTGATTACAATGTCGGTCGTGTTTTAGATAAACTTAATACATTAGGCATTGAAGACAATACCATTGTTATTTTCCTATCAGACAATGGCCCACGTCATCGCCGTACAAAAAATGACTACTTCCCAGGTCGTTGGGTTGCAAACCTGAGAGGAACAAAAACGAGCGTTTATGACGCCGGTATACGAGTCCCTTTTTACGTAAAATGGCCGGGTAAAATAATGCCGCAAAAACAAACAACAGAAATGGGCGTTATTATGGATCTATTTCCTACCTTGCTTGATGCTGCAAAAGTGAGCCCACCAAAAGATATTCATATTGATGGCCAATCACTCTTACCGTTATGGACAAAGAGCGACACAACAGGGCTTAAAGATCGTGACTATTTTGTACAACTTCACTATGGTCCAACACCTTTTAAATATATGCATTTCACCTTAAGAACACCTAAATATAAATTAGTGAGCCCTCACCCGTTTCCTCACGGAATCGTTCATCAGCCAACAGATAACGTGCTTAAAAATGTATTAAAAAACCTTGAATTATATGATGTTCAAAACGACCCAAGTGAGCGTATCAATATAGCTAAAGATCACCCTAAAGTTGTTGAAGAATTACTTATTCGCTATGAAAACTGGTTTGATGAAGTTACCGAAGAACGCGCTGCAGCCGGTATAGAATTGATCTCATTAGGTGATCCGGCACAAGCTACCGTTAACCTTTCTCGTTTTGACTGGGGCGGACCTCGTGTTATTTCTCGTTTCGACTATGGTGGACCGAGAGTTATTGAAGACAATCAACTCGGCTATTGGCAAGTACGATCTAAAAAAGGTCGTTATAGCGTAACTTACGATTTACCCGAAGTAACAAAAGGGGCTATCGCCTATTTAAAATATAGTGATGTTTATTTGTCAAAAAAACTAAATAAGGGGCAAAAGAAAGTCACCTTTAATAACGTTGAATTACCAACAGGCGAAGGTAATTTTCATGCTTACATTAAGGACGACAGATTGCCCGTTGGTCCACATTTTGTAACCGTAACAAGATTAGATCTTTAACAGAGCAGAATTGGAAATAAAATGAAACGTTCAAAATCAGTTAAATAGTTATTTACTACCTTGGGTTTATTAACCCTGATCTCGTGAGCATCAAACGAATCACTCGTGTTGTTGTGGCAAACTAAATCTGGTCACCCCTTAAGAGGTGTTAAGGGACGAGGAAAAAATACATTACCCAATAATACTTGTTTTCTGCTTCCTCTCCTGCGTTGCTCAAAGCGTTACATGCCCCAGCATGCGCCCCTTCGAGCGCCTTGCCGAGAAAACAGAACTCTACATCTAATTGGACAAACTATTATTGCCTCGCCCCTAAAATCACCTCACTACTTAAAAAGGTGCACTATGAGCAAGCAAACACGACCCCGATACGATGCCGACTTTCGATTGAAGGTCGGCAATCTGGTATTAGAGCAAGATTATAGTATTCGAGAAGCCGCTGAAGCGATAGGTTGACCACAACAGAGTGAAGACTTTTGTGCTATTTTTATGCGCAAAAGGCGTAACGGAAAAACTGTCAAATTAATGGCCTTATTAAGCTTTGTTATTATCATGGTATGTATCATTGCTCAACATTCGCCTTATAAAAGATGGCTGTGCCTTCCACAACAAATCGGATGATTCACACTCTAGCCCACGATTCGCAAATTCAGCAGCACCAACAATGTCTGGAAAAAGCGAACCGGCATGTATATTCATAGATTTCAAGTGGCGCATGAAAGCTTCACGCTGAGAATTTGGTATTTCAATTTTATAGAGTATTGGAGACATTCCAGTTAGGTCTATTTTATTCGCAATAAACTCTTCAATATCTTCTCCGTCAGGGGTTTTAGTAAACAAACCATTTTGGCTAATAATCCGTGAATTTTCATCAATCAGCCCAAAAACCACTTCAATCGCGTCGGATAGATCTAGATTTTCCTCATCGAGTCCCACTGAATTTATAAATATATCTTTCATACCATCATGTGAATATGCCCATACAGCTCTATTCGCATTGCTATTTAAATCTGGCTCCGTCAAAGCGAAGTAGGCAGCAACATAAGGCGATTGAGTCCAGTCGAGTAAAGGTGTGGCGAGACCGAAATGTTGCCCAAGGGCCCACCATTCAATGTCAGATAAGCTTTTGGGGGAGTGGCCGCGTCGCCCAGTGCATGCCTTTTTGAATCTATCCAGTAACCTATCTAATAGGTCACTCCTAGCATCTAGAGTCAATTTAGGATTTGACTGTCTCACCAAACCTATCTCTTGCGGGTTCAGTCCTTTTAAAGGATCTGTTTCAGCAAGTAATTTTTTTGCGCCACGATATTCTCTATCGAACTTCGGTCTCAATGGCCAACTAGAGTCTTTCTGTCCGCGGAAAATATATTCATCCCAATCAAGGAAGTCCGTTTCAATTAACGCAACAAATTCGTGCCAGTTATTCTCGTTAGAAACTGCAATTACTTTTTCACATTTCCAAGATGGGACTATTGATTCGTTCATTTCAACGTATGTTCCAATTGATTATGCTTAACAATTTATTAGCTGGAACTCAGGCCACACTAACGCCCGTTCTGAGCAGCCTAATTTTAAAGACGCAAACACTACACCTCCCAACGCTAGAGCACAAGGGCGCCGCATTAACCTATCTTGTTACACGTTTTTGACGCAGCTGGCCCGCGTTGCATCTAACACGGATATTCATGCCATCTAACAATGGATGCATTACAGAAGTCAACCGCTAGCCTGAGTGATTTCTACCTGTCGAGTATTGACTAAACACCCCAAAGCTGGCCTCAATGCCAGGGCCTCCTAGTAATAGTTAGCCAATTTGTTTAATATTCACCCGCCGTTATAGCCCTGAGTGATAATTAAGTGAC
>CANLTI010000090.1 GCA_947494095.1 uncultured Pseudomonadales bacterium
TTAATTTAGAGTATTAATTTAGAGTATTAATTTAGAGTATTAATTTAGAGTATTAATTTAGAGTATTAATTTAGAGTGTTAATTTAGAGTGTTAATTTAGAGTGTTAATTTAGAGTGTTAATTTAGAGTGTTAATTTAGAGTGTTAACGTAAGTGGCGAGACAATAATAGTTTGCCTAATTAAGCCTAGGGGTCTGCTTTCTCGGCAGGGCGCTCGAAGGGCGCATGTAACGCTTTGAACAACTCAGCAGAGGAAGCAGAAAATAAGCATTATTAGATAGTGTATTATTTCCTTGTCTCTAAGCCTCTATATTACGTGTAAACACCCATTTATGGGCTGTAGACTCTGCGGCGCTAAAACCATAACCGGCCACATCAAACGTTTTAAGTTGCTCGGCCTTGGTAATGGCGTTTTTAATGCAATAGGCACTCATTAAACCGCGGGCTTTTTTGGCATAAAAGCTGATAATTTTGTATTGCCCATTTTTATAATCTTTAAAAACAGGCTCAATAATATCGGCATTTAACTGCTTAACTTTTACCGCTTTAAAATACTCGGTAGAGGCCAAATTAACCAGTGTATTACTGCCTTGCTTTTTAAGCTCAGCATTTAATGCATCGGTAATCATGCTACCCCAAAAAGCATATAAATCTTTACCACGATTATTGGCAAATTTAGTGCCCATCTCTAAGCGATAAGCTTGTATCAAATCGAGCGGGCGCAATAAGCCATAAAGCCCTGACAAAATGCGCAAATGCTTTTGGGCAAAAGCAAACTCATCACCGGTAAAGTGAGCCGCATCTAGGCCTTGGTAGACATCACCATTAAAAGTTAATGCCGCAGGGCGCGCATTGCTGGGCGTAAAGGGTTGCTGCCAGGCTTGGAATCGCTCGTAATTGAGGGTGCCAAGCTTATCTGACAGCTTCATGAGCGTGCATATATCGTGTGGCGCTAAGGGCTGCAATTGCTTAATGAGCGTTGCGGCCTCGTTCAACAGCGCCGGCTGAGTTGCTTTAACTTTAGGCAGCTCGCCGGTTTCATCTAAGTTTTTTGCGGGGGATATAACCAGTAACACGCTATGACCTTTTATTGAAGTGAAAGTAAATGCGAAGATGTTTGATTATTGCGGCTTAAGAATCTCTTGCCACCAATTGAGTGGCGTTTCGCCGTCTTCTTCACTGTAAACATTACCGTATAACCACACACTACCATCGCGCATACCCGCATTCAAAATGGCTTCTATTTTTTCAAAACCGCAGCTTACATGAATGGTAAATACCAGCATGCGCGGGGTTTCTATATCTAAGTCACCGCCGAGCTTTTCAAGTTCTGGGGTTAGGTGCTCAGCCACAGCCGCAAGATCATTTTTGCTAAATACCCGAATACACAAATTACCGCTGCGCTGTGTTAGCTCAAACTGGCCGCTCTCTTTATTGAGCATAACCACATCGCCACCGGCCAAGCCTTTAATAAACGCAGGTGAGCGCACTAATTGACAGGCACTATCTTCGCGCACATTCACTTGTAGCTTTTCGGCCACTTGTTTGCCATCGGGGCCAATACCCGCATACATTTCAATCACACTTAAAGAAGACATAAAACTACCTACAGACGGTTTCAAAAGACCAGCATTATACGGAATACACCGCCCGAAGGGCGAGAAAACCGCACCGTACAAAAAACGTACAATCATACAGCGAAAGGGCTCTGTTTTCTCGGCAAGACGCTAGAAGGGGCGCATGCCTGTAACACTTTGCGCAACGCAGCACAGAAGCACAAAACGTAACTATTCAGAGGGGCCGTAATTGGGCGCTAATGAATCATTGGCTGGGGCGGTCGCTATTTAAGCGCTCCGGCGCTTAAATACCCACAAAATAACTCATCAGCACCCTATTAAGAGGAGTTTTTTGGTTCGGCTAAAGAGTTACCACAAAACAAGTATTATTGGATCATGTATTTTTCCTCGCCCTAAGCACTTAATCGCCCACACTGCAATTAAAATGTGGTGTCCGACACCACATTCCCCTACCATAACGCCTTAATTATCACTACACATTTGAGGCGTTTTTTATGGTTCCTGCTTTGGCCATTACCGGCCTAACCAAAACTTACGGCAACGGCTTTACCGCATTAAAAGGCATCGACCTTACCGTCGAGCAAGGCGACTTTTTTGCGCTACTGGGCCCTAATGGGGCCGGCAAGTCGACCACTATTGGCATTATTAGCTCACTCATCCAAAAAACCGCTGGCAGCGTGAGTGTTTTTGGCTGTAATACCGACACTCAATTTAGCCAAGCTAAGCAGTATTTAGGCTTAGTCCCCCAAGAGTTCAACTTTCACGTTTTCGAAAAAGTTTTTGATATTGTGGTTAATCAGGCGGGCTATTATGGCCTACCCAAATCACAAGCGGTTAGTCGCACCCATGAGCTACTCAAACAACTTGACCTATGGGATAAACGCGATACGCAAGCACGTATGTTATCGGGCGGCATGAAACGCCGCCTAATGATTGCCCGCGCACTGGTACACAAACCTAAGCTCTTGGTGTTAGATGAGCCTACCGCCGGGGTAGACATTGAGCTAAGGCGCTCTATGTGGGAGTTTTTACAGCGCATTAACCGTGAAGGCACCACCATTATTTTAACCACCCACTACCTCGAAGAAGCCGAGCAATTGTGCCGTAATATAGCCATCATTAATGATGGTAAAATTGCCGAAAATACCAATACCAAAGAGCTGCTCAAGCGTGTGGATTCTGAAGTGTTTATTCTCGATTGCGACATACAACCCAATGCCCTGCCCCCTTTGGCTGGCTACACACTAACCCAAAGTGATGAAAATACCTTAGAAGTCGAAGTTAAAAAAGGACAATCGTTAAATACCGTCTTTCATCACTTATCGCAACACGCCATTAACATTACGAGTATGCGTAATAAAACCAATCGCCTAGAAGAACTTTTTGTAAAACTTGTTAATAAAGGGGCCGCATGAACATTCAGCAGTTATGGGTGGCCTACGCCACTTTAGTCCGCAAAGAAATCAAGCGTTTCACCCGCATTTGGGTGCAAACCTTATTACCGCCTGTTATCACCATGAGCTTGTATTTTATTATTTTTGGTAAACTTATCGGCGAGCGTATAGGCGAAATGAGCGGCACACCCTACATTACTTTTGTGGTGCCTGGGCTTGTGATGATGGCCGTTATTAACAATAGCTACTCCAATGTTGTATCGTCTTTTTTTAGCGCCAAATTTAACCGCAGCATAGAAGAGCTACAAGTAAGCCCTACACCCAGCAGCGTTATTATTGCCGGCTATATTAGTGGTGGCGCATTACGGGGCTTACTGATTGGTATTATTGTAACGACGGTTTCGTTCTTTTTTACTTCAGTCGCTATTCATAATGTGTTTATTACATTGGTTGTGATTATTTTAGCCGCCGTTTTATTCTCGCTAGCGGGTTTTATTAACGCGGTGTTTGCCAACAGCTTTGACGACATTAGTATTATCCCCACCTTTGTATTAACACCACTCACGTATTTAGGCGGTGTTTTTTACTCCATTGATATGCTGCCAAAATTTGGCCAGGTTTTATCGCAATTCAACCCCATACTGTATCTAGTCAACAGTTTTAGATACGGCATATTAGGCATTAGCGATATTAATATAGGCGCAGCTATTACCGGGCTTTGCCTTATGGTGGTAGCGCTGTATAGCGTGTGTTGGTACTTATTAGAAAAAAGCCATAGGCTCAAGCAGTAAAAAATGACTTTCAATAAACCATTTCAATCATGATGCCTTCAATAATGCCATTATTGAAGGCATCATGATTGAACAATGGCGTTTAGCCCACTATTTTTAGTAAAAATACTATGACATACACACAAGATACCAAAGAATATAATAACCGCTTTGGCCTAGAGCTTGCCCTAGGCCAACAACAAGCCTACCAAGATCAGTACAACCCCGCATTGCTACAACCTATTGCCCGTAGTATTTGCCGCGAGCACCTTCCTTTGCAAGCACTGCCTAACCAACAATTTAAAGGCGTTGATGTATGGACAGGCTATGAACTCTCTTGGTTAGACGAAACCGGTAAGCCCTGCGCAGCGATTGCTGAATTTAATGTCCCAGCAAACAGCCCCAATATTATTGAGTCTAAATCATTTAAATATTATTTAAATTCATTTAACCAAACGCGCATTAGCCAAACACAATTAGAAAAAACTCTTATTAAAGATTTAACCCAAGCTGCCGGCCAACCTGTAGGCCTTAAGGTTATTGGTTTAAATGATTATCAACACCCACCAACTCGTATTCAAGGCTTTACCTGCGTAGATGATTTAGCTCTAGTAAACCCAAGCTATACACCCAGTGCAACACTACTGCAGCCTACCGCATTAGCCACCAGTGATAACGCAGCACCTCATACGACAAAACAGCAATTATTTAGCCATTTATTAAAAAGTAACTGCCCCGTCACAGGACAACCCGATTGGGCCAGTGTATGGATAGAAATAGAAGGCGCAGCGATTACCCCGGCAAGTTTTTTGGCCTATATCGTAAGCTACCGCGGCCATCAAGACTTCCATGAAAACTGTGTAGAGCAAATGTACTGTGATTTATGGCAAACCCTAAAGCCCAGTAGTTTATGGGTGTATGCTCGCTACACGCGCCGCGGCGGGTTAGATATCAATCCGTTTCGCAGTAGCCATAACCAAATGCCACCAAGCATTAAAGGTGCACGGCAATAAAGGAGAAGCCGACTTTTGTAATATTAGTAAGTGTCATGGGTAAATTTTTAGATG
The DNA here is from genome assembly GCA_947494095.1 of uncultured Pseudomonadales bacterium. Taxonomy (GTDB): domain Bacteria; phylum Pseudomonadota; class Gammaproteobacteria; order Pseudomonadales; family Cellvibrionaceae; genus Marinagarivorans. The sequence goes on from CANLTI010000090.1 coordinate 4,808, forward strand.
ATTTGGTTTCTGATCTGCATGGCTGATACACCCGAAACATCAGAATATACCAGCATCAAGGAGCGTATTAACCCTAGCTTTAATTTAGAAGGGGCAATCAAGCAACAAACCGTACTGCAATCTATTCGCCAGTTTAACTTGCCGCTTAAGCCATTACTTAACTTTGAAGGCAGCCTTAAAAATACTGAGCAATCAGGCATTATTTTTGGCCTAGCCGATTATATTGACTTAGTCGATTGGACGGGTCGCGCTATTCGTGATGATAAGCGAGGCGCTATAGCCGCACACTTACCCCCCATATTAGAACGTTTAAATATCGATATTGACGCCTGGCTCTTACAAACACAGCATTTTGAGCGTGAGTATCAGACCTTATTCGCCAAACATCGGCAAAGGCCCAAGCACGCAGCCTAATATCCGTCATAAACAAAACCTTCCAGCAATACCCAAAATCACTCCTACCCAACCAAATAACCCCACGTTATTAACTTGGGGTTATTGATGCTTTTTATTGAATTAATGCGCTATTAGCGATGATTTTGGCGTGGCGCCATGATAGTCGATAAAACTTAGTGTCGTTTTCTTTTCCTCACGCCTGTCCTAGCAGATTAACGCTATCCAGTTTTCAGGATCAATGCCAATGCGATCCAATATGGGCGGAAGATTGCCATCAATCGCGCCCCGTTTATCATCACAACTTTTGAGTGAGTGTCCCTGCAAGTGTTTATACTTATGGATTATTATGGTACATAGTTATGTATATCAAAGCAACAGGGTTATAAACTAGGAGTTAAGATAATGGCCACGTTAATCAGAACACTATTGATGATGAGCCTACCCACACGACTAATTACCCTACGCAAAGACATGGGTCTAACCCAGCAGCAGATGGCCGATACCATTGGTATCCACGTCAACAGCTTGAAGAAGTACGAAGCTGGGCAAGCCCAGCCGTCATTAGATGCGCTGAAGAAGATGGCTTTAGAGCTTCATGTAAGTACCGACTTCTTGCTATTTGACGCACATGAACGTGGCCCTAGTGACGACCTTGCATTAAACGAAGCTGTCAGTCAGATGCCTGAAGATGAGCAGATGGTGATACGCGAGGTGTTAGAGAGTCTGATTATTAAATATCAGTCTCGACGCTGGGATTCAGGGAGGCAAGCAGCTAAGTAAATAAGCTGCCATACCAGCCTCACAAAAGTGATTATATTTTCTAAACCATATTTCATACGCACAACGAACATTGTGCAGGAGAAACAATGCAGTACATTAGCGATTTAGAGTCAGGCTCCTCACCAAAGATAAGAAAAGCAGCCGAAGCTATATATAAAAAAAAATTAGATGGATATTGCACTTACCTTGTTAAGGCTTTAAGCAAGGAAATAGAAAAACCAAAGGCATGGAAAACTCAATGCCAGTTAATCAAAGCAATTGCGATGAGCAACTGTACAGATGCCTTAACGACTCTAAGACAGTTAATCGAAAGAGAATATGAAAGCACTATTCTTTACAAAGAATTAGGCTTTGCGATTTTCATCCTTGACAATACAGAGGCATTGAATCTTAACTTCCTTTATCAATCGTTAGCCAAAGGAAATGAACTTCAAATAAGTGGTGTATGCGCTGGCATATTATTTAAAAAGATAATTCCAGGAAAAGAAGATATTAAAAAAATCATCACGGGCATATCCCAATACACAGAAAATGAAGGCGCAAAAATAACGCCTCGCTGCTATATTGCTGCCACCGCTCACCTTTGGCCAAAAGAAGAAACTATTGATTTCCTAGAGTCATGTCAAGAATCTAGCTGGCCAGGATTAATCGAGATTTCTAACGACGCTTTACAAGGAAAGGCAAGCAAAATAAAGCTTATATAAGCACCCCTACCGGGGTGCTTATGCTACTCACTCTGAAGAATAAACCCACTTATCGCCAACATGACTTCGCCTTGCAACACGATTTATAGGAAGGTCAGATAAATCAGAGAGTGAACTATCAATACTCAATATATAAACTAACAGGGACACTCACCCTAAAAAACACCTACTTGAACAACCCAACAACGGATACTGCCAAGCACTAAAACACGCGGAATGATGGCCTTATTACTTCCGGCTATCAACCCAAGTTATTTATTGCGTTAGGGCATATACCCACGCAGGTCGAATTCATTTGAAGCGCGGTAAACGTGAAGGGTAATTGTTAACCGAAGAGCAATTTGCAGCGCTGCCGGTTGGGTGTGCGCTTATAACCCAATTGGAGGGCGGCGCTTTCTATGTGGGCCTCGGCCCCGACAAAGGTATTGGTATTTTTCTCGAAGGCGGTGGTTAACGCTATCCAGTTTTCAGGATCAATGCCAATGCCATCCAATATGAGCGGAAGATTGCCATCAATCGCGCCCCGTTTATCATTACGAATCGCCCTACGACGTGAAGGGAATCACTAATGCAGCGAGAGCAGGATGCTCGGGAGCTGCCGGTCCAATCCACCAGCTCAATATAATCTATTAGCTTAAACGGTAAACCTTGCGGCCTGGGCTCTCTGGGGTTGCCTATAAAGCAGGCCAAATTTAATGGTGCTTCGTTACATTTAGCTGCTTTAATGCGCTTTTTAATCGACGTATGGTCACTGGTTTCGGGGCTTTCGGCCATCTTAGCGCGCACGGGGTTGAGGTCAACATAGGCCATGCACGCTACCAGTGCGGCCTCATCACAGAGCGCCTGGGATTTAAATCGGCCTTCCCACAAAAATATCGGGAATATTTTTGAACAGCTTTAGCTGGCCCGAAGGGCAAAAGGCAGGAGCCTTTTGTAAAATCGGCCGGTACATTTATCTTCGGCATTCGCCATGCGCGCAATGGGCTCATTCAGGGCTTTCATAAATTTGCTAATATCAAATAAGTTCAGCCGCCACTGGTCAATCCGCAGTTTAACGGCCACCTGCTCCGCTTTATTCATCGGATCTTGCCGAGCAAATTTCTGCGTAAGCACTGTGCCTTTATATAAGCGGTGCCAACGCTCGCACACCTCCAAATCGCTTAAGCCATGGGCCTTAGCGGCGTTAATGTGCAGTACGGTATGGACGTGATTTGACATTACAGCGTAAGCGCAGATATCTATTGCAAAAACTTCAGCCAATAGCATCAAGCGGTCCTCAACCCACTGGCGGCGGTGCTCGTAGCTAATCCCGCTGTACTGATCATAGCCACACAAGAAAGCACGACGAATACATCGTGTTACACAATGATAGTAAGGCGTAGTATCTAATGAAACCTGTTGGCTTCTCGCTTTAGTCATAATAACCACCTTATCGCTATCGATTGAATTGTTAACTTAAGCGTAGAAGATGGTTAATTATTATGCAAACTTTTGAGTGAGTGTCCCTGCAAGTGTTATGTATTGAAGTTTAATTAAGGTACATTTTAACAGTGTACTTGTTCTTTATTAAATATCGCAGTCTAGATACGGCATGTGGGTGCTAATTCCTAGCTGCGCAGAGGCCAGAACTTTTTCGTAGCGGCTCATCTTAAGCAAGTGATAACTGCATACATTTACAAGGCCAATCTTCAGAAAGGTGTTAGTTATTTAGGGATTTTTACTTGGACTGGAATATATCAGAACTAATAGTGGTTACTACTTCTACATTTCGTGCGGGCATCTCCACAAAGAATACGCATCCGATGAGTGTCATAACTACAATAAAACCTAGCACCTTATCCAGTTTGCTATTTCCTAACATTAACTTTCCTGAGTTTAAGCAAATTACCCTCTTCTTATCAAGCTACGGCGAGAGGGCTTAACCGTAACTCTGGATCTTATAGTAACCACCATACTCATTCGTATTCGAGTGAGTACATGAGTGATAATGATAAGTATTTGAAGGTACATAACGCCCCGCTCTGCCGGCGGCAACGCGGAGCTTTTTGTGGGTTAAAATTTAAAATGGAGCGCAGCGACAGCCCACAAAAAGTGGAGTGTTGGCGCTCGGACAGCAGCGGTTTGTTAGCATCTAATTTAATCCTCGCTCTTAGTATCATTGGAAACATAGCTCTTTGCTACATTTTGTAGGAATAAAGAAAGCAGAAAGATAATGAAAAACGACGCCCCTGTTTTGACCAAGGTGCCCGATAAAGGTGGAGGCGCCCAAATAGCTCCAATTGTGCAGCCGGCTACTAAGACGACAAATACAACCGCTGAGATAGCAGACCAAAACCGAATTTTTTGTATAGACGTCACCTAATCCCTCTCCATGTCTTAATGAGTGCTAACATTATATTAGACGGAAAAAATCCATATATCTCTGGACCTCAATCCGTATATCTAAGGTTTCCACTAATCTAGCATGGCTCAAGCCCGCGCGGCAAGCCTTATACAGAGCCGCACAAACAAACTCAAAACAAACTCAAGGACATACACACCCAAAAACACCTTTCGAGTATAAAGAACACAAAACCTAAAGCAAACCGCTATTTGACTGATTACCCAGCTTTATCTACCGTTAAATCATAAAGCACTGGATAAGCAGACATGACACAACCGCGCAAGCAGCTGGTTTCGATAGACGATACCGCTTTTTACAACATTACAACGCGCTGCGTGAGGCGTAGTTTTTTGTG
>CANLTI010000091.1 GCA_947494095.1 uncultured Pseudomonadales bacterium
TATACCCTAACGCAATAAATAACTTAGGTTGATAGCCGGAAGTAATAAGGCCATAATTCCGCGTGTTTTAGTGCTTGCCGGTATCCGTTGTTGGGTTGTTCAGGTAGGTGTTTTTTAGGGTGAGTGTCCCTGTATTATTCTGAAATCGTTATTCGCTGCTGATCAACATCATGCTGAACGTGTTTGACTTGCTGGCCAGGAAGGCTCAGTATTTCACTGAAGATGTTAAGGCTCATGGGATCGTTGGCTTATATTGTGTGAGAGCCTTATATTTCAACGTATTCGGTGAGTCTTAGCACCTCTTTTACCTCACTAAAGCGGAGAAGAGCCTTGGCCAATTTTAAAAAGCTATAATAATCAGATAGTTGTGGTGTTTTTGGTGTGCGCGAATATTATAATATTCGGCCTTGCTATGAGGGTATATTTATGGGATTCGGTTGGGTAATATCGCTGTAAGCTACGAGTAGCGCGGTTCTGGCTTGACTTCTCGTGAAAATGTCGGCTGGGAAAAGCGTCTGACGGATATACAAATGTTATGTGCTTCGGCTATTTCAGAATAAGGAGGAAAAATGAAATTTATTATTGGGGTTTTCTTAATAGTATTGTCTGGTTCTACATTTTCACAAGAAAAGGTGCTGGATCCAAGTGTTAATAAGGGAGCAGGTTCTTATAAAATTCAGCTTGAAGGTTTGGATTCTTCAGTAGGCATTGATATTTTCTACTATTCGCCTAAGAGTTTTAATGAGGATACATCGGTAATAATTGTTATTCCTGGTGCTGGCCGTAACGCAAATGACTATAGAGATAGTTGGGCTGAAAATGCTGAAAAATATAATTTATTGGTATTGTCTCCTTCATATCCAAAGAAACTCTTTGACTTCGCAGCCTACCATCTTGGTGGTGTAGTCAATGAGTTGGAATTGAAAAATCCAAAAATAGAAAAAATTAACGGGCGTATTTCAAAATATCGTATGAATGACGAAGATATAACTTTTTCTTTCGTCAGCGATAAAAGAAAATGGATATTTGACAATTTCGACCAAATTTTTAGTAGCGTTAAGCCGCTTCTTGGGGCTAAACAAACTAGCTATGATCTATTTGGTCACTCGGCGGGTGGTCAAATATTACATCGATATGCATTATTCAAGAAAAACTCTAAAGCCAACCGCATCGTAGCTGCGAATTCGGGGTTTTATACCCTACCAGGCTTTCTTACCAAGTATCCATTTGGCACGTCTGGAACGCCACTCTCAAAAAATGACATTAATGACTCTTTTGCTAACCATTTGATAGTATTGGTTGGTGAGTCTGATAACGCAAACGAGAAGCGAGGCACTATGTTGCATACCCTAAGCGCGGATAAGCAAGGCTTGGGACGCTTTGAACGTGGTAAATACTTTTACAATCAAAGTAAAAAGATAGCCCAATCAGCTAAAGTGACATTTAATTGGCAGCTAAAAACGGTAGAAGGCGTTGGACACGACTATCGAAAAATGGGAAACGCGGCGGCTAAAATACTGTACGAGAGTAATAAACACATAACAAAAAAAGCCAGTAGGACGCCGCAAGCGGCGCCTCTGCTTTAGGCGTTATGTTTTAAATTAAAAATGGAGTATTTATGTCTAGAAGTACAGATGGTGTAATTAGACTTGTAAAAGCAGGCGGAAATCTAAGTGTGAATTGCGAAGGTAGAAGCACAGATGGCGTTATCAGAATTATTAAGGCTGCTAACGCATCAAAGAATGTAATAACACTTAGAAACCTTAATGGTCATAGTACAGATGCTGTCATACGTATAATCAAAGCTTGTGGTGATAGCATCTTGCTGGAGGTTTGATTTTGATTCAGTTATCAAACATAACAAGCAAAGCCAGCATCGCCCTGCGGGCTGGACGGCTTCGCCGCCGCTGCTTTGGGCGTTAGGAAACTTAATGGATATAACGTTTAAGCCGTCTACAAACCTTATTGAGTTAGCAAAAATAACTTTTAATAATATGGAACCATACTATCGCAAGTATTCAGTAGACTGGAGGGTTCAAGAAATCGTTGAAAAAACCTCCGGCTTAGAGAATTTTGATATCTTACATCAAAGTTCGATCGTGGGTGTTTTGAGACTTCAATATGATGTTGATTATTGTTACCTTAGAGATATTCAGGTCGACCCACTTTTTCAAAACAAAGGTATCGGTAAGGCTGCTCTTATGGAAGCAAAACGATTGACTTTAAATTACGGATTAAAAGACCTTAAATTAAGGGTGTTCAAAATAAGTCCTGCTATCAATCTATATAAACGTAATGGGTTTACAGTAGAAAGTGAAGATGATCGTTTTTTCAACATGGTGGCGAAAGTTTCCTAACAATCACATCAAGCCGACCTACACTGCGTCGTTTGTTTTGTGGTTTAACGCTTCGCTTACCATAAAACAAACAACTACGTTTCGGCAGCTTATGTGGGGCGTTATGGTCCTGTGAACAGAATCGATTATTGTTGTTATAAAGAGGATAGGTAGATGAAATATTTGGCTCTAATCGTATGCCTTGTGCTAGCTACGGAATGCTTTGCGTTAAGCAAAGAAGATGTTAAGGAAATAGCACATGCCGCCGAAGCTGCGCCACTACACATTACTGGTGATGCAACGTTTTTAAAATTTAGAAACTCTAAGTTCGTGAAAATTAAAAATGGAAAAAATAATTTTACATGTTTTGTCGTCCGCGAGCCTAAAGGAAGGTACGAGCCTTCATGTCTAAATGAGCAAGCGGTCCGATCGATACTACCAGCATATGAATTACACATGAAGCTACTTTATAAAGGTTTATCATATGATGAAACTTACGCTGCTATAGATAAGGCGTTTAAATCAGGAAAACTTCCAACTGCTGAGACAGGGTCGTTAGTGTACATGATGTCTCCAAATAATAAGTTTTATTACAAGGGTAAAATAGTTTCTACACTTATACATCATATGTATTTTTACCCAAAATTAGATGATAAAGTTTTCTCCTTGGCTGAAGGGCCGATATCTTTATGGCAGGGGTTTCCTCATTTGTCAGCTTTAATCGTCTCCGTGCCCGGAGCGCAAGACCATAACCAAGCAAACCATAGGGCGCACTAAAGTGCGCCTCTGTTTGCGACGTTAGGTAACCACGTGGGAACAGAGATTTTAGTCATATTTTTTCTTATAACGCCATTAATGTTCTTGGTGAATATAGGTTTACTATTCAAAAGGAAGTGGCCAAATTCTAAGGCATTAATAATTTTGCTTTCAAATTCCTTATTCCTTGGATATTTTTGTATTGAAGGTGCAATGAGTGGCTATTTAGTACAGGCGTTTTTGGTTGGTAGCTTTTTTCTTCTTCCTTATCAGGTCATCAGCTTAATCTTGGCATCAATGTTTAGTAGTAAATTGGATAAGTTATTGGGTAGGTGCCATGAGGTTACCTAACAAGTCAATAAAGTCGGACGCGTCAAGCTTGGCTCGCGTTCGTACCTCACGGATTATAGCCAAGCTTAACTTCGCCTCTTATTGAAGCGTTAGGTGAATAATGGATACGATCCGGATAATTAGTATTGGCGAGCCTACACAAGACACTATTGATGGTGAAACTTATACGCTGATAAAGGGAATTACTGAAGTTTCTGTTTCTTTTTGGATTGGCTATAAAATCAAAAACAAGAGAAGAGTTGAAGGTAATTTCGTTTATCCAGAAAATAAGAATGAAGAAGAAAGTGCCATATTAGAATTTAAAGAATTATGCATTGCAAAATTCGAAAAAATGGGTGTTCCTGAGGTTAAAGTATCATCCGAAAAAGGAGAACTATCCAAAGGTGTTAAGCATCCAATTGCATTAGAGTGGTTAGAATCAAAATCAGAGTTACGCGAATTGAGTCGCGAAGAGCGAGAAGAAGAGAGTCTGATTATCTCTCGTAAAGCTCTGCATAACTCAAATGAAGCCAATAAATTAGCTCGCAGGGCCATAGCGTGGGCCGCTATATCTGCGCTCATAGCAACTATAGCAATTTATCTAAGTAACTCTAACTAGGCTAAAATCACCTAACAAGCTGTTAAACAAGGACAAAAAACAGTTGGTTTTTGCTCCTTCGTCGCTTATTTTAACCAACTATTTTATTGCCTGTTAACAGGGCGTTAACTTTGTACGCCTTACTAGGAGTAATTGTTTTGAATAGAATTATATTTTCGTCAGTTTTTATTATTTTATTTTTAAATGCCTTCAGTGCATTTGCTCAACATCCTGGAGACCCTGGTGAAAATGCTCCAGGTGGGGTGGAGGTGAGTATTCCGTCGGAAGATATTTCCATTTACGGTTTACTATATAGGCCTAAAAAACTAGACAAAAATTTACCGGGCGTGGTTATTGTGCATGGCTGGGCACCATACAATTCGAGCCCGATTGAAGAATATAGTTATGTAGCAAAAGAATATTCAGATGCTGGTTATGTTGCTTTAGCAATAACCATGCGTGGTTGGAAACCAACTGGAGGAAAAGACGATTGTGGTTTAAAGCAACCCCGAGATGTAGTTAGTGCTGCAAAGTGGTTGTCGAAACAGCGAGGGGTAGATCCGGATAAAATTGCTCTAAGGGGGCAATCATTAGGTGGTCAGGTTGTACTTTCTGCCGCTGCCCTAAGCAGTACTATCAAAACTACGGCTGCTTACTTCCCAATTACTGATTTTAGGCTTTGGGGGGTAACCACGAACCACAATCAACTCGTTAAAGATGACTATATCTATGGTATGTGTACTGCCGAAGGTACGCCAGAGGATAGATCACCTCTTTATGTATCAGATAAAATTACTGGCTCTGTTCTGTTGCTGCATGGTGAAAACGATAAAAATGTAGTTATTGCTCATAGCAAACTGATTTATCAAAAGATGCTGGAATCTAAGCAAGATGTAACTCTATATGTTGCCAAAGGTGGTGGTCATGGTTCAGGTGGCCCTGGATGGGAAAATCACAATGAAGTCGTCTATAAATATTTTCAAGAGAAAATGGGGGTGGTTAACAAAGGTAAGCACAATGACAAATAAACCCTCCGGCTTCGCCTCCATGTTTGTTTGCATGTGTCACCGACGTTAGATTTTTGGAGGCACAGTGCCGATAGAGATAAAAGAAAAGCTAAACTGGGTTCCCTTCAAAATTGAGTTGAAGTTCAATGATATTGGTTTAGGGATAGGAACTGCGTTTTTCTATTCTCATGGAAATAAATCTTACCTCCTTACTAATTGGCACAATGTTACAGGTCGTCATCCAGATAAAACGAGTGCCTGTCCCTGCAAGTGTTCTCGTTTTAATTCCCTAACTATGCACAGGCAATGCACAGAGACAGGTACACCAAAAACACCTACATTCTCTTTCAACGTATCATTATTACGCTCCAAATCTACCGCCACAACAAACTCCTATTTACCCTTAAATTATTTTTCAGCCTGATACTTAATTTACAAAACACTCAACTTTTCTAAAAAGAGGCTTAACATTCTTATCCGCCGCCACTAACTTCTGTACCATCTCCTCATTAAAAAAGTAACAATTAATCGATGACTGCATTCGCCAAAAGGGGACTTTTGATACAACATCGTAAAGCTGCCGGTCATTCGCCAGCGTGGTCAACTCTTGTTCTTCATCTAAACCAAGAGATAGCAGAAAACGCGGCTTCCGCCCCGCTACCTGATGAGTAAACGAGAGATAACGACGAATATGAAGGCAACCATATTCAACCCCCGCCCTAGGGTTTTTAGTGTGATCAGTCACTGCTGCCTCCAGCACTTGCACATATGCCGGGTCCGATTGCATCAACACATTATTTAAAGGGCGCAAAGCCCCCAAAAGGGGGTGAACACTAAAAAGACTGTCGTAACCGTGTCCGCGTAATGCCACAGCATTAAACATCTTCCATGGGGGCAATAGGGGCGCACGCCGCAGCCAACAACCGGCTCCCAGATCCCCTACCGTTTCAAACTGACCTTCATATTCGCGCTTGTAATACCGGCTCGACTCCTCTCCTGGCGGAATTCTATCGCCAGCTAAAGGCTCGGCACCACTACCGTAGTCGTTGGCAAATTTATAGATCATATTGACCTCCTACAGCCGCCACCGACTGTTCCTCAATGCCATAAGGCTGTGTGTAGCGTTCCAAACCCGTTATGCCGGCTTGAAGAAATAGCTCATACAACTCTTGATTAAAATAGAACACTCGGCGAATCGGTGAGTTGCGACCCTGAAAATCCTCAAGCCCAAAGTACCGCCAAATAGGCATATTACTAAGGGTTTCCATTACCGCCGAGTCGGGTGCCACGTGGTAAAAAAAAGTCTCTTCGTTTTCAATCAGGAAGAATTCTAACGTGTTTTTTTGCTGAGTTTCATAATCACTCACCTTAAGAAAGCGGCGTAAATTGAACCAATAATAAGTTTGCTCACTGCGCGCCACCTGCCAGTGCTCATCCAAAAAAACCACCGGATTAAACTGATGCGCCATGTCGTCTTGTGCCTCAATTATTTTTTTAAACCGTTCAGAGACAATCAAATAAGCATCCAGCCCCCAAATATCGGGCAATGCCGCCTCATCAAAGCCCGCCATACAATACAAGCCCAGTGTGTACTGCCTAACAACCTCATTAAATAACGGCGCCTGGAATACCGTTACTTTTGCGCCGTGCTTATCACTGCGCTCAACATGGCTTATCGCTTGAAAGCAATCCTCGTAATCTTTAATCCAAGGCCCATAACGCTCAGTGCCACTGTCCGGAATATTAACCGGGAAAGCTTGAATTCTATCTTGCGTGGCCAAACGTGAATTAAACCGAAAAAACATATACCCTCCAATAAGCTTGTAACCTAAAAAACTGTTTAGCCAAATACACGCGGTCTACCGCCACAACAAACTCCTACTTATCCATAACTTATGATTTTTCAGGTTGACACTCAATCGGCCAAACATTCAATTTTTTTAAACAAAGGCTTCACGCGCTTATCCACCGCCACCAATTTTTGCACCATTTCTTCATTAAAAAACCAACAATTAATCGATGACTGCAATCGCCAAAAAGGGACTTTGGATACCACATCGTAAAGCTGCTGGTCATTCGCCAATGTGGTTAGGTCTCTTTTTTCTTTAAGACCCATAGAGGGTATCCCTGTGGGTTGCGGGCCCGCCACCGTGTGCGCAAACGAGAGGTAACGCCGAATATGCAGGCAACTATACTCAATACCCGCGCTAGGCTTTTGAGTACAATCATCAACGGTCACCACTTGCATTTGTGCATACGCAGGTTCCGATTGCACCAGTACATCATTTAAAGGCCGCAAAACCACCAAGAGGGGGTAAACTTCAATGAGTCTGTTATAGCCCCGCCCACGTAGTTCCACCGCATTTAACATCTGCCATGGCGGCAACAAGGGCGCACGCCGCAACCAACAACCCGCGCCCAAATCCCCCACGGTTTCAAACTGGTAATGATATTCACGCACACCAATAAAAGCTGACTCACCCTCTGGCAGCGCACTCCTGCCAACTGTAAACTCAGCGCTACCCTCATAGTTATCGACTAATTTATAAATCATCTCGAGCTCCCACAGCCGCTACCGACTGCTCTCCTAGACCATAAGGTTGGCTATAACGCTCAATCCCGGCGATGCCGGCCTTAACCAATAGCGCATACAATGCTGGGCTAAAATAAACAACGCGGCGAATCGGTGAACAGCGCGCCTGAGGATCCTCAAACCCAAAATAGCGCCAAATAGGCACATCACTGAGCGTTTGCATGACGGCGGAATCTGGTGCCACATGGTAAAAAAACGTCTCTTCATGCTCTACAGGGCTGAACTCTAAAGTATTTTTATGTTGCGTGTCGTAATCACTCACTTTAAGAAAGCGGCGCAAATTAAACCAATAATAAGTTTGCTCACTGCGCGCCACCTGCCAACGCTCATCCAAAAAAACCACCGGCTTAAACTGATGCGCCATCTCGTCTTGTGCCTCAATTATTTTTTTAAACCGTTCAGAGACAATCAAATAAGCATCCAGCCCCCAAATATCGGGCAATGCCGCCTCATCAAAGCCCGCCATACAATACAAGCCCAGTGTGTACTGCCTAACAACCTCATTAAATAACGGCGCCTGGAACACCGTCACTTTTGCACCGTGTTTATCACTGCGCTCAACATGGCTTATCGCTTGAAAACAACCCTCGTATTTTTCAATCCAAGGCCCGTACCGGCTTGCTCCATTTCCAGGAACATGAACCGGGAAAGCTTGAATTCTATCTTGCGTGGCCAAACGTGAATTAAATCGAAAAAACATACACCCTCCAATAAGCTTGTAACCTAAAAGACTGTTTAGCCAAGCTGTAAAATATAATAACGCCCTGTATCACTGGGCACGTCTTGTACGGTGAGTATGTCTTGCTCACCCACTTGCAGTGTTTGCCCCAACGCTAAAGCGGCATTAGTGGCTAACAAATACGACAGTGATCCATATAAAAACGACAACACACGCGGGATGGGCTCTTGGGTATAGGTGATTTGCAATTCTGCACCGTAATAAGCCTCGAAGCCTGTACTAATCGCGCCCCAAGCGTCATCCTCATCACGATAAAACAGCTCAAAGCCTACCCAAAATTGCACAGGGAACGAATAAGCCGCATCGGGCTGCCCAGCATTTTGCTTGCCTAACGCAGTATTAACGCCACTTAAAGCGTTTTGGAAGCCAGGTTCATCAAGTAGTACATTGGCCGAGCTCCAAAACATGCTATTGAGCTCACCTGTTTTTCTTAACGCATCAATAAGCATCATCATCACGATGGATGCATGAACGGCACGCCCCATGCCATCGCCCAACATAAAAGGGCTTACAATAATATGGCTTTGGTGCTGCTCAACCGTAGAGACTGGCAGTTGCTTGTTATTTTTTAAAGCGCCATCTAGACTGCTTAAGGGCACGGGCGCTGGCAATACCATCACCACAAACTGGCTTGCTCCAAAAGTCACCAAAAATGACTCATCGCCCTCATTGGCGATCACTTCGGTTTTAACATCAGGGTAAGCTTCAGCCAAAAAGCCATTAAACCTTTCACCACTTAATTCAACATGGTGATTAAATAGCAACATACATGTGGGGGTATTCGTCATTTGGGTTCTCCTCAAATTAGCGGTAGTTCAATTTCTTCTTTCTGTTGAGTCTCAGGATTAATATGCACCATTTTCAACGTCTCGCCTTTTAAGGCGGTCGTGAGTAAATCCTGAAGCATTAATTCGCGGTGGCTATTGCTTGGCTGGTGAAAAGGCGCTATTAGCTCAATTAAGGGGCGAGGCAATAATAGTTTGTCCAATTAGACGTAGAGTTCTGTTTTCTCGGCAAGGCGCTCGAAGGGGCGC
>CANLTI010000092.1 GCA_947494095.1 uncultured Pseudomonadales bacterium
AAACTACGCCTCACGCAGCGCGTTGTAATGTTGTAAAAAGCGGTATCGTCTATCGAAACCAGCTGCTTGCGAGGTTGCGTCATGTCTGCTTATCCAGTGTTTTATGATTTAACGTTAGATAAGGCTGGCTGATGAGCCCAATAGCGGTTTGTTCTAGGTTTTGGGTTCTTTATACTCGAAAGGTGTTTTTGGGTGTGTATGTCCTGGTGTCTCTCGTCCACTTTTACCGGTGGCGAAACCGCTCATACCGCCACCATTACCGCCGATGGCACGGCGCCCGTTATTATCCAAAGTACAGGTGCCATGCATGTGGCAGGCAGCGCCTTAGGCGTTCAGCGTGTTGCGGTACAGTCACCACTCATTAAAGAATATGCCTCGTTAGTCTCCACTGCGGCCTTTGGCCAAATGGCGGGTTTGTATATCGATGCCGTCGCGCCGGTAGGCGATGTACCACCCGATAACCTCGCGGGTTTGCTCAACCCACCCATGGGGCAATCGGTGCTGGCTCAAATGGGCGTTAATGTCAGCCTCTTCCCTAAGGCACATGCCGGCTTTGGCGATTTTTTATGGGGTGCCGTTAACTTTATTTTACCTCTCGAAAGCTTCGGTATAGTATTCGAGCAGCTAGGGTATTTAACGGGTGTTAACGAGAGGGAATTTGATGCCGTCACCTTTGGTGTGGCCTTGGTGGATGTGCTCACCATCTTCCCGCCGGCGGCACCTTTAAAGGCCGTGGTTAAACCTTTTCAAGCCATGCTTAAAGTGAGTAAGCGGGTGAACCCTAAGTTTGCCCGCTACTTTGGCGTCGCCATTAGCCGCGCTTTACGCAAAGCCAAAAAAGGCGACTTTGACACCCTGTGGAACCTGCTGCCCTTTATGGTACTAGCAGCCGAACTCTACGCCGACCCGGAGGCCCGTGAAGGTTTAGAGTTTTTAATGAGCACTGTAAACAGTGGTGACGATTTACTGAGTTGGGTCGATTATTTAGCCCTACCGGCCGATGGTTGGGAGGGTGATGAAGTGCCGAGGGTGGATGCGTTTAGTCGTGGGGATGAAACCGCGCAATTGCCGCTCTCGTTTTTGTTTGAGGAGGCTCATGCGGCGGGGCCCAATATTCGTATTTCGGCCGCCCGCTTAGGCCGTGTATTGCCTGCAGCCAAAGGTAAAAGCGCTCGAAGTGACCTAACCGACGTGCCCGATGGCTTAGCGGTACTCACAAAGTTGGCAAAAGGCGGCACCTTGCGTAACCTACGCAAATATCTTCACAGCCCCGAATTGATGGGCTTGTTCACTCGGTTAGGTGCGCGGGTCGCGGTAAAAGGTATTGGCTCCTTACTCAGCGGCAAAGGCAAGCGGCACCACCCATTAACCATTGCTGCATCGCTCGCCTATATAGAATACGAATTAACTTGTGGCCAGTATGGAAGCCGAGGCCAACCCAGAGGCTAATATTCCCGAAGGTGAAGCACTGCCCAGTGAACAGCTAAATTGTAATAATATTGGCCTTGATCCGAAGAATCGTCAGGCTTATTACCAATTACTCAGTATGGCTGCTTGGGAGAGCGTAGGCGCACCCGATGGCGCAGTATTCCAAATTCTGCATTTGGCGCGCTATTTGGCAGTGTACCGCGCAGCACCCGGTAGCGCCCTAAAAGTAAAGTGGGTTGAAGCGGGGCGAATGGTGCCGTTTTATAACCAAGAAGATGAAGAGCCTCAAATAGAATTTACTAATGACCAAGCTGTTTTCTTACTCGAAAAAACGGCAAGCTCTAAGTTTGTATTTATGCGGCATCGGGTGGTGGATTTTTAGACTTAACATCAAATAATTTGATGAGCCGTAAACAGCTTGTTATTACCTTAGAGTATTAAAAACTAGATATGGTTTACTGGATGCTTACATCACACTAAGACAGTCTCATTTTCAAAAAATAAGCGTCTAATCTAACTATTAACGGCTATAGATAATAATTGCACTTCCAAACGTCATATGTTTAACTACTTGATTACGAAGTTTTAATTCTTGACAGTAAGTATGTAACTAATTCATACAAAAAGGTCGGTTATTGACCATCTTGTGGGGCGAAAATCGTACAAAGCAATCGTTAAACGTACAGGGTGTAAGTGTTTAAAAGGCAACAGCCTTGTCAAGACATAAAAACTTCGGAATCGAGTAACTAGATATTACATTCACAACTAAAAATAAAAATTCAGTGTGATTGTGGTAACTAACATAACAATAATTAGAACAATAATTAGAACAATAAAGGGTTGTATAAGCTATGAAAACTAAACATAAAACTTTATGGAAAAAGACAGCAATTTCAATTGCTGTTGCCCAGTGCATTGCGAGTGGGGCTGTATATGCTGAAAGCCAAGAGGATAAAGAAAGTAATATTGAAATAATTACCGTTACAGGTATTAAAGCGAGTTTAAGCCGAAGCTTAGATCGCAAAAGAGCCAGTGACGAAGTTATTGACAGTATTGTTGCAGAAGACATCGGGAAATTCCCTGATACAAACGTAGCTGAATCACTACAACGAATTCCAGGTGTAACTATTGATAGAGCCGGTGGCGAAGGTGCTCAAGTCACTGTACGTGGTTTTGGCCCATCTTTTAATTCAGTTTTGGTTGGAGGCCGTAGACTCGCAACCGATACAGCGGGTCGTAATTTCCGTTTTGACCTACTTGGCGCAGAACTGATTGGTGGAGTGGATGTTTATAAATCAGCACCAGCACATTTGCAAGCAGGAGGGATTGGTTCAACCATCGACCTTCAGTTACACAAACCTCTTAGTATAGGAGAAGAAAAAGCAACAGTAAGTACAAGAGCCGTATACGAAGACAACTCCGGTAGTATCGCACCGCAAATTTTTGGTTTGTACAGTAATGTTTTTGCTGATGGTGATATTGGTGCATTATTTTCTGTGTCTTATCAAGAGCGTAAATCTTCACAAGATGTTGTTCAAGCGGGCAGCTTTATAAACGATACAGCAAGGTTTGAGATTAGCAATGCGGAGGATGCAGCTGCGTTATTTGCTGATGGTGTAGGTAACGGTCCAGGGTTATATAAGAATCAACAACAACTTCGTTTTGCGCGTCAAGAACAAGAACGTGACCGTCTTGGTTTAACAGGTGTGCTTCAGTTTATCCTATCTGACAATGCACTACTGACGGTAGATGGTTTGTATAGTAAGTTTGATATAGGAAACCAAACGACATTTATTACTATGTTTAACGAGCGTCCTTCTTTCAGCAATGCAGTAACTGATGAAAATAATATCCTTATTAAGTGGGATCAAATAGGTAATCCCCAGCAAAGTGCAGTTACAAATAATCGTGCATCAGAGCTTTGGCAAGTAGGAGCTAACTTGGAATGGGACATAAACGATAGTTTAGTCGCAGCGTTTGATCTTTCATTATCAAGAGCTAAAGATGATTCTGCTGGTAAAGGTTTTTTCTTTGTGGTTGCAGGCCCGGAAGCCGTACAGCGTTATGATTTCACCAAAGGTGGTGACTCGCCTATATTCCAAAACTTTGAGTTTGAACTTTCGGACACAGACCTAAATGGTGATGGTGAAGTTAACAGCCTTGACCGCATTGTGGGAGATGAAATTGTTGCTCCTGACCCAAACAATACTCATTCTTGGTTTGGTACCCGTGAAGGACAAGGAAGCACAGATGAAATTGCTGAGTTTCGATCTGATTTTACTTGGTATATTGAAGCAGGTCCATTAGACAAAATAACTTTCGGTGGATATTATGCGGACCAAGAGAAGACTCGCTCGGACGAGAAAACACCAGGTGGTGGCGGAGGTATCAGTAATGCGTATTTGCCAGGGCAAAGCGGACAAATTCCTCTTCCAGCAAGTTTGTTTACATCAAGAAATAATTCAAATTTCTTAGATGGGATCAACACAACGACCCCTTCACAATATCTTGAATATAACCCTGAAGATGTTATTGCTTATTTAGAATCTCCCGAAGCACTGGCTCAGCGCGATGCCCTAAATGGCCTAGTACCAGGAACAAGTGCTACCCGCTTAGGGTTTGATCCTGCGAACCCAAGAGCTGACGGAGGAGTAGGTTTTAACGCAATTGATAGGCCTGGAGAAGGGTTTGTTATCGGTGAAGAAATTATAGCGGTTTATGCTAATGCAACTTTCAGTGGTGAGCTTGCTGACATGCCTCTTATCGTTAATGCAGGCTTCCGTTATACAGAAACAGAAACAACATCGTCAGCCTTTGCTGAACCGTTTGCGACTATCTTCCCATCGCCAGGTGAAAATGATGTATTGTTGTCCACAAGGCAACCAGCTCAATTTATTGCTCAAACTGAAGATTATAAGTATTTCCTGCCGTCTATTAGTGCAAAACTAAATGTAACGGATGAAATTATATTGAGAGCGTCTTACTCAAAATCACTAACCCGCCCAAGCTTAACAAATCTTAATCCTGGCCTTAGTACCGGAGTTGGAGAATTACGACTTTCGGATTTGAGTGCGAATGCTGGTAATCCTGATTTAAATCCGTTTTTATCTAATAATTTTGATATTTCTGCCGAATATTACTTTGCAGAAAGTTCAGTAATTAGTGTGGGTCTTTTCCAGAAAGATGTTTCTGATTTTATTGCACGAAAAGAAGTCAGAGAAGGAATAACTCTACCACCAGGAAACAGACTTGACGAGGTGACAGAAGACCGAACAGATATTGAAGGTGATACAATCTTCTTAAATATCAACCGTCCACGTAACCTTAATTCAACAGTGGTTGAAGGCGCTGAAATATCGTTTCAACATGTCTTCGATACTCTACCTGGGCTACTACAATACGTTGGTGTGAGTGCAAATCTAACTTATGTCGATTCTGATGATAAAGTAGATGACAACAATATTGACTCGGCAGTTGCATTACCAGGTTTGAGCAATTCTCAAAATTTTGTTCTCTTTTACGATGATAGTGTAATAGAGGCACGCATTGCTTATAATCAACGTGATCGATTCTTTAGTGGAAGTCAAAGATCAGAGCCCGTATTTACTGATGATTATAATCAACTAGATGCACGTGTAGCTTGGAATATTGCAGAGAGCTATCAAGTATTTTTAGAAGGTGCTAATTTAACAAATTCGTTTGTTAAAAGAGAAGGTAGAGTTGCGAGCCGCTTTGTTGGTATCGAAGATCCGGGTGCTCGATATACACTTGGTGCAAGATTTACCTTTTAATCTTACTAGATGATTGTAAAGTTGTTTAAATTAACGAGCAAAGCTAGGGCAGGCGTGGCAAAAGAAAGAGACACTAAGTTTTATCGACTATCATGGCGTCACGCCAAAACAATCGCTAATAGCGCATTAATTTAATAAAAAGCATAAATAACCCCAAGCTAATAACTTGAGGTTATTTTGTTGGGCAGGGGTAATGGTAGATGATACTGGAAGGGCTTATTGCGGGTGGTTATTTAGGTCGCGCGCTTGGGTCTTTGCCTGTGTTTGGCGAACAAAGTTGACGTGAAGGGATTCACTAATGTCGCAAACGCAGGGAGCGTAAGCGCGACGGATACTCACGCTCAAAGTGCTGTGTTTGTAATAGCCAAGCGTCAATATCGATATTTAAGCGCCCTAATATAGGTGGTAGAATCTATCATAGCCACACAAAAAACTGCGCCTTACGCAGCGCGTTGTGATGTTGTAAAAAGCGGTATCATCTATCGAAACTAGCTGCTTGCGAGGTTGTGTCATGTCTGCTTACCCAGTGTTTTATGATTTAACGTTAGGTCAGTCTGGCTGATCAGTCAAATAGCTATTTGTTTTAGGTTTTGGGTTCTTTATACTCTAAAGGTGTTTTTGGTGTGCCTGTCCTTGCGTTTGTACTTTGTCCTTGCGTTTGTAAAGAATTGTGGGCCATTTACAAAAAGCCGTCTCTCAGGGCGCGCGTTTGCATAAGGCTTGCGAAACAATCACCTTAAGCACTCGCACCTACTATCGGTGGCTTAAAAGTTCAGGGGATTTACGGCCACAGATTAAGCGTGCAGCACCGCCGAACAAATTAAATGACGATGAGCGAAACAATATTATTGCGCACTGTAACGACCCTGAATTTAGTGCGCTTCCACCCACACAAATAGTGCCTAAATTAGCCGATAAAGGCCTTTATTTAGGGTCTGAATCCACTTTTTATCGCGTATTAAAAGAGCATAATCAGCTTGCGCATAGAGGACAATCAAAACCGAAAAATCCCCCTAAAAAACCAATCACCAAAGCACGAGTATGGGTGAACACCTTTGTCACTTGGTACAATGAAGAGTATCAGCATAGTGGCATTCAATATGTGACACCCAGTCAGCGCCACAAAGGCGAAGACCGTGAGATATTAAAACAGCGCAAAGAACTCTACGAAGCGGCTAAAGCACAAAACCCTATCCGGTGGTCTCGTGACACCCGCAACTGGGATTTTATCGAGAGCGTAGCGCTGAACCCTGAAAAATTGACAACTGATTAACTTTTTTATGACAACTAGCTTGAAAGACTCCGTCAACGCCTTAATTTACATGGCGCGATCAATATAGAAACTATGGATGTCACTTTGATTGAATCTGAGACGGTCAATGCTGACTTTACGATAGAGCTATTGGAAACACTGAATCAACAATATCCGTTATCCAGGCGCTTGCATATCATATTAGATAATGCGCGCTATCATTACTCTAAAGCTGTTAAAGCGTATCTTAAGGGTAATAATAAAATTAATTTGGTATTTTTACCCTCGTATTCACCTGAACTGAATTTAATCGAACGCCTTTGGCGATTTTTCAAAAAAAATGTTCTTTATAATCAATATTATTCTGATGTGAAAGCTTTCAGGGAGGCGTGCGTGATATTCTTCAGAAATATTGGTCAGCACAAAGAAAAATTAAAAGTACTACTAGGCGGTGGGTTTCAGGGTTTTTACTAAACCTAGATTTCAAACGCTACGAGTATATAATAAAAAAGTAGAACAATAGAAGTAGATAGTCCCTTTGGTTATTACAAGAATAGGGGGTATCACTTCAGCGTGCATTAAGATTTATAAATGCCAAACCAACCGTTATGAATACTTTTACATGCCGTGCAACCGCTTCCGTGGTTAATTCCCTGACAAACCCAACAGTGAGCTTAAATTCATCAACCCCAGATAGAAGAGGAAATGACCAATGGCAGAATGCATAAAAATAAGTCAAAAACTTTTTGGAGTCACACCGAGCGGTGAAACAGTCACGGAGTTTACCCTGACGAATAAGGTAGGAAGTAGGATAAAAATCCTCAACTTAGGCGGGATTATCACCGAATGGTATACGCGTGATATAAACGGTAACTTTGCAGATGTGGTATTAGGGTTCGACACCTTGGACCCGTACTTGAAAGCTGGCCCCTATTTTGGGGCGATCATCGGTCGTGTAGGAAACAGAATCGCCAATGCACAATTTCAACTAGACGGAAAAACCTACTGCCTGACTGCAAATAGTAAAGGGAACAGTTTACACGGTGGCTTGACCGGTTTTGATAAAAAAATATGGACCGCAAAAAAATCACAAGATGCTAACGGCCCAATTTTGACGTTGTATTTATTGAGCGAAGACGGAGACCAAGGATTCCCCGGAAATTTAGAGACTACCGTTACTTACAAGTTTACTCATAACGATGAATTAATCGTTGAGTATTTTGCGATTACAGATAAAGCAACTCCGGTTAACCTTACCCAACATAGTTATTTCAATTTAGCTGGCGAGGGGGATATCCTCGGTCATAAACTGCAAATTTTTTCTGATAATATTAATGCGGTCAATAACGCTCAAGTACCTGTAGGTGAACCAATGCAGGTTGCCGACACTCCGTTTGACTTCCGTACGCCACGTCGGATCGGTGACAGGATGCATGCAGAACACGAACAAATCAAAAATGGATCTGGCTACGATCACAACTTCTTGATCAAAAAAGTTCATTACAAAGACTTAGCACTCGCCGCGCGAGCTATTGAAGATACTTCTGGTCGCGTACTAGAAGTTTTTACCGAAGAGCCTGGCGTACATTTTTATAGCGGCAACTTTTTGGATGGTTCATTAATTGGAAAGGGAATCAATTATCAAAAGTACGCCGGATTTTGCTTGGAAACTCAACACACACCAGATGCAATCAACCAACCCCAGTTCCCATCTGTGGTGCTATTTCCTGGAGAAGAATATAGAACAAGAACAATCTTTAAATTTTCCGTGCAAAATTTTTCCAATTAAAAACCGTATGGAGATGGATTGCTCAAACGGCCACCGTAAAGCAGGAAGAAATGGGCAGTTTTTTAATGCCTCAGCATATAAAATTTGATTTAAACAAGGAGGTGTTGATTTGTACCGTAGTTTGACCCGTTTTTGCATTGAATTTTGACCCATTGTTAATAACTGTAAAGCTATATGTAGGTTGAGTTTTTGCACATTTTTTCTGGATCATTTTTGGATGCAAAAGTGGGTCAAACTAAGGGGGGAATCAACATGAAAATGGTCTTTAAACTGCAAGTCTGGATCGCTCAGTGGTAAGCGATCATTCAGCCCTTAGACTCCGTCATATTGCTCAAATCCGACGTTAAAAAATTGCCTGCAAATTTATCTTTCCAAGCGCGAGGGGTAAGGTCTTCAACCGCGGCGGCAGGATGTAGGCTTACACGCTGTAAGACATCCACCAAATACGTGTGGGGATTAATACCGTGAAGACGACAGGTCACCTTAAATAGTTCAGCGCTTTACTGAGTGAGTTTGAGGGTAATAAATCGATACGCTGGCGTTGTTCATAAACCCAATGAAAAAAGCGCTGCACAAGGGGTTCGCTGTGTTTTTTCCGATAGGCCAAAATATCTTCGCCAGTTGTAAATTTCGCGCGACACGTTTTTTCTATCGCGTAGAGTTCAGCGATCAATTCCAGCGCTTGTTTTGCGGAATCAGGCTCTATTTGAAGAGATTTTTCAAAAGTGCGGCGACTATGAGCCCAGCATGTTGCGTGATCAACGGTATGGTGGGTTTTATTCAGCAAGGCCACCGCTTTATCGTAGGCACTATAGCCATCCGTTAATAAAATGCCACTAAACCCCGTCAGCTGTTCTACGGCATGCTGATGACCTCGACTGCGCGACCAGGTAAAGACGACCTCTTCTTCGCCATAAATGGGCCAGAAATAGGATTGTTGCATTTTTCCGTGGCCTTTTCGCCCCGCTTTCATTGGGACTTCATCCATAGCGAGTACTTTACTTTGTAAAACATGC
>CANLTI010000093.1 GCA_947494095.1 uncultured Pseudomonadales bacterium
AAGATACCTCACGTATCGACAGCAAAGCTATTGGCGAAAGCAAAACTGATCGAAAAATCACCTTGAAAGGGCTGGGTTTGATGCCTTACCCGATGCTACACAAGCACTGCAAACATGCGCCAAAATAGCAAAACGTGAAATCACTCTTTTTTGTCATTCGCTAGAGCCGGCACTGTATAACCACGCTAGTCTCGCCGACCAATTCTCGCGTGTTGCACGCCGCCATCGCAACGCACTGGTCCGTATCCTCATTCAACAACCCAAAACACTTTATGGCCGCAAGCACCAGCTAGTCTCACTCAGTCAACGTTTACCTAGCTCCGTCCAAATACGCATTTTGACGCAAGAACACGCGCAGCCACAGACAGCCTTTTGTATTAGCGATAACACAAACATGGTGTTTTTTAATCAAGAATCCACCTATCAAGGTTTTTTTTGCCGCGAAGCCAGCGCCGAGTCTCGCCACGCCCTAGAGGCATTCAATCACCTGTGGCTACACTACGCCATCGAAGATGCCGAACTTAAAGCAATTACCCTTTAAGTATTCGTAACTATTTAGCCGAATCCAAAAAAACCTCTTAACAGGTGCTGATAGGTTATTTTCTAGGCATTTAAGCGCCGGGCCTTGCAGGGAAAGCAAGGGGTAGACAGTGCGCCTGCATAGGGATATGCAAGATTAGACTTTGCAGGAGCATAAAGTCGAGGAGCATAAAGTCGCAGATGGCTTGAGCGGCCCAGCCAATCATTCATTAGTGCCCGATTTCCGTACCTCTGAATAGTGACTAAAATTCTTATTCCTCTGTAGCAGAATCAATTTGAATATCAAACGCAGTGGTATTGCGTGTATTCACCAATTCCCCAATCAGACGATCTCCTCGATCAAATACAATAACGCTACCGGTCTTATCTCGCGTTAATACCTGACCAAGACTATTGCGAATAACCAGTGTTTTTCCTTTCGCAGGCCACTGAAGTCTGACCCTCTGAGCATCTAAGCGCTTGGCAACAACTGTTTTTGAGAGAGGAAGGGCCGCCTTGAGGTGCGCTTGAGCAGGTCTCTCAACCACATGCCTGTGCAATAGCTTATCACCTACGCCTAACGCAATGGCAGCCACAGGCTCACCTGCGTAATCATTCGCTATGGCAAGGTAAAAATGCTTTTCAGTGGCGTGATCTAACGTCTTCATACCAAACTGCGTACGGCCTAACACCTGATTATCAGTACTTAATAACTTTGCCCAATAAGGCCCCGGCGTGTGCGGCTCTAGCGCTGTTGCGCTGCCCGCTTGACGAGTGTTTTGCCAATGCTTAATACGCATCACTTCCTCGCGCAAATTGCCTTCTATTTGCCACACTTCAGTGCTGAGTACACCACTCGATTTAAAGCGTGTTGGATTATTAAATAGCGCACTTAACACCTTTTTATAGTTATAATCACTCACCCAAGAGGGGCTGCAATAACTCATATAATCAGCATTTTCAGGACCTCTTAAACGATTGGTACGGTCATCAAACCCCCAAACACCGATGCGTGCATTGCTATAGGGGAATTTAGCATCCGCCCCACTTACGCCACCACAAGGTGCGTGCGGGCGACCTAAATTATGCCCTAGCTCATGAGCAATAGTACTTTGACTCAAACGGCTAACCGCCGCTTTACCCGACACATAGCCAATACCTGATGTATTGCTATTATCAGGCCCACGCACAATCAAACCATGATAAAAGTGATTACTACCATCGCTGCGACGCAGGCTACTTACCTCTCCCAACATATCGCTCCAGCTATTACCATTATAAGTATAAGGCGCACGAATATTAATAGTGTACTGCTCAATAGGGTGCAACGCCAAGCTCTGGCCCAACAACTCACGTGCCTGTTGCTCCGTCACCGCTGGTAGCTCGCCATTAATAGCAATAGGTACAAAAGTAATATCAAATTTGGGCACTTTTTTCGTATCCAGCACCCAATAACCTACTTCAGGGTAGCGATTATTGCGCTCATTGGTTTCGGGAATTTCATTATCAGGGTCGACCACAATGTATACTTGCGTACCTACTTGTAAATCAGCCGCTTTCAATGTGCCGTTAAACGTATTTTGCAAATCACTTTCATCGATCACACTAGGTACTGTACTAGGGCCTGTTAACAGCAACTCACCGCTTTGACCGTTAGGCTGCTGATAAAACAATGTAATACGCGGCAAAGGTTGGCGCACCGTGGTGGCGCCTTTTAAAACAGAAGCCCTAACAAACGTACGCACTAATGCATCACGCTCAGCCACTAAAGGTGTACGCGCATCCGCACTTTGATTTGAGTCTTGCTGTGTTGTGCTTTGCATAAAATAGACACGCTCTAAGCTTAAATCGTATGTCGTTTCGGTAAAAGGAAGGCAGTGCTGTTCTAGCACTATGCGCGCGAAAACTGCCTCGTCGTTTTCAATTATTAACTCGGCACTGCGCTCAACAGCCTCACTACAACCCTCAGCTGTTACTTGTAAATTTTGCTGTTGGCCAGCCAAAACAGTGCCTTCAGTCATATCCACACTCACCCAACGGGGTAAATCACCAACACTAAAAACGCCACGATCATTACCGTTGTTACTAATGATCAGTTGATGCGTTATCGCCTCTGATACACCGCCG
This sequence comes from uncultured Pseudomonadales bacterium, assembly GCA_947494095.1. Classification (GTDB taxonomy): domain Bacteria; phylum Pseudomonadota; class Gammaproteobacteria; order Pseudomonadales; family Cellvibrionaceae; genus Marinagarivorans. Next base: position 2,647 of record CANLTI010000093.1, read on the forward strand.
TTTTTTGGGATAAGCGCATCAAAGTTTAAGCGGTTTTTATCCGTACTCATGCGTACAGCAACTAATTTAAAGTTTACCTTAAAAGGCATACCCGCAGCCCCTTGCGCTTGTGCCTGCGCATAAGGCGTCGCCAATACCTCATGATTACCTAAGGTTAAATCCCAAGCGCTATAATTACCCGCCCCATCATCACCAGCCAAGGTATAAGGCATAATGTTTTCGGTACGAATAGGCCTTTGATCTAATACAAAATAAATACTACCGACTGTATTGTGTGTATTTGCCCGTAAATTTAATTGCTGTGTAGGTAGGCGATCTATATTAATAACCGCTCCCGCAACCAAAGGGTCAAAGTCGGCAATCGGCTGATTGGTCTCAGCATTGATTAAACTAAAGCTATCTAGTACTGGCGTGTCCATTTCTTCACTAAACACAGCAGTCACCGAGGCATCGGCAACACTGTTGATCTGACAGGGATTCTGTTGTGCCGCACAAGCCCCTAACCAACGCTCAAAAACATAACCTGCAGCCGCCTGAGCCTGTAGTGTTTTCACCCCACTACTATAATCAATACCATAATCACAAAAATCTGAACAACTTGCACCGTCTAATAATATTTCCCCCGGCCCATCAACATTTAACGATACCGATATTTTTTGTGGCACAACAATTTTTGGTTTAAATATTGCCGTAATCGTCATACTTTGATTAAGCGAAATTTGACAAGCTCCACTCCCTTGACAATCACCCCGCCAACGATCAAAAATAAAGTCATCAGCCGCCACTGCACTAATTATTAAATCAGTCATTGATGCAAAAGTAAAAGTACACCTATCTTCGCACTGACTAGTGCGACTGACATTTACAAAGCCCTCACCCTCAACCCGAACATCTAATTGATAAGTCATCACAGGAACAGCAGGCGTGCTCGATGCGATGCTCGATGAAAAAGCAGACGAGTCGCCCCCCATAACACTACTGGCTCGACTACTAGTCGTATTATCTGGGCTAGCAGTAGAGTCACTATCTGGATTCGATGAAGTATTAGACTCACTACCACAAGCGCCCAACAAAGCGAGAAAGATCGCGATAACCTTTATTTTCAGGGCGACCCTTATTGCGTTAATAACCATAACTGTCTCTTATATTTCAATAATTCAAAAAATAAATAATGAGTACGAGTTTATGATAAAAAGGCTTTTAATTTGGCTATCCGAAGGTCCACTGCTGGCTTATTCACACTCTTAATACAACTAGATGACAAGCGGTAAAGGGGGAGTTAATCTGGCAAGATTATTGCCCCGCCAAAGGACTGACAAATAACAAATAGCATGGCGGCTTTGCCTTAAAGTGACGATAAACCAGCAATTGATGCTCCCCTAAAAAATAATGGTAACTCTTCAGAGGTGAGTAAATCGGGCGCTAATGAATCATTGGCTGGGCCGCTCAAGCCATCTGCGACTTTATGCTCCTCGACTTTATGCTCCTGCAAAGTCTAATCTTGCATATCCCTATGCAGGTGCACTGTCTAACCCTTGCTTTCCCTGCAAGGCCCGGCGCTTAAATGCCCAGAAAATAACCCATCAGCACCCTGTTAAGAGGGTTTTTCCGTTCGGCTGAATAGTTACAAATATTACAGAGCTATCTTTTTTCTCTAAATTCAGTTGGCGTCATATTCCCATAACGTTTAAAAATACGATAGAAAGTAGCCTTGCTGTTAAAGCCAGACTTTGCATAGGTATTTTGAACCGACAAATTCGTATCTAACAATAACTTTTTAGCGTGCTCTATACGTGCAGAGTTAACGAGTTGAAAAAAGCTATTCCCTAGATGCTGACTAATAATCTCTGATGCCTTACGCTCCGCTATACCGCACACATCAGCAAGCTGCGCCAACGTCAGGTCCGGATTCAAATAAAGTTTTTGCTGCAGCATGGCATGTTTTAAGTTTTCTGCTGAGATTGCATCAGAGCATTTTGCCGGCTCAACCTCTGGAACCGTTTTTTCATCTAACGGTAATATTATAATATGTGACTGATGCAAATTAAAAAATACAATAGCATTCACAAAAATAAATTTAAAGTAATTGACAGCTATACCCATGGGTGCTGTTATTTCATTAAAGCCAAAAAAGCTTGAAACCCCCATTGATGCAACCCAAAAGGTGGGGAATAAATAGCCGTAAACAACCACCTTGAGCCACAACTGCTGCGTAAAATCCGGATTAGAGCAGCGGCTTTCTAATACTTTAGAGCCATAATATAAATATTTTATGGCTTGAAAACCATATGCTAGTGCACTAAATTTAAACAGCCACATAACGGCTTCATAAGGCCACTCCCTATACCACTTGCCCCATTTATAAACACCCTCTAAGCGAGTAGCCTCGCCCATATCCCAATAGGCAAACGCCAATAACGCACAGCCACATAGCGGCACAACCAAATGCACCAACTCTTTAGGGTAGTCGATATCATGGCCAGAAATACGCTTACGTACATACGCGTAAACTAACGGCCCCTGTAGTAGCTGTATCCATTTCAACACCCAAAATGGCCACACCCCTATAGAGGCAACCCAAGGCTTTATATTTTCATTCCAGTAAATAAGTGTATCAAACGCCTGTATACCAAAGGTCAATACTAGTACTGCCAATAGGCCATTACCCGTGCCGCTCACGTTACGCGTTAGCAGCAAAATACAGGTTAATAGCAAGCATTCACCTATCGTAATTATTACTGGAATATCGTGTGAGTTGTATAAGTATTCAGCCATACCCATAGTCTAGCCTCAAAGTTCAAAAACGACTGGAACTCTGCACTTTACACAGATCGTACTAAAAAGCTGAATAACCTGTACACAATAAACCCTCGGGACTTATTTTTAGGCGCTTAGCTTTTTAGGCGCTTATCTGGTAAAGCCAAAATATTTGTAATAGAAAACGCTTGTCAATATTGTAAAAAAGCAAGCGTGCACTCCGCTATTTAGGCGCGGGAAGTTATTGCATGTAGGCACCTTAATGACGAGAAAAAATACATGATCCAATAATACTTATTTTATGCTTCCTCTGCTGCGTTGCTCAAAGCGTTACATGCACCGGCATGCGACCCTTCGAGTGCCTCACCGAAAAAGCAGAACCCTACGTCTCATTGGGCAAACTACTATTGCCTCGCCCCTTAAACTAAAACACCTACAGCCGGCCCTACCTGTCTTGCGTTGTCTGGACTTCAGCCACCAAGAAAGATGCGGCATCTAAGTACAGGAGGCGCTCGTGGTGGCCACCTCCACACGACTAACGCACTGCTAACAAACTCACACCTAGCTCATATTTAGCCTCTACGGCTTTTAATTACATAAAACAAGGCATGTATACTTTGAGCAACAGCAGTAAGCTAGCCGATCGGCGCAGAAGAAAGATAACGCCTGCCTTTATATCAAAATGCCGGGGATAACACCATCTTGACTTTCCGGCATACCTCCAAACCTTTCAACATTACTCAGGCCTACCGCCTGTGCAAAGGTGGCATATAAATCACCGTGACCCCGTCTATTACTGGAAAAGTCAAAGTAATTGCCTGTTTTAATTGTACCACCTGCAGAGCCTGCGGTTATAAATGGAATATTCCTACGTGAATGCTCACCATCATTAGAATGCTCAGTGGTCCAAACAATTAATGTATTATCTAGTAGGGTTTTACCGTTGGTATCATTTATTTTACTCATTTTATCAACTACATAAGCAAAGCGTTCGGCATACCATTGAGCAGCCATATTTCTCACGTTACTTTTTAGCTCACTATTAAACGCACCTGACGTACCACCATGAGTTGCCTCATGATGCGACATTGCAATACCCTTAGATTTAAATATCGTATCGTCAGCAGCATTGGCCCACTGTAACGTGGCAACCCGAGTACGATCACAGACAAAAGCCTGAGTAATGAGGTCGAGCATATTTTCGCCATCAATACCATAACGCACATCTTCGATACTATTAGAGTTGCTAGCGCGTAGATTAGGTGGGGTACACTGTATACCGCCTGTATTATTTTCTTCAAACTCTAACTGGCGCTCAAGCTCAAACACACCTTCAAGGTGTGCTTCCATTTTTTGTTTATCGTCATTTGAAAGTAGTGCCATCACTGCATTAATTTCGCTTTTTGAATAATTCAGTACGCTGCGCTTTTCGGCTAAACGTTTAATACTTTCTGGGCTGGCGCCACCTCCGGTGCTTGAACCATCAAAAATCTGATTCAATAATGTTACCCCATTAATTTGGGGGAACATTGGCTTGTTTGCTTCGCGATAAACCTGCCGAGAATACTGCTTCGTTTTTGTTTTTACACCAGCATGAATGTACTCTAGCGCTGTCGCGGTATCAGGATTAGCCTTAAACCTTTGCGCTATGAACTGATCAATAGAAGCACCCGTGGCATTATAGCCCGCCGTTTGGTCGTTACCTTCTACGTCAGGGTTATCTGGGCGAGTAATGGCCGCTGTTAATAAATGCGGCGCTAATGCGGGGTGGCTATTAGGCCTTGGGTTGGGAAACCCCCCGTTCAACCAGCCTTTGAAGTCAACCCCTCTAAAAATATTAATATGCTTTTTATGAGGGTCTAATGCGGCTTGAAATGCACTACCATTCTTATAAGGGGCGTGGCAATAATACTTTGTCCAATATTTACAAATTATCCCCAGTGTAATTGCTAACACAATAAATTATTATCAATATTAATGGCTGTGAGGATTATTTTATCAGTACGAGGTCAGTATTACGCCTCTGAGCCTTTTTTTGGGCGTGAGTCATTGGCCCGAAGCGTTTTGAGGCTTCGGGATTACCTGGTATTTGTTTTTATAGCATTATTATCTTTTAACTAACGCAGGGGGAGATATCAATAAACCACTTTTCAAGACCCGGTACTCGATGAAGTCTTTCTTCGACGGATTTCATCGCCTTCGGGGTGAGAGTGACACCGTGTTTGTACGTTTTTTTAATGACACTCACAGTCGGGGATATTGCGTTGTAAGTCATACTGCGCGCTAACCCTAAAAGCTTTTCAGTGCTATCCAAAATTTCACCGCGCCAATGATTCTCCAAAATCCCCCACACTCTTTCGATTGGATTATATTTACTGTGATAAGGAGGGTAGTAAGCAAGGCGGATAGTAATATTTTCCTTGTCCGCAAAACGTACCAAGCGATGTAGCCACTGCGTGCGCAGACCATTGGATTCAGGGCCATTATCAGCATTAATGACCAGTGTATGGGGTTTGTATTTAGCGCGTAATTGCGGCCATAGAGCTTCAAGCCTATCAACGATGAAGTCAGCGGTAGCCGGGCCTTGAGAGAACCAAATCCAACTTTCATTGGTTTGGGGAATTGAGAGTCCATAGGGTGTGTACTTGCTGTCTGGCTTAAAATCGTGATCAAGAGCGCTTTGTGCTTGTCGGCTTTTACCTCCTCTTGAAAACGCACCGACATGCACACTGGCTTTAGCGTCAATCGATATTCGAAGGCAACCAGAGTCCTCATCAGCGGCTTTATTGAAGGGCTTTATTCGATTAAATATAGCGTCAGTTTCGGGTACTTTCTTCAACGGTTTTGTTTTTTGCACTTTCTTTAGCGTAAAACCAAATTTGTTGAGTAATGTCGACAGCGTTCGCCTTGAGGGCAAGTTTTTACACTGAAAACCGTATTGGCTAATCAATCGCTTTCGAACATGCCTAGCGGTGAGAGGCGTATAAATACGAGTACTACGAAAGGTGGGATCGGCTTGACTACTTGGCTCAATAATGGCGCGAATAGAGGCTTCTAAATCGGTGAGTGTATTTTGATAACGGCTACGCCCTTTATTGTTATGCCGTCGATCAACAAAGTGATTACTTTCAAGATCTCGCAGTGACTTTCTGATAGTTCCTCGATTCCATCCGAGTACGGTCTCTGCAAAGTATTGCCCGCCATAGCCCAAGCGTTTGACGACGCAGGCAACGAATTCACGATAATCAATACCGCTCAATTTTTGAGCGGTATTTTTCCATATCGCTATATCCTCAATTTGATATTTACTCGACAGTCACTGGGTGATTGATGGTGCTTAAATTATGTTCGAATTTTAACAGATGATGCGTCAATTGGACAAAGTATTTTTTCCACGGCCCTAATTAGCACCGGGGTTTGTTGGGTTGGCCCCATCACCTAAACCACTTGGTGTTGTCATAAATAGAATGCGCTTAGGCGCTGTGCTTTGAGCTTCGGCTTGCAACACAGGTACAAAAGGTGCCGCAGCACTCGCCCCCAACACTTTTAGTACTGAACGCCTTGAATAATTATTAAATAAGTTACATTTTTTCATGGTTAAATCCTCAGGGTGCAGTTCGCAGGTTGCGGAATGAATGACTAAGAACAACATTAACCATCACGTCTTTAATAGAGCCGCTACCTTGGTTTGAGTATGCCTGCTCATTAATTTGCCCTAAAGAGCAGCCATCTTCTTTAGTCGGAAAACGGCCTGTGGCAAACTTAAACCACTGATAGGTATAGCATTCCAGCCCTTTCAAGGTGACGTAATAATCATCTTGAGCATATTTAAGTCAAAAAGAGCGCTTAGAGCCTAATTTAAGC
>CANLTI010000094.1 GCA_947494095.1 uncultured Pseudomonadales bacterium
GCGGTGGTCAGTGGCGTGCAATCGTCGCATCTGGCGTATGTGATTTACACCTCAGGCTCTACAGGCAAGCCTAAGGGCGTCATGGTAGAGCATCAGGGAGTAGTAAATTATCTACACTTCATCCATGACGCATATTTTAAAAAACTGTCTGGCGCAGTAATGAGCTCTCCGCTGGGTTTTGATGCAACCGTGACCAGTTTGCTTGGACCTTTGGTATGCGGTAAATATCTGATCATCTTACCTGATTCGGAAGATACAATCAGGTATATGCATCAGCTTCATGCCAGGAGCAGCCAGCCATTGTTATTTAAGCTCACACCTTCTCATTTGGAAGGGATGCTGAGTTTATCCAGCCAATCTAAGCCGGGTTGCCAACACTCCTTCATTTTAGGCGGAGAGGCATTAAATTCAACATTGGTGGCACAGTGGGTAGCACTTAATCCTGAGAGTTTGCTAGTCAACGAGTATGGTCCGACAGAGACTGTAGTTGGTTGCTCAACTTATGTTATTGATAGCACTGTGGATCTTATAACGCGAAAATCACGCACCGTTCCGATTGGAAAACCGATCAGCAACATGATGTTGTATGTACTGAATGCAGCTTTACAGCCGATGCCGTTGGGAGTAACAGGCGAACTTTATATCGGAGGAGCGGGTGTTGCACGGGGGTATTTGAAGCAACCGGATTTAACGGCAGAAAGGTTTATTAGTAATCCATACTATGACAGCAGCTGTGCAGGACATGGAAAGCGGTTGTATAAGACCGGAGATCTGGTGAGATATTTACCGAATGGCATGCTGGAGTATGTTGGCCGCAATGATCATCAGGTGAAGATCCGGGGATACCGAATTGAGCTGGGTGAAATAGAAGCAGCGTTGCTGAAGCACAGAGGGATAGAAGAGGTGTTGGTAATGTCGCAGCCCGGGGTGGATGGAGCGCCGCAGCTGGTGGGTTATTACCGGAGTAATGATGCTTTCCCGCAGACTGAGTTGAAGGCGATGTTAGTGCGGGAGTTACCGGATTATATGGTACCGGCGTTTTTGATATGGCTGAAAGAATTTCCTCTGACAGCAAACGGAAAAATAGCACGTCAGCAATTACCGGTCCCGGATGCGAGAAATGGGCAACAAGAGTTTGTAGCGCCGCGCACAGCAGTGGAGCAAGCATTAAGCGAAATCTGGCAGGAACTGTTGCAGATAGAGCAGGTGGGGGCGACAGATAACTTCTTTGCGCTGGGTGGCCATTCTTTACTTGGTGTCAAAGTTGTTATAGCCGTTGAAAAGCGGCTCAATATTGCGATGACGTTGCGGCAGTTGTTTGTTGCCAGAGATTTAGGTGATCTGGCTACATCGCTGCAGACCCAACCTGTAAATCAGGGGAGTTGTATTCAGTTACAGGCTGGAGATAGTAACCAGCGCCCACTGTTCTTGATCCATCCGGTAGGTGGCGACGTGATTTGTTACTCGCATATGCTGAAGCATTTGCCGCCATCACTGACAGTGTATGGGCTATCAAAGAAAGAGCTATATGACAAAGACAGTGAAGTGACTTTGCAGACTATGGAGCATCTGGCTTGGGACTATGTCACACAAATGCAACGTGTACAGCCACAAGGACCTTACCGGTTGCTTGGCTGGTCAAACGGAGGCGTTATTTCATTGGCGATAACAGAGCGTTTGAAGCAGCAAGGTAACAAAGTTGACTATCTGGGATTGATTGACAGCGTATGGAAAGCCAAGCCAAAAGATGTTTTATATCAGGAGCTTCAGCCTGTATTACCTCAGTTCACAGCGTTGACGGAATATATGGACTGGTTATCACAAGACACTGAACTAGTCAGCGATTTTGATCATGCTTACGATGTGCAGAATCTGGCAGTGATGACTCAAAATACTGTTGAGCGAATTCGTCAGATTATTGTCTCAGGCATCATTGGGCTCAACAACTATACCTTGCGGCGAACTCAGCAAGTTGACAACGTTCAGTATTTTACCGCTTCGCTGTCCCCACATCCTTTGAAGCAACAGTGCGAGTTTCTCTTAAAAGAAATCGCTGCCGAAAGGTTTGAACATTATAACTTTGAAACTGATCACCATTCTATTGTGAAGTCAGATTCAGGGAAATGTATCGCTGAATCGGTAGGGCAGGTTCTTTTATCATTATGATTTTTATGCATTAAGATGAAAAAGCCAAATTATAAAAAATAGTTATTAAAAATATAATACATAATAAGGAATTGTCTAAATGAGCAATGAAGTTTATTTGAGAAGCAATGTCAAAGTCGAACCCCTATGGAATCAATGGTATGCCTGGCCAATGTTGTTGCAACCAGTTACTGCAGGTGCAATTACCGCCAAATTACACATGAAGATTATGGAGTCATACTTACAGGCGCCTCATATCCATAAAGCTGCAGCCAAAAATCCCTCTATGCGGGGCGGGCCCTTCATGGACTTCTCTGGTGGGGTTGAAAAAGTAACCTGCCACAGAGACCGAACACTTAATCAACTTGCAGACTTAATAGAATTATCTGACGCTCTAAATGATGTCAATAATCTGCTTAGAAATGAAGCAAATGGTTATTCTTTGGAATCATTGTATGAAAAGATCCCATGCTCACTAAAAGGTTACATTGAATTGGGGTATGATTTAAATAATTACCCTTCTATTCGATTGATTGAGCCTCTTTTATATCAAAGCTCTTATTATAAGCCTGAGCAACAATCTATACAATTGTCATTCATCAATGGTGACCATCGCAGTTTTGTTTTGAGTACGCCAAGGTTCACCGAGGAAAATGAGATAAATCTCAGAATGCCATTTAACGACCCTTTGGTCGATCGTTTGTTCAGAATGAAGTATGAAGCAGGCTCGTTGGCCATTGCTGAAGAAATAAGAGATCGATTCGGCTTAGACAGTCAACAAACAGAGCTGTTGTATTCATTTTTTACCACTGAAAAGCCTAAAGCAGCTGAACCTTTGCCAGAAGAGGGCTTAAGAATCCGTTATTTTGGTCATGCTACTGTGATACTGGAAACGCCTGACATTTCCATCATGACAGATCCGATCATTAGTTATAAGTTCCCAGATGCAAGTGCACGCTATGATTATATGGATCTTCCAGAAAAGATTGACTATGTGGTTCTGACCCATAGCCATCAAGATCATGTGATGTTTGAAACTTTACTGCAGATTCGGCATAAGATTGGCAATATTGTAGTACCCAGAAATAACGGAGGAACTTTACAGGATCCTTCTCTTCGACTTGTACTTGAAGCGGCGGGTTTCAGCAATATCATAGAGTTGGATGAACTACAGGAACTAAAGGTGCCCGGTGGGCGCATCATGGGCTTACCATTCTTTGGTGAACATGGTGATCTTCACATAAAATCAAAGCTGGCATTTTTCTTTGAATTACTAGGGAATAAGGTATTGTGTGCTGCGGATTCTAATAATATAGAACCTAAAATGTACGAGCACGTTCATCGCTTGGTAGGAAATATTAACCATATTTTTATTGGGATGGAGTCTTCAGGTGCACCTATGTCCTGGTTGTATGGACCACTAAGCTCGCAACCGATGGAAAGAGCGATGGATCACTCTCGCCGCTTGAACGGTTCTAATTGTAAAAAAGCAGTTGGAATTATAGAGCAATTTTCTCCTGAACATGTCTACATTTATGCGATGGGGATGGAACCTTGGTTAACCTATATCTCCAGCATTGAATATGATGAAACATCTGGGCCTATAAAAGAGTCCAATGAGCTGATCGATATTTGTAACAGCAGGGGTATTTCTGCTGAAAGACTCAATGGATTCAAGAGCATCTCGGTCTAATTTATATTGTTTTTAGGCGATGCTTGCACTAAGAGCTGGCATCGCCAAAAACCTCACTCGCTCTATTTCGTATGAGTAAGGATATTACTCAGAATTTCATTACTAATCACATGGTGGGTTTTGCCCTCATATTCATTGCTATACCCATTAAAAAGCAAGATGACTGATATTTGTGATTCCGGGTAGTATTGTAGCTTTGCGGTATAACCATAGTCGGTGCTGCCTCCAATTTCTATAGCGGGAGTGTTATTTATTTCTACCCATTGCCAGCCACCTAACGTTCGCCCCAGAGCGGGCTGCTGAAAAATCTGCTTTTTCATCTGGTCACTGAATAATGTCCCTGCGACCAGAGCATCCAGCCAGGCAGACATGTCTTCAATACTTGAGACCATTCCGCCTCCTCCCTTCAGTGCCCAGGTAAAAGGCTTATAGAACGTGCGAAATCTCTTATCATGATTAACGTAACCATATGCTATTTCATCCTGGAACACCTGTTGTCTCTGATACCAACTGGTATGCACTAGGTTTAGCGGTGTGAGTAACTCCTTTTTCACATAGTTTTCAAAGGACTGCTTTGAGACCCGTTCAATGATGGATGCCAGCAGTGTATAACCGGCATTTGAATAGTGATATTCTGCTCCTGGTGGAGCACGAAGGGCTTTCTGGAAGATTATATTTTCCGCATTTGATCTGGATAATTGCTCGAAATCGTTTCGAGAATGAAAGTTAATTAACCCGGAGGTATGAGTGAGCAACTGATGAAGAGTGATATCTTTTTTATCTGCAGGTATATCAGGGTAGAATTTTTTTAATCTATCCTGCAGTGATAATTCATCTCTATCTGCAAGTAATAACATGGCTGTTGCAGTATATGATTTTGCTATGGACCCAATGTCAGAAATCGTGGTGACAGAATTTTTTTTATTTTCCTCCCTGTTAGCGTAACCAAAGGCACGTCTGTATATCAATTCATCTTGTTTACGAATAAGAACGGTGCCATCAAATACACCAGACATATGTTGATTGACTAGGACTTGATCAATTTGTTCTCCGAGACTGTTGTTTTTTATCAACTGCTCCTCACTGGCAAACCGGTAAGTCGGCTCGGAGGTACAGGCTGTCGCAAAAAAAATAGCAATGGGAAATGTAAAAAAACTATAAAATCGGCTTTTAATTAGTAATTTCAAAATAGTCCCTTTTAAATAGTGAGTCGAGGATATCCACATATCATACCAAAGTAATTCCCCTGAGGCATCCTCTCGAATTTAGTTAAATGGTTGCCGCGCACTCTGGTAATATAGAGCCAACCGAGTCTACGTAATAATGCCGTGTTTTTAGAAGTGCCAGTACTAAAACCCTGCCCAATAGCCGTTACCGTGCAGCAGCCTTAAAACATTTGGCTTTATACTCCGCCTGAGAGGGCCCCACGAATTTGACCATAGTATCAGCTCTTTTCCATTTTGATTACTGCCCAGTCTGATTCAGCTGCCCAGAGCATGATTTGCCTTATTGCAGACTGGATCTGCTCAATGCTCAGTCCTAACTTTGCTACTTTGCATAGCCGCCTACCCAGGTAGTTAAACGACAATACCCGCCGGTGTTTAATGCTGTTCGCCTGGAACCTTAAGTGCATCCCGGCCATTTCTGCTGCCAGTCCAATCATGTAATGCAGCCAATTTGCTAGCGCAGCCAGCAGCAACAGTACTTCCAGTCGTTCTCGCTTATAAGTGCCATGCGCATTGCTACCAAGCCCGTAAGTCTGGCTTTTCTGGTCACGGAAGCTCTCTTCTATCTGCATCCGCTTGCCATAACATTTAGCAATTTTCGTCGCATAGTTGAAGCAATCTGGTAGTGACGTTACGAGCAACCAAGGCTCCTTGTACTGTTTGTGTTTATCGGATTTACGCAGCTTCCAACCGGTGCCAACCAGCACCGCACGAGTACGATATTGTTGCGCTTTCGTCAGCTTAATATCCCCCAGCAACTGGGGTGAGGTACGGGCCTTTTTGTATACTTTCGTCACCGTGATAAAGGCTTCCTGCCCGGACAGTTGCAGTGTCTGGTTGCCACGAACTCTGACGATGTAGTGCCAGCCGAGTTTACGTATTTGCTTTAACCACGGCACTTTGAAGCCTGCATCGGTAATAATCACCGGTTTAAAATCTGCCGGTAATACCTGCTTTAGTCTGTTTAAGAATGTCTTGTGTACGTGCGGGCAAGTGTACTCGTCCATTGGTACCACCATTTGATGCAGCGTCAATGGCCGGCCTTCTAATGCCAGACTGGCGCGAAGGATATGATGGCGTTTGGCTTTATCAGCATTGCTCCAATCCACCAGAATGAGGGGCTGTTTGCCCTGGCGCATTAAGCGGGTCATTGCACCATAGATTAGCGGTATTTCAGCCTGAAGCGCCGCATTACTGAGCAAGCGGTCAGCACGTTTAATGCCATGCTTCTCATTATTTTGGTTCTCATATTCACGGCCAATAGCGCTAACCGTGCATCAGCCTTTTTTCATCAGGTTTTGTGCAGCAGCACTTAGCGCAGAAAGTCTGGCTTTATGCATACTTTTAGGGGTGACAAATGAGAGAAAATCGGCGAGCATTGTTTTTACATTCATGGCAGCATTCATGGTTAGGTGTTTTTGGCGAAAGATCAGGTCGGGAACTGCCATGAATGTTCCCTTCGCCCTTAACTGTTTGTTTTATCTATGCCATTCGTGGGGACTCGTCAGTTACTCCGCGCTCGCGACAAAAAATCAGGCGCATTAATTTTGGTTGCGAGGGACAAATGAGAGAAAATCGGCGAGCATTTTTTTACATTTATGACGGTATTCATGGTTTGATATTTTTGGCGAATGAGCTGATCGAGAACTGTGATGAGTGCTCTCTTCGACTCATACTATATTTTTATGCTGCTCTACTCGAGGGAGACAGTTGATTTCCAAAAAAATAGCATTGTTAATCATTATGTTACCCTTTGATCAAGCTGAGTCAGATAGATGATAAAAATGCCAATAATAAGTTTCAAATAGAACGTGACATTAATGCATGTGAGGGTATGTTTTTTATGGACAAACGTTGGACTATTATACCGAAGAAGAATTCTTCGGCTCGACTCCGGTTAATTTGCTTTCCTTATGCAGGCGGAGGTAGCAGGACATATCAATCATGGGCTGCGAAGTTGCCAGATGGAGTTGAATTGGTCGCAGTGCAACCTCCGGGGCGAGGCACCTTCATCGGGACCAAAGCATACAATAATATGGCCTCGTTGATGGTTGCGTTGGAACAGGCATTAAAGCCCCTGCTGGATCGCCCTTATGTGCTTTTTGGCCACAGCCTTGGTAGCAGGGTCGCTTTTGAATTCCTGAACCAGATGCAGCTAAAAAAACAACGATTGCCTGAAGTGTTTTTTGCATCAGGCAGCTGCAGTCCTGACACCGTCAAGCTCAAAGCTCCAACTCATCAGTTGCCTGACGCCCAGTTTATAGCTGAATTGCAGAGATTAAATGGTACTCCGGCTGAAGCGTTGGAAAATAAAGAACTCATGTCTATTTTATTGCCATTATTGCGAGCCGATTTTCAGATAGCGGAAACATATTGCTATACAGGTATAAGTAGTTTTCCTTGTGAGTTATATGTACTTGGAGGCGAGAATGACGTGGATGTACCAGTGGAAAGCTTATCTCGTTGGGGTGATTTTTTCAGTAAAAAGGTACAGATACACACTTTTTCTGGTGATCATTTTTTTATTGAGAGTTATCAAGATGAAGTAGTTTCGTTGGTGAGGCAGATTTTGCACACCTGTTTATTGAAGGCAGAAGCTGCGCATTCCATTGCTTCTGTACCCTAACTGGGCATTATAAGTTAATGCGGCTAAAAATGTTATAGTCATTTGAATATGACTGTGACTGAGGAAAATTTTGTATAGTTTGGCGGGATAAATCCAAAGAACAGTGCTGGTCTGTGCCTGAAGGATCCTCACGAAATCGTGCCCTCTCGTAATGCTGCAACTCGTTGTGTCGAGTAAATGCATGCAATGTTTCAAAGTGTTGCGCCACTGCTTTACAGTCAGCTTTAAACGTTTTTTGATAGCCCGTAACTCCAGTGTATGACACGATACCACTCGATTTTCTAGCTAGATATTCGCCTGAAACTGCCAATTTTTTTGGCAACAGTTACTCCAACACCGAGTAAGATGAGTGCCAGTTAAGCTAAGTTGGCTAACAGCAGTAAAATACTGAGGCGCTGAAGTTGAGTCGTGCAATTTTGCTCGATTCCTAAGCCAAGCTGGGTACTCTTCATATCTCGGAGGCTTTTTTCTATTTGCATTCTCTGGCGATATATCGCGACAACATTTTTACCGTGATGGCTGGTTTTTGGCAAGTTGGATACCAGTAACCACGGCTCTGAATTGGCTCGCGCATTAGATTGCGATGTCTTAGATGCCATAATGCTGCCATCAGCATTAAATGCGTGGCGACCTTTAGTTTTTTGTTTTTACAGTGTAAGAGTACAGGAAAATGGCGTATTCCTCGCGATTTCAGCGTGATATAGCTTCGGCCGCTGCGATGCTTTGGCATACAGCTGGCTAATGTACTGCTTGTGCGCATAGTTATGGATGGTATAAAAGAAAGGTTTACGTACCCGACCAACAAAATCCCAGCCCAGTGCTTCAATTTGTCTGAATCATGGCGTTTAAAAGCTGGCATCGGTGACAATACCGTTTTACAGTCCGCAGACAGAAGCAGTGATAACCTACGTAAAAACAGTTTATGCGTAGAAGGTTTCTTCTTGGTGCTTAGCGGATGCACTTCTTCATACAACGTGATAGCACGGCCATCGAAACTCAGTGAGGCGCGAAGCAGAAAGTGCCTTTTACGCTCATCTAAATCAGACCAGTCAATGCTTATCGGTGGGTGTTTGTAGTGCAAAATAGCCTGCAGATCGCTCCGTTAATCAGTGTCAACGGCAATTGCGTATTCTGCCCCAAAGTGAACCCTGATTCTGGTTTAATGTGAACACCCGTACTGATTTAATATGAACATCTATTCTGGCGCAAAATGAACACTTTTGCCTGATTTCCAGAATCAGTGTTCACATAATTCCAGAATGCTTTTCCCGCGTTGATTGTTACCACTGATAACCTATTCATTTTCAGATGGATACGGTTATGACCAGACAGAGACCCTATGTGTCAGGCTAGTTGTCACACCACTTAACCCACACTTAGGGCGATGGATTGACGATAATGACACGCTACA
>CANLTI010000095.1 GCA_947494095.1 uncultured Pseudomonadales bacterium
GCTTAAATTAGGCTCTAAGCGCTCTTTTTGACTTAAATATGCTCAAGATGATTATTACGTCACCTTGAAAGGGCTGGCCTAATGACCCTAAAGGCTTTAATACTACTGGGGCTGGCTAAATTATTTAAAGTACATTCAAGTGACCGCTGGCTCTTTACTTTAAGCCTTGCACAAGCTGGGGAGTTTGGCTTTGTATTACTCAGCTATGCACTATCGCATCATGTATTGCCAACCCCTTTGGCACAAATGCTATCGATGGTCGTGGCTATTTCGATGTTTTTAACACCGGCTTTATTTATCTTTTTTGAAAAAGTGATTCAACCGCGCTATCGCCGTGCAAGTCCATCCAGGGCTACTGACGATATTGAAGAAACCGGCACAGTCATCATTGCAGGCATTGGCCGCTTTGGCCAAATCATTAACCGCCTATTAATCTCTAACGGTGTACCCACAATTGTATTAGACCACGAAGCCGGTCAAATCGACCGCATGCGTAGCATTAATATTAAGAGTTTTTATGGTGATGCTAGCCGGCCCGACCTCTTACATACAGCCGGCATAGAAAAAGCCCGTTTATTTGTGGTGGCTATTGATGACCGTGCGCGGGCAATTGATATTGTGCGCCATATTAAACATCGCCACACCCACATCGAAATTTTAGCCCGCGCCTATGACCGCAGCCATCACTACGAGCTACAAGAAGCCGGTGCCGACTTTATTATTAGTGAAACCTATAATTCGGCATTAGATATGGGCGGCGAAGCTTTAAAGCGCCTAGGCTTACACGCCTTTCGTGTTGAGCAACTCAAAAATAGCTTTAGCGCCGCCGAAAAACATCATTTTGACGACTTATTTAATAGCTGGCGCAACGAAGGCGAAAGCCATGCATTTTCTGATCATTATTTACAGCTCTTTATGGACATAGAAAAAAAACTACTGAATATTATGCAAAAAGATAACCACAATAAACACAGTAAAACCGAGCGCGGCTGGACCCCACCACCCAAAGGTTACACCAAAGATTTTGAATAATTGCCTGTATATAAATTAGGGACACCAGCTATAGCACCGCTCACTATACTGCGCATTAAAACACGAGGTAACTATTGAGCCGAACCAACAAATCTCCCTTAACGGGGTTAAGAGGGATTTGTTGCCTGGGCGCCCCCCTCGATCGCCTTACCGAGAAAACAGCACCCTACGCCTAATTGGATAAAGTATTATTGCCTCGCCCCTAAAGTTAGCCGCAAGACTACGCATCCGCTACACTTGCCAAAATATTTAAGGCCTCATCGATATACGCTAATCGCTCATCCAATGAGGCCTCTTTAGGCCTAATGCCTAATTTAATACCCATAACAGGTAAATGCTGATAGTCGGCAGCATGCAAACATTGATGCATGCGAGCGGCGGTCATTAACGAGCCCTCAGCACCTACACTACTAACCGATTGCTTAGCATTGGGTTGATGAGTGTCTTTCCAGCTGCCGTATTGTGTATCGGCACCCGATGCCCCCGAAAACATTAGGCCACTCAACACACCCGCTTTACGCGCCTGCTCAATATGCGCTAGTGCACCGTCGGGGTGACGTGCCTCAATAACAGAGCGCCCCCAATTAATCGTAATGCCCATATTGCACTGCAAGGCTGTGTTAACCTCTGTCACCGCTTCAATCTCTTGCGCTAAGGTCAAAAAACCTTTGGCCGGTACCTGCCCCTCCACTAATGTATCGCAGTGCTCAATAATAATTTGCGTACCCTGCCAATCCCAGCTTTGCAATGTTGTCAGTGAACGCTTAAGCGCTGCCACCGATGCCCCTGCCTGAGTTTGGTTTGGTGCCGTTTGTATTTGAATCGCCTTTACCACCGGCTTGCCGCAATACGTGTTTAATTGAATAACGGCTTCACGAGCCTTTTGCATAAACGCTAACGCCTGCTCGCGCCCACTCTCATCTTGTGATGCCAAGCCAAAAGTAGGGTTTTGCCCCAGCGCCGTCATAATGCCAGGTATACAAGTAAATACATACTGCCAAGCGGGGTCAATATTGGCTAAAAACCAATCATCATCTTCTGCATGTAGCTGCCCTAAAAAGGGATGCTCCAAACCTTTAACACGCTTATCGTTTTTTAAAGCGATATAAAATTCGCTTTCTAAAGCCGCATTCCAACCATGACTACAAGGGGATGAGGCATAAGCGCCAACGTAGTATTTCATTATTAAATCCTCAATATTTAGCCTAAATGTGCCATTAATAGTCAGTTAAGGTGCGCAAATGTCGTACGCTCTTTACATTTAAAGCATAATGGCCAAGCCGTGTAACTAGAGCCAAGCAGTGTAACTAGCCGCTTACCACTTGGCCATCGAATCTTCCTGATAACCGAGTTTGCGTACCGTCTCATACTTTTATTGCGGGCAAGTAATCTGGCTGTTGAGCTTTTGACCATAGAGCCATAAAATGATGAGCTCGATGTAGATCAATTAGATAGGTTTGATAATGGGAAAGATAAGCAAGAAAAAGCCCCTAAAAAAGAACGTACCAGCCACACCTCAATCACTTTTTAACGAGGCGCTAGAGCGCTATCAGCGCTTCAAAAATCAAAACGCTAAATTTGCCGATGAAATACAAGATATGATGGCACGGATTCTACCGCAAATAGAGCCGTGTGAAATGCAACTTTTACAGGCCAGATATCAGCTAACAGAAAAAATTATTCCTTTCATGAGCAAAAAGACGCTGCCCGACTATGCTCGTGAAGAGCTCCGGTTATGGATATTTGACAATTTTGAGCAGCTTGGTGCAACCCCTTTTAGCAGCGCAATAGATATAGCGTCACTCATGCAAGCTTATGAGCACCACACCAGCTTGCATATTGATAATGCCAATGAAAAGCTATTAAAAAAAATGGCTAAAAATGGCGCCAGCGAAGACGAAATTGATAATGTCCGTTCCTTTGCCGAAAAAATAAATGATGTCTCTACAAAAGAAGAGCATGATGCTTTGTTTGAAGAGGTTTTTGGTCATTTAAATACTGAAAATGATCAAAATAACGAAGAGGATATGACCGATGACGATGATTTTTTTGAAAGCTTGTTTGGTGACGATAAAGCGTTTACAGAAGATGAATCCATCGATGATACATACAACAGCTATACCAATGAAGAGCAAGAACTTAAAAAATTAACCAAGCTATTTAGCCAATCAGCAATTAATAAACTCTTCCGACGCATGAGTCGAGCACTTCACCCCGATTTAGAACAAGACCCCACAAAAAAAGAAGAAAAGCATCATAAAATGGTTGCACTTATTGATGCGCGCGATCAAAAAGATATTGCCTATATATTACAAACCTACAAAGAGATTTTTGGCCAATTACCCGAATCGTTTCCTGAAGAAGACTATACACAACTGCTCCCTTTAATAGAGCATATGATCGAAAAGGTTAAAAAGCAAAGGCAAGATATTTTTGATGAAATTCCTTTTTCAGAAGCTGCTTATAAAATGTTTTACGATAAAATCAGAAAAAAAGAAAACATTAAAATCAATAACCATATAAAGGATTTAGAAGGGCGAGCTAAAAAAATTCAAGAAGAGACTCAAAAAATAAATAACATCCCTCAACTACGTGAGTGCATTGCAGCGCGAAGCCTAGCTCGATTAAACTTTTTTTAAATTTTTGGATCACTATTTAGCTAAGCTAAAAAGCCATTGACCGGTGCTAATGGGTGACCTTTTAGGCATTTAAGGCAGGGGTTTAAATGCCTAAAAAGATTAAGCAGTGCGCCTGCATAGGGATATGAAAAATTAGACGTAACTATTCAGAGGTGCGAAAATCGGGCGCTAATGATTCATTAGCACCCAGCCCCGACACCTTAAAATAGTGACATGCTTAATATGCTAAAAGTTTTCTTTCAGCATATTAAGTACATCATCAACCGACATTTTAGTAGCTTGCTCATTACCGGCCAACAACTTATCCGCTAAGTCACGCTTGTGTTGGTGTAATGCAACAATGCGCTCTTCAATGGTGTTTTTGGCAATGAGCCGGTAAATGGTGACAGGGCGTTTTTGACCCATGCGGTGCGCGCGATCAGAGGCTTGCTCTTCGACCGCAGGGTTCCACCAAGGGTCCATATGAATCACGTAATCGGCCGCGGTTAAATTAAGGCCAGAGCCCCCCGCTTTTAAACTAATTAAAAATACATCGCCATCACCACCTTGGAAAGCGTTAACCCGTGTTTGTCGGGCTTTTTGCGGGGTTGATCCATCTAAATATTGATAGCGAATACCGCGCTGATCGAGGTGTTGCTTAATTAATTGTAAGTGCCCAACAAACTGGCTAAAAATAAGCGCCTTATGATTATTTTGCTGTAGCTCATCGAGCAATTCATCTAAGGCGGCAAGCTTGGCACTTGGCAATGTTGTTTCTGCCATTACTAATTTAGGGTTACAGCACGCTTGGCGCAGTTTAACCAATTCGGCCAGCATTTTAATACGCTGCTCTCCTGCCGAGCTTTGTTCGCTAGCGTTAATAATATTATCAACAGCATTACGCCTTAGTGCCTCATAAAAATCTTGCTCTGGCGCGCTGAGCTGCACTTGAATATTAATATCTGTGCGCGATGGCAGTTCGGTGAGCACCTGGTTTTTCATGCGCCTTAAAATAAAAGGCTGTATTAATGCTTTTAGCGCTAAACTGGCCTTGCGCGCCGCTAGTTTATCCTCGTTTACATTTTCGATAGGTAGCGCATAGCGCTCAATAAAACCCTTAAGGCTACCGAGTAACCCTGGCGTAATAAAGCGAAACAAGCTCCAAAGCTCTGTGAGGTTATTTTCTATTGGGGTGCCTGTGGTGATTATTTTAAAATCGCCTTTTAGCGCACACGCCGCTTGGGTACGCTTAGCCATGGGGTTTTTTAACGCTTGGGCTTCATCGGCTACAATCGTGCGCCACTGCACTGTTGATAACAACTCACTTTCGCGCTGCAATAAGCCATAACTAACAATCACACAATCAAACGGCTCAAGCTCATCTAATAATTGTTGGCGGTTAAGCGTTGTTGTCGAGTCTGCAAAAATAGATGTATTTAAAGTGGGCGCAAACTTTAAGGCCTCTTGCTGCCAATTAAAGCAGACTGATGTGGGCGCAATTACTAAACTTGGGCCGTCGGCTGCGCGAGCAAGTAGCAGCGCTAGCGCCTGTAATGTTTTACCCAACCCCATATCATCGGCCAAGCAAGCCCCTGCTTGCCAGTGGGCTAAACGCGACAGCCAATCAAAACCCTCTTGCTGGTAATCGCGCAATTGCGCCTGTAAGGTATTGGGCACAACCGGCTCTAGGTCATTGGCTTCGTGCATTTTTTTGGCTTGATCGTCCCACGCGTGAATTGTTTTCATGCGCATACCTGTTGTTGCCTCAGACACCAACAAGCTCGCTAACGGGTGAAACTTGCCATTATCGGTCGCTTGATTGAGTAAATCTAACCGCTCCTTAAGATCGTGCGATAGCGCCAATATTTGGCCGCTATCTAATGCCACAAAGCGGCCACTACTAGTGCTAATGAGCTCCAGTAATTTACGTAGCTCAATGACTTGTTCTTCGTTCACTTTAAGCGCACCGGTTAAGTCAAACCACTCATTTTTTTTGCCTACCGCTAAGCTTAAGTGATTGCCGTCTAAGGTTTTACTGAGATTAATTTTTTTGCCTTTTGGCCAGCGCAGTTGCAATAAGACCGGCATAGGGTCTTGTTGTATTATTTGCTCTAATTGCTCAAGTACCTCTAACGCACCCTGACCGTCATCAAGACTCAAAGTATTATCGGGCATAGCTAAAAACGCAGGGCAATACTGCTCTAAAGCATCAATGAGTCGCTGCTCTCGCTCTAAGTCACGCTGGGTGGCTATGCGCTTACCTGCTAGCTCTGTGCTAAGTTGTACATTGCCGCGCATAGGTTTAAAGACTGGGCCGTTATCGCCAAATGGCATCACCACACAAGCAAACTCCAAGCCCTCACCAAAGGGCTGAATATTAATCACTAAATGCTTGTCGCATTGAACGGTGTCAAGCCCTGTATCTAATTCGTCAATATCCGATTGAATATTAAGTAAAGGCGCAATGGCCGCAATGCTTTCTAGTACTTTATTTTTGGCTGCCACAGGAATCACCAAACCGCCCTCACCTACAATTTTGGCAATTTGTATATGCGACGGGTTAAATACGGTAAAGCTATAACACAGAGGTGAGCTTTCTTTTAAACTGTAGGCCGTACTCGCATCTAAATGCGCCGGCAAGTCGGCAATACTCAATAGCAGTTGATCTTGCTGCTGCCTAATGAGCAGCTCGGGCTCTTTTTGTAAAAGGGTAATGGGCTGTTCAAACTCACCCTCTAAAAACAAGTGCTCAACCTGCTTGGCAGCCAATAGCGCACTAAGCCCCTCCAATCGTGACTCGGTTGACTGGTAATAATCCCAATTTTGATAAACTGAAATATTACTGCACATTTCTTTATCGGCAGCGGTTAAATCCGGTAGTGTTTTGTATTCTTTTGACAAACGCTTTAACGCAACGGGGCGGCCCTTACTCCAACCTTTTTTAGTTTTTTTTTGCTCACGCGCCTTAAACGATGCACGATTGAGCTCTGGGGACATCTCCCAAATTAATCTTGTGAGTTTTTCAGTTTTTGGATCGACAGCTTTTAACCGTGTATCTTCTGTAGGGTTAAGCGCTATGAGATTTTCTAATGCTATATCCCACCTAGCTTTTCGGCTGACTAAAGCAGGAAAATTAACTATACCCGTTTTATGCGGCTTACCCTTTTGCACGCTAGGCTTTGAGGCTTTTACAGCAGCGATAATTTGCTCGCCAATAACAGCGTAAATACGCATGCCAATACCATTAAAAAAATCACGACAGCGCGCCATCTTTTTGCCTAAGTCCGGAGTTAAGCCTTCACCACACCAGAGCGCACCCAAATTATGGATCATCATTTTTTGGTAATACACATAAGGCATAACCTCATAGGCATCAATCCTAACAAAGGCAGGCGCCATATAAGTTGAGCCTGATAATAAGCTATTGGTTAATCGATATAACGAGATCAAAATAAGCTCAGTACTATAAAGCATTTTTTTATCTTTCTTCTCACCGTCTAGCTGGCTTAATACATCCTCGTAATAGCGCGTTTGTTGAGCGGCTAAAATCAATAAACACAATTTATAAAAGACGCCAAAAGTGCCCGCCAAATATTGCAGCTTTCGGCGTGCATATTTATTTTTAGCCGCTATAGCCTGTGAAAATAAAACTTCTGCCCCTGCAAAATCGGCCTGCAATAACAGCAGTGTTGCATTAAGCTGTAAACCATAACAGCTCTTATCATCAACCGCTAAAATGCGCCTAAAGTCATCAAAGCGCATGGCATTTAAATACAGCTCGGCCAGTAAGTGCATCAAATTTACATTTGCCGTATTTTTAGCGCACACCTCCTCCAGCAACAGCAATAAATAATCATTGCTATAGCCTTCATTATTATTTAGCGCAAACCATGCTGCAAAACTTTGATATTGCAATTGATCGGGTAATGCTAAAAACTGTGGCAAATCAAAGGGCACAAAATACAATTCAACCAAAACCGAGCTTTTATCTAAGTCGATTATTTGCGGGTTTTTATCAAACTCCATCAGCGCTAATAAATCATCAGCACTGCGAAGAAAGTGCGCATCACGTAAAATACACCATTCATCTTTTACGCTTCTATAGTAGAGCTCGCTGCTGCGAATGGGCAATACTTTTTCACTACACTTGACAAGGCTTTGGTAACTGCCGTCTTTAACACACAGCCCCGTTAAGTGATTTAGCAGCAGCGGGTTAAGTAAAATACCTTCTTTATTCTGTAAAATAAAACCTTTTTCAACCAACTGCTCCCGATGCTCTGCCTTTAAGGCTCTAATACGGTCACCCAAAGAAAAACAATCAGCCGCCCCAACACTCACCAATAAGGTATTAAGCTTAGTCACGCCAATAGGCCGATAAACCACAGCCAATACTCTAAGCACGGTTTGTTCATACTCACTCAACGATAAATAGCTTTGATAACATTTATCTATTTGAAGGGCAGTATCGGCAGTAATATTCATGAAGTGGTTCCGGTAAGAAGTTGTATAGGCGTAATGGCGAATAACATGCTAGGCAAAGCGCAGCATTAAGGCGTTACCGCCCAGAATAACAAAAAAAGGGCCAAAAGGCCCCTCAAATATGCATAAACACAACCCAATCAACACCCCTTTTTCCTCGAACTGCTAACGAGGGTACCAGTGAGTAATAGACCATAAGTACCGCCATCATCCAGGATTAGCACGACCCCATGCGCACATACACATAAGCCTCAGGTATAAAATTCAGAGATTATAAATAGTGCAATCATGCATTGAATTTAGATATTTCGCGCTGAGCGTCATATAATTTGGCTGCGTACTGAAACACTACATCTTCCGGCTCCATTTATAGCATAAGGGAAAGACTAGAGAATATTAAAATTTATTCCATGTATCAACAAACCAATTAGGTATTGCATTCACCCTTGCAATTAATTCATCGCCATCATAATCCGCAATTAAGACTGGCTCGCTTTGATCATGAGAATTATCAAAAACATAAGCCCTATTAACATATTTCATAGCCTCGGATAAAAGATTAATTGATCTTTTATAGCGACTACGAATCTTATCTTCAGACACTGAATGCCCGCCTTTTTCAACGCGTTCTTGTACGCGTACAACATTAATATCTGGAGATTCGGGTGCAATAAAATACAAGTAAGTTTTATAGCCTTGGTTTTGAGCATCCTCTAAGAATTTTATTTTACTCTCATGGGACATAACCGTTTCAAAAGAAAAAGGTAACTACTCAGCCATTATGCGCAGTCACTTGGCATAAATGGCTTATTGTTAAAGAGGTCGGTTAGCGTCTGAATGG
>CANLTI010000096.1 GCA_947494095.1 uncultured Pseudomonadales bacterium
ATAGCGTGTCATACAGACTCCGTTTTCGCCCCCCAGCGTTAATTTTTAGGGGTGACAACTATTCTGACACAGGGGGAAGATGTGAATATTGTAAGAACCAAATTAAAATCCGCAGGTAGTTTATTGAAGTTCTTTATCGATGCCGATATGAATGATGATTTAAACTTTGGTGATGTTCGCAAAAAAGCCTTTGAGCTTATTCCTGCTGATAGCATTAAGCTATTAAGTGATCACTTAGATAATAATAACTTTGATGGCCGTCAGTACGAATGGCAATTTATCGATAAACAATCCAGTAAGATTAAAAAACTTATTCGCTCATTATTTATGTCTATCGATATTGAGTTCATTCATTTAAAAGATGAACTTCAAGAGCAGTACGTTATGGCGCATTCTGAGCTAAGTGAATCTAAAACAATTCAAACTATTAACCTCGATGTGGTACCTAAACATGATCGCGAGTATTTAGAGGGAGAAAATACCAAATTAATTGCTAATCGCTTTGAATATTTCCTCTACCGAAAAGCCGAACAACTATTTCACAGCAATAGCTTAACAGTGAAAGAAAGCGTTAATAATCGCAGTTTAACGTCAGATTTAATTCAGTCTAAAGAATGGCAGCATAAAACTGAAATTATTGAAAATACTGGTCTTGATAAACTGGTGACACCCATTAACCAAACATTGGCAGATAAGAGCCAACAACTAGAAGCTAAGCTGAAGGGAGCAGGTGAACATATTTTTAGTGGTGACAATAAGTACGTTGAGTTTATTCCTGGCAAGGCCGAACTTAAATGGTCTATCCCTAACAAGCGATGGCAAGAAACAATCGACAACCCACTTTATAGTCAAATTCAACACATGGGTATTGTTGAACTCATGCTATTTGTTGATCAAAAAACTAATTTTCTAAAATCATTTACTCACATTTCAGTTAACAAAGAAAAAACATCGGCTAATAAGGAAGATTTGATCGCTTGCATCTTAGCGAATGGTACCAATTATGGTTTATATAAAATGGCAAATATATCTGACCGTTCTATGGGAAAATTGCGTAGCGTGGACGATAGTTATATACGATATGAAACATTAACGCAGTCGAATGATAATGTTTCCAATGCCATAGCCACGTTGCCAATATTTGCTTATTACCACGTTGACGATAATCAGTTATTTTCAAGTATTGACGGACAAAAGTTCGAGTGTCGCATAAATACCTTTAAGGCACGTTACTCGTCTAAATACTTCTCCAAAGGTAAAGGCGTTTCTGCATTAACACTAGTTTCTAATCATGTTCCTGTAAGTACGCAAGTGATTGGGGCTAACGAATATGAAGGACATTTTGCTTTTGACTTACTCTATAACAATACATCTGAGATACAGCCCAATACCTTATCGACCGATACTCATGGTACCAATAATGTTAACTTCGCTATATTAGACTTTTTTGGTTACTCGTTCGCTCCTCGATACGCGAAAATGAAAAAGGTATTTTTTAATTTATTTGAGGTGACTGAAGAAGACGGTGGCAGTATTCAATTAAAGAAAGATATTAACCATAAATTAATTACTGAAGAGTGGGACAACATTCAGCATATAGTTTGTTCACTGAGCCGTAAAACGACAACTCAAAGTACTATTATTAGAAAGTTAAGTAATGGCAAAAGCCGCACGTTGTCAGCTTTACATGAGTACGACCGTTTAATTAAGTCTATCTACGTTTTGGAGTATGTTGATAATTCAACACTGCGCCATTACGTTCAGCAAGCTCTAAACAGAGGTGAAGCATATCACCAATTAAAACGCGCTATTACTTCAGTAAATGGAAATAAATTTCGGGGTGGTAATGATTATCAAGTATCCCAATGGAACGATTGCGCGAGACTCATTTCAAACTGCATTATTTATTATAATTCCGCGTTACTGTCAGCATTTTTAAAAATTCAAGAAAGGAACGGTAGGCAGGACGTGGTTGATGTTATTTCTCGGCTTTCACCTGTTGCTTGGCAACATATTAACTTAAACGGTGAGTATGCCTTTAATAAAGATCGTAAAGAAATTGATTTGGCAGGCTTACTCAGTGGTATCCCGCCTTTAAATGAATAGCTTTTGATTACTAATTTCAGAAACCAAAAAATAACTGTACGGATAGAATGGAACTTCAGTGTTATCATTATTTCGTTAATACACTGACTTCATAGTACCCTGTAGAGAACAAGTTTAAAGTCACCAATCAACATAAATTATTGTTCATAATTGTTGCCCATATCAATACGAAGCTTGGTGAATCTATTATTAACTGTCGACTACATTCATATTTTCGTTTATTGATTCCAATGAACACCCTAATTTCATTATAAATCGCTTTTGAGATTTTCAATAATAAAAGATAGTTTACTTTTTTGCAGACCATTCGCGTCAAAGTTATCTTTGTTAAGCCAAGCTTCATAAGCCACTTCAAGCAATGGCCACTCTTTATCAATAATAGAGAAATATGCAGAGTCTCTATTTCTGTTTTTATAAATCGTTGCTTGGCGAAGAACGCCTTCAAAACTAAAACCTAAACGAAGTGCAGCGTTGCGCGAAGGGACATTTAAACTATCGCACTGCCATTGATAACGACGATAGCCAAGACTTTTAATTGCATTTTTCATCATCAAATACATGGCTTCTGTTGCTGCCACGGTTCGTTGTAAAAAAGGTGAGTAGTTTAGATGGCCAATCTCTATCGTACCGAATTTTACATTTATATTTAGATAACTAATGAGTCCAACTGCTTTTCCAGTGGTTTTGTCTATCACCACATAAAAAATAGGATCATTTGTTAAACAATTATCTGATGCCCATTTTCTGAATTCCTGTTCATTCCTAAAAGGGCCATAACGCATGTAAGTCCAGTTGTCTCCTTTCTTATCGGAACTAAAAGCTTGATACAACTCTCCAGCATGCTGATCTATTGAAAAGGGCTCGACTTTACAATAAGTCCCTTCTATTGTTGTACGTAAAGGTCTTTTTGCTTCCATCCATTTCGAGGTGTTTACCCCAATTGATAACTCTGTTTTGTTCATTGATATCTTTACCCCATGTGAAACTTCTGTTATTTAATATCTTGTGTCGTTCCAGAGTAAGCCGTAGCTAACATCGATGGACGCTTAGAAAATTTGTTATACCAACGAAAAATTTTCGGGTGTCCTTCTTTAAATGACGGAAGTTTTACATATTCAATCCAGCTAAGTGTTGTGGCCAAAGCTATTTCACCTAAGGAAACGTTTTCTTCATCAAGTACTATATTGTTTTCAATATACTTATACGATTCTGACAACTTTAGTAGTTGCCCATCAAGAAACTGTTGATAGCGCTTCTCTACAGGTCGTCTTTCAATTTCCCAACGAGCCAAGATTCCAGCATCAGCAATTCCCGTTGCAAGAGCTTCCAACTTTTTAGTCGACAAATAATCCCTATTATCGTCAGGAATCATTTTATATTGGCTATATTTCTTATCCAGATACTCGCAAATTACTGAGGACTCGAAGATAACTTCATCTTTGTCTACAAGAACAGGTACTTTTCCTAAGGGGTTTAATGCAAATACTTCAGCGTTACGATCCGTTGGGCTTGTTTCCATATGAACGACTTCCATATTATCTGAAATATTTTTCTCATATGCCAAGACCAATACCTTTCGTGCATATGGAGAGTGAGTTTGATAAAACAATTTCATAGTAAACCTTACAAGTGACTTATTATTAAGATAAAAAATTATATCAAATCTATTTGATATATATGGATCGACAAAATGCACTTTCATGACTATAATAATCATATTTATAGCTTAATTGGATTTATTGTGTCATTAGAGTTAGATAAAGCGGATAAAATAATTCTAGAATGTATTCAGGTTGATGGAGGGATATCAATAACAAGCTTAGCTGATAAATGTAGTTTATCAGTCGCGTCAATACAACGGAGACTTAAACGCTTAAAAAAGCTTAAAATTATTGAACGAGAGGTTGCTGTGTTAAACCCAAAGTTACTCGGACATGACATGACATTTATTGTTAAGGTTGAACTTGAAAGAGAAAGTAAAGAACAACACAATAAATTCCGTAAAACTATTTTATCTGAAACACACGTACAGCAATGTTATTATATTACTGGTGAGGAAGACTTTGTATTGATTTGTATTGTTCCTAATATGGAAGAGTTTGAAAGACTAACGCAAAGACTTTTTTTTGAAAATGATAATGTAAGACGCTTTAAAACTTCAGTGGTAATGGATCGCTCCAAAGTTGGTTTAACTGTATCTTTAGAGCACTTAAAAGATTAGCTAAATTTACGATTTTCTTCTTAACTAACAGGGGCGATTTTCAAGATTTAAAAAGGTTTGTAAATTTTTTACACTTAATGGTTCAATAGCATCAAGAGTACTATTTGTACTGGAATAGTCACATTACTCTAATAACGCTTCATTTGCACACGACTTTATAAGTGTACCCATAAGGCGCTATTGATTTATCATAAGTAATTACGTAATGACACTACTTAAATAAACCTATATGATGTGACACCATCTAAATAAACCTACTTAGGCATAAATGTTCATAAGAGCATATTTAAGAGCATCGACAACCGAACAAGATGCCAGTAGAGCAAAAAGCTCATTGAAAAAGTTCGCTTCTGGCTTCAGCAAACGAATTGCTTCTTTTTATATAGAAAATAAATCTGGGAATTCTCTTGATAGACCTGAACTCATTCGTTTACTAGATGAATCTGAGTCTGGTGACGTTCTGTTAGTCGAATCTATTGATCGCTTAACAAGGTTAAGTCCTGAAGACTGGAAAACGTTGGTAGCATCAATAAATGAAAAAGGAATAAATATTGTTAGTTTAGATCTACCAACAAGTCATTTAACATTTGGGAGTTTTCCAAGTGATGATTTTATGAGGTCAATACTTAGCGCTATTAATAACATGTTGCTAGAAATTTTAGCGGCCAGTGCGTATAAAGAATACCGCGAGCGAGAACGTAAACAAAAAGAAGGTATCGTGAAAGCACAACAAAAAGGACTTTATCACGGTCGTCAACCAGATTTAGAAGTACATGAACGAATAGCTTCATTTACAGAAGTTGGTTTTAGCATTAACAAAACGGCAGAAGCTGTTGGCGTAAGTCGAAGCACGGTAATTAGAGTTAGAAAAAAGCTTAAAAACTCAGGCTAAGGTTAATTTCGAGGGGATGGGCACAAAACCCCTACAAGGGGTAACATCACCACAGGGAGTAAGCCCGTTAATCGTCGAGCTTAACCTGTAGCCGATCACAAATATGATCAAAATCTTTAAGGTCTGAGTAACGCATTTTAATGATGCCGGCGTGCTTATTATTGTGCTCAGGTAGCACCTCTAAAACAATACCTGTTTGCTCACTGAGCCTGTGCTCTATCTGCTCAAAGTATTTTTGCGTGCGCGTATCAAGGCCTAAAGGCAGCACTTTTTCTTTATCGCGAAACTTGTGCACACTCACCCCTTTCATGATGGCATCGCGTGCACATGCCTCTTGCCGTTCTAGCGCCACCGAGGCAATCGCCTTAGCCAGAGAAAGGCTAATTTTGCCCACATGCAGTAACTGCTTGACCGCTGGGCTTAATTTTTTTGACAACCGGCAATAATGCCGAATTTGTGACAGGCTTAAATGGGTAATACCCGACAATACCTGCACGCTCATATTTTGCTTGCGCAGGTAGTGTAATGTATCGGCCATTTGCGCATGCGAAATACTCGCATGCGCTAAGGTTTCACGCAAACATGCACCCGTTTTTGCTACACAGTAATTACTCACTGCCCTCTCCGTGCCTAACCAAAAATTCGCTCCTATCCAATACCCCCCAATGCGTAATATGATAAAAGCCTGTACGCCCTCGCATGTTATCGGTATCGGCAATAAAGCGAATATTCATATCAAAATCTGCACGTATTTGCCCCAGCATTCTTTTGATTGTAGAAACAGGAATCTCTGTTCGGTTAGCTATATCTTGAATAGAGGGTGAATTATTATTGGCAATAGCAGCAATGATTCTATATTTGCGCTGTGCTTCTTTACTTAAGCTAGCCACACATTACTCCCCATGAATGATTACCCTTTAGGCGCTTACTGTTTACTCTACCCCCATCAGGGTGGCGGGCACCTGCCATTTTAGTCTTATGACATTATATCTCTATCCCCGTTAGTGTTAGCTCCCTTAGCTCCGACAAAATAACATCACCACTATTAAGCCGAATATACACATGGCCTGCTTTAGGCGTGGCATGGTGATCAAATAATATTTCAGCGTCTTGCCCATCTTGCCAAACAACATTAATTTTAGGGTACTTTATGACCGCTTTATTATGTAAATCTGGCTGGAGGTTTGCGGCAGGCTCTTTTGAGTTATTTAAAGGCTGGGCCGCCACAGTATTTAGCGCTGGCGGATGAGGTGACGCATTCGCAGGCGGAGTATTATCGGTATTAGAGGCCTCTACGCCATTGCGCTTACACTGTTTATATTCTTGCTCTGCCCGGGCTCGGCTTAGGCCGCCTTCTTGCCGAGCAATATCACACAGCGTTGAGAATTTTTTACTGCTCACATCATTAATTTTTCGTAAAAATTCTAATGTGATTAAATCGACCACAATTTTTTCTTTTACTAAAGCTTGGCCTTCTTCGGGTAGCTTTAAAATGCTTAGCGTGCGCCCGACTTTAGTAATATTGGGGCGTTTGGTATCGCGTACAAAATAGCTCGCTTCAATAGCGGCTTCTTCCATCGACAAACCAAAGCTCAGATACTTTTGAAGGGCCAAAGCACTTTCCCAAGGCGCCAAGTCTTTGCGCTGATCGTTTTCGGCAAATTGCCCCGAAAGCCTTTTAAGGTCACTTCTTTTTGCAGCGTCTTCATCAATAACCGCTTTTAATTGAAAGCCCTCAATAAGCTGGGCAGCACGCCATCGGCGCTCACCTTTATCAATTTTGTAGCGGCCATTATCATCTTTTGGGTGCACAATAATGGGCTGAATTTGCTTTTGTAAACGAAACGACTCTGACAATTCAAAAATACTATGCTCGTCAAACTCTTTACGCACCTGATCGGGGTCGGGGTAAAAAAAACTAGTAGGCAATTCAAATACCTGGCCCTGTGTGACATTTTGTACTGTATCGTTATTCGATATTGTTAGTTCATCTAAGGAGCTCGCGGCACGCTGCTGCGCAAAACCTTGTTTCTTTTTACGTGTAAAGGCATTTTCTTTCATACTGTTCTCCTACAGGCGAGCCACAAGTTCATTGGTCATTGCTGTGATTTGTTCTGCGGCTTTAAGCGAAGACTTACCCGCACTACTCACCTTAGATTGAAAAGCAATAGCATCCGATATCCGCACGGTTTCATCAATTTTTGCTTTAAAAAAATGATCGCCAAACTTATTTTCCATTTGCTCAAGATAATGCTGTACCGATAAAGGCGCCGGGCGCTTGACTTTATTAGCCAATACACCCAAAAGCTTAATATTGGTATTCATGCGTTTGTTGGTCATCTCAACACGCTCAACCACTTTTTTGGCCGCTTTAAACGCCAACTCATCAGGCACCGTAGGAATCAATACCCCGCCATGGGCAGCGGCAAACATAGCAGCGGTAAACAACAAACCAAATGAAGGAGGACAGTCAATAATCACATAATCAAATTTTTCAATTAAGACCTCAATCGCTTCCAAAAAAGTATACGCAGGCTCGAGGTCAGCACTTTTAAGAACACTCAAGCCATCAGAGGCACCAAACATATAAAAATTTTCACTGACCTGCTCAGGGTAAAAGTCAGACTCTTCAGTAAACAGCTTAAGTGTATTGGCTCTAGCTTCGGGCTTATTACCTAAAGCAATAGAGGCCGGAATGTTGTCGCCAAATACAGCCGTTGTTGCATCACCCGAGGGGTCGTTATCAATTAAGCAAACCGATGCGCCCTTTTCCATCGCGAGCTCCATACTTAACTGCACAGAAATAGTGGTCTTCCCTACTCCCCCTTTTTCATTTGAAACCGCAATGACTTTACCTGGCATACATCCCCCTAGAGATTAAAATTAGGACTGAAAATAATTTTCCAACAGTAAATTCAATGTATCACTTTATGATCTTGTAAAACAATACATAAATTAAAATTACGCAAAGTTTTTACGTATTATTTAATTACTGTCACTAAACGCTGTCAGGAAACTCAACTGACTAAGAGGCGGGGAAGAAATACTTGCTCCAATAATACTTGCTCCCTGTCTCCTTTGCTGCGTTGCTGCGTTGCCGAAGAGTTACGCCCAATGAAGGGTACTGTTTTTTGGCAAGGGGATGTCACGCGTTGAGTCGCGCAAGCACAAAGCGGTAAATAAAGTCACTATTCAAAGGTACCGACATTGGGCGCTGTTTTTCAGCTTGGCTGAATAGTTGCCTACCTAAATACCTAAATACCTAGATATACATAGCCAGCCATGCTGAAAAACAGCGTCTTTTGTATTCTCTCATGAGAGAATACAAAAGACGCTGCTCTAAAGGCGGCACTGCCCTACTTCGGTTTTATATACTGCCAATCGATAACCACAAACCTATCAGGTCATTATTTAAGATGACCGCAACCATTCAGAGGGCTGGAATAGGGCGCTCATGAATCATTGACTGGGTACTTAAGAGCCATGCAAATTATTATCTGAATATAGACTTAGCAGGCAAATGGAGGCGAGTACCGCAGGCATGCTATAACGATTGCGTATAGCCGCCAACACGATAGTGATGCTGATGGGTGTCGTGGCCAGGGCCTCCTAGTAATAATCAGGCAGATAGTAGAATTTTTGCTCTATAGTCATCGTCAATCGCGGAGGCCATG
>CANLTI010000097.1 GCA_947494095.1 uncultured Pseudomonadales bacterium
ATTTTTATGTTGTCTCGGGTCAGTAATATGGGCGGTACATTCATCTAAAGTCACTTAATTATCACTCAGGGCTATAATGGCGGGCGAATATTAAACAAATTGGCTAACTATTACTAGGAGGCCCTGGTCCACCGCGTAGTAATCGGTAGATTCATACCTAAATATTGGGTTTTTTGATGGTTATTTAGACTGAGTGTATGTCTTGGTGATTTATGGGATGGGTTCGATCGGGGCGCCACCCGCGTCACCCATTCAGGGCGCGCGGCAAGTGCTTCCCTATAGCTCTGTCGGCATCCTGCCTTCTAAGGTCTTGAATGGGTGCTTGCGGGGTTGTGGGGGTGGCGGGGCTGGCTTGGTTGGTTTTGGTCGGGGCGCCACCCGCGTCACCCATTCAGGGCACGCGGCAAGTACTTCCCTGTAGCTTTGGTCGGCATCCTGCCTTC
Source organism: uncultured Pseudomonadales bacterium (assembly GCA_947494095.1). Lineage (GTDB taxonomy): Bacteria > Pseudomonadota > Gammaproteobacteria > Pseudomonadales > Cellvibrionaceae > Marinagarivorans. The sequence continues at coordinate 444 of CANLTI010000097.1, forward strand.
TAAGGTCTTGAATGGGCGCTTGCGGGGCTGTGGGGGTGGCGGGGCTGGCTTGGTTGGTTTTGGTCGGGGTGCCACCCGCGTCACCCATTCAGGGCACGCGGCAAGTACTTCCCTGTAGGCTCTAGTCGGCATCCTGCCTTCTAAGGCCCTGAATAGATGACGCGGGCGGCTTTTTAGCCCCTAAGTTTTCAGTATACACATCGAGTCCTGCAGGCTTCACTGTCTTTGTTCTCATCACCTTGTAGGCATAGGCCTGCTGTCAGTAAGCCCCGTTGCCTTGGCACCCTCTTATTTTTTATTCATAGCCATTATATTTTTTTATTTCGTTTATTAATAGGGTGGCTATATTTTCATTTTTTGTTGCTTTTTGGCATGCATAATAGACTTAACAATATTATTTTCGTGGTAATGTTGATGTTAATTATTGGTGGGTTCTATTTGCAGTGCCAGCGGGAGTCTGTACATCATTAAGCCCTTTCTTCTGTATATATACAGGGCAGTCGGTTTTTATAAGATGCAAAACTGGTTTTTTTATACGGGCGTTAAGGCTAGCTTTGTGTGAAATGTGTAACAAGATAGGTTGGTGTAACGCCCTTGTGAACTAGCGTTGGGAGTGTACGTTTTTAAAATTAGGCTGGTCAGAGCGGGTGTTAGTGTGGTCTGAGTTTTAGCTAATAAACTGTTATGCCCACTAAGGAATTAAACTCTGATGGAATCTGGCAGACTACGCGGCTTTAAGGTGTGGCGCGTGAGTAGGGCATAGTGATGTGAAACCATATGCTTGTGGATATCATTTAGGAAGGGTGAATGAGCCATGGAGATACCTCAATTTTAACTGTGTAAGTATACGTTTAGGGGCGATTCGGTATTTTTCTTGAAATGTCATAGATTTTTTCCGTCTATCTATGCTCTAGATTGGTGCGGCTCTGTATAAGGCTTGCCACGCGGGCTTGAGCCATGCTAGATTCGTGGAAAACTTAGATATACGGATTGAGGTCCAGAGATATATGGATTTTTTTCTGTCTAATATAATGTTAGGCAATACAATCTGGAGAGCACTGGATGCCGGAAAATAAAATAGCCAGAAAGGAAAGCGAAGTATTTAAAGAACTAGAAGTCCTTTGCCAATCTCCCGGTTACATTCACGCAATCGCATATTTCTGCTTTCGCGATAATACCATCAGCTACGCGGATGAAGTGAAGCCTGAAGATGTATTGCAACAATTCTCAATGGAGCGTTTGGTAAGAACAGAAATATCTACACTAATTGGACTGGCAAGTAAAAAGGATGTAGATGAAACATTACCTTCGCCAGAAGTTATACAGGAATATATTAGTGGAACAGATGCTTTACTTCAGGAGTTGCATCATTCCATGGTGCCGCCAATGCAAGAGATATTTGACCCCAATAGAATTGGGGATGATGACTTTAACCCTTTCAATTCTGGCCCTGTATTAAGAGAATCAATTTTTTATGGGGGTGAATCAGCATACCACTTTCAGTATAGGGATCTAGCTGAAGATAAGTATAGAAAAGATAACGCATGGCTTATTGAAAAAAAAGGCTATTCACTTGAGCAAGCCTTGTCTGTTGTGTCAGCAATTCAGGTGTTACAGAACGATAAGATTAATGATGCTCTTGTTGGTCTAGCAGATAAACATCCAAACGAACGGACTTTCTTTGAAGCTTATACCTTTTCCTTAGGAGAAATAGCCGACAGGTCCGAATTGGATGCTAATGTTTCTAGAAATGTTATTGAATCCTTTGTTTCGCAAATTGAACAAAACGACTTCACATCCTTAGATGACTTTAATCCGATAAATGCCTATCCAATAATAAAGCTTAAAGAAGATAAATACTTACTGTTTCAGAATTACAGTTTGGTAGAGGCGTTATACGAAACACCATTTTTTTGGTTCAATTCGGATGCGGCGTACAGAAGCATTGCGATGGGTCATCGCGGTGAATTTACAGAAGAATTTTCGAGCAGAAAGCTTACGCAGGTCTTCGGAGAAAGCCGAGTTTTTCAGAATGTTGATATTGTAGATGCGAAGCGCAATAAAGCTGGTGAAATAGACGTTCTTGTTGTGTTTGCAAATAGAGCAATAGTATTGCAGGCAAAGTCAAAGAGGCTAACTATAGCTGCCCGCAAAGGGAACGAGTTATCTCTAAAGGATGACTTTAAAAAGGCCGTTCAAGATGCATATGATCAAGCCTTTTCATGTTCAAATTATTTATCTGACATTAACTATAAGCTCTTAGACGATCAGGGTAATGAAATAACCATCAGAAGAGAATTTAAAGAAATCTATCCCTTCTGCGTGGTATCTGATCACTATCCCGCTTTGTCATTTCAAACTAGGCAGTTCCTCAAGCAAAATCCTACTGATTTGATCAAGCCGGCATTTGTGATGGATGTTTTCTTCTTGGATGTTGTAACAGAGATGCTAAGGTCTCCTTTGCACTTTCTAAGCTACGTCAACCGAAGAACGCTATATAGCGATAAAATATTACCTACGCACGAGCTAACGATCTTGTCATACCATCTAAAGAAAAATCTCTGGATGGATGGTGAATACACAATGATGCAGCTAGGAGATGACATTTGCGCTGACTTAAATCTTGCAATGTTGACGAGAAGAGATGGTATTCCTGGTAGTGAGACTCCAGATGGGATATTAACAAAGTACGAAGGAACGCACTTCGATAACTTGGTTAAAGACATTGAATTGCGTGAACATTCTGCCACTGTAGATTTCGGTTTTATGCTATTAACACTTAGTGGCGACACAATCGAAATGATTAATGACGGGATATCGAAGCTAGTTGAATTGGGGCAAAAGGATGGTAAACATCATGATTTAACACTTGGCATAAGTGAAGGAAGTGCGGGGCTTACTATTCACTGTAACAATGACTCAGATGCCGAGGCTGCGAAGCGGTTAGATCGTCATTGTGAGATCAGGAAATATGATCAGAAGGCTGACCAATGGTTCGGTGTGTGCATTGGCACCAAATCCCAAAGGTTAAGATTTGGTGTTAATAAAGAGTTTAAATGGGAACAGTCAGATGAAATGGACAAGGCGACTAAGGATCTTCCTAAGCCGCAGTCATTGAAAGGAAAAAATAAGGTTAACTTCAAAACAGCAACTAGAAAATCTAAGAAGATTGGGCGTAATGAAAAGTGCCCATGTGGTAGTGGAAAAAAATACAAGAAGTGCTGCTTAATACGTGAGCTCGTGAGCCGTGAGCTAGGACAGGCGTGACAAAAGAAAGAGACACTAAGATTTATCGACTATCGTGTCGCCACGCCAAAATAATCGCCACTAGCACATTAATTTAATAAAAAGCATAAATAACCCCAAGCTAATAACTTGGGGTTATTTGGTTGAGTAGGGGTGATGGTGGGTGATACTGGAAGGGCTTATTGCGGGTGGTTATTTAGGCAGCGCGCTTGGGCCTTTGCCTGTGTTTGGCAAACAAGGCCTGATACTCACGCTCAAAGTGCTGCGTTTGTAATAGCCAGGCGTCAATATCGATATTTAAACGTTCTAATATGGGGGGTAAGTGTGCGGCTATAGCGCCTCGCTTATCATCACGAATAGCGCGACCTGTCCAATCGACTAAATCAATATAATCGGCTAGGCCAAAAATAATCCCTGATTGCTCAGTATTTTTAAGGCTGCCCTCGAAGCTAAGTAATGGCTTAAGGGGGAGGTCAAACTGGCGAATAGATTGCAATGCGGTTTGTTGCTTAACCGCTTCGGCTAAATCAAAGGTCGGGTTAATGCGCTCTTTGATACTGGTATATTCTGAGGCTTCGGGTGTATCAGCCATGCAGGCGCGTACAGGATTAAGGTCAACATAGGTCATCGCGCTTAATAAGGCTTGCTCAGTAAGCAAAGCTTGCGACTTAAAACGACTTTCCCAAAAATGGCCTGTGCAGTTATCCTCTTTATTTGCTTGGCGCGCAATCGGCTCGTTAAGGCATTTCATAAACCAACTTAAACTTTGCAGTCGCTTTTGATAGCACTCAATGCAATCACTTACGGCCTCTCGCTCAGCCTTGGAAAGTTCCTCACCTGCTATATGCCGCTGTACAATCGGCGAGCCTTTAAACAGGCAGCGCCAGCGCTCTAAAACTTCTTTGGCAGACCATTGGGCCGCTTCTGTGGGGTTGAGTTTGATGACGAGGTGCAGGTGGTTACTCATGACGGCATAGGCGCAGATTTCGATGGCAAATATGGAGCTTAATAAGCGTATGCGCTGCTCGATCCAGCTGCGTCTATGCTCGTAGCTTTTACCGTTGAGTTTATCATGGCCACACAAAAAACTACGTCTCACGCAGCGTGTTGTGATGTTGTAAAAAGCGGTATCGTCTATCGAAACTAACTGCTTGCGAGGTTGTGTCATGTCTGCTTATCCAGTGCTTTATGGCTTAACGTTAGATAAGCCTGGCTGATGAGTCAAATAGCGGTTTGTTTTAGGTTTTGGGTTCTTTATACTCGAAAGGTGTTTTTGGTGTGCCTGTCCTTGCTTTTCTTGCAGGTGGTTACTCATGACGGCATAGGCGCAGATTTCGATGGCAAATATGGAGCTTAATAAGCGTATGCGCTGCTCGATCCAGCTGCGTCTATGCTCGTAGCTTTTACCGTTGAGTTTATCATGGCCACACAAAAAACTACGTCTCACGCAGCGTGTTGTGATGTTGTAAAAAGCGGTATCGTCTATCGAAACTAACTGCTTGCGAGGTTGTGTCATGTCTGCTTATCCAGTGCTTTATGGCTTAACGTTAGATAAGCCTGGCTGATGAGTCAAATAGCGGTTTGTTTTAGGTTTTGGGTTCTTTATACTCGAAAGGTGTTTTTGGTGTGCCTGTCCTTGCTTTTCTTGCTTTAAGGCTGCCTTCAAAGTTAAGTAATGGCTTAAGGGGTAGGTCAAATTGGCGAATAGATTGTAGAGCGGTTTGTTGCTTGACGGCTTTGGTTAAATCAAAGGTCGGGTTAATGCGCTGACGTGCATGGATGCACTAATGCCGCGATGGCAGGAGCCATAGAGCGGCCCTTAATGCTGGTATATTCTGAGGTTTCGGGTGTATCAGCCATGCAGGCGCGTACAGGATTAAGGTCAACATAGGCCATCGCGCTTAATAAGGCTTGTTCGGTCAGCAGGGCTTGCGATTTGAATCGGCTTTCCCACAAAAATATCGGGAATATTTTTGAACAGCTTTAGCTGGCCCGAAGGGCAAAAGGCAGGAGCCTTTTGTAGAAATGCCCTGTGCAGTTATCCTCTTTATTGGCTTGGCGCGCAATGGGTTCATTAAGGCATTTCATAAACGACGTGCATGGATGCACTAATGCTGGAATATCAGGAGAACTATTCCAGTGCAGCTTAAGCTTTGCAGTCGCTTTTGATAGCACTCAATACAATCACTCACGGCTTCTCGCTCAGCCTTTAAAAGCTTCTCACCTACCATATGCCGCTGCACAATTGGCGCACCTTTAAACAAGCAGCGCCAGCGCTCTAACACTTCTTTGGTAGACCATTGAGTCCCTTCTGCTGGGTTGAGTTTGATGACAAGGTGCAGGTGGTTACTCATGACGGCGTAGGCGCAGATATCGATAGCGAATAACTAATGCTAGGAGCGCAGGAGCAAGCGAATAGTGCAATTGCGCCGATGCTCATAGCTTTTGCCATTGAATTTATCATAGCCGCACAAAAAACTACGCCTCACGCAGCGCGTTGTAATGTTGTAAAAAGCGGTATCGTCTATCGAAACCAGTTGCTTGCGAGGTTGCGTCATGTCTGCTTATCCAGTGCTTTATAAGTTAACGTTAGATAAGGCTGGCTGATGAGTCAAATAGCGGTTTGTTTTAGGTTTTGGGTTCTTTATACTCGAAAGGTGTTTTTGGGTGTGTATGTCCTCGTGTTTTTCGTTATACCGCGACACACCCCGCCAAGATGATGCGAGCACAGCAGCCGGAGCAAGAAACCGAACTCGATGAAGAAGGCTTACTCTCTGCCTTAGCCGCTGAAGAAGTGGAGGAAGACATTGAAAGCTAGATTAGCTATACTTGAGGTTCTAGTAGAACCTCGGAGAATCACTATGCCTTTAAAAGCTACCTCAGTGAGATTAGATGACGAAACATTAACCCGCGTAGGCCAAATGGCTGAAGCGATGGATAGACCCCGGGCGTGGCTGATGGCAGAAGCTATCAAGCAGTATGTGGCCCGCGAAGAGTGGTTTATCCGTGAGGTAGAAAAGGGCGTGAAAGCCGCTGATGAAGGGCGCTTGATCGATCATGCAGACGTTAAAGCTAAATGGGAGGCCAAGCGTGCAGCTCAAATGGACTGACCTTGCAGATACTGATTTAGAGAAAATCGAAGCCCATATTGCCCAAGAGAATAGCCCCATCGTTGCCATCGATGTTGTGATGAATATCATCGATAGTACACACCTAATCTTACCGGATCACCCCAGAGCCGGTCGCCAAGGCAGATTGAAAAATACACGAGAGCTGGTGATTGATGGCGTACCGTTTATCGTGATCTATCGAGAGAATATTAGTACAAATTGCATTGATGTCTTGCGTGTTCTCCATGACGCCCAGCAGTGGCCGACAGCCAATTAAAAGCGCCTGTTTATGGGAGACATTGAACTTCTTCCGCCGCTCGTCACTTGTGCTAAACGGCCAGTTGGTCACTCCGTAAGAAGGTGGCTAATAAGGGTGCGGCCCGTTCCCTCCAGTTGTTGTCATGTGGGACTTGCAGGGACACTCACTCAAAATTTGATGGCTGTCATAAAATCGGCGATGCGCGGCGTGCACGGAGAGGAAAAAATCAATAATGAAATATCGGGATATCACATTGCCGGAGAAATTGGCCGAACACATGAAGGGATGAGTGTGGCTATTTCACCAGAGGAGTGGAGTGAAATTAATCAATTAAATCAGAGTGACTTCACGCGCTTCTTACTGCGTCTTAGCGAAATAATTCAACTCGATAAATATACAAAAAGCCGAAGAGGCCCAAAGAAAAAATTACCTCCCAAGGTTTCAGATAAGAAGATACCTCACGTATCGACAGCAAAGCTATTGGCGAAAGCAAAACTGATCAAAAAATCACCTTGAAAGGGCTGGGCTGGCTGATGAGTCGAATAGCTGTTTGTTTTAGATTTTGGGTTCTTTATACTCGAAATATGTTTTTGGTGTGCCTGTCCTAGCTGTCCTGCTATTAAAAATTATCTTGAGCATCATTTTGACGCTAAGGTTGATGATAATTTTCGTGCGGAGGAGTAAACGGGTCTTTGACCCGTATCCGGACTTTCAGCCCATAAATCTAACCCACCAGCTTTAGCTGGTTGTTGAGTGCAATAATAGGTTTTGATAATGAATGATAAATTAGATGCAAGTAATCTAATAAAACTCTTAGGCGTAACTAGTGAAAATGCTTTAATGCAGGACCTTCTGTCGAATATGGGGGTGTATGGTGATGTGAAACTTGATGAAGGGGACCCGTCTAAGAATATCGATTCAAAAGAAAATGGACTAGGATTAGTGTTGCGGGATAAACATTTTTTTTTAGGGGTTGGTGATGCGGTTATTGGGGGGGATATTTGCCTTGTCGGATTTTTTATGTACTCAAAAAGACATGAGGGGTTCTCTGAATATATGGGGGAGATGCCTGTTGGCTTGTTGTTTTCAGACAATGAAGCAGAAGTGTTGAGTAAATTGGGCCAACCTGAGTTAACTCAGCAGTTTGAAGATGGGACGATAAGAAAGGCTCGCTGGGCCCTTGAAGGTGGTAGCGTGTGGCTTTTTGTGACGTTTAAGAAGAAACGGAAAGGAATTTTAATAGTCTCATACCAAAAGCGAGGAGGGCAATAGCGAACCAAGCAGTGCGCCAAGCAAAGCTGGCGAATTATTGTGGCAAACTTTATATGACTCAACCGGGAGTTAGCCAGCACATCAACAAACTCGAAGAGGCGTGTGGATATAACTTAATTAAAAGAGAGAAGAAGTCATTTTCAATTACTGAGCAAGGTCGATTGGTGTACAACCATGCAAAAGCATTAATAAGGAATGAAAAGTTTCTCTTTGAGCAACTAAGCTTTGATGACCCTTTATCAGGAGAATGCGCCTTAGCATGCTCTGGTTCAGTGTCGTTACTACTTTACCCAAGGTTATTACCACTTGAAAATCAACATCCCAATATTCACATTAATATTAAAGCAACGCCTAATTATCAAATTTTGGCTGATATCAAAAACGGACATGTTGACCAAGGAATTGTGACCAATATACCCAATGAAAGTTTCTTTGATTTTGAAGAGCTTGGCAAAGAAGAGCTGTGCTTGATTTGGGGGGGGGGGGGGGGGGGGGGGGGGGGGGGGGGGGGGGGGGGGGGGGGGGGGGGGGGGGGGGGGGGGGGGGGGGG
>CANLTI010000098.1 GCA_947494095.1 uncultured Pseudomonadales bacterium
TGTCTAACCCTTGCTTTCCCTGCAAGGCCCGGCGCTTAAATGCCCAGAAAATAACCCATCAGCACCCTGTTAAGAGGCTTTTTAGCTCGGCTGAATAGTGACGTAGATCAAACCCTAGAATTAAAGTATTACCCTTAAGGCCACATAATCACTATGCCCGCTATACCCAACCCGCTCGATAAGCTTCCACCTATCCTAAAAAAAGATTTAGACAGTAATTTATGCGTTTGTAATGAAGTAAATAAAATGGATATTATTAACGCCATAGCCAATGGCGCTATTACAGTAGAGGCTGTGAGGGCGCAAACCTATGCCACCGATGGCAATGGTTGCTGTAAAAATCAGGTGGGGCGGTTAATTGAGTGCATTACTCGCGAGTAATCATCTTTACATAGGCGCCTCATACAAGCGCTAAAACAGTAAATTGAGATAAAATATAAAGTAAAATACGTCACTATTCAGAGATGAGGAAATCGGGCGCTAATGAATTATTTGCAGGGCCGCTGAATAGTTACGAAGATTTAGCCGCCAAATAAGGGCTGGCTTGTTTATCTATAAAACATCCGATGTGAAATAGATAGCATCAAATGTTGAATTTTTGCATGAGGTATTAACCGCCAGAGACAATAGCAATCATTTTTAGTGTCCAAAATATACACAATTTGTACGATATACAGGACAAACGTGTGAGACTTTGCCCTCAATATTAAAATAGAAGATTTAGTTATAGTTATAATGACTGGCTATTTCAAAATGCTTTTTGACAAAAGTATTAAAGGCGTCAAAGATTGTGGAGCCAATCACAATTACTCACAAGGAAATACAGGATGTTACAAGAAGTGTTAAGCACAATACCCGACCCCGTTAAAATTAGCAGCAAAAATTTAGCACTCGACAGTGACGAGCGTCGTACGGGTACCGCCCCAATACCCGAAAGCATTGATTTATACCTAAATGATGTGCAAATGGAGGCCCTGCAAACCATGGAATATTTTGGCTGGCAGCTCGCTTTTATTCGCCGCAGCGATTTAAACAATATTGTTCCGGTGATCCAGCATATTCAGAATAAAGAATTTGCAGTCCTCGATACCGAGGGCGATATTATTCGCGACCCCAATATCGGTTTAAGACCGTAAAATGCAAGGCAATATTAGGTTTAGCGTATTCCCGTTAAGCTCAAGCAGGCCATATCATCGACATTATGTATTCGCAGGAGTTTTCAATATCGGGCATCGAATAACCGCCCAATATTGAAAACTGTTTAACGGCTTAAAGCCATACAACAAAGCCGAGTTACCACATCAAGTCATCAGGAATCACGTAATCTTTATAGGGGTCATCTTCTGCTTCTTGCTCTTGAGCAGGTGCGGTATTGGTCACCACAATAAACGAATCATCACGCTGTGCAATTTTGTCGGCAACCATGGTTGGCACTAAATGGTAGGCACCTTCTAAGCGTGTAATGGTTAAAATCCCATTCACTATTTGACGCTGCACACTGCCAGAGACCATCATTTTTTTGATAGTAGTACCATCGGTAAAATTATATTCCACCTCTGTTTTACTTTCTCGATCAAGCTTGGGTTTACTGTGATTTTGAATCAGCTGTTTAATTTGCGCAGCGATGGCCTTTTGCTGTGCTTGCTCTTCACGCTGAAGGTTTAGCGCTTTATCTTTGGCTATTTTAGCCGCGCGCGCAGTTTCAGCGGCCACTTTGGTTTCATCGACCTTAACCTCTTTGCTACGCCTATCAACATTAGCTTGTTTGCGCTTTTCTTTGTTTGCTTTTTTAGCCTTTTTGCCGTCAATAAGGCCAGCGTTTAATAGTTGATCTTGAAGAGATGCCATAATCCAACTCGTACAGGTTATAAGGTGTGGTGTGGTAAGTTTTTGATTTTCCAATAAGCAGCGGCCGTACCAGCAATGCCAATAAGCGCCGCACCAATAAGAACGCCCCAGTATACACCCACAGGCCCCGCCCATTGCCCACCATAGTAAGCAAAAGGCACAGTAAATACCGTCGCTTTAGCAAAGTTAAAGCCTGTTGCCCATGTTGCAACACGTAAATTATTAAACAGCGCGTTAGTCACAAAGGTCATACCGTTAAATAAGCTCATTAGGCTTAACCCATAGCAATAGGCGCGAATGAGTTGTGCGGCCTCACCTTCCACATTAAATAACTGAATAATGACATCGGTTAATGCAAACAAAATAAGGCATGCCGCCACGCAATAGGTGAGGGTAAACAATAAGCTATCGCGCAAGGTACGCATAATACGCGGATACAATTTAGCGCCTAAATTTTGCCCAGCAATAGGCCCGACCGCCCCCGAAAGCGCAAATAACCCCGCAAACATTAAAGGCTGTACTTTGCTGATAATCGCGTTACCGGCAACGGCACTATCGCCAAATTGCGCCATTGTGGCCGTAATATAAGCCACGCCAATCGGCGTAGATAAGTTAGTTAATACCGCAGGCAAAGAGGTGTAACCATAATGCTTAGCATCGGCCAGCCAACCAGCCCAATGCGGCATAGCTAATAGCTGATACGCCTTGCCTACGCGGTACAGTCCATAGCTCAGCATGGCAATACGTGCGCATACCGTAGCAACAGCCGCGCCCTCAATGTTCATATTCAAACCAAAAATAAATAGTGGGTCCAGTACCGCATTCACACCACCGCCAATGAGCGTTAAATACATGCCTTCTTTAGCGTGCCCCAAAGCCCGCATTACACCACTACAGGCCATAGCCAAGGCCATTAACGGTAAACTAGGCACAATAATTTGCATATAAGCATACGCCAAATCAAACGCCCGCCCCGTCGCACCTAGTTGCTCAAGTAAAAAGGGTAAAAAGACAAAAACAACACCCGCAACCGGGGTTGTGGCTAGCACAATGGTGGTAAATATATGCGCAATGAGCTGCCGCGTACTGTGCGTATTGCCTTCGCCAACGGCTTGCGATACCAATGCACCACAACCAATCGATAAGCCTATGCACAATGAAATCGTAAAAAACAAAATAGAGCCGGCATAACCAATCGCCGCAGCCAGCTCGATTTCACCGAGCAAACTCAGCCAATACATATCGACCAAATCGACTAAAAATAACGACAACAAGCCAGCCGTTGCCGCAAAAGTCATTACACTTACGTGTTTAAAAATAGAGCCTTGTGTAAATTTGGCTTGCATAGATTAACCTAGGGTTGTGTTAACAGCTAACAAGGGCAGGTTTGGCGGGTGAACATCGCTTAAGTTCAATTTTACCGCGTTGTCAGTATTATTAATGCACTAAACGCTAAGGGACGAGGCAATAATAGTTTGTCCAATTAGACGTAGGGTTCTTTTTCCTGGCAAGGCGCTCGAAGGTGCGCGTGCCGCGACATGCAACGCTTTGAGCAACGCAGCAAAAAGCAAATAATTGGATAATATATTTTTTCCTCGCCCCCAACGCAATAATAATCAAAAAAGGCGCCATAGCCTCAATTAAGCCATTCTACTATCAGCGCTAAGACTGCGCTAATCCATAACATCTGTAAGTAACCCCATAGGACGCCATAGAGGCCACTTACCGCCCCATAAAGCTTAGTCAGTAACCTCAAGCGCGCTAAAGCTCCCTAGGTTGCCATCTTTTGCTACACTTGCGCCAGTTTTCGTTCATCAACACCTCTATTAACTAGGAGCCACTATGCGCTTATCTGCTTACGGCCTCACGCTATCGCGTTTGGCTGCCACTATTGCCAGCCCACTTTTATTGGCCAGCTGCTTAGCCGTCAACCCTGTCACCGGCGAACGAGAGCTGGTGATGATGCCGCTCAGCCAGCAAATTTCTATGGGTGAGCAAAACTATGGCCCTTACCAGCAACAGCAAGGCGGGCAATATAATGTTGACCCAGGCCTTACTCGCTATGTGGCCGCTATCGGTAAAAAGCTTGCAGCTGTTAGCGATCAGCCCGACTTACCTTACGAGTTTGTTGTACTTAACGATAGCAGCCCCAACGCATGGGCATTGCCCGGCGGCAAAATTGCGATTAACCGTGGCTTGCTGGTGATGCTGGATGACGAAGCTCAACTTGCTGCGGTTATCGGCCACGAAATTGTGCATGCCGCCGCCGGTCACAGCGCTGCACAGCAAACCCGCCAGACTATTTTAGGTATGGGTACGCAAGCACTCGGTGCTGTTGCTCAGCAAACCGAATACGGCGGCTTAATTATGATGGGTACACAATACGGTAGCGGCGCATTAAATGCGCACTATGGGCGCGATGACGAATTAGAAGCCGACGAATACGGCGTAAAATACATGGAGCGTACCGGCTATCATCCGCAAGCGGCTGTCGAGTTACAAGAAAAGTTTTTAGCACTTAAAAACGGCAACGACGGCGACTTTATGAGCAACTTACTGGCCAGTCATCCACCTTCTGGCGAGCGCGTAAAACGCAACACCGGTTACGCCAGTGGCAAAAGTGGCGTGCGCAACACAGCCGCCTTTCAACAGGCAACCGCACAGTTACGCAAAGATCAAGCCGCCTACGACTTGCACGCTCAAGCCTTAAAATACGCGAATAACAAGCAAATGGATAAAGCGCTTGATATGGCGAGTCAAGCCGTTAAAAGGCAGCCCAAAGAAGCTTTATTTCACACCGCTTACGGGCAATTATTATTGGCCAATAAACAACCCAGCCAAGCCTACGCTTCATTCACAAAAGCGGTACAGCAAAACCCTAACTATTTTATGCCACAATTAATGGCCGGCCTTAGCGCTAAAGAGCTAGGTAAAAAGGCAGAGGCACAAAAATATTTAAGTACCAGCTTGAGTTTATTACCTACGGCGCAGGCTAACTATTATTTGGGCGAGCTAGCACTAGACACCAATAAAAATACCGCTGCCAATTACTTTAAAGCCGCTGCCGCCGATCAAGGCGAAGTTGGCAAAGCCGCTCAAGCGCAATTAGCACGTTTAGGGGTTAGCGCTCAATAATAAGGCATGGCATAACACACTAGATGCAACCTGTATTATTGGAACGCCAATGCAGGTTGCACATCTTGCCGCCATTGCGCTAATGTTGTTTTTACTTGCTGAATTTGTGCAGGAGAACTCGCCGCCTGAATAGCAATAACTTCACCGGCGGCCAAGCAATACACTGCCAAATTATTCGCCTCTAGCGATTGATCGGCAACCGCGACATACTCGGCACAAGAGTCTTGCAATAGCGCTAACGCATAGTCAACAGGCTCCATATCAAGGTGCGGCTGTGGCTCGGCAATAATAGGGCAGGCCAATAGTGTCATCAGGGTAAAAAGTATTATTTTTTTCATCAATATAGCCTTTATTATTTTTATCGAACACTAGGAGTTGTTTTTGTAATTTAAGATTATCAAAAAAATCTACCACCTAATTTATTACCCTGTTAATAAATTGGCAATAGAGCAACTACTACGTCTGTCATGCAAAGCCGTTTTATTGCGCATCATTTAATATATTGCTTAAAAATAAATATATTTTTTCATGCTACCGCCATATTCATTAACAACAGTGCCGTAAATAAGGGGCGAGGCAATCGTAATTTGTCCAATTAGGTAGAGTGCTGTTTTCTTGCAAGGCGCTCGAAGAGGCGCATGCCGAGGCATGTAACACTGTGAGCAACGCACCGGGGCAGGAGCCCTTTATTAGGTATTGCAGGAACATAATGTCGAGCAGAGGAAGCAGAAAAAAGTATGATTGGATTATGTATTTTTCCACGACCCTAAAGCTTCGGTATCGCTTGTTAATGGCACGTTAAATCGTAATATTTTATGTTTTATTTTAATTTTTTACTCTAACCCCAAGCTTAATGCACCACAATAATAAGGCGCAATATGTCTACCCTGACCCATTTTTTAACGCTGCTAAATACGCAACCACATACTATTAACTTCCAACAAACGATAGATATTATTCAGCAGCACTATTGTTATAACCCAACACTCTTTACCAACGGCAGCATTACAAACCCAGCAGGCACCAACGAAGGATCGTGTAAAGTATTTGCCTTTGCGCAGCAGCATCAGTTAACACCCGCACAAACACTGGCCTGCTTTGGTGATTATTATCGTATTGATGTGCTGCAAAACCCGCAAAATACAGATCACGCTAACATTCGCAATTTTATGCAAAGCGGCTGGGCAGCAGTGCATTTTGATAGTGAAGCACTCAGTAGGCGCTAAGCTTAAAAAGTCATCGAACTTTTTAAGCCAATATCTATCCAAGGCCTGTAAAAGATAGTGATTAGATACTGTATTAACCTCTAGCCCGACCTGCCCGCCTTACACACCACCGGAAGTGCAACGTGAAACTATCGACCAAAGTGCTTATTTATTCTGCTGTGATATTTCCTGGCGCAGGTTATTTTATTATCCAACATACAAAAACGGCTTATGCCTTTACTCTCGTTGCAGCCAGTTTTTGGGTGTTTATTATTTACGACAGCATGATAAAAGCCCGCATTATGGCTGACCAGCTAGTGCAGCAACTATCACATAATGGCGTAATCGATACGCAACAACTGACCCAAAGCCTACTGACTTTACCGGCCTACATACGCGAGCAAATGCTTATCATTGAGGGCCCGCTACCGGCAGGCTTGATTGTGGGCTGCAGTATTGCCCTCGGGATCACTTGGCTACTGGGCATGGCAGGCAGCTACTATCACGCAAAGCAACGTGAACTCAACCTTAGACCCGCTTAAGAGCTCCTCATGTGGATTACCCTACTTCAAGATTTACAACACACGTATACACAATTGCAAAGCCAGTTAAGCCTGTGTAATCATGCCTTGCAGCACGGTGACAGACCCTTTTTTAACCCCGCCCAACCTAACGACATAACGCCAACCAATCGCGTAGCGCTTGTTAATACTATGCTGAGTATCAGCCCGCCCACACCGGCGAGTGATATCATCAACGCCGGCCTACTATGTGCCGCACCTGACCATATCACACAGCTCGAGCAACTCAATCACACCAAACAGGCCTTTAAAGAAGCCGTCGGGCGTATTCGCGCCTTTGAGACCAAAGACGGTAAAACACGTATTGACGTGTTAATTGATCGCGTATTAAAAGAAGAGGGCCGCAGAGGCGAGTCTTTAAGAGCGGCCTTTCGAGAGATTGGCTTTAACGGAATCGATTTATTACGTTGCTATGCCAACATTCGCATTTTGCCACAAAAGCTCGAATCCATTAGTTGGACCTGGGCTAAAAAGCATGCCTCTATTATTAAAACTACGCAACAAGAGGCCCTCTTGCTAGCCGAGGAATTGCCCAGCCCCAGAGCCAAAGAGGTTGCGCTATATTTACTCGGGCAACTACCCAAGCAAACGCCCTTAGTTATTCAAAAACAGCTGCCGAACCAACTGCGCGCCAACATCAAATGGCAAGAAGATAAGCACATACACCGCAAAGCGATTACCGTCTCTGGTGTCGTTGTAAGCCAAGACCCCGCCTTGCCTAAAATAACATGGCGCGATAACCCGGGCCCACCCTGCGCAAGCCAACCGGTGCGCGGTGATAGACGCATTGACCCCACGCCTTATATTAAAAGCCTCAATATTCACTGTTATTTGGATTAAATTCCCATTCACACACCCCAAACCTGACCGCCCCGTCTAGCTCTGCTATCATCGTGTGATACTGCGCCAAGGGCGCCACAATACTGACCCAACACCACCTGACCCACTACCTTACAAGTAATGTACACAAGGCCCGTTATGACACACACACTTCGTATTGCAACTCGTAAAAGCGCCCTAGCCCTTTGGCAGGCCGAGCATGTTAAAGCCCGCCTAGAGGCGCTTCACAAAGATTTAACCGTAGTGCTTGTGCCTATGGTGAGCCGTGGCGATAAAATTTTGGATGTGCCCTTAGCCAAAGTCGGCGGTAAAGGTCTATTTGTCAAAGAGTTAGAGCACGCACTCTTAAATGACGAAGCCGATATTGCCGTGCACTCAATGAAAGATGTGCCAATGGAGTTTCCGGAAGGTTTGGGCCTAACCACCATTTGCGAGCGCGAAGACCCGCGTGATGCTTGGGTGTCTAGCTCCTACGCCAGCATTGATGAGCTCCCTGCCGGCAGTGTTGTGGGCACCTCAAGTTTACGTCGCCAAAGCCAGCTTTTGGCTAAGCGCCCCGACTTAACCGTTAAGTTTTTGCGCGGTAACGTCAATACCCGTTTAGCCAAATTAGATGCCGGCGAATACGACGGTATTATTTTAGCCGCTGCCGGTTTATTGCGCCTAGAAATGCCCGAGCGCATTCGCCAGTTCATTAGCCCCGAGCAATGCTTACCAGCCGGTGGCCAAGGCGCTGTAGGTATTGAGTGCCGCATGGCCGACCAAGCCACAATCGACCTGCTCACCCCGTTGCACCACGCCACCACCGCCGAGCAAGTACTAGCAGAGCGCGCATTAAACCGTCGCCTAGAAGGCGGTTGCCAAGTGCCTATTGCGTGCTACGCCATTCAACAAGAAGGCAACTTATGGCTGCGCGGCTTAGTGGCGAAGCCCGATGGCACCCAAGTGATTTATGACGAAATTACCGGCAAACCCAGCGATGGCGAAAAAATGGGCGTAGAGCTTGCCGAGCGCTTATTGGCCGCCGGCGCCGATATAATTTTAAAAGCCGTTTACGCAGACGCTTAGTCACTAACCTATTAAAAAAACCGGCCATAGGCAGCGCTTGGGGCTTCGAAGTCAGTCGCCCATAAGGCACTCACTGCGCCGACACGCCGT
>CANLTI010000099.1 GCA_947494095.1 uncultured Pseudomonadales bacterium
CCGCCATCAATGCTGAACAAGCCGTTTTCAACCGAGACAGGCGCAGCATCGTTCATGCCGGTAATGGTCACGGTATTCGAGGTAATCATCGCGCCTTTGGCCACGCCGGTTTGGGCGGTAAAGCTAAAGGCTTCGGGGGTAATATCTTGCGCTTGGGTGGTGGCGCTAAAGGTTTCGGTGGTATCGCCCACCGTAATACTGGCCACCGTTTGTTGCTCAAAATCACCCGCGGTGAGTTGCACGGTTAAAGTTTGGCCGTTATTGATAACGCCATCGGTGCTCACAAAATCGCCATCGTCAATTTGATACAAACCGTTTTCGATCGAGACAGGCGCAGCATCGTTCATGCCGGTAATGGTCACGGTATTGGAGGTAATCACCGCGCCTTTGACCACGCCGGTTTGGGCGGTAAAGCTAAAGGCTTCGGGGGTAATATCGGGGATTGGAACAGGCGCAACCGACGAGCTACTAACCACAGAGCTAGCGGTATCACTGGCAGAAGAATTGGACGAGCTACTTAAAGCACTAGAGGTCGCTTGTGAAGAAACGCTCGAGGCCGTTTGTGAAGAAACGCTGGAAATCGTTTGTGAAGAAACACTAGAAGCCGCTTGTGAAGCAAGACTAGAAGCCACCGCTGCCGATGAGCTATTAGGCTGCACATCTGCGCCGCCTTTACCGCCGCCACTGCCACAGGCACTTAAACTTGCCGCCAAAATAACCATCGACGCCAAAGCCGCCGGTGCTTTAAAGGCCGATAGGCCTTTTTTTAACAACACATTTTGTTGATCTACACGAAAAACCATACGGCTGTTTTCTCCATCAAAGGTATAAATAATTGCTGGAGAAGACAGTAAAACTAAAGGCGTAAAACCCCTTATAAAGACCCACAACGCACAAAAACACGTTAAACATAAGCCATCCCTGCCCCTCCTTTCCAAGCGGCCAAGTATAGCAAAGTTTTTTCTCTTATAGGGTGTTTTTGGGTGTCACGTTAAGTTTTTTATGTGTGGCGCGTTACATGAAATGCCAAACCTTAGCGTGCCAATAGTCTTAATTAGACGAATGCATTAATAGGCGCATCAATAAAAGTGTAATAAACAGTGTACGCCCTTGCAGCAAAGTATAAAATACAGCCTCCAAAAGGCAGATGCGGTTGCAGGTAAAAAGCGGCCGCTATCTTGACAAGCACCAACGTCAAGGGCCTAATATAATTGAATATTACGCTATACAAAACGATACTATATGAAAGGATTCTTAAATGTCAGCAATCAGATTAACGCAAACCGTAGGGCTTGGTGGCGCGAATAATTTAGCCGATGTAAAAACAGTACAAACCGCTTTAAATTTACTGCTTAAGCTTATTTCACCCACTAAAAAACTCACTGTAGACGGCCGCCTAGGCTCACGCCCCGAAAACGCTAAAACTGTTGCTGCGATTAAACTATTCCAAAGCAAAGTTGTAAACATGGTACGGCCAGACGGTAGAATAGACCCTAATGGCCGTACTCATAAAAAAATAAATGAAAAACTAGCCAGTACCGCAGCCGTTACTCCTGCGGCTCCAATATCCGGCAGTTTAAAAGCCACTTTAAAGAAAAATATAAAAAAATACGAAGGCTGCGTCCCTCATATGTACTTAGATACCAAAGGGTATGTAACCGTGGGTATTGGGCATCTATTACACGATATTGAGGCAGCAAAAAAAGTTCCTTTTACTGTGCGTGGCACTGGCGCTATTGCAACAGCAAAACAAATTGAAGAAGAGTTTAAAGTCATTAAAGCGAGACCGTTTGGCAAAGATGAGGCTTACACTCGCTTTAAGCCTTTTACTAAATTGATTATTACTGAATTAAACATCAATGCTCAAGTTGATAAACATATTAAAATATTTGAAAATGACCTTAAGCGCATATATGGTGTATCAGAATTTTCAAGTTACCCTAATAATGTTAAATTGGCATTATTTGATATGATATTTAATTTAGGAATATATAAGCTAAAAGACACTTTCCCTAATTTTAACAAGCATATGAAGGCCAAAAATTTCAAAAAAGCAGCCATTGAATCTAATAGAAAAGATATCTCAGCTGAACGCAATACTTATGTTCGTAACTTATTTTTGAGTGCAAAATGATTAAATATACGCTATTACTGGGATTAATTATTATATCGAGTACTTCATGCGCTAGTATAAATAGCCATAAAATACATCAAACTTATAGCTCTGAAAATAGAACTGAAAGATATTTCACTGAACCAGTAACGCTAGAAAAACAAGAACAGGTGAAGGCTTTAATTAATAAAAATTGGTATTTTGAAGAAAACCTTATCAAGGGTGATAAACCGAATAAAGTGATTACCCATTGTGAAGGCTTGTCCGAAGCGCTAGACGATGGTTACACCGCAGAGAATGATAGGCTACAGTCCGCAATTAACGCCATGCAGAACGTATGCACAATATGGTTTCATATGGGTGAGTTGAGCGCCTCTAAATCGAGTTTTTTAGGTGATTTTAAACATAATTTGGACTTGCCAAAAAAAATGCCCCCACAGCTGTCTTTAATTATTTCGAATGACGATGAGCGCCGCTTAGCAAAAGCGAGTAGCTGGGAGGAGATGAGCCACATTAATAAAATGGAACCATTAAATAAAAATCAAGCTATTTATTACGATAACAGTGGCGGCATCCAAAAGCTAACTGTCATGGCTAAAGGTGATTACAATAACGACGGTATTGAAGATATGGTTTTGTATATGGTCAATACCGTGCAAAAGGGGAGTTATAGCTCTACTTATGGCTACGTGATAACACGACTAACCGCTAACGCACCCTATACGCTCATTAAACAGTTTTAATCATTAGCTAAAATTATCTCAATTTTAAACCAAAACCTTAGCTCGCTAAAGCGTTAATCTAAGGTTTTGGCTAATGGTATCGCGTAAATCGGTTTGAACGTTATTGGCCTGAGCATACTCTGGCCAACGGCTCACAATTTTAATGACCACCTCTAACATGGCATCGACTTTTTTGGGGCTGAGCTTGCTAATTAGGCTGGCCACACGATAAAAATCTTCGCGGGTAAAGTGGTCGCGCTTGCCGTTAATTGTCATTTGATGGGTGTCCACCCAATCTGATCCTGGCTTATAGCTATATGCAATATCGTAAGCTGGCGCTAGGCGCCACTCAAAGGCATCATTCACATAAAAGGCCGTATTTTTGGTGTGATCATCTTGATTGCGGGCAACGACATTAAACAGCATACGCTTAAATATTTCGAGCTGCTCAGAGCGGCTTAAACCTAAGCGCCGGGCCACACTTAATAGCTCTTCATAACTGTAGTGACCTGGCTTTTTGTAATCGGCATGATCCATCGCGCACAAAGTTAGCACATGATATTTTTGATTGCCTTCGCGGTCAAAACGGCGCGTTAAAAAATGTGCCCGCCCACCTTCGTGCAATAGCTCGCAGTGCTGCATTGTAATGCCGCAGTCTACGGCCATTTGGTAATAGGTGTATTCCATAGCGCCAAAGCCTTGAGGGTCACCAAAGGTTTCTCGCTGGCTGTTGTGCTCGACGACACCATCAAACTTTAACAAGTAATGAGTAAAACCTGCGGGCACACGGCCCTGCCCCGACAATATTTGACTGCGCGCATCATCAATCGCAATCACCGCTTTGGGGCGGGCGCCACCTGCCGATGTACCCACCTGCAACAAATGACTAAGCCCGCCATGCTCGCCTTGCGGTGATACCTTTAGTTGATTGCGCTCATCCAAGACCGACTGTGCCAAACGCAATAGCTGTGCAACACTCACTTGGCTGGTATGGCCAAATGGGTGAATCGCATTTTGATACTCCAACGCCCCCATGCCGCGAGTGCCGGTGTATAGCAGCCGGTCGATAGCCGAAAATTGCGATGCATCTTGGCCGCTACGTGCCAACCAAGCATTGATAAGCGCATTACCAAAATCATCGGGGAGCGAATCGGCAAAAACACTCGGCAAGCCTTTATAGGTTGCCGGCGCTAGTGCCGCAAACTGGTAAACTTGCTGAGTTAATGGCATATGCAGTGGGTTAAGGGCAAAACCTTCACGCACCCAATTAGGGTCATACTCAAAACTGGCATAAGGGCTTAGTTCATCTAAATAAGCCAAGGTTCCAACAGGAATCCCCATAAATTCGACGGTGCAGGCGCGCGCAACCATAAGATAATCACTTTTTATTTAATAAATTGACGGGCTTTAAGCGCTTTTGACACGGGTAATGCATGATGATTTTTGCCTCTGCCTGGCTTTAAAACATCTGTCGGTCTTAGCGCTTGTTGGGGGATTAGCAGGTTAAGGTTGTCCAGCAAATTAAGCTCGCGCAATACCATCAACAAAACACTCACACTGCAAGCACCGGTTTTAATATTACGATACGTTTTAGGAGCTATACCTAGACGCTGCGCTAGCTCAAGCTGTGCAATGCTGCGCTGTTTGCGGTAGGCCTCTAGCCTGCTGTAAAGCTCACTCGCGATAGCCGCATCGGATAAGGATTGATTGATATTATGCATAGGTACAATACTACCTAAAATTAGGTATTTAATAAAATTAAGATAGTATTGTACCTATAAAACTATAAATAGATAAGTACTTTAATACCTATAAAGTAAAATAAAACGATATATAGGCACTATTGTACCTAAATTTATAATTAGCCCCTTACCGTGACCATAATAATCGCCTGCAAAGTCTCATCGTCACTATTTAGCCTAACCCAAAAAAACCTCTTAACAACGTGCAGCTATTGAGGCTCGTCATTGCGCTCCATAATTGCCATTGCACCTTTTTTAGCATTACTTTTAAGGCCATAACGGGTGGGCATAATATCTGATTTCCAGCGGCCGGCTTGCTTGATGAGCGGCATATTAATGTTCGCTTCGTGCATATCGTGTGCGGCGCCTACGCGGGTAGAATGACAACTCAAACTTTTACCCTTCACCTCAAGCACATCGCTTAAACATTGATAAACCTCCCAAATTGCCTTTGTCGTGAGTGCCGTAGCATAACCTTGCGCGTTAACGCGCAACTGGCCACCTTTGGTCAGCCCCCGCAGCAAAGGGCCCGCGCTCAGGCCGGCCATTTCAATCCAACGCTTAATCATGGCACCGCTTTCTCTTGTAATGTACGCTTCGGCGCGCTGCGCGCTGCGGCTATCTTTGCGCTGCCCAATGGTAATGGTGGCAGAGTGATCGACAGCCCATGCAAAATCTTCTAATCGTACACGCGATAACTCACTCACCCGCAACGTTGAATCGTACGCTAAATGAACCAGCGCCAAATCTCGTGCTCGCTTGAGCTGTATGGCATTGTGCCGACGTGCCGATTTGGCCTCTATTGTGGGCAATAATGGGGTTTTTATTAGCGCCATCACCGGCAATTGCTTTTGTAACTCTCGTAAATGAGTACGCGTAAGAGGCGTAGCCTGCGCTTGTAAACCACTCAAATTATGATGATACACATCAACGCCCACCTGTACGCTAGGCGCTTTTTGCCTAGTCTCATCGCTCAGGGTTTTGCCTAAAGCCTTCATTTGATGGCTTTCATATTGGGTGCGCTTTTGATGCTTTAAGCCCGTGCCAATTGCTTTTTTTGCGGTTTCTATGAGTGGGTGCTTGAGTGGGTTTTTGACATCGGCCACATCATGTAACTTAGAAACTGTCGACAAGCAGCGCTTAATGGACGCCGGCGCCCTACGCCCAATCGTATCGTCAATAAACGCCATGATGGTATCAACCGTTGCTGGCAGTGCAGGCACAGGATGCCCCACCGTTATTGAGCGACTTTCACACCAATGACTAAATATCGCCCAATCGGCTTTGTAGGCCTTGAGCGTGTTCTCGGCGAGTGCTTTTTTAGCCACCACCAACCATGCCTCAATATTGTGCTGTATTTTGCGGGCGTCTAAAGTTGAGCTTTGCGCCATAACAAAGTCATTAAATGCAATAAGGGGTTGGCCAGCCATATAAGCTCCAAATGCGATGCGCATGCTATTAACTAGGTAAGGCTAAGATGCGACTTAAGGGGCGAGGCAATAAGAGTTTGTCCAATTAGGCGCAGGGCCCTGTTTTCTCAGCAAGACGCTCGAAGAGGCGCATGCCGAGGCCTGTAACTCTTCGGGCAACGCAGCAGAGGAGACGGGGAACAAGTATTATTGGATAAAGTATTTCTTCCTCGCCCCTAACTCGCACGATTTCGATCAAACATGCTCTGCATTAGCGATAGCCAGAGCGATAGCCAGAGCGATAGCCAGAGCGATAAAAAGCATCAATAATCTATTAGGTAATATAACTTTAATTATACTACCTAATAGATTATTGATAATTATTATTTTTTAAATAAATAACAATTATCAATCAATGTAAAAAACTTTAAAAAAACAATAAAAAATGATCAAAAAGAACATTTAAAAATAATAATGTTGATAAAACAACCTAATTTATTAAATATTATTAAATATTATTAAATATTATTAAATACAGTTATCTGTATTTAATAATATTAGCTATTATGGCTACACTTTTTACAGTGCGATATATAGATCGGATAACAGGGCTATAAATAACACAGCTCCAACAACACAGCTCCAGCAACCCAAGTCAACAACAGAGACAATAATGCCAGCCACCACTCCCATTAACCGCCGCCGTAAAGGCACCCTCGCCACACCCGAGAACATATTCCCTGCCTGCACCGCTCTTTACGCCACCATGAGTGACAACTTTAAAGTAGAAGATGTGATTGCGCGTATTGGTGGCGGTAGCAATACCACGGTGGGGCCACTGGTTAAAGCCTGGCGCGCCAATAAAGGCTTGCTGGTATCACTAAAAGCGATGGATGCCGTTTGTGCGGTCGAGCTGGTGCAGCATGTTGACCGCATACTGGATGAGAAAGTCAAAAATGCCGATGCCGCGCTAGCTGATTTTAATCAAGGGGCTGGGGTAGTTATTGCAGAGCTTGCACAAGAGAAAGAATTACAAGAAGCCACGCTGGCACAACAAGCGCAACAGTTAGCTAATGAGCATGCCAAGTCTCTAAAGCTAGAGCACGAGATAGTCGCCTTGCGCGCTCAACTCAGCACCGCAAACAGCCAAAACCAGCAAGCGATCAAACACACGCAACACCTCACCGATCAGCTCGACCAAGCCAAGCATCAATATGCCACCGAGCTAAGCGATAAAGACCGCTCCCATACTCAGGCCCTCACACTCGCACTCGAGACTCAACGTCGTACATTAAGCCAAGAATACGACACCCAGAACCAAAAAAACACAGCCAACTACAATCAGCAATTGGCCCAGGCTGCGGCACAAACAACACAGCTTAATCAGCGCATTGAATCGTTAGTCATGGCGCTCAATACCGCCAAAAACGCCGCCTCTCAAATACAGCACTCGCTAACTCTGCAAAGCCAACAAGCTCATAAACAAGAGCGCGCTTTGCAACACACCATCGAAAAACTAGAAGCCGAACTTGCCCTTAAACAAACAGAGCTCCAAGCAAGCACACCGGCGGCCAATCAAATGTTGGTGCACTTTAAAGAGCAAAGTGATGCACTACTTGAGCAATTAGCCCATCAGTTAAACCCAAAGACTAAAGCACACAAAAAGACCACAGCACCCAACGTCGAGCCACAACCGGTCATAAATTCTAGCGCACCGCACAATCGGCATTGCTGGTCACGTGCGCAAATTATACAGGGCCTTAAAACCGGTTCGATTATTCAACTCAGTGCAACGGGGCTGGTCGTAAAATTTGTGATGAGTGATGGGGCTAATAGCGGTTATTTAGCCAATAGCAAAGGTGATATTTTACGGTTTAAAGAGGCCCAGCGAGCAATAAAATGTGCAGAGCAGTTAAACCAATACCGTCAACAAAAACGGTCATAAAAACGCTCACGTAACTGTTTAGCCAAACCAATAAAACCACAGTCGGCAACATCGCTACAAGGGGTTTTGCGCCCATCCCCTCGAAATTAACCTTAGTATGAATTTATACGCTTAGAGTAACTTTTCGTACCATTGGACTTAATCCCTATTAATTTATAAAGTTCGCCTTATTTAGCCCATCCCTCGAAATCGGCATTAGTCTTCATTAGCAAAACTATCCAGTGGCAAACTCTCTTATAAAAAGTTTATCACTTTAGTAGCTTGAATCAGCTTTTTGGTAATGTTCAGTAGTGCGCTGGTAAACATTAACCTCATTGATTAAGGTATGTTGATTAAAAATAACAACAAAGGCTTACCACTATCTCTTCATCAAACACCAAGCGTATACAAATTCTTAGTGAATCTGAAATTAATGAACTCTATGCCTTACCCAATTTCAGCCGTAAAGACCGTGACGATTATTTTTCATTAGATAGTGAAACCCAAAGGCTCGTAAACGAATTAAGACGCATTGAAACCAGAGTTTATTTTATCTTATTGCTTGGTTACTTTAGGTCACGGCCAATAGTATTTAACTTTTCATTTACTAAAGTCAGTAATGATTTAGATTATGTAAGATCCAAGTATTTCAGTGATAAAGATATGTCTCTTGACGATTTATCACCAACAACAAAAACGTAACTACTCAGCCATGAACTGTCCAAATAACAACCAGGATATGGGTCTCGTAAATTTATCCAGTTAAAAGGGTATG
>CANLTI010000100.1 GCA_947494095.1 uncultured Pseudomonadales bacterium
GCTGGCGGTTAAACCCGTCATCGATACGGTGAATTGGTCATTTCCGTCACCGCCCTGCACATCGGCTGTCGCCGCGTTGTTATCAGACACACTCGCACCAATATCAAAGGTGTCATTCCCGTCACGGCCATTAACAGTCCCAGCAAAAGCAGCATTAATGTTGAAAATATCAGACAGGGCTGAATCACCGGTGCCTGCGCCCGTGCCTTCATTACCCTGTAAAACCTCTAGCTCACCACTATTAAAGGTTACCGCATTAACGCCAGTACCATCATCAAGCGTTGAACTGGCGCCCTGGAGGGTCCAGGTCCAAGTATTGGTAGTATCGACAATAGCAACATTTAGCGTATCGTCATCACCCGAACTATCTGAAATAGTCACAGCGAGATTATTGGCGAGAATATTGTAAGTATCGGAACCACCGTTGCCTTCAAAAGTGCCGCCTACATAGATATTAAATATGTCGTTGGCATCGCCTGCAAAAATAGAAAGCACATTAGCTATTATGCCACCAATCTTCGTGCCTTCTTCCTTGTAATCCCATACAACTGGCTCATCACCGCTCGAGGTTACGCTATCGAAATCATTGGCCCCTGTTATACTTTCAATACCGTCAAAAATACCATACTGAAAATCGCTGCTCGTGTCTCTTAACTCCCCTTTTTTATTTCCAGAAATAGTAATGATCGTTCGATCGCCCGAAGTAGTTAAAGAGTCATTTTCTTCGTCATTTAGTATCCCCGAATCTTTAATTTGAGTAAGTGCAGTTGTGTTATTGATCGTATAATTATCACCACCTTCTGCACCGTTAATAGTCCCTACAGCTGAACCCCCACTAGCAATAATGAAAATATCATCACCGTCACCACCATTAACATTACCTTCCATAGTTTCCGTCGTTGCTGCGATATCCAATATACCCGCACCAATATCAAAAGTATCATTGCCTCCACGGCCGGCAATCGAGCCACTGAAGTCAGCGTTAATGTCGAAACTATCAGAAATAAACGCGCCCAAACCATTACTACCCGTACCCTCATTCCCTTGCAGGGTTTCTATTTCACCACTATCGAAAGTGATATTTGTACCAGCAACGCCATCATCCAGCGTCGAGTTTGCGCCCGCCGCAAGCAGCGTCCAAGCCCAAGTGTTGGCATCATTGGTTGTGACGGCAAGGGTGTCGATATCAGTTGCACCTGCGCCGGAGTCGCTAATAATCAGCTCTAAACCTGTTGCAGTAATATTGTAGGTATCTGAACCGCCTTCGCCATCAACTAAAGGGCTAATGCCAGATTCATTACCATCCACACCGTTATTATTATTCACGTCGTTGGTAACAGAGGCTCCTAGATTAAAGGTATCACTCCCTTCACCACCTAATAGCTGGCCAAAGAACTCTGATGTTGTTAGGGTAATTTCATCATCACCGCCACCGCCGTTTACCAGCCCAGCAATTTCCTGCGGCGAATTATTTTGCTGAGAATTCAAACTTGCGCGAATATCGAATTCATCTCGGGCATTACCGCCGATGAGTTGCTCAATTCCAGTAAACTCAATAGTCGTATTTAAAGTACCTGTATTCTGGGCATCAACTACCCAAATATTGGTCATGCCATCTAAGGCCACTATTTTGTCGATATTATTATCCGGTGATGCATCACCGGCATTAATGTCTACAGTAATGCCCGCCGCTAAAATATTAAAAGTATCGCTACCATTATTGCCCCGTAAATCTGGGGCGACGATTGCACTGATATTGAAGGTGTCATTATTTGTGCCCCCGTCAATAATGTAAGTAAGGCTGGTATTACTAAGACTGGCGCCAGTATTTAAATCAATGGTGTCATTACCACTACCAGTATTTAAAGAGATGGTTCCAGTGGCATTCGTACTAAGATCAGCATTAATCTCTAAGCTGTCTTGAGCAGCACCCAATGAAAGTGTGAAATCTTTACCGCGCCATTGCGCACCGTTTTCTATGGTGACCGTTTGCGTGCCGGAGTCTGCTGTTAACGTGAAGTCGCCACGTTTGGTAGTACCTTCAGCAACTAAGCGTTCGCTGAGTGTAAAGCTTTGTTCAATCTGAACATTGATAGGACCCGCCTTCTCAGCGCTTGTGACTAAACGTCCACCAAGATTAACGTTATTAGGGATGTAAGCCTGACTCACCATTCCATTGTTGTAAGTACTTGTATTGGCAGTACCAATCGTAATATCGCCACCATTGGTAATAATATTTGCGTGTGTTTCTATATCGCCGGAAAGGTAAAGCGATACTGTGCCGCCACCTGTCATAATTCGTGAGTTATCGCCCACCGTATCATTTGCACCCAGCGTAAGATTCACCCCTGAAGCAATAAATTCTCCACCGTTAGTTTCAATGGAATGGTTCGCGTCCTTATCACTGGTACCAATTAAAATGCTACCTACACCAGAGTTATCCCAGTCTGCATTGAGGGTGACATCTAGAGACTCATTAGAGTTACTATCATAAATACGGCCATTAATTTCAATATCATTGTGAGCCCTTAGAACGAGTCCGCCATTACCATCATTATCATAATTAATATCTGTATTCAAATAGATATTTCCGCGATCCGCAGTGTCACCATTAGAGGTTTCTATCCGAACAACAGTATTATTTTGCAATGCATCTTCAAGGGTGCCCTGAAGAATTTCCGAATCATTATTACCTGCTGAAAATAGGCGATCCCCCATATCATTGCTGAAAGTAAGGTCCGGGCGGGCAGATGTAGCATCGGCACTGGTTACAACATAAATGTTGTAAGGGTCGATTAACCAAGTGCCCGCTGAGGCATTATCCGCACTTGTTTGTACGGATAAGTTTAAATTCACCACATTAGCCGAAGTCTCAACAAACCCACCATCAGCCAAACCAAAACCACGGGCATAAATTGCACCATAGGCATTGAGTACATCATCGCCCCACAAAATGACTTTGCCCGCCTCACCACTTTCTAAAGCATCGGCAGTAATGGTGGCTAGCTCATCTAAATAAACAGCGGTGGCGGTAGGGATAAGGGTGTTTTCGCCTCGGTAATCGCCACCAATTAATACCTCACCACCACCGGTTGCGCCGGTGGCCTCGATACTGGAGCCTGCCAATAAGCCCACTTGGTTACCCAGTACTTTTACGGTGCCCGCATCAGCATTGTGGGCGTTAGTATTAAGCATCGCACCATCTTGTAAATAAGTGGTCTCTACGGCGTGTACTTCGATATTACCGGCTACACCGTTGACCGCTTGCGCTAACACGCTACCGCTTTGCTCGATATTTTGGCCGAGTATAATGGCGCTACCGGCTGGGCTATTATTGGCCACGGCCGATACATCTACCGTGCCACTATTAACCACATTGGCGCCGGCACCCAAGGTAAAGCTACCATCGTCATCTACCACCACACTGGTGGCTTGTTTTAAGGCACCGCTGTTTACCGCGCGGGTAAATACATTACGGCTGGCGGCGGCACTGATTAATACTTGGCCGCCTTGGGCCTCAATATCACCCGTATTAAGTACGCCCGGCTCTAGGCCTAAATCATCTTGTAAAACCGATTCGGTCACGGTAATGCCAATAAGGCCGGCATCATCAAAACTCACTACCGCTTGCTTACCCGCCGCTAAGCTTACATTGCCTAGCTCGGCTTGAATTAACCCCTCGTTAACCACGCGTTGGCCCAGCAAATTCACACTGCCGCCGGTAGCGGCGGTAATTAAGCCGCGGTTAATGATTACGCCATCGGTACCCTCTAAGGCCTCAAAGGCGTAGTTGCCATTCATAAAGCTTTTAGCATCGAGCGTTAAACCACTGGCTAGCATGCCACCGGCATTTATCACGGAGTTTTCGCCAAAAATAATGCCGTTGGGGTTAATTAAAATCACCTGGCCATTGGCATCTATTTGGCCATGAATTTGTGAGCCGTGGTTGCTGTTAATTCGGTTAAGCGATACAGAGCCAGAATCGGGCTGTATATAGTGCACCCGCTCATCGCTGTTTAAGTCGTAACTGCTCCAGTCAATGGCCATACGGTTGGTGTGCTGGTTAACCGTGGTGGTATTGCCATTATTGTTAATGGTACCGCTGCCGCCTGTGACTACTCCATCTTGTGGGCCGGCTTGCGCCCCCCCTGCCCACATAACGAGCACCACTAACGACGGCAGGCTAATGCCCAGACCACGCAAGGAGTGCAAATTAAGAAAAACTCTTTTTAGACAGTGTGTTAACAGTTTCATACAGCTCTCGATGAACAGGGGTGTTCAAATATTTTCTAAATAACAAACAAACGCAGCCCGAAGCTGCGCTTATGTATTGCTTTAAATTAAGGCGCGGTGACAACCACTTCAACTAAACGCTTAATAGTGGAATACCCATCAGTGGCGGCGAGGTTAAAGCGGTAAATATTATCGCCGTTGCTATCGGCCGGTGCAGTCACATCCGGCACGACAATAAAGCTGATCTCGCCGGTGGTGCTATCTACAGTAAACAGCGCGGCATCCGGGCCTGAGTCGATGTTGAATGTGGGTAAAGTATTGTCTGCGTCTAGCGCAGCAATGGAACCTACGGTGGTTAAGCCTGAAGTGACTTCAAATTGGTTAGCGGGGAGGCGGTACCAAGCAACCTCATTACCCCGTGAGCCGGTCAGGACTTCTAGCACGCCATCACCATCAAGGTCGGCGATTGATAGTGTCCACTTGGCATCGATACCAGAACCTGGGCCATCGGCTACAATAATTTCAGTAAAGCCTTGGCCACCATTATTGGCATACCACATAATATTATCGTCACCATTGGATACGCCTAACAAATCCAAATCACCATCAGCATCAACATCCGCAACAACAACCGCACCGGTCCCCTGAGGCGTCGTGCTGACCACCCGTTCGGTGAAAACCTGTTGGCCATTGTTTTCATACATGATGATGCTCTTATCAGTGCCGCTGGCAGCAAATACATCTAAGTCGCCATCGCCATCGATATCGGCAACCTCAATAGAGAAAACATCTGCAGCTAGGGTGCCAAAAACGTGTTCGGTAAAGCTCTGATTACCATCGTTTTCGTGCCATGCGATTTTTTTATCATCAATAGATACAGTAAGAACATCCAGATCACCATCACCATCAATATCCACAACACTTATCGCAGTCGCAAATTTTGCATCTGCGGTGATCTCTCGCTCAACAAAAGCTTGGTTTCCATCATTTTCAAACCAAGCGACTTTATTTTCCAATCCTAGAGAAGCCACAACATCGAGGTCACCATCAGTATCCATGTCAACGACCTCGACAGATAAAGCATTGACTCCATTGTAGATAGGTGCATGAGCAGTGAAGTTTTGACTACCGTCATTCTCATGCCAAGTCACTTCACCACCTAATATCGAGGTCGAAAGAACATCTAAATCACCATCTGAATCCAAGTCAGTAGAAACTACAGAGAATGCACCATCAGCATCTGCACTAATAACTCGTTGGGTAAAATTTAAACTGCCGTCATTTTCATACCAAGCAACTTTGTCGTCATTTCTGGAGGAAGACAGCACATCTAAGTCACCATCGTCATCCATATCTACGGAAACAACTGAAGTTACATTATCAACATCATTACTAATTACCTGAGCTACCGACTCTGGCGCGGCACTCGCCCATGTAGGCGCAACGGTACTTTGTGGATCTAAGGGCGCATTATCTATACTGTCTTCAATGCCGTCGCCATCATCATCCGTATCTTCGCTGTTATTCATGCCATCGCCATCAACATCCGAGTCCTTATTGTTACCTATACCATCGCCATCCGTATCCAGAGATTCTGTTGGGTCAAGCGGGAAGTCGTCTTCTGTATCCGGTACGCCGTCGTCGTCATCATCTTCGTCATCTTTATAAACCCAAACGGTAACTAAACGCTTGATAGTGGTAAAACCATCATTCACAGATAAATTAAAGCGGTAGACATTATCGCCATTACTATCGGCTGGGGCAGTCTCATCTGGTGCGACAATAAAGCTGATCTCGCCGGTGGTGCTATCGACAGTAAACAGCGCCGAATCAGGGCCGGAGTCTATGGCGTAAGTCAGTTGGTTATTGTCGGTATCGTTGGCGGCTAGTGTGCCCACATTGGTGGTACCGGCTGCAACTTCAAATTGCGTTGAGGGTAAGCGGTACCAGGCGATTTGGCCGTCATTGAATGAGCTAAACAATACTTCCAAGATGCCATCTTTATCTAGATCAGCAGTAGCAACAGAAGTAAATACATCCCCTCCACTTGTTAATATTCGTCGAGAAAAGTTTTGCGCGCCATCATTTTCATGAAGAACGATTAAACCATCATAGAGAGATGTTGTTAATATATCTAAGTCTCCATCGCCATCAACGTCCTCTATCGATGCCGAGCGAGGTCGATCCTCGACTTCACTAATGATTTGCTCTGAAAAGCCTTGATTGCCATCATTTTTATACCAAACAACTTTGGGCCCCTCCAATACTGGAAGCACATCTATAGCGCCATCACCATCTATATCGACAGCCAATATATTAGGAATAGCATAGTCAGTTATCGCAATGACATGTTGAGTAAAAGTTTGATCTTCATTATTTTCATACCATAAAATTCTAGAGGCACCCGTTCCCCTATTTCCGTCCCCCACTACGATATCTAAACGATCATCGCCATTGATATTCGCCAGATACACAGAGCGAGTATTAAGAAGGCGAGATAGATTAATTTGCTGCTCTGTAAAAGTCTCGTCGCCATTATTTTTATACCAATGTAAATTTCTACTGGATGAACCTATAGTAACGACATCCAAAAAATCATCATTATCTAAGTGTCCTGTAACAGTAGTTTTGCCTTTCTCAAATGAGCCGTTTTCTACTAGAGCCTTAGTAAACTGTTGAGCACCATCATTTTTATACCAGGCGATCTCGTTATCGGTGTTAGAAGTCGAAGCGAGATCCAGATGATCATCATTATTAAAATCACCAACCGCTAAATTAAAAGTACCAACGGGGTCATCACTAATTGCTCTCTCGGTAAATCCCAAATTGCCATCATGTTCATACCAAGCCGCTTTGGTGCCTTCAAAGGAACCAGAAAACACATCTAAATCCCCATCACCGTCCAAGTCCACAGTCGAGACCGTCACTGCCTTAATGGCATTCGCACTAATCAATACAGGCGTAGCTTCTGCCAGATCTGTAGACCAACTCGGCTCGGTATTACTAAACGCCGCTACCGTAGTACTGGCAAAAATGGCCGCTTCGGTGCCCACGGTTAATGTGCTTTGTACTTCTGTAGTAACCGTTAAAGCTGAGAGCTGACGCACTTCAACTTCTTGGCCGGCTATTACAAACCCAGCCTCTTGCGTAAAGCTACCGCCATTAATACGGTACTCGCCGTTTGCAATGCTAATCGGCGTATCGCCATTCACGCCTTCAATAATCACCGATTGAGAGGTCACTAGGGTATTGGGTGTAACATCAGCAACAGGAGCAAAACTGAAACTATCAGGTGTAAAGTCTTGGGCTTCTGTGGTCACTGTAAAGGTGGTTGAGAATTCACCCACTGTTACCGTGGCAACCGCATCCGTTAAAAAGTCGCCTGCAATCACTTGTACCGCTAAGGTTTGGCCCGATGAAACGGTGGCGGCATCACTTTGAAATTCAGCGCCATCGATACTGAATAAACCATTGCTAATCGAAATATCAGCGGCGTCGTTCATGCCTGCAATGGTGATAGTTTCAGCAGCGGTAATGGTTAAGCCGCGCACAACATCGACTTGCGAGGTAAAGCTAAAGGTTTCAGGGTTAATATCACGGGCTTCGGTGGTGGCTGTAAAAGTGGTGGTAAAGTCGCCCACGTTTATTGTGGCAACCGCATCGCTAGAAAAGTCTGCTGCGGTTAATTGCACGGCGATTGTTTGGCCGGCATTCATCGTCGCTGGGGCGCTTTGGAAAGCACCGCCATCAATACTGAACAAACCGTTTTCAATGGTGACATCTGCAGCATCATTGATGCTTGTAATCGTCACGGTATTAGAGGTCACAGTATCGCCTTTGGCCACATCAGTTTGGGCGGTAAAGCTAAAGGCTTCGGGGGTAATATCTTGTGCTTGGGTGGTGGCGCTAAAGGTTTGAGCGGTTTCATTCACTGTTACTGTGGCTACGGACTCTTGCTCAAAACCCGCAGCAGTAAGTTGCACGGTTAAGGTTTGGTCGTTATTAATAGTGCCCGCTGCACGTTGAA
>CANLTI010000101.1 GCA_947494095.1 uncultured Pseudomonadales bacterium
CCCGGCGCTTAAATGCCCAGAAAATAATCCATCAGCACCCTATCAGGTGAGGTTTGTCAGCTGAGCTGAATAGTTACTTTTATTTTTTATACGACTTATACAACAATATGCAATCAAATACAGTCAGTCGCAATTAACTGCGGCTGTGTGTTAGCGGCAAAATCATCCAGCATAATCATGGGCTGGTTAAATATAGGGTCGCTGAGCATGGTCATAAAAGCGGTATTATCGGGGTGGTCAGTTTGATGTACGCACACACGCTGATACTCTGCTGGCGAATAAGTCCCCCAATTATTAATTTTAGAAAACTTTAAAATATCAACCCCCCAGCTGTTTGCCAATGCCACTAAGGCTTTCATGTCGCGCCAATTATTGGCCTGCACAACACAGTTTATTTTGAGTACTATATGCGGCAGCTGCCTGCGAATACTCGCCACAAACGCCATGCGCTTGAGTAATACCGCCCATTTGGCAGGGTAGCGGTTTTGCTCGTACGAGCTGGCTGCCCCGCCATCAATCGAGACCTCTATAAGCTCAATTTTATGATGTAACGGCGCAATTTTTTGCCAGCGCGCCTCGGTCAATAAAATAGCATTGGTATGTAAACGATAACCCAGCTTAGGGTAGCGGGTGACAATATCTGAGGTAAGCAATTGCCAGTAATGCCGCGAGGCAAAAGGGTCACCAGAGCCTGTGACATACAAGGTGCCTAAGTCATCGGCAAAAACGTCAAGCACCCCCTTAATCAAAGCATCATAAACATTGCGCTCATGCGAAGAGGCTTGTAATACCTCTTCGCGGCACGAGGGGCACGCTAAATTACACGAGCGATCATAAGCACAATTAATGGTTTTGGGCGCCGGCATAAAGAGCTCTGGCTGGTTAACCGCCAATTGATATTCTGCCAGCTGCGTGTCATCAACATTTTTAATGGGGCTTTCGGGAGCATTAGGCTCGGCTAAATACGGGCAAAACTCTGCGCTGCAATGCTGAAAAGAGCCATCAATCACCGACTGACGAATCTCTGAAGCTGCCGCACTGTGCCATAAGGTTTTTGCATCGCTATTATGAATATTACCTATCGACTTGGGCAGCCAGCCAGAGCAGCATAAGTACAACTGCCCTTCGGGCTGATTAAACACCTCTAGCCACTCAAATGGTTTAGTGCAAATTTTGTGTGCCATACGCTTACCCCTTAAAAAATATTTAGGCGTCCACTCATCGTAGATACGCTAACGACCGTGTTAAATACTGGCTATTGCATAGTGCCGCTAGCTTTAGTTGATATGTGCCTCTACACTATGCGTCAGTGGATATACTCCATGACAATATGAATACTTATGACACGTTTGCATAGTAACGTTATTAAATAAAAACATGTTATCTAATAGCATTAACCTCTAATTGCTATACGACTACCTCTTTGAGCCTAAAACACCTGTGAAACACAACTACCCTCTGATTAAACCCGCTGCATTGCTGACCTACTTTATTTCTTTTTTGATCGGGTCGCTGTATGCCCAAACGATGCCGACACTCAGTGTGTACATCGTTGAGCGCTACCACACTACGCCCTTTTATTTGGGCGTTTTTTTTGTTGCACTGGCGGCCAGTGCTATTGTTGTTTCACAAATATTAGGGGTTTTTTCAGATAAAGGCGCCAGCCGGTTAGTATTAATTTTGGTGGGTATGACCGCCGGTGCGTTAGCCTGCGCCGGCTTTGCACTGAGCACACAGTATTGGATGGCATTGGCCTGCGGCATTTTTGCTTACAGCTTTAGCGCTATTGCGTTACCGCAACTAATGGCGCAAGGGCGCGAGTATGCCGATCAAAACTTAGCGCCGCAGCAAGTACCTTTATTTAACGCTATTTTGCGGGCGAGCTTTGCCTTTGCTTGGGTGGCGGGGCCACCGGTAGGGTTTTATTTACAGCACACTCTTGGCAGCATTCATCATTACTTATACTTAAGCGTTGCGTATTTAAGCGTTGGGGTTATTGCATGGCTATTACTTCCTACAGTGAAGCACAATATTAACCCCCATAAAAACACCGCCGCCCGTATTCCCTTTAATTTAAAAGTAGGCTTTATCGCTTGCGCTATTTTGTTTGGTGTAAACCACAGTTATATTATTGCGCTGCCTCAATTGTTAGAGCAAAGTTTACACATACCGGCCTATAAAACAGGTTATATTTTAGGCGCAGCGGCAGCCATTGAAATACCTATTATGCTGTTAGGTGGTTGGCTTGCAGCACGCAAGCCTGTATTACCGCTAATGCGCATAGGCGCAGGCGCCGCAGCAGGTTTATATTTAGGCGTATGGCTGGCCGATACGCTTTGGCAGCTCGTCGCGTTACAATTTTTTAATGCGCTATTTATTGGTTTTGTGGGTGGCCTTGGCATGACCTGGTTTCAAGACCAAATGCCAAATTTTACCGGTACAGCGTCATCATTATTTAGTAACGCCATCAACCTAGGTAATATTTTGGGGAGCATACTTATAGGGGTTGTAGCCGCTTGGGTTGGGTACCAGCATTTATATTTAGCCAATGCTCTTGCGGCATTTATAGCTATTGGTTTATTGTTTTACTGTAAAAACCAATAGCTATAAAATATGTAACTATAAAGGTAACTATTCAGAGGTATCGAAATTGGGCGCTAATGAATCATTGACTGGGCCGCTCAAGCCATCTGCGACTTTGTGCTCCTCGACTTTATGCTCCTGCAAAGTCTAATCTTGCATATCCTTATGCAGGTGCACTGTCTACCCCCCACGCATCCATGCTGGGGCTGGTCGCTATACAAGCGCTCTCGACAGTGTGCTCCTGCACTGTCTAGCCCTTGCTTTCCCTGCAAGGCCCGGCGCTTAAATGCCCAGAAAATAATCCATCAGCACCCTATCAGGTGAGATTTGTCAGCTGAGCTGAATAGTTACATTATAAAATAACAGTGGTGCAAGTGATGTATTAATCGTATTGCTTTTGCAGCCAGTCTTTATAACTGCCATCCATAACCGCGCGCCACCACGCTTCGTTATTTAAATACCACGCAACCGTTTTGGCAATGCCTGTTTCAAACGATTCTTTAGGTTGGTAGCCTAGCTCGTTATTGGTTTTTGTGGCATCAATGGCGTAGCGGCGGTCGTGACCTGGGCGGTCTTTAACGTATGTAATTAATGAAGCACTGGCGCCTTTTTGCGCGGCGGCCGCTTTAGGAAACTGCGCCGCCAAGGCGCTATTGTTGGCAAACTGCTTGTCCATTAAGGTACAAATGGTTTGTACAATATCGATATTGGCCCACTCGTTATTGCCGCCAATATTATAATTTTCCCCTACTCGGCCTTTATTAAGCACCAAATCAATACCATAGGCGTGGTCAGTCACATAAAGCCAATCACGAATTTGCTGACCGTCGCCGTAAATAGGCAAAGCTTCGTTGTGTAAAATATGGGTAATGACTAATGGAATGAGTTTTTCGGGGAAGTGGTAAGGCCCGTAGTTATTTGAGCAATTGCTGGTTGTCACGTTCAAACCATAGGTGTGATGGTAGGCGCGCACTAAATGATCGGATGCCGCTTTACTGGCAGAATACGGTGAGTTAGGTGCGTAGGCCGTTTCTTCGGTAAAAGCGGGGTCAGTCGCACTGAGGGTGCCGTACACTTCATCGGTCGATACGTGATGAAAGCGATGATCCACAACCGTATCGCCATCTAACCACACCACTTTAGCGGCTTTTAATAAACTGTAGGTGCCTAAAATATTGGTTTCGATAAACGCATCGGGGCCAGTAATGGAGCGATCGACATGCGACTCGGCGGCAAAATGCACGAGGGTATCAACGCCATGCTCGCGCAATAATTGCTCGACCAA
Source organism: uncultured Pseudomonadales bacterium (assembly GCA_947494095.1). GTDB lineage: Bacteria > Pseudomonadota > Gammaproteobacteria > Pseudomonadales > Cellvibrionaceae > Marinagarivorans. The sequence goes on from CANLTI010000101.1 coordinate 3,869, forward strand.
TACCGTGTTGCAAATATCGCCTTGCACAAAAGTAAAGTTGGGGTTGTTATTAACCGCTGCTAGGTTGGCCATATTACCGGCATAGGTTAAGGCATCAATAACAACCACTTTATCGTGCGGGTACTGCGCTAACCAATAATGCACAAAGTTAGCGCCAATAAAACCGGCACCGCCGGTAACTAATAATGTTTTCATAGTTTGGATTCTGGATTCTGGATTCTGGATTCTGGATTCTGGATTCTGGATTCTGGATTATGGATTATGGGTTCTGGAGCTGGAAAGTCACGCGTTCAGCGCCACCTGTGAAAGCTGTATTTTTAGCTCATCTAGCATAAGGCTCAGCTGAGCTTGCCAATGGGTTGCCTGCCTATCCGCGGCTTGCTCGGCACTGGTTTTATCGAGTACCGAGTAACCTGGCCGCTTGGCGGGTGTGGGGTAACCCGAGGTAGGCAAAGGGTTAATCGGTATTGCGTGCTCTAAAAGGCCCTTTTGCAAAGCCAATTGCTGAATTGCCACAGCAAAGTCGTACCAGCTGGCCACACCCGCATCGGTCCAGTGGTGTACGCCTTGCACTTGGGGCTTAGCCGCAACCGCCCATAACCACTGCGCCAAGCCTTTGGCCCATGTGGGTGTGCCTATTTGGTCGGCAATAATGCCCAGGCTAGGCTTGGTGGCCATTAAATTGAGCATGGTTTTAACAAAATTATTACCGTGTACCGAGTATACCCAAGCTGTGCGCACAATAACGCTTGCCTGCGGTAGCAGCGCTTGAATGTATTGCTCGCCGGCTAATTTAGAGGCGCCGTATACGCTGACAGGGTTAGCCGGTGCCTGTGGCAACAGCGGTGCAATGCCGTCGATGGTGACAGCGCTCGTATTGCCAAAGACAAAATCAGTCGATACATGCAACAACCGCGCGTTAACATGCTGCGCGGCTTCGGCAATATGTTTAACGCCTTGAGCATTTACCGCAAACGCTTGGGCTTGCTCGGTTTCGGCTTTATCGACCGCAGTATAAGCCGAGGCATTAATCACCACCTCGGGTTTAATACGCTGCATTAGCGTTAGCACGGCGCTAGCATCGGTAATATCCAGCTCGGGCCGGCCCACGCATGTTACCGTCGCATTAGCCGGCGCGCAGGCTAATAACTCGTTGGCCAACTGGCCGGTTTTACCCACAATTAAAATATTCATTCACTGTGCTCAGGGTTTAGGGGCGATATGGGGGTTGGGCATCTGCTTTTTTGTTTATGTGCACTTAAAGCTTATGTGCACATAAACTGAGAGGCACTTAAAACTTAGGCGCATCGGCAAAACTCAAACCACTCGCATCTTTAGCCGACAACGAAGGCGCCTCGCCCTTGATTAACGGCCATTCAATACCTAGCTGGGCATCATCCCATTTAACTGATACCTCAGATTGGGGATGGTATAAATCGGTGCACTTGTAAATAAACTCGGCACTTTCGCTGGTAACATAAAAGCCATGCGCAAAGCCTTTGGGTACCCATAGCTGCCGTTTATTAGCGGCCGATAGCTCGACGCCAACCCACTGCCCAAATGTTGGTGATTGTTGGCGCATATCAACCGCCACATCAAATACCGCGCCGCTCACTACGCGCACCAATTTGCCTTGGGTTTTCTCTTGCTGGTAGTGCAAACCACGCAATATACCCTGCGCCGACTTGCTATGGTTATCTTGTACAAAAGGCGTGGCCGCAACGCCGCAGCTATTAACCCCTACAGCCGCAATAAACTCATCGGCCCTGAAGGTTTCCATAAAAAACCCCCGCTCATCACCAAATACGGTGGGTTCGAGTATTTTGACATCGGGGATACGGGTATCAATAAATTTCATAAAATCGGTATCGTGAATCGTGAATCGTGAATCGTCAAAGTGCAGGTTAATACACTTTGGTATCCAATAGCTTTAGTAAGTAGGCGCCGTAGCCGCTTTTTACTAAGGGTTTGGCGATTTCGCGTAGCGTATCGGCGGTTATCCAGCCGTTGCGGTAAGCCACCTCTTCGGGGCAGTTAACTTTAAGCCCTTGGCGCTTGTCGAGTGTGGCTATAAATTGCGCTGCGGCCAATAGGTCATCGTGGGTACCAGTATCGAGCCATGCCGTACCACGCCCCATCAGTTGTACATCTAGCTGGCCTGCAGCCAAATACATTTGCATAATATCGGCAATTTCTAGCTCGCCACGGGGGCTAGGTTTAACGGCTTTGGCAAACTCCACCACTTGGGCATCAAAAAAGTAAACGCCCGGCACGGCATAATTACTTTTGGGAGTTTGGGGTTTTTCTTCGATGCTCAGCACTTTGCCTGTCGCATCAAAATCGACCACACCATAGGCGCTGGGGTTGGCCACATGGTAGCCAAATACGGTGCCGCCGGTGGTTTTATTGGCGGCGGCGCGCAATTGCTTGACTAAGTCGTGACCATAAAAGAGGTTATCGCCCAGTACCAAAGCGGCTGGGCTACCCGCCAAAAAGGCCTCGGCCAGAATAAAGGCTTGGGCTAGGCCATCGGGGGTGGGCTGTACTTGGTAACTAATCGTTATGCCAAACTGGCTACCATCACCTAATAACTGCCTAAAGCGGTCAGACTCTTCTGGGGTGGTAATCACTAATACCTCTTGAATACCCGCCTGCATTAACGTGGCTAAGGGGTAGTAGATCATGGGTTTATCATAAACAGGCATAAGCTGTTTACTTACCACCTGAGTTAACGGGTAAAGCCTTGTACCACTGCCACCGGCTAAAATAATACCTTTGCGCATAAAAACTCCTAAATATTAGGCTGGCAGGGTATCAAAAAATAATGATAAATAAAGGGCCACCAGCCAAAGTTGTTGCATCAAGCCATATTTTGACCGCTCTATCTAAAATAATGACTAATCGCTACCAAATAGATCGCGGGTATACACTTTATCGGCGACATCTTTAATATCATCGACCATGCGGTTAGCCACAATCACATCGCAGGTGCTTTTAAATTCGGCTAAGTCTGTCATAACCATAGAGTTAAAAAACTCAGCTTGCGTTAATACGGGCTCGTAAATGACTACCTCGATGCCTTTGGCTTTAATGCGCTTCATTACGCCCTGAATAGACGAGGCCCTAAAGTTATCGGAGCCGGCCTTCATAATTAAGCGGTAAATACCCACACGCTTGGGGTTTTTGCGCACAATGGCATCGGCAATAAAGTCTTTACGGGTGGTGTTAGAGTCGACAATGGCGCGGATAATATTATTGGGTACCTCGTTATAGTTAGCCAATAATTGCTTGGTGTCTTTGGGTAAACAATAGCCACCATAACCAAAGCTTGGGTTGTTGTAGTGGTTGCCAATGCGTGGGTCTAGGCCTATGCCTTCGATAATTTGGCGGCTATTAAGCCCGTGGCTTTCGGCGTAGGTATCTAACTCGTTAAAATAAGCGACCCGCATCGCCAAATAGGTATTGGCAAATAGTTTAATGGCCTCGGCCTCGGTGCTATCGGTAAACAATACCGGTATATCATCGGCCGGCTTAAGTGCGCCACCCACTAACAAGCTAGCAAATAGCTTAGCCCGCTCCGACTGCTCGCCCACTACCACACGCGAGGGGTGTAGGTTGTCATATAATGCCTTGCCTTCTCGCAAAAACTCTGGCGAAAACATAACGTTATTAGTGCCCAGCTCTGCTTTAATACGCTCCATAAAACCCACCGGCACGGTCGACTTAACCACCATTATGGCATCAGGGTTTATCGCCATCACATCTTTAATGACTGCCTCTACGCTGCCTGTATTAAAGTAATTAGTGTCTGCGTCATAATCGGTAGGGGTGGCAATAACCACAAACGCCGCCCCCTTGTAAGCGTCGTGCTTATCGGTGGTGGCGCGCAAGCTTAGCGGGGCCTGGGCCAAGTATTGCTGTAGCTCTTTATCGTCTATTGGGGACTTTTTGTTATTAATTAAGTCTACTTTGGCCTGCACAATATCTAAAGCCACCACATCGTTGTGCTGGGCCAGTAATACCGCATTCGAAAGGCCCACATAGCCTGTACCTGCAATTGCAATTTTCATATGTACTCTTTGCTCTTTATTTTGTAGTGTTTAGCCCAGTGTAAAAAGTGCTAGTAAGGTGGCATATTTTAATGTAAAAAACACAAATGAATAGGTATTAATGTGCTTTTTACCAACATATGGAGGCTGGAGGCTGGAGGCTGGAGGCTGGAGGCTGGAGGCTGGAGGCTGGAGGCTGGAGGCTGGAGGCTGGAGGCTGGAGGC
>CANLTI010000102.1 GCA_947494095.1 uncultured Pseudomonadales bacterium
ATAAGCCGGTTAGTGATAATATTCAGAAAGCCGGTTAAATTGTAAGCAAACAGTGACAACTATCTTGAAAAACACCGCATGCGGGGAAGCACCACCGCAGGTGGTGTTTCCCCGCATGTTATAGGCAATGAAGAAAGCCTATAACATCCACAAAAAGTAATTTAAAAAGGTTTGAGATATGTATGCACAAGTAGAGAGGACAAAAGAAAATACCGCGTCCGCCGATAGGAGGAAAACTAGGGCTATTGCTAATTCTGTTGCTCAGAAAAAGAGTAATGCAAAACAAGGTTTTTGGTTTGTAGATAATCGACCAGAAAGTATTGCACAAAGAAAAATGCAGTCACAAATTAGCAACTCATCTTCTCAAACCTCTCGAAAAAAGAAAAACAACCTTCCATTGCAAAATAAAAGCATCGCTACTACTAACACCATCCAAAGAAGATGGGGGCCTGTAGCGAATATTGCTTTAACTGGTGGGGGAAATTATAGCGTTGAAGCCTCGGATAATTTTGATAATTTTTCGGCACCTGTTTGGGGAAGAAATGGCGTTGCTAACGCTGCTCCTCCCGTCCCACTTGCACCTAATACACCAGCCTATGTTGCAAATGTAATATCCACAGCGAACGGAAAAGACAAGAATGCTCAGCAAGTCGCCGCACAATATCAAGCCGAGGCATTCACGCCCTTGGGAGGTCCAGACCCCTTACTTAATTTAAAGCGCCGATTTGCGCTGGTGTACTTAGCCAACAGAGAGGAGCTTCCCTATCAGGCTCCTGCTGCTCAGGCTGCAATTTTAAGTGGTTTATCTGATGGACAAGCTGGCGCGATTCCAAATTTTCCAGCTACAGCCGGTTACGCTTTTTGGACCAGAAGATGGCGTGCCGTAGTTGCTCCTCAGGTCGCACCTGGTGCCCCAGCTCAAGTAGGGCCACCAGTAGCTCCAGCAGTTGCTCAAACTACCGCTCAGGTATATGCTCAATTTCAAAACGCGGCTAACCCAGCAGTGGCTCAGGCAGCTTTAACAGCGACAATGCAAGAGGCTGGATTTCCCTCTCCAAGAGTTCCCGCAGAAGCACGAACCTTGGTAAAACAAGCTGCAGGTACCTCGAACTACTTAAATACGTTAAATGGTAATGGTTATACCCCATTCGCTCATGTTGGGGACGCTGATGCCGTTAATTTAAGAGTCCCTCCCGCCGCAGGAGTCGCACCTCAAGAACTATTTAATCGATTCGATGCTGTAATTGGGGCAAACCCAAATGCGGAGGTTATTACCGGTGGATATCGTTTTGAACAAAGGCCTGCCGTAGGAGTTGCGGCTCCACCCCATTCCGCTGGTGCAACTAGCCCCGGAACCAGCTTAATGGCGCAAACGCAACAAGCAGTAGAAACTTCTAATTTAGATCAACAGGTAAGAGGTACCATGGCAACGGTTCATCCTGCTTTACCTTATTTCCCAGAACCCAACATGTTAGTAGGACGGGATCTATATCAAATCCCAGGAGTAGATTTTTTAGGGCGTGGGCCTGAATGGGAAAATATGAAAAATAAAATTGTACGTGTCAAGGCACAAGAGTGGTTTGATGCACTTGGAGGATTTCAAGAAAAGAATGGTGGTGCTGGACCATGGCACACAACATTTCTTACAGCAGCTCTCCCTGGAAACCCACTTCCAGCCACAATTCATACAGTTCCTGCTGCTTGGGCTACGGGGCCTCTTCCTGCACCCCTCCCCCTACCAGCAAGAGTGTCCACTCCACATGACAGTGCCTGGGTTATGGCTAGATTACGAGAGGCCTGGCTCCTTCAGAATGGTGCCGGTACATTTGCATTCGACTCAAGTGCAGCATTGGTAACTGATGTCGGTCGTTTTGATAGGCCATACGTAGAATCAAGTGGTGCTGGTGTCATAGGTGTTCCTGGCTCTGGAACCAACTATTTGGCAGGTGCTACGGATCCATTGGCGTTATTCGACAACACACGTGCCTCACAAAGTCATGCTAAAATTCAATCCATTGAAAGTCGCATCAGAAACTTCTACAATCTTACAGCCTTGGAAGGTGCATGGCTGCACACTGTTGCACAAGCATTACTTCCTCAGCATCTTTGGGCTGATTTAAGCGATCAAAATGCTGCTGGTACACTAAATACACGTACTGCTGCTGCCGTGGCCCGATTGGGTATAATCCAACCCCATTTAGCGAATTTTAACGCTTTTGCAGATGAAGTAGCCCATATGATTCAAATACCTGCTCCTTTATTAGCAAGGGTTGAGATTGAAGTAAACTTGCGTTTAGGAGTTGCGGCTGGCACACCCGTTTTACCGGTTAATATCACTCCTGCGGATACCCGTCTAGCTGTTAATCACATTCTCACAAATGCACCCGCTGGAATAGCGCCAGGGGTTTTGGGTGTCTTAGGAAATAATGAAAAAGATCTAATTTATAACGCAGCTACAGCACCGAATCAGCCAGTTGCCAACCTCGTTGTGATTATTAATCTTGTTAGAGATATTGGAAAAACAATTGCAGCTCTTATATAGGTTGGGATAAAGAGGACAGGCAGAAAAATGAGCATTCCAGAAATCCCCCTAGCCCCAGGGTAATCCCACTTAAATAAGGCTTGTTAATGGCACGTTTAGCGAAGATAGAAGCACAAGAAGACTTATTCTCTTCACTTTGAGCGCATCGGATGCGCCTTTTGAAGGCCGCTCAAGCCATCCGTGGGCGCTATTGAAGCGCTCCCTGCGCTTCAATGCCTCCCAAATACGGATCCGATGAGAGTTGTGGCTATTTTATGAGCAAAAGCTCTAAAATTTAAGTGGGATTACCCTGCTCCTAGCCCCAGCCCATAACAAAATCTAAAAGCCATTAAAAACGTCTTTTAGACCAATTGTTATAGGCAATGAAGGAAAGCCTATAACAATGATTAAAGTCCAATTTAAAAAGGTTTGAGATATGTATGAACAGGTAGAGAAGCAAAAGGAAAACAAAAGTAGAACAGTTGCTAATTTGGTTGTTCAAAAAATAAAGAATGGGATGCAAAGTTTCGGGTTTGTAGATAATCGACCTGAGAGTATTACACAAAGAAAAATGAAAACACGAATTAGTAACTCGTCTTCTCAGCTTATTCAAAAAAAAGAAAATACAGCAGGCCTACCCGATAATTTAAAATCAGGTATTGAAAACCTCTCTGGGTATTCAATGAATGATGTAAAAGTACATTACAACTCAGATAAACCTGCTCAACTCAATGCTCATGCCTATGCGCAAGGCACAGATATTAATTTAGCTTCTGGGCAGGAAAAATATTTACCTCACGAGGCCTGGCATGTGGTTCAACAGAAGCAAGGAAGGGTAAAACCGACCATACAAACAAAAAGTGATGTTGCCATTAACGATAACTCTGGGTTAGAGAATGAAGCGGATAAAATGGGAACGAAAAAAACCGCTGGGACAGGCGCCGTTAAACATAAAATGACAGCTAAAAGTAGAGACTAACAAGTAAGTCTTTATACTTTAGGTTAAAATCGCGTCAATATACCCAAAACACGAAATAACCCCAAGCGTAATAACTTGGGGTTATTTATTGAGGCGGCAGAAAGTGCAGGTTTTTAAGGCGTGTTGATAAGAAGTCGTTAAGCTGCTTTTGGGTTTCGCAGCCGCTCTTTGGAAAAGCGCTGGTAGTATTCTCTTTCGAAGTGTTGGCTTTGCTCTAGCCAAGCATCAATATTGATATTTAGCCGCTTTAAAATGGGTGGCAGGCTTGCGGGGATTGAGCCACGTTTGTCGTTGCGAATAATGCGGCCAGTCGCATCCACTAGCTCAATATAGTCCGCAAGATGAAACAGTATGCCATCTTGTGTTTTGAGGGTTAAACCACCCTCAAAAGTCGCCAGAGGTTTGAGCGGCAGCTTAAATGAGCGCAGTGCTGTAAGATCAGTCTGCTGAGCTACAGCTTTTTTAAGGTTAAAAACGGGGTTTAACCGTTCTTTAATGCTGGTGTAATCTGATGTTTCAGGCGTGAAGGCCATAGCGGCTCGAATGGGATTGAGATCCACATAGGCCATGGCGCTGAGTAGGGCTTCATCGGTTAACAGCGCTTGGGATTTAAAGCGGCCTTCCCAGAAGTGGCCGGTGCAACCGTCTTCCTTATTGGCTTGCCGCGCAATAGGCTCATTTAAGCATTTCATAAACCAAGAGAGGCTTTGCAGTCGTTTGTAGTAGCGCTGAACAGAATCACTGACAGCTTCGCGTTCCGCAGGGAGTAAGGACTCGCCTGCGCAATAGCGCTGCACCAAAGGGCTGCCTTGGTATAGGCTACACCAGCGGTCTAAAATATCATCGGTGCTCCAATTTTTAGCTTGCTCGGGTTTAAGTTGTATGACCAAATGCAGGTGATTACTCATTACCGCATAAGCCAAAATATCTATCGCGAAGATTGAGCTTAATAACCTAATGCGCTGCTCGATCCAGTCGCGACGATGTTCATAGCTATGGCCGCTATAGTGATCAACACCACACAGGAATGATCGGCGTACGCAACGACTACAAATTGCGTACATAGGCGTATCTTCAATGCAGACTAATTGGCTGCGGGGACGTGTCATGGGTAATCATCCAGTGGTTGTGTATCCACTGTAGGTATGAATGGCGATAGTTGCCAATAGCGATTAGTGCTAGCCGGGTGGTTGGGTATGATTTTGGAGTATATGGGAGGTTTTGTGTCCTTGCATATTTTACAATAACTGAAATCTAATTTAAAAAGGTTTGTGATATGTATGCACAAGTAGAGAAGCCAAAAAAAAATAAAAGTAAGGTTGTTGCTAATTCTGTTGCACAAAAGAAAAATAATGAGAAACAAGTTTTTTTTGAGGGAGATAATCGACCGGAGGCTATAGCTCAAAGGAAGTTTATAAGTGATAATTCAGTTTCAAATGTCATAATAGCTCAACTGGAAAAATTTAACGAAAATAAAAATAGTGCTTTAACAGATGAAATTGCAAAGCCGAAATCTCTTATTCAGAGAAAGAGCATAATACAAAAATATGGGTATAAATCTCTTGGTGGAGCTAAAATAACTGCCAAATTTCCAAATAACGACACCAGAACGTGGATCGAAAGCATTGGCGCTGAAGTAACTTGGAATCAAGGCGAGAAAATGGATCCAAACGGAATAGGGACGCATTCTGTGAATAACCATGGGTGGAAGGGGATACTCAAAAACCAAAGTAATAATAACAATGCAACAGGATTACATGTGGTGAATGGGAACTGGGGAGGTTCTGCTGATGCTCGAGACGGAAATCTGGTTCCCGGGACACCAAGTTTAAACGGCCACCATAAAGTAATAGAAAATTACGTGCACGACACGTTTAATAGTAACGGTGGAGTAGCGCCCGATAAAATGTCATACAAAGCTGATGTCTGGACTCCTTATACGCAAACAATGGATTACACAAATAAAAACTCGGGAGACGAAATCCCATATAATGACCCAACAATAAAGTGCAACGTAAAGGTAGGTCCTAACACTATAGTAAACAATCAAGATGTGGCGTTGGGTGGTGGGACCAAAATCGTTGTACCTTAAATCCTCGAATACATCGGAGTCCGATATTACCTCTGCTCATAACAAAAACTAAAAATCATTAAAACTCTTTTTATCCCAATTGTTATAGCTAACAACGAAACCATAAATATCATTTATAAGTCAATACCGCCTGCCTAATAAAAGCCCTATCTTGATTTAATTTTTATCAAAAATTTAAGTCATTTTATTTAAGTCTACAAAAAATGATATCGCTATTGTGTTGTGATTAGCCATACTCAGAATCAGCAATCTATTGAATTTTATGTGCATCGATTAAAGCACAACCTCCATCGCAGCGGCCAACCATTGGGGTAGCGGGCGCCAGGTATTGTGAACAAAGCGAAGGCTATTTACTATAGCCGCCTAATTGTCTTACCTCATATTTGTACTCACAGCGTTATTTTTTATAAATAATCACACGATTGAGTTCTTTTTTTGGCTTAATAATATTTAAGCGGCTATTTTTCTCTAAAAAAATTAAATAACGAGGCATGATTATGTCAAAAGCTGTTGCAGGAGAGGTTAAAGCGACGCCTAGTAGTCAAAAGCATCCGGCAGATATTAACCAGACGGGGGCTTGGCAGTTGGTGGGCAAAGAAATTACAGTGCCTTACCCTAAATTAAAAACCGAAAAAGGCCCTGTATTACAAGGCGCTAGCGCTAACTTTATGTACAGTGGGGGATCGGTGCCTGCCGGCCCTGCTTCGGCACCGTTACCGCCTATTCCCTCTATGGTTAAGCTAGATCCAAAACCAACAAAATTAAAAACACCACAAAAACCTGTATTGGTAGAGGGCGATACACTCAAAGATGCCTTTGGTAATGAGTTGGCGGTTAGTGTGGTTTCGGCAAAAATGACAACAAAGTAATAAGCTTTATGAATATGGTGACTGCATGTGTCGCCAATTAGTACTCACCGATATAGGTTGACTAGCGTATGGCAGATTTCAAAATAGCGATCATTAAAACCTTGATGTTAGAGGGTGGTAGCATTTTAGTGAATAACCCTAATGATCGAGGCGGCTTAACACGTTTTGGTATTTGCCAGCGCAGTTACCCAGATGTGGATATAGAAGCGTTAACCGAGCAGGATGCTAAAGCTATTTACCGGCGAGATTACTGGTTAAAAATAGGTGGCGATGAGATTAATAACCAACTCATTGCCGATACCCTATTTGATACAGCCGTGAATATGGGGCCTAAAACAAGCGCGCGATTGGTTCAAATGATTTTAGAGCTCGATAATATTGATGGCTTTATTGGCCCTAAAACACTCGCAGCCATTAATCAATGCGAAGAGGCATTGTTTATGGCTAAGTTTTGCGTTGCAAAAATTGCACGCTATGCGGATATTTGTAGGCGAGACGCCTCGCAAAAACAATTTTTATTGGGCTGGATTACGCGTGCTTTTGGCGGTGTGCTGTGAGTTTACTTTCGGCTTTATTAAAGAGCGGCGATACGATGAGTGCTGTTGGTGATTCGCTTGATGCGTTATTCACCTCTGATGAAGAGCGATTGGAGTACCAATATGAGCTACTTAAGGCCCAGCGCGAATTCGATTATCGGGTAAGCCAATTGATCGCTAGTCAAAACAATGCTCAAGCGAGCGTTAATCGATCGGAGGCGGGCTCGAGTCATCTTTTTGTTGCCGGCTGGCGGCCAGCAATAGGGTGGGTGGGCACGATTGCCTTGGCTTATCAGTTTATTGTGTACCCCTTGTTGCTGTGGATTTACCCCGACTCGGCTCCACCACATATGGAGGCAGATATTTTATACGCCATGATGACTGGCATGCTAGGACTTGCCGGTATGCGCTCTATTGATAAATTTAAACGTACAGATACAAAAAAAATAACAGGCTTATAAAAAGTACTCAGCTATTTGTATTCATTAATAGGAAGTATCTATGAACAGCGTTGATGTAAAAAGCCTAATGCATATTTTAAAAATAAAGTTGATATTGGATTTTATTGTATCGATTACATTTTTGATATCGGGTGTTTGGTTGGTCTCGGTGGGTAGCCCTATTGAAACCAGTATTGCCATTTTTGGGCAAAGTGTTTCTTCGGCTGATGCTGGGGTTACGGTCATATTTTTAAGTGCTGTGATTTTGATATTAGTCACGCGTCGCTTAATGACAACGGCAGAGTACTTAATTAAAGCGGGAACGCTATGATAATGCCTTGCAAGGTGAATAGTGAAGGAATTTATAATGCAGGTTTTTTACAAAGAGCAGCAGCACCATTTTAGATTGTTAAATGATGTTGATGTTGCAACCTCTATCAGTTTGGCGCATGAATTTAAAACCCCTTACCTTGCTATGAGTGAGGCGGGTCACTTAAAAATTAAGGCGGGCTATCGCTGGAGCTTACCTTGGTATGTATATTCACATTCGCCCGAGTGGATCAAAGCTGTACTCGTGCATGATGCATTATATGAGTTAATTCGTAACTACTCAGCCATAAACTGTCCAAATAACAACCAGAATATGGGTCTCGTAAATTTATCCAGTTAAAAGGGTAT
>CANLTI010000103.1 GCA_947494095.1 uncultured Pseudomonadales bacterium
CCGCGTATTGAATCAGAGTTTCATACCTTTATTGGCTGTGGTGATAGCATTGCCCCTTGTGCACAGAAGCTAAAGCAGCAATGGGTGAAAGGGGTTGGCGCAGCAAAAAGACTGTTTGGTCGTTAACTCTCAAGTCATTGTTATTCTGTTTTATGTTCCAATAATATTTTTGCTTGCCTGTCGTTTGTGTTTTGGCGTTATGATGCGTTAACCATTACGCGAATGTGCGTTTTCTCAATGAGATTAGCCTGTGATTGCTGAAAGTGAGTGATGGGAAGTGTTGTTGGCCATATTTTTTTGGGAGGCTTGATTTGGATGTCCTATCTTGCCGGGCGCAGCAAAAAGACTGTTTGGTCGTTAACTCTCAAGTCATTGTTATTCTGTTTTATGTTCCAATAATATTTTTGCTTGCCTGTCGTTTGTGTTTTGGCGTTATGATGCGTTAACCATTACGCGAATGTGCGTTTTCTCAATGAGATTAGCCTGTGATTGCTGAAAGTGAGTGATGGGAAGTGTTGTTGGCCATATTTTTTTGGGAGGCTTGATTTGGATGTCCTATCTTGCCGAGGTGCGATTGCCCGCTGTGAACCTAAAATTTTGCAGCGCTTAAATATCGCCCCCGATGCATGGGTCAATAGCCTGCCGCGTATTGAATCAGAGTTTCATACCTTTATTGGCTGTGGTGATAGCATTGCCCCTTGTGCACAGAAGCTAAAGCAGCAATGGGTGAAAGGGGTTGGCGCAGCAAAAAGACTGTTTGGTCGTTAACTCTCAAGTCATTGTTATTCTGTTTTATGTTCCAATAATATTTTTGCTTGCCTGTCGTTTGTGTTTTGGCGTTATGATGCGTTAACCATTACGCGAATGTGCGTTTTCTCAATGAGATTAGCCTGTGATTGCTGAAAGTGAGTGATGGGAAGTGTTGTTGGCCATATTTTTTTGGGAGGCTTGATTTGGATGTCCTATCTTGCCGTCGTGAACCTAAAATTTTGCAGCGCTTAAATATCGCCCCCGATGCATGGGTCAATAGCCTGCCGCGTATTGAATCAGATTTTCATACCTTTATTGGCTGTGGTGATAGCATTGCCCCTTGTGCACAGAAGCTAAAGCAACAATGGGTGAAAGGGGCTGGCGCGGCAAAAAGACTGTTTGGTCGTTAATCCCCAAATCATTGTTATTCTGTTTTATGTTCTAGCAATATTTTTGCTTGCCTGTCGTTTGTGTTTTGGCGTTATGATGCGTTAATCATTACGCGAATGTGTGTTTTCTCAATGATATTAGCCTTTGGTTGCCGAAAGTGGGTGATGGGAATTTTCGTTGGCCATATTTTTTTGGGAAGCTTGATTTGGATGTCCTGTCTCGCTGTCTCCTGTCTCGCTGTCTTCATATCCGCTGAGGGTGGAAGAAAATACGATCAGCAGAAGGCTTGATAACGTGTATTTCTTATTTTTATGTTGTCTCGGGTCAGTAATATGGGCGGTACATTCATCTAAAGTCACTTAATTATCACTCAGGGCTATAACGGCGGGCGAATATTAAACAAATTGGCTAACTATTACTAGGAGGCCCTGGGTTCCATATAAGCTTTAGTCCCTTCGTGAAAGGTAGGCCTTATACTTGAGGGTATAAAGTCGAGAGTGTTTAAATAATGACCGCCTCAGTGAGTGATTCATTAATGTCGATTTCGCATCTCTCAATAGCTACGCACTATTTGATTTGAATGGTCAAAATTTCACTTATTCAGTCTTTATTCATAAAGTGATGACTATTGTGGCAGCCCGTACGATTTCTCGTATTAGTAATATCATTTAAAAGGATGACCCATGAAAAAAATAATGTTAGCTACATTTATCTCGTCGATTACTTGTGTATCAGCGTTAGCCGACAATTATCAAATAGAATTTGAAGGAGGATACAGTAATAGAGAGGATAGCCTTGACTACGACGGCGACACATCTAAGGTTGAGCAGAAGGGGCCAAACTTAAGGGCTCGTTATTATTTCACACCTATCGATACTAGTAATGCGCCACTGACTGAAGCGGCTTTTCTTAATAAAGCATCGTATCTTGATTTTAAATATGAGAATATTGAAGCTACTTATAAATTTAATGATGCTAGCTTTTTTCAAGACGATACGCGTCGCGCATTGAAGATGTCGGGTCAGGCAGTTTTTAATGACTCGTGGCTCGTTAAGTTAGGTGCTTATAACCTCAAGGTGGATGGTGAATCAGAAACCCTTAAAACCATTGGTTTTGGTGGGTATATTAATGATGATACAACTGTAGTTTTTAGTTACACTGATCTTGATGGGGCAAATGCATATGATCTTGCAATGCATAAAGTGATAAGCCTTAATAGTGACATGTATTTGAGTTTTGAGGCAGGCTTAGGGCGCCTAGAGGTTGATGATAATGATAGTAGTGAATCAGGATTTTTTATTGGTGCAAAGTACCACCCACTTGCACGCCTTTCACTTGGTTTAGAGTATCAGGATAGAAAAATTATTGATGAGGATTTATTTTTTGGTCGAGGGCTTGAGGCAAGTGCGACTTATTTTGTGACGAATAAAATTTCATTGTCGGCAGAGTACCTTAGAGGTGAGCAGGTGTCTGGCTTAGATGTTTCTCGTTTTAATATTGCGGCAGCTGTTAGGTTTTAGTAATAGCTTAATTTTATTGTGATCGCTAATAATTTTTAATATAAGTCAAGCCCGCATACCATAAGCATAGGTGTGCGGGTTTTGCTTTTATGGCCGCACATCAATTGTAGCCCTATTTACCCCTTCTTACCCTGCAAAGCCCAGCGCTTAAATACCCAAAAAACATCCCATTAGCACCCTGTCAAGAGGGGTTTGCTAGTTTGCTTAAATAGTTACAATCAAAATCATTAATTATAAGTAGATTTCTACGGCGAATTGAGCGTTCATATATTCACAGCTGGCAGCGCTGTCAATTTTACTGCTGCATGTTCGTAAGATCTTTTGCTTAATACCAGCGCTAATCATTAAAAAGTGTCCTTTTAAAATATAATGCTTTAGTATGTGTTTTTTGTTTTGGGTGCTTAATGAGGTGCCCTGCAAAGCCTAAGTTACGCTTAAAATGCGAACACATAGTCATTTTAAGCCAATAACGACAATTCATTAAAACTTAGGGCGAGCCCCAAAGTCTATAGCTGTTAACCCTTAGGCTTCTACTTTAACCCTAAGGGTTAGGGGCGAGGAAGAAATACTTTATCCAATAATACTTGTTCTCTGTTTCCTCTGCTGCGTTGCCCGAAGAGTTACAGGCCCCGGCATGCGCCTCTTCGAGCGCCTTGCTGAGAAAACAGGGCCCTGCGCCTAATTGGACAAACTCTTATTGCCTCGCCCCTTAACACTAGCGACAATCGCATATACGATTTAGAATGCGCTTCATAAGGCGAATATTGCTATTTACAGTAGCGGAGAACGGAGGGGCGGGAAAGAAACACATAATCTAATAATACGTGTTTTCAACTTCCTCTGCTCGACATTATGCTCCTGCAATGCCTAATAAGCGGCTCCTCCTCGATACGTTGCTCAAAGCGTTACGTGCTCTGGTATGCGCCCTTCGAACGCTTTGCCAAGAAAACAGAAACCTACGCCTAATGGGACAAACTATTATTGCCTCGCCTCTGGGTAAGCTATAAAGTATGTAACTATTCAGAGGAGAGTAAATCGGGCGCTAATGAATTATTTGCTGGGCCGCTCAAGCCATCTGCGACTTTGTGCTCCTGCAAAGTCTACCCCCACGCATCCATGCTGGGGCTGGTCGCTATACAAGCGCTCCCGGCGCTTAAATGCCCAGAAAATAATCCATCAGCACCCTATCAGATGAGATTTTCCAGCTGAGCTGAATAGTTACTAAAGTATAAAGTTCGTGTTTATGGGGTAGATTTATTGCACGTTTAACCATAGTCATCAGCGGGCTTTAGTGGGTGTATGCATGTTATCAATGGTGCCTCGGGTAATTGACTGCCCTTATTTTCGCCTAAAGCCTACTTAAGTACCGATAAACCAGTATTGTTTTTCAATCAAATTTTGGTAAGTGAACAATTTTTTCGGCTTGCAAAACCTATTGCAGCTAAATATTTTTATGGAGTTATTATGCGTAAAACACTGATTGCCACCGCCATTGCTAGCGCCCTAGCATTATCTGCCTGCTCATCACATGAGACACACAATATGGCAAAAAAAGGCGCCACAAAAATGCAGAGCCTCAATGCAAGCAATGTATTATTTAAACCAAGCCCATTACAATATATGGCGCCCGAGTTTAATAAATTTGGTACCAAAGATTACGAAGCCGTATTCGATGCAGGTATTGCCCAAAATAGAGCAGAAATACAAGCGATTGCTAACAACCCAGCACCAGCCACCTTCGAAAATACATTGGTTAAAATGGAGTTGTCGGGCGAGCTATTAAATCGCGTGACCACTGCCTTTTATAACTTGTCGGGTTTGATTTCGGATGACGAGTACCAGCGCATTGATGAGAAAATGGCACCAATATTTTCAGCTCATTCAGATGATATTTATTTGAATGGTGCATTATTTAAACGCGTACAAACTATTTACGATAACCAAGATTCATTAAACCTAGAAGATCAACGCCTAGTTGATTTTTACTACAAGCAGTTTGTGACTGCCGGCGCAAAATTAAATGATAGCGAAAAAGCTCAAATGCGTGAAATCAACGCAGAGTTGGCTAAGTTATCAACGGCGTTCTCGCAAAATGTTTTAAAATCGTTTAAAGAAGATGTGATTGTCGTTACCGATAAAAAACAATTAGCCGGTCTTTCTGAGGGTGAAATTGCAGGCCTTGCTGCCGCAGCAAAAAAAGCAGGCAAAACCGGCTACATGATCACACTTGTAAATACAACACAGCAGCCTATTTTAAGTAGCCTCGAAAACCGTGAATTGCGTAAAAAAATATTTAATGCATCCGCAAACCGTGCAGCCAAAACAAACGGCCCAATTATTATTAAAGTCACCAACTTACGTGCACAAAAGGCCGAACTATTAGGCTATAAAGACTGGGCATCTTATGTGATGACCTCTCGCATGGCGAAAAATACAGACAACGTCTATGGCATTTTAGATGACCTTGCCCCAAAAGCTGTTGAAAAAGCCAAAATAGAAGCCGCAGCCATTCAAAAAGTGATCAATGACTCGGGCCAAACGTTCGAGCTTAAGCCGTGGGACTGGGCCTTTTATGCCGAAAAAGTACGTGCAGCAAAGTACGACTTAGACCCAGCCTTGGTTAAACCCTATTTTGAAATGAAATCGGTTATTAACGACGGTTTGTTTTTTGCGATGAATAAACTTTACGGTATTACTTTTAAAGAGCGTAAAGACCTTCCGGTTTACCATGAAGATGTCACTGTTTATGAGGTGTTTAATGCCGATAGCAGCGCCATTGGCTTATTTTACATGGACCCTTACGCGCGTGAAGGCAAGCGCGGTGGTGCTTGGATGAGTGCTTACGTTGGTCAAAGTGGTTTAAAAGGTACTAAGCCTGTTATTTATAACGCGCAAAATATACCCAAGCCTGCCGCTGGCGAACCTACGTTAATGACATTTGATGAAGTGTCTACTATGTTCCATGAGTTTGGTCATGCTGCCCATGGTTTGTTTTCGGATGTAAAATATCCAAGCTTAGCCGGTACGGCCACGGCACGTGATTTTGTCGAGTTTCCCTCGCAAGCACATGAAGATTGGATGATTGAGCCTAGCGTATTGGCCAACTATGCTAAGCATTATAAAACAGGTAAGCCTATTCCAAAGGCATTGCTTGATAAGGTGCTTGAGTCGCAAAAGTTTAACCAAGGCTTTGGTACTACAGAGTATCTAGCTGCTGCGTTGCTCGATATGGAATGGCATTCATTTGGCTCGGATAAAAAAATTGCCGACGTACAGCAGTTTGAAAACGATGCACTCAAAAGCCATGGCATTGCCTATTACCCTGTGCCGCCACGCTACAAATCAAACTTTTTTAGCCACACCTTTGCAGGTGGTTACTCTGCCGGCTATTACGCATACCTTTGGACCGAAGTGTTTGCGGCCGATGCTTTTGCGCATATGGAAAATAACGGTGGTTTAACACGTGAAAACGGTGATAAATTCCGTAAAGAGATTCTGTCTAAAGGTAATAGCCGCGATTTGATGCAAAGCTATATCGAGTTTAGAGGCCAAAAGCCTACTACCGATGCATTACTTAAACGTCGTGGTTTAGTCGAGTAACACATTAACTGAGTGTGTTAATTGTTATATTGTAAAAGCCCGCTTGCGGGCTTTTTTTATATGTGGTTGCTGGTATGGCGCCATGTTAATTATTCGTAACTATTCAGGGGTACCGAAATTAGGCGCTAATGAATCATTTGCTGGGCCGCTCAAGCCATCTGCGACTTTGTGCTCCTCGACTTTATGCTCCTGCAAAGTCTAATCTTGCATATCCCTAGTGCAGGCGCACTGTCTAACCCTTGCTTTCCCTGCAAGGCCCGGCGCTTAAATACCCAGAAAATAATCCATCAGTACCCTATCAGGTGAGGTTTGCTAGCTGAGCTGAAATAGTTGCGTTTATTCATTACTAGGGCGGTGATATTAGGCCGCCCGAGGTGCTGTGTACTTTAACGCTCAACTCCACACGGTTTGACCACAACAGTTAAATGCAATAAAGTTAAATGCAATTTTTATAAGTAGAAAATTTAGAGCTGACTTAATATTATCGAGCAATTTATCACAGGCGATACACTTCAAGGATTATCATGCAACTTACAGGTCAAAGAATAAAGTTATTGCCATTCGATAGTACGGATAGGGATTTATTTATTGAGAATTCAATGTGTCCAAAAATGATGGAGCATGTCTATGATCCTTTGTCATATAGTGAAGCAGAAGAGGCCTTCGCTATTAAATCGAGGCCTTGGGTTGCTGAAGGTGATAGCTGGTTGTCGCTAGGGATAACAGCGCTATCAACAGGTGATAAGTTAGGTAACATTGGCCTTAAAGTGGTCAATCATCAAGCCAAAATTGCCGAAGTGGGTTTTATGATCAAGCCTACCGCTCAAGGTCAGGGTTTTGCGGCGGAGGCTTTGGCATTGCTTATAGCCTACGCTCATAGTGAGCTTAAGCTGAATAAATTAGTGGCAACATGCTCAGTGAATAATGTTGGCTCGTATCGGTTACTCGAAAAGGTAGGGTTTATTCGCGAGGGCTGCTTGCAGCACAACGCTATCATCAATAATAAATATATTGATGATTATGTGTACGGGCTATGTATGCCGTTCGCAAACTAAGTATTACCCTAATTAAGTTGAAGGTTACTTATCAATCACTGTTTGCACAATGAGGTGTATTTTTTCTAGGTAGGTGTTGCGGTCAGGTACCGATAGCCCCTTTGAGCCTATATACATCACAAACGCCAAGCACTCAAAGCTACCAGGCATCAGGGCCTCCTAGTAATAGTTAGCCAATTTGTTTAATATTCGCCCGCCGTTATAGCCCTGAGTGATAATTAAGTGAC
>CANLTI010000104.1 GCA_947494095.1 uncultured Pseudomonadales bacterium
CGCCCCTTCGAGCGCCTTGCCGAGAAAACAGAACTCTACGTCTAATTGGACAAACTATTATTGCCTCGCCCCTAAGGGGCCTTCAGGGAAGTTGATGTTATCGCGGACACCCACCATTCCATTCGGAATGTTTTTTAAGTGTGCTGCATAATCGTCGCTGTAGTTGTGGTAACAAACATAGCTGGAGTATGTAGTTTTTTCTGAGGTGCGTAAGCTGTTACTGATCTCAGCATGTGAACTTGCAGGAAGCGCGCTCGCAATATTTCTCCAGTTAGATAGCGCTGCGCCAGTGATGCCGACCAAGGTGCCTCTTGCGTGGTTACAGGCGACTTCTTGGTTTACGGTTTCTGCAAAAACCTTGAAGTCATCCATCCAGCCGCGGAAAGAGGGGTCACCATTGGTGCTTGCTCCAATACTCAAGGTGTCGGGGCTAAGTACGAAAAGTGCTTGGCCGCTGTTGTAGGTATCTATTTTGTAGCCGTTTACGTAGGTTTCTACAATGCGGTTGCCAGAGCTTAATTGAAAGGCTAAGTGGGTCCAACCGGATTGTGGAAGAGGGGTGATCGTATTGACTGTGTGTACTTCTGCCCCAGCGTTATCAATAAAGGCAATACGGTCGTTATTTTGTAGACGAATTTCTGAACCCTCGGGGAAGGTAATTAATGAGCGTTCGCCTGCATTGTTGCGACTATCGATAAACATGCTGTAATGCCATGGTGAATTCAGTACATCCTGTGGTTGCGCTCCAATGTTGTACCTAAGCCCAATGGTGTTGCCGTCTAACCAGTAACCCTTGCCTTTAATGCCACCATTGGCAATGATTTCCGCGCGTCCATCACCAATCATTTGGCCGCTTGTGGGTTTGTTCCAGTTGAGTGAGGTGGCTGAGTTCTGAATATGGCCATTGAGTATTACTCTTATGCCGTTTTGCGTGTTCATTCTAAGTGCCTGAACCATGTGCGAAACAATAAAGCCATTCACATTCAGGTAATCGTCAAAGGTGACTTCATCGGTTGAGCGGCCTGTGCTCATTAGCCAGGTAGCATCAGTAGGACTAATAGGTACCATGTTTTCGAGATAGTTGAAGCGATGCTCGTTGGAGTCGAAGAAGGTGCTATTAGGCACATTACCACTCGGCATGACATCAATATCACGGCTGCGCGTATCTCCTGCCCTCTTGTAACCATCATCGGTTGCACTGGGATGATAGAGCAGGGCCTCACGGTGCGAGGTTTCACGTACATCCTCCATGCTGTCCATATGGTTAATCATATTATCCATTAGTATCATTTTGCCGCGCGTCCACAGGCCTAACAGTGTGCGGCCATTGAGTGGGGGGTATTGTGGCCATTCCCTCGAAAAGTCCACTAACTCTCTAAAGGCCAGACGCCATAAGCCTTTCAGCGAATGGTGGACTAGCTGACACCAAGTTTCTCCGGGCTTCAATTCTGGCGCTAGTCAGACCGTGTTTTCCGTAGTTACAAATGCCTACGCTATGCTTCCTTGGTGACTTTGCAAATTTCTTGAGATAGAGCATATTCGTCTGCTCCGTCATGTTGCACCACTGCTCCAAAGCATTCATCATGGCGTCATAACTCCCGGCATTCCACAAAGCTTGGAGCTGCTCTTTGAGGATATAAAGTGTATTGATATTGGAATTGTTTTCGAGCAATGTCTGGAGTTTATTGGCTTGCTTATCATTTAACTTGTCGGCATTTTTTAACAACAGGTAGTGGTACCTTTAAGCTGCTTTTTGCCTGCGCGATCCGCCTTTTTGAACTCGATCCTACGCTGATTGCTCATGGCTTTACTGTAGTTTTGCATCAGATGAAACCGATCGAAAACAATGTCAGCATTAGGCAAGCATTCGCGTACCGACTTTTGATAGACTGGCCCCATATCCATGGCCACCGCCTCTATGTTTTCAGCGGTTTGTGCCGGTAAGCGCTTTAAAAACGCTGTCAATACCTCGGCTTTACGGCCTGTCTCAACGCCAATTAAATGACCGGATTCCATGTCATAAATCACCGTCATATAATCATGACCTTTGGCTCTAGCGACTTCATCGGCCCCAAGATATTTTAAGTTAATTAATTTCTCAGGATTAAGTGCAGGCAACGTTTTCTCTAGGTGAAATTTATCCATATTTTTCACCGTTTCCTATCGTAGTTTTAGGTGCCGACTGACCGTGCTGATACTCATATGCCGACACAGTCCGCTCACCAATTGGCAAAATCTTTGAGTATAGCGATTGCCTGTATCGACAAATTCGCAAGTCTCCATTAGACGCCACCGCAAGTCGTCACAACTTGAGCGAGCTCAACTGCCAAATAGCACTCCGATTTGCCACCTCCGATTTGCGCACCTCTGATTTGCGCACCTCTGAATAGTTACGCATATTCTTATGCGGGTGTAATGTCTAATAAGGGGCTCCCGTCCCTAAGGTTTAAAGACCAGTACGCTAGCTTCTGGATCTCGTGTTTTATTGGCTTGGTTAAGGTTGGCTAGGTAAGTATCCCATAGAAGCTTTTGTTGGCTGCAAAGTTTGTACAGGTAAGGCCAAGTAAAGAGCCCGCTGGCGTGGCCGTCGTCAAAGATAATGCGTACAGCGTAGTTGCCAGCGGCTTCTAGTTGGGTAATTTTCACATGCGATTTGCCCGTAGGTAGTTTCCCGCCTTGGCCTCCGTGGCCTTTCACTTCGGCAGAGGGTGAGTGAACGCGTAAAAATTCGGCATTTAATTCGTAGTGCTCATCCCCAAATTCTAATAGTAAGACTTGTGTTTTTTTGCGAAGATTTATTTTGGTTGGTGTCATTTTATAGGTGTCTTTGAGTATGATAAACGCAGTGGCAATATTACCCGTGGCGTGTAAGTGCACCCAGTATGGCGGGTTTTGAGGCCCCTGTAACTGAGGGTAAGCTGCTTGTTTGTCGGTGTACAAATTGATGGGCTAGCCAGGCAAAGGCGGCCGCCTCTATGTGCATAGGGTCAAAGCCTAGCGCGTCGATGGTGTGCATCGATGGCTTGGAGAGTTGCTGGAGCCTGTTGATGAGCTGAGTATTGAATGCACCGCCACCGCACACAAAAGCCTCTGCAGATGACGAATGACTAATGCGGTTAATATCATTGGCAATCGTTTGCGCTGTGAGCTCGAGCAAAGTGGCTTGTATATCTACAGGCTTAACTGAAGGGCAAAGAGAGCTCGTCAGTTGCTCTAGTGAGCTATGGGTGAACTCTTCTTTCCCTGTGCTTTTGGGCGGGGATTTTGCAAAATAGGGATGCGCAAGCAGCTGGTCGAGTAGTGACTGGTCAATGTGGCCTCGAGAGGCCCATTGCCCGGCATGATCATAAGGTTTTTGAAGGTGCTTGTTTATCCAGTAGTCCATAAGACCATTGCCGGGGCCTGTATCCCAGCCGGTTACCGCATGCTGCGACGCGAGGTGCGTAATATTCGCGATTCCGCCAATGTTAATAATAAAGCGTTCATGGCCACTGGCGTGAAAGGCTGCATGGTGAAAAGCGGGGGTGAGCGGTGCGCCTTGTCCGCCAAGAGCGACATCTGCTTTGCGAAAATCACTCACCACATCAATATGTGTTGTGCTGGCGAGTACGCAGGCATCGCCAATTTGCAGGGTGAACGGGTGTGTATTGTTGGGTCGATGCCGCAGCGTTTGGCCATGGCATCCGATAGCCGTAATATGGGAGGCCTTAAGTTTTGCTTTGGTCAGCAGTTGCTTGACGCATTGCGCATAGAGCAAGCCTAGTTGCTTATCAAGCTCGCCAAGTCTATCTATTTCATTATATGAAGGCTCAAATAACTCGAGTATTTCTTGCTTTATCGTATGCGTAAAAGCAAGTGAAAAGCTTTCCAGCACCGTGAATTGAGAGCCGGTAATTTGAAGTACAACAGCATCAATACCGTCCACGCTTGTGCCTGACATGATGCCAATATATAACTCATTATTCACGCGAATGCCTTAGTGGTGGGCGCGCCTTACCGTGCAGCGTTACCACTGCTGTAGACGGCTATATGGCTTATTGGGTCGTTATAGTACTGGGCTGTATATTATTTAGGGTCGCACATTGCTGACTTGGATTTACATGCGTATTTTGCAGGTTTTTGTATTTGCAGGTTTGTGTAGTTGGCCTGTAAGGACTATTGCTATTGCCCAGTCAGTAGCAGCTCGCATCAGTTAGCTAATTATTCGCTAACTGATGCGAGCTGCTACATGGCTGTAGTGGTGGATGGGCCTGCTTTTTGGGTCGCAATTTGCGTGGCCGCAGGTAAGTTGTTCAATTGTGCAACAAGGGGTTTGGTTTGAGCAAAAAAGCGTGCTCGCTCTGCTTTGGCCACGGGATCTGCCTTTGGCAATTTAACTGTGACGGGGTTGCGCACTGCCCCATTTACCCTAAATTCATAATGTAGGTGAGGTGCCGTTGATAAACCGGTAGTTCCAACATAGGCGACCACCTGGCCTTGCTTAACCGTCTTGCCCCGGCGCACACTTTTTGCAAATGCCTTGAGATGTGCATAGCGTGTTTCATAGGTTTGCCCATGCTGAATAATGAGCACATTGCCATAACCGCTTTTTCGACCAGCAAATACAACCTTTCCATCGCCCGTTGTTTTGATCGGTGTGCCGCGTGGAGCTGCGTAATCAGTGCCTTTGTGCGCACGTACAGTATTTAATATGGGATGTTTACGTTTAAGGTTAAAGTGCGAGCTAATGCGGGCAAACTCAATGGGGCTGCGCAAAAAGGCTTTGCGCATAGTACGACCTTGCGGGGTGTAATATTGCGCGTTACCTGCTGAATCGATATAGCGAACAGCTTGGTAGCTGTCGCCTTTATTGGTGAACTCGGCGGCAATAATGTTGCCTGTGCCTAAGCGTTTGCCATCAAGGTACTCTTCTTCATAGACCACAGCAAAGCTATCATTTTTACGAATATCTAAAGCGAAATCGACATCCCAGCCAAAAATATTCGCTAGGCTCATAGTGAGTCGGTCTTCTAAGTGCGCTTCTTTGGCTGCTGCATACAATGAATGGGTAATGGTTCCTTCTGTGCGAGCTAGGCGGATTTCGGGTTCTCGAACAATATTAGCGTGTTCATAGCTTGCTTCTTTGCGGGTAAACACCTGCTTATTTAATGCGTCTTTAATATGGTGCAAGGCAATAAGTTTGCCCTCTGGGTCAGTTACAAATTTAAGCTTATGACCCGGAAATATTTTTGCGAGAGATTGAGCTTCCTTGTGATTATGTAGCAAATGGTACATGTATTTTGCGTTAATACCGGCACGCTTAAATACGGCGGCGAGAGTATCACCGTTATTGACCACTTCAGTATGGTAGGTGTTTTTATCGATTGGCTGCGCAGCTATTTGCTGCACGGCCGACGGGTTGAGAATATGCTCAATATTTGTAGGTTGAACCTGCGCAGCATCAGCATTATCGGCATCGTTATCAATAGGCGCTTGTACGGCGCTAAGCAAATTAAGTGCAGGTGCTTGCGCATATTGATTGATGGGTGATGCATGAGCCGATGTTGCTAAAATACTCATGTTATGTGTTGGGATGGGCTGCTCTTCACTTGATCGCGTACGCGTTAACCCGACTACAACTAATAGACCGCATAGTGCAATCAAGCCTAAACGATGAGGCTTGGGTAAAAGTGCAAAGGCTTGAAGGGCGGACTTTTTTTGGGTGTGAGTCATGGTCTTTTAATAAATATGAAGGTAGATTTATGTAGTTATATCAGAAATTATCGTTCATGGCAGTAAAGTTGCCAGTAAATAAGGATAAAAAGCAGGAATTAATGCTTGGGTGCCTTGTTTTTGTTCTTCATTTAGGTATTGTTGCTCGCTTTTGAATCATCCTGCTTAGGGTGGATTTTAATTTTGTTGTACGGATTTTATTTATGTCAGATTCTCTATCTTTATTAGAAGACCTTAAAGCTCGCGGTTTGGTTGCGCAAATGACCAGTGAAGAGCAGCTAGTCGAGCATTTAAAAGAGCCCCGTACTCTTTATTGTGGGTTTGATCCTACAGCTGATAGTCTTCATATAGGCAGTTTAGTTCCATTAATAACACTTAAACGCTTTCAAAATGCCGGTCATAAACCTTTGGCCTTAGTGGGCGGAGCGACAGGGCTTATTGGCGACCCTAGTTTTAAAGCGCAAGAGCGTAAATTAAACACACCTGATGTGGTGGCTACTTGGGTGAGTAAGTTGCAGGCACAGGTTTCTCGGTTTATTACGTTTGATGCGGGCTCAAAGAGTGCCGAAGTTGTGAATAATCTTGATTGGGTTGGGCAGCTCAGTACGCTAGATTTTTTGCGTGATGTGGGCAAGCATTTCTCGATCAATAATATGATAAACAAAGAATCGGTAAAGCAGCGTATTGATCGTGAGGGTGAAGGGATATCCTTTACTGAGTTTACTTATATGCTGTTACAGTCCTATGACTTTGCTGAGTTATATAAGCAGAAGCAGTGCACGCTGCAAATCGGTGGCTCAGATCAGTGGGGTAATATTACAGGGGGCATTGATTTAGCGCGTCGTATGCACGGCGGCCAGGCTTTTGGTTTAACGCTGCCTTTGGTGACAAAGTCGGATGGTACAAAGTTCGGTAAGACCGAAAGCGGCACTATTTGGCTAGATGCGCAAAAAACATCACCTTATGCCTTTTATCAGTTTTGGTTAAACACGGCAGATGTCGATGCGTATAAGTTCTTAGCTTACTTCACCTTTTTAAGTGTTGAGCGAATAGCGGCAATTGAAGAAGAAGATAAGGCTGCTCAAGGAAGGCCGCAGGCACAAAGTGTATTGGCTGAAGAGGTGACGCGCTTGGTGCACGGAGAAGAAGGGCTGGCAGCGGCGCGTAGAATTACGCAAGCCTTATTTGCCGGCGATACCAGTGAGTTATCGGAAGATGACTTCGAGCAGCTTAAGCAAGACGGCTTGCCTTCAGTTGATCTGATTAAGGTTGCGCAGGATGCTACGTTGACGGCGGTTTTGGTTGAGGCGGGCTTAGCCGCTTCGGGTAAGCAAATTAAAGATGCTCTTGGGCGTCAAGCAATTACTATTAATGGTGATGCGGTCACTGCCGAGCAAAGCATAAACATCGATTTAGCCTTTCCGGCAGAAAAATCATTGTTCGCTCGTTTCTTCTTGTTAAAGATGGGTAAAAAGAAGTACCTTTTAGTTGATTCAAAATAAAGATCAATAAACACTTGCGCGGCGCGCAAAACTACCTATAATGCGCGCCTCCTCACGGGGTAAACGGCATA
>CANLTI010000105.1 GCA_947494095.1 uncultured Pseudomonadales bacterium
CCACCCGCGTTATCCATTCAAGGCACGCGGCAAGTACTTCCCTGTAGGCTCCAGTCGGCATCCTGCCTTCTAAGGCCCTGAATAGATAACACGGGCGGCTTTTGAATTATTTTACTGTTTTTGTATTTTCTCGATGCCTGCCTTGCTAGATGCTAAATAAAACGAGTGCCTGTCCTTGCAAGCAATGCCTGTCGTTTTTGTATTTTCTCCATGCCTGCCTTGCTAGATGCTCTTTCAAATGTTGCCTTGCTATTATACGGGCGCCACCCGCGTTATCCATTCAAGGCACGCGGCAAGTACTTCCCTGTAGGCTCCAGTCGGCATCCTGCCTTCTAAGGCCCTGAATAGATAACACGGGCGGCTTTTGAATTATTTTACTGTTTTTGTATTTTCTCGATGCCTGCCTTGCTAGATGCTAAATAAAACGAGTGCCTGTCCCCGAAACTGTGCTCTGTACTTAAAGAGTGCTAATTTTGTGAAATTTGCGTACCGCACGTGCTTTATAGTAGGCTGCCTTACTACGACTCTAATTGTCAGTAAGTACTGCTACTTAAAGACACTTCATAGATAACGACTAAGCGGGGTAGGGTCAACCGCAGCTCACGTCAATAGGTCCTCGTTTATATGCATAGATTGAAATTTCTGATTCCTCTTGTGTTATTTTTGATCATGGCGGTTCTGCTAGGCTTGAGCCTACTGTTTAAGGGGTCGGAGGAGCTACCTTCCGCATTAATTGGTCGTCCCGTACCAGAATTTGATTTGCCGCTTACTAACTCCAGCGGAGGTGGCGCTGAAAACTCTGTTACAAGCCAGACTTTGATGGGTCAGCCCTATTTAATCAACCTCTGGCAAATTCGCTGTCCTGGTTGTCGGCAGGAGCATGATTTGCTTAAGAAGATTTCTTTAACCGGCGTTCCAATTGTTGGGGTGAACGTTGCCGACGAAACAGGCGAAATCGAGAGCATTCTCAACGAACTTGGTAATCCATATGTTGCTAGTGCTGTTGGTGTTGATGCTAGGTTGCATATAGATATTGGGTCTTATGGTACTCCTGAGACTTACTTGGTTGGTGCCGACGGAGTGATTAAATATAGAGTGATTGGCCCGTTAAGTGAAGCGTTGTGGAGAGACGAATTAGGTCCGATGCTTTACGATTAAACATTTTTAACTTCCTTATATACTCGATTCCGAAGTTTTTACTTATTGACAGGCAAAGCTAGAGCATAACCTAAGCTGCCATTTTATATTTTAATGATTCGGTTGGCTCTTGCCGGCCTAAATCGCAGCCTGCCATATGTTTGCTGGATGGCCTATTGGGCAAGGCTTCTAGAATGGCTCGACTAATAGATTCAGAGGCGTTTCTGGGATTTTCTGAGAGGGCTAGTTTTTCGATCGTTGTGACTAGAGCTTCGGCTTTAATGCGTTCACTATCATCAATGGCTAATGTACCGGAAGTGATGCCGTAATGTTTGATTAATGCTTTAGTGCTTGCAGAAATTAAGCTTTCCCAAGGCATTTTTGAGTGGCTGAACATCCAGCGCAATCAAATTTGTCGATACTCATTAAGCGTGCTGCGCTCAAACGCGGCCCAATTTAACTTTCGCGTCACAACGATACCCATTAACACAGTGGTTAACCAAAATTTTTGTGCCATTGAAAATTTAGCGGAGGCTTTAAGTTCTCGCAGAGCTTCGCAAAGTTGATCGATATAAGTGGTAGCGCAAGGAAGAGGTTGGATGAGCACGATAGGGGCTTGTTCTTTTTATTGTCGAAGGGCAAAATGCTTTGCCGGTCTGCTTTTCAGGCGTTGATTGTGCTTTGCATGGCGAAGCTCGGAGCGTGAATTGTAGACCGGCACCCTTCAAATAGGTTCCTGCTGAGCAAGTCAAGCGCTCAAAACTTCGGAATCGAGTATTCAAGTAAAGCGAGTGTCTGCTCCTAAAAGCCCATATCCCTGAAAGTCCACGCCTTGATGTGGCGCCGCCGCGTATCGATTTCTCTGGCGCGTTCAAGCCATCCATGGGCACTCCATACGCGTTCCCGACGCATAAGGGCCCGAGAAATCAATCCCCGGCGGCTTTAAATGTGCGTGCCGGTGAGTTTGTTAAAATTAAATGGTATTAGCTTTGAGTGTTTATGCTTGGAGGTTATAAAACGAGGAAAACGAGTGCCTGTCCTTGCAAGCATTCTTGCAAGCATTAAGGTGGTAAAAATGCCTGCGCAAGAATTTATAGATTCACTCTTAAACCCAACATTGCATACAGCCAGCTTAATTAGTTGCAGGTTTTTGGTTTAAGGGGAAATTCGTTTAAATACTTGCTACTCAGTAATGGGATTAACAGTTAAATATTCAGGAATTATAGTTCAGTGGAACAAGCTAAAAAGATGGACGAGGTGGTTTTGGCCACTAGGAAATTTGCCGAGTCAATGAAGAAAGGTCGCAAAGTCATTGCAAATTTGTCGCCCTTGGTGGAAGCCACGGAAAACATTGCACTGACTAAACTTGAGTTCTGGGAGCGCCTAATACGTGATGAATATTCTCGGCATTTAGTTAGAAAACCCAGTCCCTTTTGGGCAGTATTGTCGGAACCTGTAGAGATCATAACTTGGCTTGACGTTTTCAGTTGGGATGGATACAAACGAGAAAAGGCACTTAGAGCTGTATCTGGTGAGGCACCAAATAGTTTCTTCCTGGCGCTCGCGCTTAGGAGGTTGAATGACTGGGTACCGGCAGTCCGAAGTGCAGCGCGAGAGCAGATTCCAATCATTGTAAGCAAAACTGATCCTACAACGGTCGCAGAGGCTCTTTGCGCCACATTCCAGCACTGGAGTTCATGGGGCAGAGTTGAAGATTCTGATAAGAGCGCAATGCTGGATCTTATTCGTAGAGATGAAGTGGTTCAAGCGTTGAAAAAGAAGCTAACTGAATCCACTTGCGGGCCCATGACATTGCTATTAACTCAATTTTGCCGAACAACTTATTTTGACAAGTATCTCGTCGAAATAGCGGACCGCTCTGTTCAGCCTGCAGTGAGAGCTAAGGCCTATAGATCTTTGCTCGAGGGGAGGATGGTTTGGCTTGAAGGTCGAAAATGGGAATGGACAGATATACGTTATTGCATCGGTCGCTTAAGGGCTGTTGTGGGTGAACGCGAACTCACTGTATCAGTTCCTATGAAAGAATTAATAGAGCGAGGAGCTGAAGATCGATCACCAAGGGTTAGGCGCATATCTGCCGAGTACTTTATTAAATGCCCCGAAATGTTTGGTGAGGATGTATATGAATATGCGAATAAATTTGCGTTAGACCCTTCTCCATCTGTAGCGGATCGCGGAGAGTTTGCATTGAAAAAGCTAAAATTCAATAGCTAGGTGAAAGAATGAAAATTAGAACCAGAGATCAGTTAATAGACCACGTAAATAACAGTAATCCAGTGAAATATGTTTTCTTCTGGGGCCATAAAAAGCCTAATGAAGGTGTTTCTAAAACCTGCTTTTCCCAGTGGTATGAAGCTAACTTTGAAATAGATGGCGTTATCTACCAAACTGCGGAGCATTATATGATGGCGGAGAAAGCCAGGTTGTTCGGTGATACCAAAGCAGAGCAAAAAATTATCAGCGCTTCAAATCCTGGCGAGGCCAAAAAGCTTGGCCGTTCAGTGCTAGGGTTTGATGATAATCTTTGGCTTGAGAATCGATTTTCTATCGTTGTGAATGCTAACGTAGCCAAATTTTCACAAAACGCTGAACTAAAAAGTTATTTGTTAGGTACAGGAAGTAGGGTGTTAGTTGAGGCGAGCCCTGTGGACAAAATTTGGGGCATCGGATTAGCCGTGAATGATGCTGGTTTTGAAAACCCGAACCTTTGGAAGGGGGAAAACCTTTTAGGTTTCGCTCTTATGGAGGTTCGGTCCCAGCTAGTTGGGATCTAGGTAGAAAGCTATCGCTTAATTTTAAATTTATTTCGCGTCTTCTGGGCTGCAAGAAACACCCTAGTCTTTGCATCTTTAGGGTCGACTTCTCCAGGCATGGGCTGAGTTTGCTTTTCTTGCTCTGTCATTGGCTTTTTTTGTTTGTCAGTCATTATCGTCGTCCTTCTCGTATTCGTTGGGATTCTCTAGGAATTTTTTCATATCGCCAGAAGCCAAAGCTTCTGGTTCTTCTGCGTCTTTTGGTGCGTTGTCTCTAAATCTTCGGGCAGCCGCTTTTGCCGCTTCTTCTATGGAGCGGGGTTTCTTTTTGTTTCTGTGTTCGCTGAGGTTTTCGACTTTTTTACTCATATCGCCATCCTATAGTGTTGCATACAGGTAGTTACCTGAAGAGACGTAAGTGAGACCAAAGCGCGTGTAGTAGTCACGTACCTGAGTGTTTATTGGGTTCATAATTCGGAGTTCATGGGCGCCTAAAGCTTCTGCGTAAATTCCAATAGCAAAGAGTGATATCTCAAAGGCCTTAAGGTCAGAGGGCTTATTGGGGCAGGCTTCAATAAAGTCTAGACGCATACGTTGACCCATATAGGTTGGCCGACCAAGTGTTAAACTTGCCAACTTGTTGTTATGCCAAAGTGCCATTTCGAACCGCTTAGGGTAGCGGAATCGGAAGCTGTTGTAGCCGTCAACCCAATCCCAGTCCACACGCCGTTTAGGGGATGACTCCCACTGTTTAGATTGTGATAGCGCATTGCTATCAATCAATTTAGCCTTATTGTTTCGCTCGCCCCGGTTTGCAAAGTCCATATTTACCTGGTCAATAACGGCTTTTCTGATGGCTGTGTACCGATCTTCGGCATCCTTGTGGGTTGCTTGCATATTACCTGGCCTCCGCCATATAAAGTTGGAACCCAAAATTATACCGATTCTTACATCAGTTCGGTGGAACGTATTAAGCCAAATCCAACAAAAATATTTCCGAGTAAAAAGTGATCATTTAGAAGAGTCGGCGTGAAATTAGCACAAGCGGATGCATATTGGGCAGCTACAGCGCACTTGGGTTGAGTTGGCTATTCATTGGCAAAGCAGGATTCGTTGAGAGCGCTTATTTGATGGCTGTAGCTGTCGTTCTGAGCAGCGAGAGCCGCTTTCTGCGAGATGATTACGGTTTGAGCACTTTCGGGTGAGAGCAGTTATGACACTCATTTGGGACCCTAAATTGCTCGTAATCGTCCTATCAGAGCCGTTTGTAGTGCTAGTCAAAGTATGTGTTCAGCGTTAGTGAGGGGCTTTTGAGAGCTCATGTTGCTGTTTTATAAGCGGAGATGCTCAGGCTAACCAAAGTGCATAAAAACAGGCTTTTAGCGGTGTAGCCTGCGGTATAGCTTCCAGATATGATGGGTGTAAGAAGTCAGTAAAATCAATGCCTACAGGGCGATTAAACACTGCATCATCATGGGGGTGTGCTGGGCGGCGGTTTTTGACATGTGGGTGACTTCTTATTTATACGGGTTATTAAAAGCAGGGCGCTAAATGTAAAAAAGGGGCTTTACTATTGAGGTTGGCAATTGTAACAAAATGTACTAAGGCTGGGTGAGCGCTATAGCCATTAGACGCAGTATTTGTGTGCTGGGGTGAGCGTGGATGCGAGTGTTAGAGGGGGCGGCCTGCCTTGCCACGTGCACGGCGCAACCCACCACCCATTCAAGGCACGCGGCGAGCACTTGTAGGCTCTAGTTAACCAAAACAGTCGGCATCCTGCCTCCAAAGGCCCTAAATGAGCGGTGTGGCTGGCTTTTAGATGGTATTCAAGTAAAGCGAGTGGCTGCCCTTGCAAGTGTTTTTACCTGAAAGTCCACGCCTTGATGTGGCGCCGCCGTGTATCGATTTCTCTGGCGCGCTCAAGCCATCCATGGTCACTCCATACGCGTTCCCGACGCATAAGGGCCCGAGAAATCAATCCCCGGCGGCTTTAAATGTGCGTGCCGGTGAGTTTGTTAAAATTAAATGGTATTAGCTTTGAGTGTTTATGCTTGGAAGTTAAAACGAGTGCCTGTCCCCGAAACTGGCCCTTGAATTAGAGGCAAGAGCAGTTGCAACGGCGAAGAGCAAGCCTAGTAGTGTTATAACTTAGGCTTACGGATTTTAGTGGCTGTACCTTTGGCCTTGAGTGCCGCTGCCATCGCTTTACCGAGCGATGCATTTGGCTCCGCTTCATTAGGGAGTACCGTAAATTGCTTTTCTTCTGGGGTGAGGATTTTAGGCTTTTGGGTATCAGTCATTATCGGAATCCTTTTTTACATCTTCATCAATGTCGATTTCGTCGTCTGGTGTAAGGTCTTCAATTATCATATTGCCATCTTTATCTGACTTACCAGAAGCTAATTGATCGGGTTCTTTAAGGTGGCGCTTGTGGCGCATTTCTTCCATAGCACGACGCGCAGCAGCAAGGGCTTTTTCCTCATCGGATTTACCCTTAAGCTTTTCGTCCTGCTTGTCTTTGATCTGTTTAATATCTGCCATTTTACAACCTCTTTATGCAGCAATCCTGCTTACTTATATAGGTAAACCCAAAGCTCACATAGTAATCTTTAACCGCCGCATTAACGGGATGCATGATTTTTAAGTGGTTAGCTCCCAGTAACGCACCATAGGCAGTGAGTGCCACCAGCATGGTTTCTACTAGGCGAATATCAGTGACGGGGGCTTTCTCGATGTAATCGAGCCGCAGCCCTGTGCCAGCATAGGTTGGTCTACCCAGTGACAAGCCTGCTAACTTATTGTTTTTCCATGCCGCCGCTTCAAACCGTTTGGGAAACTTCATCTTCCACTGCTGCAATGTGCTCGGCCAATCCCAGTCTTTAATACGCCCAGACTGCTTATCCCACTGCTGAAAAGCATTATAGGTACTGTTATCGACCAGCTTCAATTGTATCGATTTGTCATCGAGTACACGATTGGCGCTATTTAAGGCATTGAGCCGTAATTTGTTATAGCGTTGTTCCAGTTCGTCACGCATTCTAAGATGTAGGCCTATCATCATTATTCCCCTGTGATGAAAAGCATCGATTGTATCTGTTTATAAGGTAAGCGATCAATATAAGACGTCTTTCTCTCTCAGTTAGCCCACTCTAAACAGCATGCCATCTATTCAATACGAGAGGAGCCAAAGATGGCACATCTAACACGTCGCTCGGCAGCGATAAGATAGAGCGATAAGATAGTAGCGATAAGATAGTAGCGATAAGATAGTAGCGATAAGATAGTAGCGATAAGATAGTAGCGATA
>CANLTI010000106.1 GCA_947494095.1 uncultured Pseudomonadales bacterium
GCAGTCCTCGATGCCTGATGAGCAATCCATGTTCTATTCCGCCCTCTAAGTCACCTCATTAAAGCGGAGAAGAGCCGATTTTTCTAATTAAAAACCTTTTAAAACAATGACTTACAAGGTTGTCGCATATTTATTTTTTATTCTTAATTGAAAATTTAAAGATTTTACATTTAGATTTTTGAGAGGTGCCAACCTTGACGATAAGTGAGCTGCCCAGTAGATTGTTTTTACGCTATAAAACGCTGTACCGGTTGCATCGGTATTTTGCTAGATAAAAAATAACTCGTTAATGTTGTAGCTGTAACTAGTGTTTTTGGTTAAGCAAGTATTAATGATTACCCCTAACGGAGAAAAAAATGACATTAACTAAAAAAATAAGTGCAGAGTTTTTAGGTACATTTTGACTTGTATTGGGCGGTTGCGGTAGTGCTGTGCTTGCAGCGGGGTTCCCCGATGTTGGTATTGGCTTGTTGGGCGTCTCGTTGGCATTTGGCCTTACAGTATTGACTATGGCATTCGCCATTGGCCATATATCAGGTTGCCACTTAAACCCTGCGGTATCGATCGGGCTTTGGTCTAGTGGTCGGTTTTCGGCTAAAGAGCTGGGGCCTTATATTGCTGCCCAGGTTATTGGCGGTATTGCTGGTGCAGCAGTGTTATATATTATTGCCTCTGGGCAAGCGGGCTTTGATGTAACAGCCGGCTTTGCCTCTAATGGTTATGCCGAGCATTCGCCAGGTGGCTATAGCTTAGTGGCTGCACTGACTATTGAAGTTGTAATGACTTTTATGTTTTTGATGATTATTCTCGGTGCAACCGATTCGCGCGCACCAAAAGGTTTTGCACCTATTGCAATAGGCTTAGGCCTTACGCTTATCCACCTTATTAGTATTCCGGTGACTAATACATCGGTTAACCCAGCAAGAAGCACTGGCGTTGCTATTTTTCAAGGTGATTGGGCCTTATCGCAATTATGGCTTTTTTGGGTAGCCCCTATTGGCGGAGCCTTATTAGCCGGTGTTGTATACCGCTGGTTTGATGTTAAAGAAGAAAAATAATAGGCCGTAACTTTATGGTTAATGAGTTGATTAGTATTTTTAATTAGGCTGCTCTATTAATCTAGCTATTACAGCCCCTCACGCATATGGCTTGAGGGGCTTTTTTATACCTATTAAAAGCACAAAAGTGCGTGCCTGCCCTTGCCGTTTTTGATGTGGCACCGCCGCGTATTATTACTCTGGTACATTCAAGCCATCCATGAGTACTTCCATACGCGTTCACGACGCATAAGGGCCTAAGAAATCAATCTCCCACCGGTTTTAAGTGTGCGTACCAAGCTTGTTAAAACCAAATGACATTAGCTTTGAGTATTTATACTCGTAGGTCGTTAAAGCGAGTGGCTGGCTCTGTAATTTTGGTTAATTTACTGTAGTTAATTCCCGCTCCTATCGTTAATTAAGGAGGTGAGAGTGGCTATCCTATAAGTTTCTTAATGTGGCGACGCCGAGAGTATGACGATGAATAAATTGCGTGCTGCTCAATCTCAGTGACATCGAAAAATGAGTTTAAAGGGGTTAAGGGAAAGATCATGATGGGATGATGCTTCACTACTGCCGACTCTTTTTCAACGGATTTAAATTTAAGTGGAATTAGCCTGTGCGGGAGTATGTATTCATAACTTGAACTTATGGATCTCGTTAGTCAGTCTTTCGGTTAAACTTTCTAGAGAAGTGCATTGAATCGATAACCCCTCAGATAAGGCATTATTGATTTCAGTGATATGCTCAACAGTATTAAGGCCGGTAGATAGGTTAAGCATTGTTGCTATTTGCTCTAGACTAAATTTTTTAATGATCTCTAAGGAGTCAGAGAGCTCACTGACATGACTTATGATACTCAAAAAAGCTTTCTCCGTTCCTGTTGTTGCGCTTTTTCCTGAGGCAATCGCTTGTAATGATGTATCTACTAGTAAAGATGTTTGCGATGCGGCATCACTACTTCTAGATGCTAGATCTCTAACCTCGTTGGCGACTACGGCAAAGCCCCTACCATGCTCGCCGGCTCTAGAGGCCTCTATTGCAGCATTTAAGGAGATTAAATTTGTTTGGTCTGCAACATCAGAAATATCACCCATAATACCAGAGATATTTTGCCCAGATTCATTGATTTTTTCTAACGAGTTAATCATTTCTTGCATTTGATACTTACTGTTATCAGCCTCATGCGAGGCTATATCTGCTTTTTTGTTTATATCATCCACAAGTTTACCTTGCTGATTAATGTGTTCTTTTAAGGTGGATATTAGGTCGGATATATCTGTGACCGCAGAGCGCTGTTCGATGACACCGCCTTGCAGATCTTGGCTTCTATCTGCGAGAATTTTTGACGTGTCATTAACTTCATTAACTACAGTTATTAATTGCTCTATCAATTGCCTCAATTTTATAGACATGGTGCGAAGTGCTTCACCTAAAGAATCGTGATTTTTAACATCGAGTTCATTGTTAAGATCACCATTAGCAATAGCTTTAGCAAAAACAATTTTTTCTTCTTGGGAGTTAACGAGTAATTGGGTAGCAGAGGCTATTTTACCTATTTCATCACGCTTGCTTGCTAATAAGATTAGCTGTTTTTTTCTTTTTCCTAGCTCATCAATATTTCCTTCTGAAGCTAAATCAATCATGGTTACAATTCCTCCCATCCTTCTAGACATGCTTCCGGTTAATATGATAATAGTGATGACTACAATAAAAAGCGAAATCATACTGATTGTTATGGCTTTTTTAATCACACTTACAATCACTTCATTGATAGCTTTCTTGTTAATAGCAGTTACTATAAACCACTTAGTAAGAGGGTTTTGGCTAACGTAAGCGATGTAATTTTCTCCATTTTCTTCAAAGCTATTTACTTTAGAGCTAGTGCATAACTCCTTATAGTTTAGTGATGACGAATCACCTTTCCCCAGTAATGGGTGCGCTAAGAGCTTGCAATTAGCGGTTAAGATAAACGAGTAATTAAATTTTTGTATGCGATTTTTTTTAACATAATCTTTGTATAAGTCTTTGAGTGGTAGGCTTGTAAAAACAGTATCACCAGATAAGGTGGTCTTGGCGAAACTGATCAGTGGCGTGTCGTCAACACGACTAAACCTAACATTGGAAATAATAACATTATCTTTATTTTCTCTTGCGCTTTTAATATATTCTAAATTGCTGTAGTCAGCACCTATTCTATTTGTATTACCTGATATTTTTGCTTTTCCTGTTTCATCTACAATAGCTACATTGCGAAATCCTAACTCATTTTTAATGCTTTCTAGCATGCTGCTGTCTAATTTTTTAGCGTCACCTATTTGGCTTGATTTTACTGATATATCCCCTATTGCTGAAATCACACTTATTTGAAATGATAGCCAATTATTAATATTTTTTTGTAAATAATCATTTTCACTGTTTATTTTATCAAGTGATTGCGTCTCTAATCTATTAATGGACTCTATTGTTAGGATAGCTGCTAGAAAAATAAAACTAATAGCAATAACGGGCAATATAAATACCAAAAAATTAGCTCTAATTGACGCCATTAAAATTAATCTCCTAATATTTGTATTTTACATAATTATATTTTACGTTTTCGCAAGCTTTTCCAGATTCTTCACTTAATATTATTATGGTTGATTTTTCGGGTATGTTCAATACGGATTCAGGCCTGCATAAATGAGAGAAGCTATCATTTTCTTTAGAAATTTTTATTGTTTTTTTAAGTTTCGGGTCATAGAACCAAAGATGATATTCATTTAACTTTTCAACACCACCAGCTATAATGATATAGCCTTTCAGTGAAGGTATATATTCAATACCTCTTACGCCTTGACCCTTTAAATCAATTAAAGTAACAGATGTTTTTTCAGGCTTTTGATCTATTGGGTCATTCATTTCTATTAAAATGGCGAGTCCTTTTTTTAGTGAGAGAGTTGGGTCTAGTTGGGGGGAACCAAATTTTTCATCCCACAAGGGAGACCGGAATCCAAAGACTAACTTGTTGCCACCATTATGCGAGGCGCTTAGACCTTCAATATTTATACCGCCTTTCTTTCCGAATGAAACTTTAACTCTGCGCAACCACGCCTCATCTCCAAATTCATTCTCCATGGCTGAAAGAATGATATCCCTTGCGTAAGTATATTTTTCTGAAATTAAAGCGCCTGTACTATCAACGTTAATAGCAGATAGTACGCGGTAATCATCTGTATCTTCATCAATTTGGCTCATGCTTGATGTAATATAAACAGAGCTACCTATTTGCGTCGCGCCCTCTATATCTCGTTGAATTATTTGCCTTTGAAATAAATAGGCTGGCGATGAAAGTTGATTTGTAGATGTTATTCTAACTTCTGGGAAATCAGAGTTTTTACCTCCGTCAGACATCAAATAAACATGTCCTTTAATATAGGCAGAGCCACTGAGATCTTGTAGTTGTTGCTTGTTGTAGCTGTAAAGTGGGGTACTGCCAATACCTATTTGTTGTAATTTTGGGATGGCAGCATCGACGCCGGCACTTAATAATGTTGATGCTAGAACTGCTAAATATGATATTTTCATGAGAAATCCCGTTTAGAACATATATTGAAATCTAAGGCCTGTAATGCTGATGTCGTCGTTTCCAATGTAGTCTCCATTGCCATCAGCATTTTCATCTAGATTGGCTACGGTATGGTTTAATCGTATTACAATGTTTGTATGGGCGTACCAGTTCAAGGCTATTGTAATGTTATCGGCGCTCCCCCCTAGAACATCACCATCATTAAGGTCTATTGTGCTATAGCGTAAGGCTAGCTCAAGATTGCCGGAATAATACTCTGGATACACAGGTCCAAATTCACCATCAAATAAGTTATAGTTTCTGCCTGACCCAAATATCATATAACTTGTTTCAATATAAAAACCATCACTATCAATAGCGGAACTTCCAGATTCAAGACTATTTAATGTGTTCGTCATGTATTCAGCTTGTACCATGTATTTATTGTAACGCCCAACAAACTCTATCCCTTTGGATGTTTGTTCAGAGATATTTTTTATTTTACCGGTATTTAGTGGCTCATAATCAAAGACATTACTCTCGAGGCCAACTCTAAGGCGTAACTTTGAGTCATCATCAGATTCAGGTTTTAAATGTAAATAATTAACTCCAATATGAAATAATTTTGATGCATCTTTATTTACAAAAGGTCGATATAATGCTCTAAAAGAATAGTTGTATTTTTCGTGTACGCCAGGCTCGGATTCGTCACCTTCAGGATCGCGATTATTGACTCCAATACCATCGCCAAATACACTTAAACCAAAGAAAACATCATTCTTTTGATAGCTACCACTTAAACCTAAGCGCCTACCTGAGGCAGACGCGTCTGTGATCATTGAGGTCTCCATGAAGGTTGCCCAGCGAGAGGTTGTCATTTCGGCAACACTAAAAAATGGTTTGTGGTTACCTACTTTAAATTCAAAATTTTCGAGCCCTATATATGACATCCATAAATCTTTTATTTTAGCTTCATTGCCGGTGAAGTCGAGGTCAAACTCACCAGCCCATTTATTGGAGAATTTTGTTTTTATTCCAAATCTTGCACGCCTTATTTCATTGTTCTCGACAAAATCATTTTTATCACTACTGACAAAGCCTGTGTCATACATTATTCTGCCGTCAAATTTTAGAGCAAAGCTCTCGCTATTCGTGCCAAAGACAAAGTAACCTTTATCATATTTAGCGCTAATGGGTTCGCTGGCATGCGTCAGTGAGCTCATTAGTGCCGCTGCTGTAATGGTATAATATAGCCTCATTTTTTATTGCCCTTAACTAGAGTACGGTATGATTTAAAATACCTTATAAATATAATAGTATTTATAAGGTTACATATTTTTAATGACTAATATGGGTATATTTATTGATAGATTGCGTGTATAACCCATGGATTTATTCTAGCTCAATTATTGTTTTTTTCAGGGTTTTATTTATTATGTGATATTCTTACTGATAAGGTTTTTGTATATTACAAAAAGCAATAAGTGTTAGTATCTATTTAGGAATCATATAGATTAGGAGGCAATTATTTTTTAGCTATCAGGGGTCGGGTGAACATCCAAAATTTTTTGCATATGCAATATCAAAGTTTGATGGGACCGCGACGGCATGGCGATGAAGTGAACAAGCTCTAAATCAGCCAAGCTGAAGTAAATAGAAGATAAGGCCCGCAGGTAAGTTTGAAGCAAAGGGGTTGCAAGGAGGCTTCACTGAAGACTCAAAACACTTTTTATAGGGGTAACCATTCAGCTCAGCTGACAAACCTCACCTGATAGGTGCTGATGGATTATTTTCTGGGCATTTAAGCGCCAACCTTGCAGGGAAAGAAGGGTTAGACAGCGCAGAGTCAGCTGTCGAGAGCGCTTATATAGCGCCCTCCTCCGCAGCATCGATGCGTGGGAGGGACTTTGCAGGAGCACAAAATCGTAGATAGCTTGAGCGGCCCAGTAAATAATTCATTAGCGCCCAATTTCGGTATCTCTGAATAGTTACTTATTGGGAAAATTATTTTGAATTGATTGGATTGGTCGGGCGGTGTTACCAAATAAGCGTGGCGATATTTAGCGATATTAAATCGTAAAACGAAATCGCCGTAAAGAGGTAGCTCGCATAGCTCACTCTCCCTCTCCCGGAGTAAGAAAGCGGAGTAAGAAAGAGTAAGAAAGTAGAGTAAGAAAGTAGAGTAAGAAAGTAAGAGAAAGAAAGGACATCCAAATCAAGCCTCCCAAAAAAATATGGCCAACGACACTTCCCATCACCCACTTTCGGCAACCAAAGGCTAAT
This sequence comes from uncultured Pseudomonadales bacterium, assembly GCA_947494095.1. Classification (GTDB taxonomy): domain Bacteria; phylum Pseudomonadota; class Gammaproteobacteria; order Pseudomonadales; family Cellvibrionaceae; genus Marinagarivorans. The sequence goes on from CANLTI010000106.1 coordinate 6,868, forward strand.
ATCATTGAGAAAACACACATTCGCGTAATGATTAACGCATCATAACGCCAAAACACAAACGACAGGCAAGCAAAAATATTGCTG
>CANLTI010000107.1 GCA_947494095.1 uncultured Pseudomonadales bacterium
GTCACTTAATTATCACTCAGGGCTATAACGGCGGGTGAATATTAAACAAATTGGCTAACTATTACTAGGAGGCCCTGCAGGCACCTCTGAATAGTTACAGAAATATAATTAAGGACTATATTTAAGGCCATTGCATGTCACCTGTAATCACTTTGGCACTTAAGTCTAATAAAGCGTCACCGCCTATTACAGGATACTGCGCTTTCATCTTCCCAATGAGCTGCTCCGATGTTTGTGATTGCCCAGCCGCTTGCTCAAAATCGTTTAAATAAATACGGGTAAATTCAATGGCGCTAACATCTCTCGTTAATTCACCTAAATAATGCCCGGCAATAGCCTGCTCTGGTTGTAATGCAGCCATCGATGCTAATGTGGTATGCCATTGATTACGTGATGTAACGGTTTTCGAATCTGCCAACCAAGCATGCATATTATTAAATAAAGAAACGCCGCCTAAAATTGCTTTATTAACTGACACCCACAAAAAAGTGTGTTTGGGGTCATGGCCATTTAGTCCAATGACTTTGACTTCACGCCCATCCACCCAAAAAGTATCGCCAGCCAACACATCAGGTACAATCAATGTTGCTGGGGCATTAGCCTTAAGAATAGGACCCCAATGCTTTAACTTGGGTATCATCGTTTTTTCGATGTACGCTTTAGTACTGGCAGAGCTCACAATAGCGGCGTCAGGGAAAGCAGATTTAACAACCTCCAAACCAAAATAAAAATCAGGATCACCATGACTAATATATACGGTTGTTAATTTTTTACCGCTTTTTTTAATATAACTCACCAAAGTTTGCGCATCATTTTTTTGGAACTGCGCATCAATTAAAGCAACTTCTGTTTCACCCTCGAGTAAGCTCGATGTCACAGGAAAAATACTATTAGCACCAGGGTTGAAGGTGGTAATGGTTAAAGGTTTCATCATATTTTTGGCCTTGGTATCGGTATAAGAGGCCACGGTGCCACAGGCTGCCAAAACACAACTCATCACGAGTGCGCCCAGCGTATTGCGAGAAAGTAATGTCATAGTAAGCTCCTGTTTAATGAAGACGTTAATGCCAATTAATGGGTTGGTGCGCATACCGGTAATATGGATATACTTTAGGTTGCACAAAGCGAATAATAAACAAGATAAAATGCAAAAAATTGTTGCGTATATCGACCCAATAGAAAACGACAGACCGAGAGGTAAAAGAATGGACAGAATTATGTCGGCAAAAGTGTTCACCACTATTGTCGAGCACGGCAGTATGGCCGGAGCAGCGAATGTGCTCGATATGTCACGCTCAATGGTCACCCGCTACCTCAAAGAAATGGAACAATGGGCAGATGCCCGCTTACTCCATCGCTCTACTCGCCGCCTAAGCTTGACCCCCACAGGGGAGCAGGTACTGGCGCAGTGCCATCAACTACTGAAGATTGCAGAAGCCTTAGAAAGAGTCGGTGATGGCAAGCTCAAAGAGCCTCAAGGCTTACTGAGAGTCAGTGCATCGCAATTTTTAGCCGAAGAGGTATTGGCCAAGCTGAGCCATCGCTTTATTCAGCGCTACCCTAAGATCAGCCTAGATATCCATGTAAGTAATCAAGCAGCCAATTTAGTCGAAGAGCGCCTCGATCTCGCCATTAGAATTAGTAACAACCTAGAACCCAATCTTATTGCCCGCTCGCTCGGTCAGTGCCACTCAACGCTATGCGCCACCCCACAGTATCTAGCACAAGCTGGCAAACTAGAAACCCTAGACGATTTGACTCACCATAATTGCCTTGCCTACTCCTATTTTGGCAATAGCCTCTGGCAATTTCACCATCAAGGAGAGCCCAAGATGGTGCCAATCAGCGGGAGCTTTAGCGCTAATGAGTCGAATGTTTTGCGCCGCGCAACACTCAATCATAGCGGTATCAGTATGCTGCCTCGCCACTGTGTCGCCAAGCTCATTCAACAAGGGCAGCTGGTAGAAGTGTTAGCGCAGTATGTATGTTTACCTATGGGCATACATGGTGTCTATCGCTCACGCGAGCACATGCCGCCAGCGCTGCGCGCTTTTATTGACTTTTTAGTGACTGAATTTAAGGCTATCGATTTATGAGTATCGATTAATGTATACGCTTCGTAACTATTCAGAATTACCGAAATTGGACGCTAATAAATCATTGACTGGACCGCTCAAACCATCTGCGACTTTTCGCTTCTAGACTTTATACGCCTGCAGAGTCTAATCTTGCCCCCTATACAGGTGCACTATCTAACCTTGCTTCCCTGCAAGGCCCGATGCTTAAATGCCCAGAAAATAACCCATCAGCACCCAGCTAAGGAGGTTTGTCAGTTTGCCGATAGTGACGATTAGGTTAGTTAAGCCCTAGAACCTGCTTGCCTTGTTTAAAGGTAACATCAACAGGAATATTGGCTTGACTCAATCGCTCAAGATCCTTCGCAAGTTCGGCTTTAATATCACCGTGCTGCTTAATTAATGCATCAACTTTTTGATAATCGCCATCACCTTGTAAGGTTAAAATGATACGCGAAAGCTTCGCCATTGCTTGACTCATTTTAGTCATATTCACGCGGTACAAGCCCTGACTATTTTTAGAAAATGCCCCCTCTTGCGCAAAAAAGTTAAAGCGAATCATATTGGCTTTACCGTGTGCACTCGAGGCTCCAAAACGTACAGAGCGGAAGATACCCGCCATAAAGGTGGTGTAGTAATCCTCTAGTGTACCTTCGGTGATTTCACCTTTTGCCAATAATTGCTCAACCATATACAAGCCAAGAATATCCGCCTTACCTTCCTCTAAAGCACTCGCGTGCTCTTGCAGTGACTGGCGAACCGTACCTTTACCCGTAATGGTATTTTTAATGCCTAAACCATGGGCAACTTCATGGAACATAGTATTGGCAAAAAAGGCATCAAAGGTAATATGCTTACGCTGCTCAGGCACAATCAATTGCTCAGCAATAGGCACTAAAATTTTATCAAATTTAGCACGCATAGCGTTTTTAAGCTGCAAGCGACGCGTCCCCTTTTTAAGCTGAACCTCTTCATCGTTAGGCAAATTAATGGCTATTGTTTTACTTCCCGCATTGGAGTGGCCCGCGTAATACACAACATCATAAGCGTTCAAATCAGCATCAGACCCTGGCACCTCTTGCTTATATTGCTTATCGACGGGTAAACCTTTTTGTAGTTCGGGCAGAAAAGCGGCAAATTTAGCCAACCGTTCACTCCACTTTAAATCTTTAATTAATACGTAAGACTCATACCCCGAACGATAACCAAACAATTGATCTTCGTAGGTTTCGATAGGCCCAATCACAACATCAACGGGGTTGTTTTTCATATCCATCCAAGCAAAATCAGACGCTTGAAAATCATCCCTTTGCAACGCATCGGCACGCAACATTAAATAATGAGCAAATTCTTTATCAACAGCAAGTTTACTGGCTTCACGCAGTAATGCCGAGGCCTGCGCTAATTCATTCGCGTACTCGACTGAATAAGGCACGCTATAAAGGCTGCCATCTTCGGCGCGCTTAATCATCGAATAAAGGCTCTTTTCATCTTTTAAATGAGCACGCGCAAGCTCTTCTTTTGTTATGTTAGCTGGGTAAAATTGTGCGCCAAGTGGCTTTTGCTTATAACCGCTTAAAAAGAGGCTGTCGCCATTTAAGCGATCCCAGGGCCCGTAATTAATGTCTGCAAATTCACGTACTTTTTCATCACTGATGCTCGCTAAAAAGGCCTCTTTATTCCCCCCAAAGGCTTGCTTCCAAAATAAGTCATCCATAATTTTTGAAGCATCAATAAGCTTAGCAATCATTAATTTTTGATTGTTACTCAAATGCGATAAATCACTGTACAACGTGAAATCGGTATAAATATCCAAACGCTGGCGATCTGTATTGATCAATGTATTGGTGAGTTGAGCAGGAGCTACTGTCGCGCTATCGAGTCCCTGAGGTGTCTGCATAGAGCAGGCGCTCAAAAAAACAGCACTCGACAACCATGTTATTGGGCTAATTTTACTAAAAATCATGATTTTGCCTATCAAAAAGTAAGTTTAGTCGCTCATATGAGCCATCGAAATAATGCATGCATTACTGAATGTATCACTTCAAGCGTGCGGCATTAAAGCAAAACTCAAGACCAAATAGCAAGTATTTGCCCCCAGCAAGGTAAGGGGCTTCGAGACCTATGAATGGCTTAAGCGGCCCAATCAATGATTTATTAGCGCCCAATTTCGGCCCCTCTACATAGCGACCAATATTATTAATACGTAATAGACACACAGCACAACATGGACCCAAATCAATCTATGTTCACATATAGGAATATACGCGCCACATTAAAAGAGACACATTAAAAGTATTAATTACTGGCAGCAATTCCCCCTTTTTTGCACTCAAAATGAGTTTACAATTTGCTCATTTTCAAAATAACCGCTATTGGTGTACGCAGGAGCATAGCAACAAAAATTTAACAATAAATACCTCTACCGGAGAGCTTATGGACACGCTAATATCGGCACCTAATTACCTTTCAAAAACTCCAACCACTGCCACACAACACCACGTCGCTTTTAAAACCAGCCCAATCGGAGGTTCAGCAAAGCGCTCTAAACCCAAACTGGCCAAAGACTTAATTACCCCATCATACATCTGGGGCCTAAGCTACCTTATATATGCTTTAAGTCTGTATTTGGGTTTGGGTGCAGCCAGTTTTATCGTGGCAACAAGTGCACTGCCCTTTATGATTAAAATACCGGTTATTTTAACGCTAACCGTATTAGCCGGTTTTGGCCTAAATATGCTGGCGCAAGCAGGGCACGAGGGTATGCATGGCAGCATGATGCCCAATAAAATACTCAGTGCAATTTTAGGCATTAGCGCATCATCGATGGTGCTAACCTATTTTGAGGTGGGTTTTGCTATGCGCCATTGGGCGCATCACCGCTTTGCCAATCGCGCCAATGACCCTGACATTCAACCTTCTGCACATTTAACACAATGGTGGCAGCGGGTTTTATTTTCTCGACCTTTGTACAATAAAATTTATTTTAAAAATACGGTATCCATGGCATTTGGTAAACCTTTTAAAATAGATTATTCCATGAGCTATTCACTCAAAACACAAATCGCTTTTGCACGCTTTAATCTTATTGCGGCATTCAGTGTTGTTTGTGCTTATAGCTATATCACGTATTTAAATCCAATCGCAGGGCTGTTTATTATTGGCTTACCGCATGTGGCGGCACTAATCATCACCTCGTGCCAATCGTACGTTGACCATGCAGGGCTTGACGCCGATGATTTAAATAATGCCTACAGCCGTACATCGCCTTTAATGACGGCATTAAACTTTGGCACCAACTATCACTTAGAACACCACGCTTACCCGCACGTCCCTTGCTACCGCCTACCTCGTGTACACAAACTATTGCTCGCGGCTAACGCGATCCCTAATCCAGATAGCGTTATTGTGCCAAGCTTTTGGGGGGCCTATAAAGCGGTAGGCAAGGCCTATAAACATAACAAGCTAAAAGAGGACTTTAACCCATTTATTATTAGCTAAGCGTACTATGGGCGGTATATATGCATCATTAATTCACCACTTCACTTAAGCGGTTCACGGTTCATATCGCACAACTCAACAAAAGGCCTATAGTTACAACAAAAAAACCCAGCTTAGAGCTGGGCTTTATGGTTTTTAACAAGCTTTAGTATTTAAGGGGCGAGGAAAGAATACATGATCCAATAATACTTGCTTTCTACTTCCTCTGCTGCGTTGCTCAAAGCGTTACATGCCCCGGCATGCTCCCCTTCGAGCGCCTTATCGAGAAAACAGAACCCTACGTCTAATTGGACAAACTATTATTGCCTCGCCCCTAAGGATAATACGCTTGTGATGTATCTGTGTGGTCGGTCATATCTTTCACGCCTTGCAAACCTGGCACTTTTTCCATGAGGGTTTTTTCTACGCCATCTTTGAGTGTCATGTCTACCGCGCTACAGCCTTGGCAACCGCCTCCAAATTTAAGTACCGCAAACTTATCCTCAGTTAGCTGCTCTAAAGTGACATTACCACCATGTGCGGCCAAACCAGGATTCACCTCGTTAATCAATACGTAATTAATAATGTCTTCCATTGGGCTGTCATCATTAATTTTGGGCATTTTAGAATTTGGAGCACGTATTGTTAGCTGTCCACCCATGCGATCTGGCGAATAGTCAACTTTCGCATCATCCAAAAATGGAATGCTACGGCCTTCAAATAAGGCGGCAAAACCATTGAGCTCAACACGTACATCACCGTCTTTTTCTTCGCCTGGGCGACTGTATGCTATGCAAGTTTCGGCTTGCGGAGTACCGGGTGATGAGACAAACATGCGGATTGCAATGCCTTCACAGTTTTGCTTTTCGAGCAAACCTGCTAAATATTCTTGCGCCGACTCAGTAATATTAACATTGGGTACAATCTGAGTGGTTTCGGTGGTGCTGGTCGCTTCGGTAGCGGCAGATTCAATATTCGACATAACAACTCTCTTTATATGCGCCAAACAACAGCTGGCCTAAAACTTAGTGGGCAGGGGCAAATACTATACCTGACTAAAACACTCGGGTATTCTACCCAAATACCCAAAAACCGCAAATACCAATTTAAATCGTGACTATTCAGAGTTACCAGATCAGAGTTACCGGAATTGGACGTTGATCGATTATCAGCTGAGCTGAATAGTTACTTTAAGGGACGAGGAAAAAATACATTATCCAATAATACTTGTTTTCTGCTTCCTCTCCTCGACATTATGCTCCTGCA
>CANLTI010000108.1 GCA_947494095.1 uncultured Pseudomonadales bacterium
GCCCCTTCGAGCGCCTTGCCGAGAAAACAGAACTCTACGTCTAATTGGACAAACTATTATTGCCTCGCCCCTAAGTGTAGGGTTCTGTTTTTCAAAGCGTTACTGCCTAGGCGCATAACGCTTTGTGTATCGTAGGCGAGAGCAGGGTAGTGACTGTACCGAAATTGGGTGTTAATACATCATTGGCTGGGTCTCTCAAGCCATCTGCGGCTTTGTATTCCTCGACTTTATGCTCCTGCAAAGTCTAAGCTATCCCCTATCCGGTGCGCCGTCTAACTCTTGCTCCCCTTGCAAGGCACGGCGCTTAAATGCCCAGAAAATAATCCATCAACGGCTATCGGGCGTGGCTAAATAGTTGCATTGGATTATATATTCTTTTCTCGCCCCTTAGTGGCGCAATTTGCATCGTTTGGCGCGCCACTTTATGATCTTCTTTGGTCGGTGGGGCTAAGTGCTCTGCGCATGCCCGCAGCACGCTATTGTACGTGGCGACGGGCTATTGTTTTTCTATTCTAATAATGTATTCATTAATGTCGGGATGCATGCCTTTTTTGAACATAAAGCTTTTTTCTATTTTAGCAGCATTGATGGCGCAGGTTAGTTCGTGGATGCTATAGTTTTTGTGCGCGGAGTTTCCGGCGCTTCGGTTGGCCGGGCTAGAGTTATCAAGAAGGCTTATTTGGCAATTTTGAGGCTGTTCATCATTAGCTGAGGCTTGCTGGTTGACGGCTTTAATGTCGCAGCTTAGTTGGATGTTGTGGGTGGGGGACTTGCCAACAAAATGCATTAAATGCAGTAAGCTGTTTGCATGAATATGTGGCTTTAAGAGTTGGATGATTTTTGTGATTTGTTGTGGTTTGTAATTACACAATAAATCCCAGCCTAAAACCACGTCGAACTTTTGGTTGGGGCGCAAAGGGAGTAATGAGGGCAGGCTTTCGGTGTTATCGAGGTTGATGTGTTGCATCAGATGTGTGAGATTGACAAAAAATGCATGGTGGCCTAATCGTTTAAAATAGGCTGAATTACTGGTGTTGTAGGCACCTAGATCCAAAATATTTATAGGTTTAATACCTGCTTTAGCAGGATCTTCTATCGAGGATGCTTCTGGTGCTGAGTAGGTTCGCCCTGAGAGCAATAATTGATCCAGTGCATAGCTGGTATGCTCAAAGCGAATACTTTTAGGTGTAGCGGGTTTTATTTTGGTTTTTACCGTATTGATAGACTGCATGCCTATCTGATTGGTGTTTGCGCTTAGGTGGTTGTTATTTGGTGTCGTGTGGTTAAACACAAAGACAGATTCTGTCATTGCAGGGTGCATATCGGGGGCATCAATAAATTGGTGTGTGAGCTTAAATAGTGGTAGCTGGGCTTGCAATTGCGAAGCCGGCGCTAGCTTTTGAGCGTGTTTAAGCTCGCTGCTGGCGTAGTTGTTATTGACGTATTCTTGGTTAAGTATTTTGAATTCGCAAGGCCTACTAGGGTATGCTCGCCCCCAATAACGCACCATTTGCAGGAGCGTGTTAGGTTTGCTGTTTTGTGCCAGTCGCCAGCAAAAGTACCGGATAGATTCGCGGTCTAAATAGCAAAATAAATCCCATGTTAATATGACATCATACTCATCGTCTTTATTAAGTGGCGATAAGAAGTTGTCCATTTCAACAATAAATTGCTTACTATTCCATTGCTCTTTATGAGGCGCAGCCTGCTCAAAAAAATCATTTAAACTTTCAAACCGTATGTGGCAGTTTTTGGTTTTAAAAAAATTAAAACTCGCTGCGCTAGGCGGGCCCAAATCTAACACTTTTGGTTTTTGCTTTTGCTGTAGCGTTTTGTGTATGAGCTCAATACTGGGGTGCTTGAATGTGAGATCTTTACTGTAGTTAGAAGGCTTTTGTGATGACGGATTAAGCACGCTTTAGTCTCTTGGTAAATAGCGTCCTTGCTTATTTGGGGTGTTTTTTTGATTGTGGTATGGCTACGTGACGAATGTTAGTTGTTGGTGTAGCTTGAACCTTTGTTAAAACCTTGTGGTTTGCTTGATAGGGGGGTATCGGTATCCATATCAATAGATCCGCGGAATTTCGCACCATCTTCAAGAGTGACTCTCTCGGCAATAATGTTGCCTTTAACAACGCTTGAAGCATTGATGGCGATATGGTCTTCTGCAATCAAGTCGCCCTCGACATTGCCGTCGACAATAATATTTTTAGCCGAAAGATTAGCTTTTACTTTGCCTAGCTTACCGACGGTTAACTGATTGCCCTTTAGAGAGACCGTTCCTTCTACAATGCCTTGGATCAGTAAGTCTTCATCGCCACTGAGCTCACCTTTAAAGGTGATTTTAGAGCCGATCACGGCGCTGGGTCGATTCTCATCTTGAGCTAAGCCGCTTGGCCCATTATTGCTGATAGGCGTGCTTGGCGTGAAGGAGTTGCTGGCTTGGGCTTTCATGTCTTGTATTCCTATTTTGGGTGGTGGTGTGTTTTTTGCTGAGATACTATGTTGCTTTGTTGGTGCAGATGCTGTAACTGGAGCGTCTGCTGTCGTTTGGGATTCTGAGGGTTTGCGTTCAAATATTTTAGGGGCGATAGCGTTAGGGTCTATAGCCGTAGAATCTGTGTTTGTAAAACTTGTATTGGCAAGGGCTGTATCTTTAGGGGCTGTGTTATTAATGTCTGCTTTTTTAGAGCCCATATTCTTAAAGTTGATGCTCTTAAGGTCTATATTGCTAAGGTCTATAGCGTTAGGCGTCGTAGCCTCGGCGCTTGGGGCGGCAGTATCAGAGAGAGTTGCGGTTCCCGTTGTGGGGTCTGCAATCGGCACAGTTCCACCCTCTGGGCTGCTGGGCTGCTGGGCTATCGATGTTTTAGGGGTGGGATTGCTAGATTCTTTTTTGTCAAATAGCGAGCCCATACTAGAGAGTATGCCGTCCATAAAAAGCCTCTGTTTAAAAGTCGATGTTGGTTTTTATTACCATGTTAATATTTTGCAGTAGTTTGTGTATGCCATCAAGGCAATTTTGGTGCCATTGACCGCTTAAGTCAATTAAATTGCATTGTAAAACTTAGCGATGACATTTTGGCATTTGACCGCTTAAGTCAATTACATAGCATTGTAATACTTAGTGATGACATTTTGGCGTTAAATTTATCTTTTTTGTTTTTAATTGCTCAGCCTCTATTGTCATGTGCTTGGGTGGGTTAATTCAACTTAAATTTTGCGATTGATCTCATTGGGTCAGTATTTTTGGGCCTTGGGTTCACTATGGGGGCGTTGAGGCTGTTTACTGTTGCCTGTTAAGCGTCTTTTTTGAGTGCTTCGGGGGGCGAGGGCGAGGCGTACAAAAAGTGATCTCTTGACTACACTGGGAGTGAGGGTTATGAGGGTTTTGGATGGGCAGCTTTGCTTATAATAATTTGCGCTTTTTGGTGGTAGATGATTTTGGTAGCTTTCGCTCGACTATGAGTGACATGCTGATGTCGCTAGGCGCTTCGCAAGTGCTTATGGCGGGTGATGGCAATGAGGCTATTGAGACTTGCCGCTATAAAACATTTGATGTCATTTTGTGTGATTACGATTTGGGCGATGGCCAAAATGGGCAGCGGGTTTTAGAGGCTTTACGCCACTATAAAATGATCGATCGGGAAACGTTATTTGTATTGGTGTCTGCTGATGTGTCTAAGCGTGCAGTTATGGCGGCGTATGACTGTTTGCCAGATGATTACTTAGCAAAGCCCATTAATGCCCAGATGCTGGAGCGGCGCATAGGGCGCCTATTAGTTCAGCGCGAAGCAATGCGTCCAGCCTTTAGGGCCTTGGGGCGCGGGGATGCGCAAGAGGCTATGGCGGTGTTGACGCGTATTGCCTTGAGTGATTCAAAGGCTGCAATGGCCGCTCAAAAGTTTTTAGGTGAACTGTTTGTTGAATGGGGTGAGCTGGCAAAAGCAGAAAAGCTCTACAGCAAAGTATTGGAGGCTAAGCCTTTGGATTGGGCGAGGCTGGGTTTGGCTTATGTGCGGCAGGCGCAAGGTAGTCTTGAGGAGGCGGGTGAGATTTTTTCTGGCTTAACCCAGGAAAACCCTCTTTATTTGCCTGCCTACGATGGCATGGCGACTAATTGGGATTTACGTAATGACGCCATAAAGCTGCAGGGCGCGATTGAATCGTCGGTGCAGATATCGCCAATGTCGATACTGCGCCAGCAGTACCTGGCGAATATAGCGGAAAAAAATGGCGATATACCTACGGCACTTAATGCCTTGCGCCAAAGTATTAAGCTGGGTCGGGAGAGTTGCCATGGCTCGTGGAATGATGCGTATCAATTTGGTGCGGTGGTCGCTGCGGCGCCAAAGGAGGTGCTGGATAATGAAAAATTCTTACCTCAAGAGGCTTTGGAGATATTAAAAGAGGCTGCCCTGTTTTTTAAGGTTGATGATGATCGCCTGCTGAGGGGGCAGTTTTTGCGCGGTAGGCTGCAGTATATGTCCCAGTATGAAGCGCTGGGTCGAGAGTGCATCGAAAAAGCGGAAGCGGCGTATGTTTGCGAGGTGCAAAATATTAATACGGATGTTGCTCGGGTTAAAGCGCTGTATACCTTGGGTGAGGATGAGCGTGCAGATGAGGTTGTGCATCAGCTCACGCAGTCTTATGCCTATGATCAAGGCGCGCTTGAGCAGTTGGATGAATTGCTCGGTGAGCCTGTTAGTGAAGCCAATAAGCTATTGGTGGCGCAAATTAACCGCGAGGGCATTGGTTTGTACAATGATGGTTTGTTTGATGACGCTATCGACTGTTTTGAGAGTGCTCGTAGGTTGTTCCCTCGTCACGTGGGTATTCAGCTTAATATTGTGCAGGCATTATTGGGTAAGCTTAAAGAGGATGGTGGCGATAGCGCTGTTCAGCAGGCTATTGAAGGTGGTTTATTAGGTCTTGGGGTATTAGTCGATGAAGAGCATTCTCAGTATGCGCGTTATCAAAAGCTTAATAAAATATTTGGTGTTGTGTAGGCTTGGGGTTTGTGGTTTGTGATTTGTGGGGGGTTGTAGCGGGTGAAACCAAACGAGATAGACTTTGCGACGGTGCTGGCTTCTAGTGTGCACGACATGAAAAACTCAGTCAGCATGTTGATAGCTTCATTGCAGGGGGTGCTGGCCGATATGCCGCCTACTAATGTTGGGCAGGCGGAGCAAGTTAATAGCTTGCACTATGAGGCCTCGCGTATTAATAATGAGCTGGTGCAATTGCTATCGATCTATCGCATGCAGCAAGAGCGATTACCCATGAGTATTGATCAGCATTTTGTTATTGATGTATTGGAGGATCAGGTTGCTCGCAATTATCCGTTAATTGAGAGTCGTAAGGTGAGCGTGTGTGTTGATTGCGCCCCGAATTTAGAGGCTTATTTTGATGCTGATTTAGTGGGGAGCGTAATTCAAAATGTTCTGGTTAATGGCTGCCGCTATACCAGAGGGCGGCTTTTATTGCGTGCGACCTTGGATGATGGCGCTTTGTGCATTAGCGTGTCTGATGACGGCGATGGCTTCCCTCAGGGAATGCTAGATTACCCGCTGCGTCATAGGCGAGGGTTAGGGCAGAGCAATAGTACGCAGCTAGGGTTGTATTTTGCGAGTGTGATTGCGCAAATGCATACAGAGGGTGATCGATCAGGGAGTATTGTGCTGCGTAATGGTGAGCCCTTGGGTGGCGGCGTTTTTGAGCTATATTTGCCCAATTAAAGGTTGGAAAATCGGCCTAGTTGTTTGAATTATATACGTTTTTCTGTATTTTGATAAATTTATCAAATAGTGTTTGACATGGCTTAGCTAAACTGTAGAATGCGCGCCATCACTCGGGTGGTTAGCTCAGTTGGTAGAGCGGCGCCCTTACAAGGCGTAGGTCACAGGTTCGACCCCTGTACCACCCACCAA
>CANLTI010000109.1 GCA_947494095.1 uncultured Pseudomonadales bacterium
CATACCCTTTTAACTGGATAAATTTACGAGACCCATATTCTGGTTGTTATTTGGACAGTTCATGGCTGAGTAGTTACAACTTTTGAGTGAGTGTCCTTGCAAGTGTGAAAGCAGCAATTGGAAAAGTGCTCAGAAATATGAAAATACAGATTGAGTTGAATGCTTTCAATTAATTCTCCTAATGCTTAACGCCTAATTAACAGGAAAAAAATAGTTGGCTAAAATAGGGGGACGTAGTGAACAAAAAGCCAACTGTTTTTTGTCCTGGTTTAATTTCTTGTTAGCTGTTTTATATACAAAACCTTGAAGATACAATTGATGAAACCAATTCTTCTAGCTTTAACTGATTAGAAAAGTATTCATCAATTTCACCCCAAGATTTAAAGGTACTAACATTAAAACCATCTTCGATATCGTTATAGTACAAACACCGATTTCCGACAATAGCAACAACCCAGAAGCCACCGCCAAGCTCACCAAGAGGATGGTTTACCCATTTTTCAGGAACGCTTAATTTTATAAGGCGCCAAAAACTTTTATCCAAACCTTCTAACATCCACTCAGCATTATCTATTAACTCTAATAATGCACTTTCTTCGATGGGAGACCAATCTGACATTTATATACCTAAACTAGAGAAACAGCTAACGCCAAGCTCACCTGCAAATATTGCGGAGAGCGTTTTTGTGTAAAATGGAGCAACGCGACATACACAAAAACATGCGTAGCAATATGTATCCGCGTGCAGCTTTTTGGTACGCCCAGCATGGGCGTGAACTTATGAGGTGAAAGTCCTCTGTAGGAAGATCACCGTTTAATGCTGTTTATTAAACGCTAACTACAAAAAAGCAAGGACATACACACCCAAAAACATCTTTCGAGTATAAAGAACCCAAAACCTAAAACAAACCACTATTTGACTCACCAGCCAACCTTATCTAACGTTAAGCCATAAAGCACTGGATAAGCATAAAACATGGACACTCACCCTAAAAAACACCTACTTGAACAACCCAACAACGGATACCGCCAAGCACTAAAATACGCGGAATTATGGCCTTATTACTTCCGGCTATCAACCCAAGTTATTTATTGCGTTAGGGTATATACCCACGCAGGTCGAATTCATTTGAAGCGCGGTAACGCGAAGGTTAACCTTTAACCAAAAAGCAATTTGCAGCGCTGACGGTTGGGTGTGCGCTTATAACCTAATTGCAGAGCTGCGCTTTCTATGTGAGCCTCGGCCCCGACAAAAGTATTGGTATTTTTCTCGAAGGCGGTGGTTAACGCTATCCAGTTTTCAGGATCAATGCCAATGCGATCCAATATGGGCGGAAGATTGCCATCAATCGCGCCCCGTTTATCTTCACAACTTTTGAGTGAGTGTCCCTGCAAGTGCTTTCCCTGCAAGTGTCCAGATCTAAGAATCAATGATTAGGGCCTTTTGATCTCTTTGAACCCATTGATCGGTGTTTAATCTTTAAATAAACTCATCCTTATGTAAATCATAAAGCTCCGCGCTGTAGAGACTCTCAAAAAACTCCATAACAAATATAGCTTCGTTTGTATACTCGTTATTTACATCCCTACCAAATGCAATGCGAATCCACCATGTGGCCTCTAAAAACTTATCTCTAGAAATCTCATCTGTTTGCTTCTCGGTTAACTCCTCATAAAAGCCTCTGGATTCTGATTTTTGGCTAATGTAAACAGCTACAGGCCAGCGCCCCCACCACATTCGAATGAGTTTATCCCCAGTAACTATCTGCTCTTCTATCTCTAAGGTCAGGCGCTTTGTCTGAATTGCATTACTAAACTGCTTTTCCATGCTATAAAGTACGCCCTCCAACGTTAAGCCGCTGTTACCCTTTAACAATCCTAAATAGGACATTATATTCCCCTATGCCAATTGCCAGTATCACCAATATCAAAAGAAAAAAAGCAAGGACAGGCACACCCAAAAAAACATTCTAATTATAAAGAACCCAAAACCTAAAACAAACCGCTATTTGACTGATCAGCCAGCCTTATCTAACGTTAAGCCATAAAGCACTGGATAAGCAGACATGACGCAACCTCGCAAGCAGCTGGTTTCGATAGACGATACCGCTTTTTACAATATTACAACGCGCTGCGTAAGGCGTAGTTTTTTATGTGGCTATGATAAATTCAATGGCAAAAGCTATGAGCATCGGCGCAGCTGGATCGAGCAGCGCATACGGCTATTAAGCTCCATATTCGCTATCGATATCTGCGCCTACGCCGTCATGAGTAACCACCTGCACCTTGTCATCAAACTCAACCCCAAAGAAGCGACTCAATGGTCTACCAAAGAAGTTTTAGAGCGCTGGTGCTGCTTGTTTAAAGGCGCACCCATTGTGCAGCGGCATATGGCTGGTGAGGAACTCTCTAAGGCTGAGCGAGAAGCCGTGAGTGATTGCATTGAGTGTTATCAAAAGCGACTGCAAAGCTTAAGCTGGTTTATGAAGTGCCTCAACGAACCAATTGCTAGGCAAGCCAACAAGGAAGATAACTGCACAGGGCACTTCTACAAAAGGCTCCTGCCTTTTGCCCTTCGGGCCAGCTAAAGCTGTTCAAAAATATTCCCGATATTTTTGTGGGAAAGTCGTTTTAAGTCGCAAGCTCTACTGACCGAGCAAGCACTATTAAGCGCGATGGCGTATGTTGATCTTAACCCAGTGCGCGCCTGCATGGCTGACACGCCCGAAGCTTCAGAATATACCAGCATCAAAGAGCGCATTAACCCCACCTTTGATTTGACCGAAGCGGTTAAGCAACAAACCGCACTGCAATCTATACGCCAGTTTAACTTACCCCTTAAACCATTACTTAACTTTGAAGGTAGCCTTAAAAGTACAGATCAATCAGGCATTATTTTTGGCCTAGCCGATTATATTGACTTAGTCGATTGGACGGGTCGCGCTATTCGTGATGATAAGCGAGGCGCTATAGCCACACACTTACCGCCCATATTAGAACGTTTAAATATCGATATTGACGCTTGGCTATTACAAACACAGCACTTTGAGCGTGAGTATCAGGCCTTATTCGCCAAACATAGACAAAGGCCCAAGCGCGCCGCCTAAATAACCACCCGCAATAACCCCTTCCCGCATTACCCACCATCACTCCTGCCCAACCCAATAACCCCAAGTTATTAGCTTGGGATTATTTATGCCTTTTATTGCATTAATGCACTATTAGCGATTATTTTGGCGTGGCGATACGATAGTCGATAAAGCTTAGTGTCGCTTTCTTTTAATCACGCCTGTCCTAGCTTTGCTAGGGCATATACCCACGCAGGTCGAGTTCATTTGAAGCGCTGACGGTTGGGTGTGCGCTTATAACCCAATTGGAGGGCGGCGCTTTCTATGTGAGCCTCGGCCCCGACAAAAGTATTGGTATTTTTCTCGAAGGCGGTGGTTAACGCTATCCAGTTTTCAGGATCAATACCAATGCGATCCAATATGGGCGGAAGATTACCATCAATCGCGCCCCGTTTATCATCACAACTTTTGAGTGAGTGTCCCTGCAAGAGTACTGCAAGTGAGTGATGCTTTTCATGTAATTAATGCGCTAGTGGCGATTATTTTAGCGTGACGCCATGATAGTCGATAAAACTTAGTGTCACTTTCTTTTAGTCACGCCTGTCTAATTTAGATTCGTACTTGGGGTGCCCCGAATTATGCTCTATTACGCCGTAATTTCAATCATCTCACCAACACATAACACATCTCTTCGTAGAGAGTCAGCTTTCCTTTTTTCGATCCTATCTAAAATGAAATCTATAAAAGGTAAGTCTTCTTCAATTACAACATCCTCATTCTCATCTAAACAATAAACCTTATTTTCATCCGAATAATTCTTGGGTTTTGTTTTTATAAAAAACGAATAAGTATCAAAAGATTCAGAAAAAAAGAATGGTTTTTCCATAACAATGCCATGAAGGTCTACGCTCTCACTTAAAATATGGCGCCTTCCCTCTTGATACAAAAGATGATCTCTCACGCTCATGACAGGGGCATACATTAAGGAAAAACCATCTCCTAACAAATAGCCAGCACACCGACCAGCCAACATCATGTAACACCTTAAATCACCACCGATGCAGACATCATATAGCTTCTCAATTTTTTTCAGCTCCATCTCCGAGTAACCCTTACAAAAATCATTGAATTCAAACAATTTTAAAACGCCAGCTCTATCCATCATTGATTCTCCATAGTACTACCAGCAAATATTCTTACATCGCTAAAACAGGGACACTCAGCCTAAAAATACCTACTTGAACAACCCAACAACGGATACCAGCAAGTACTAAAACACGCGGAATTATGGCCTTATTACTTCCGGCTATCAACCCGAGTTATTTATTGCGTTAGGGCATATACCCACGCAGGTCGAGTT
Source organism: uncultured Pseudomonadales bacterium (assembly GCA_947494095.1). Lineage (GTDB taxonomy): Bacteria > Pseudomonadota > Gammaproteobacteria > Pseudomonadales > Cellvibrionaceae > Marinagarivorans. The sequence continues at coordinate 4,429 of CANLTI010000109.1, forward strand.
CATTTGAAGCGCGGTAAACGTGAAGGGTAATTGTTAACCAAAGAGCAATTTGCAGCGCTGCCGGTTGGGTGTGCGCTTATAACCCAACTGCAGGGCCGCGCTTTCTATGTGGGCCTCGGCCCCGACAAAGGTATTGGTGTTTTTCTCGAAGGCGGTGGTTAACGCTATCCAGTTTTCAGAATCAATGCCAATGCGATCCAATATGGGCGGAAGATTGCCATCAATCGCGCCACGTTTATCATCACGAATCGCCCTGCCGGTCCAATCCACCAGCTCAATATAATTCATTAGCTTAAACGGTAAACAAACTCAAGGACATACACACCCAAAAACACCTTTCGAGTATAAAGAACACAAAACCTAAAGCTAAAACAGGGACACTCACCCTAAAAAACACCTACTTGAACAGCCCAGCAACGGATACCGGGAAGCACTAAAACACGCGGAATTATGGCCTTATTACTTCCGGCTATCAACCCAAGTTATTTATTGCGTTAGCGCATATACCCACGCAGGTCGAATTCATTTGAAGCGCTGACGGTTGGGTGTGCGCTTATAACCCAACTGCAGGGCCGCGCTTTCTATGTGAGCCTCGGCCCCGACAAAGGTATTGGTGTTTTTCTCGAAGGCGGTGGTTAACGCTATCCAGTTTTCAGAATCAATGCCAATGCGATCCAATATGGGCGGAAGATTACCATCAATCGCGCCCCGTTTATCATCACGAATCGCCCTACGACGTGAAGGGAATCACTAATGCAGCGAGAGCAAGATGCTCGGGAGCTGCCGGTCCAATCCACCAGCTCGATATAATCCATTAATTTAAACGGTAAACCTTGCGGCATGGGCTCTCTGGGGTTACCGATAAAGCAGGCCAAATTTAATGGTATTTCGTTGCATTTAACCGCTTTAATGCGCTTTTTAATCGACGTGTGGTCACTGGTTTCGGGGCTTTCGGCCATCTTAGCGCGCATGGGATTAAGGTCAACATAGGCCATGCACGCTGCCAGTGCGGCCTCATCACAGAGCGCCTGAGATTTAAATCGGCCTTCCCACAAAAATATCGGGAATATTTTTGAACAGCTTTA
>CANLTI010000110.1 GCA_947494095.1 uncultured Pseudomonadales bacterium
ACCCTTTTAACTGGATAAATTTACGAGACCCATATTCTGGTTGTTATTTGGACAGTTTATGGCTGAGTAGTTACAATAAACCTCATCTATTAGATTTGCATTCATATCAAAGCGAGACACTCTCGCAGCATCTACAACATAAATATAATTACCAAAAATCATGCACGACCTCACCTCATTACCGTATTCGCCGCCTATCCCTAAATGATCTTTATTTTCTGAAAGTAAATCATTTTTATTTACTATTAATTGCTCAGCACTCACAAAGCCGTATTTTTTGTGTACTTCCAAAGGCAAAGAATTAGTATTTAACGACGTTGTTTTTATGGTCTCGCTTACTGATAGCTCCCCCGTAACAATCTGCGAATTAAAATCCCCCTCGCCTACAACAAATACGACACGCAAATCGAAATCATAATTATTAGACACCTGAAAGCTTGCAAAGGCTTGCGTGCTAGGCTCTTTCCTTTCTACTCTTCGCTTATCGCCGCGAATCATTTTTGTGGTTTTATCTTCTATCGTCACTACAACATCACGCGCGCACTCTTTTATAAAAACAAAATCACCGCCTACGCGCATTTCGAAGTTTTGGAAGCCCGCCGGAATTATTTTTACAATATCGCCTTGTGACATTTTTTTAACCCTTTTTATTAAAATATAAAAATACAGCAACACCACCAAAAATAAGCATGCCGCCTGTTTTTAAGAAGCCTAAGCCACTTTCTAAAAATTGTTGATTTTCGCTTTTATTTGCCTGCGCAGCAAACGCCAAAGACCTGTCAAATTGCTGCGCGCTTTGCTCAGCCACAAACTTAAACTGTTTATTATTTGCCTCTATAACATCGCCCGTTAAATCGTAGGCATCGTCTACACTATCAAAAGAACGGTCTAAGGCATCGCCAGCAAAATCAATTGTTCGCTTGTTTGCATCGGTGGCAAAATCAAACGCACCATCACTTACACTAATATTTGCTTTTATTGCCGCATCTATAGCGCCAAAATCGGTGGTTGTTAAATTAATATCCCCCCCACCATCACCAACTACCACCGACTGATTACCACCAAAAATAGAATCATCCCCACCAATTCTATTATCAGTATTAGTCGTTGTTGTTGTTGCATCTACATTAGTTGTTTCGTTTTTTATTTTTTTATCAAAAAAGCCCATAATTCACCGCTTAAAAATATAAACAACGGCAATCACTGCTACAGCAACAATTAAAATATTTTTTGTTTTTGCTTGCTGGGCACTAATTGCGTTTGGATTACCAAAGCCAGACCCGCCTATATTAAAATTCTTGGCCCCCGTGCTTGTATCGCCAAAACTTGTATTTAAGCGTTCGCCCTCTGCATTAATGCCAGCCATTACTTAAGCACCTTAACCACAGCCAGCCCAGCAACAAGCAATACAGTTGCCATTAAAACAGGTGACGATACTTGCAGCCCACCGACAGACAAAGCCGCACCATTATTGGCACCATTAAAACCCGCCGGACTTTTTACGCCCACGCTGGCTTGGTCGGCTATCGTTTCCGGCCTTACACCTGTACGCGCTAAGCCGTCTTTGCTGACTCTATCCGTTGTTTTTACTTGCGAATAAATATCAGCGGCACCTTTTCCAAAATCTACCAGACCATCGAAAAAACCCATTTAAATACTCCAAAAATTGGCGCGCTAGGTGGCGCCTATTTTTAATTAATTATTAATATTTAGTAATTAATAATTAATTACCTAAAACACCAATATACTCAATGTATGACTTTATTTGCATGGCTTCACTGCAATCAAAAATAAGGCGGAAGTCTTGGGCGCCGCGCGTGTCTATCGACTCCCCACCGTAGCCATTTTCTGAAGTGTCCACATGAAACCAGCCACCGACCGGACTACGCACACCATTTTTTTGCAAGCGATTATTTAAAGCCGCTTTTCGCTCCCAAATTGGGCGTTGATCACGCTCAACTTTTACTTTTTGAATAGCGCCCTTTGTTGCCTTAAAGTGCATTGCATGAATTGCCTGCGCCGTTGGCGTGCTGTATTGATAATCGCTCACCTCGAGTTCACCCGCGCCCGCAATACTTCGCGTTTCGGGACGAATGTTTAAAATAACACCTGCACCGCCAGCAATAGGCGCGCTTTGTGTTGCAAAAACATTTAACTCAGGCGTGCCATCAACATCACTTGCTATGTCAATTTCTAACGTGAACGAATTAATGGCCGCGCCATTTGAATCAGGCACACCCGTATTAATCGCTGTTAATTCGCGGTCCGCCCGCTCAAGCAAACCGACCCGATCAAACGGTACAACTAAAAAACCGTCGGCAGGCGCTAAGCGTTTTTGCTGATTTAATACGTCTCGATCTTCTGCGCTAAAACGCTGGAAAACTTTACCGTTACACTTTAAGCGAATGCTTGGCATTTGCGCCAATGTGATGCCTGCATACTGCAAAATTAACTTGTGATAGCGCAAACCAATCGGTAATTTTAGTGTGGCCACTTCGCCAGCTTTTCCGCCCTCAAATGACGGCATGCGTGTTTCTATTAATGACATTTTTTTTGGTGTCCCGTATTAATTAACGAATGAATTAATAAAATAGAATCTTAAGCTAAGCCAGAATCTACTTTTTCGCGTGCTTTTTTTACCAAATCAATTCGATTTGATAGCGTATTAAAAACAAACATGGTTAACAGAACACCGCCCGCAAACATCGCAGCCGCTTTTACATTTGATTGATTCATAAAGCCCCCTAGGCCTAATTAAGCCTAATTAATTACTTGAACGTGTAAAACGTTATTAATTAGTACCGCCGGACAACCGAAACCCGCAACCCCCACAACCTTTAGGTTCAAATTAGTTAACATTGGCGCGCCAATCATTTTACGCCCATAAAAAAAGGGGCTAATCAGCCCCTTTTAACATCACCACTTTTTTTATATTTTATGGTAACCAGCTCTACATCATTACCCCGCGTTTTGTAGAATTGCATTTTTTGTAGCTTGCCTATTTCTTCCTCCGTCACGCCCGCCACTTCGGCAAGATGCCGCACTTTTTGCCCGCGCTTTTGTACACCGATAAAATAATTTTCACATTGAGCGTAGGCTGTTTTTGAAATTTCTTGGCTGCGCTGGCTTGTCCACATTAATACACCGCCGAACTTTCGGCACTTCCGGTTAAGCTCGCCCCAGTACGGGGTAGCCTTGCCCGCGCTAGGCGACACATCGGCCAACTCTTCTACGACAATATGGGTTTTATATCTGCCATCTAACATGCTGTAAACAACCGAGCACCACCATTCAAAAGTATCAACATCGTTTGCACCATCCCAAGCCAACCGAAAACCACCGCCCCCGCGCAGGGCGCTTTTTAGCGCTCTGACGTAGCGCTTTTTGTTGTCGTAGTAAAATGTGTTGTAGGCGCTGTGATCGTTGTCTATATCCCATAGCACGCAGCGTACTGCGCGCGTAGGCAATACGCTTTTTAATGCTTGGCTTTTACCGCCGCCACTCATTGCTACAAAGCAAGTATTTTGATTGTCATGGCCCGTCTCTGGATTAACTGCCATTGCTCACCCCGTCAACATCAAAACCCCCATGGCTGCTAGGTTCGCTCGGTTGTGCTTCGGTTGTGTCGCTCGGTTGTGCTTCGGTTGTTTTTTGGCTGTCTTTTTCGGTTGTTTTGGGCTCAGCTTTTACCATCAATCGCGGCAATACAACCATAGCAACGGCACCGAGCAAAACAGCCTCCGGCCCCGCTTTGGCGTTGGGTAAATATTTAGCGATAACGGCAACGGTTGGCACTGATAGCGCCTCAACTTCGGCTTGCTCTAATGCCCAGTGCTCACCCAATCGCATGCTTAGCACGCTAAAAAGCCCGCTGTACATCATGCCAACCATTGCCGCGCTTTCCTGATCTACTGCGCCGCCGCTTTTGGCTTGCTCTTCAGTAACAGGCTCAAAGTCTGCAATGTGACTATCTAAAGCCGCCTCGACGCCAGCGTCTAAAGTTGATTCACCCGGTATCGAGCTTTCATCTTTGACCAGGCTATCAATATCATTTGATTGATCACTCATCTAGAAACCCCCGCAAATGCACCCAAAACACCCACACCCAAAGCCAGCGCTGCAAAAAACAAGCCTCCATCGCCGCTATTTTCATCACTCTTGGCCTCTTTCTCTTCTGGCGACCAATCGCCTTGCGTTGTTTTTTCGGCTTGCTGTGCGGCTTCTGGCTCGCCCTGCGCCTGCTCTATTAAATTGGGTGGCGTTATCACTTCGCCGCGCCATTGCGTACCATTAAAAATACGTGTTTGAAATTTTGCCCCTGTTTTTTGATCGGTTCCACAATTAGGACAGCGAGTGTACAAAAATCGGCCGCTACCGCGCTTTGCTGCGTGCACAGTCGCTTGGTCCTCGCACTCTATACACGCTATTGTGCCTAACACCGGATTATTTTTAACCGTCATTTTTTAACGCCTCGCTGTTTCTGATTGTTTGCAACTCAAGGCGCACAGCCGTTAAATCACCGCGCAGCTTTGATGCACTATTAAACAAAGCGGGTGCCATCATTCGCGCGCCCGCCGGAACCGCATGCATCAAATCTATTGCATCCGCCTCTATTTCTTTTATTTTTTTTAAAATATTTTCTATTTCCATAAATCACCTTTTTATAAAATATTATAAACGAGTAATAATATCGTAATTACAATAAGTATTGCCTATCATAAACGCCGCGCTAGACGGACGCCTCCAATTGGTTATATCTATTTCCCTAATATCATGCACATTATCTTTTGCCATTCTAATCATCAAAGTATATCTAATAGGCCTTTTCTTTATAGCCTCTTTTAATCTCGAATTTCTACCGCAAGTTAATCTCATAAAAACCCCGTACAGTTAAAGACACAAGTCCAAGACGTTAGGCTTCGCCTAACTTTTAAAATCAAAAACACCAAATAAATGTTTTTTAAATTCCACCGTTTCCCCTACACTTTTCACCAATTCTTTAAAATCAGTTTCAACGCTAACGCTTTTTTCTTTTTCCATTATTTTCCAAACTGTTTTAACAATGGGCAAATGCCTAGGCTCTTCTCCGCTTTAATGAGGTGACTTAGAGGGCGGAATAGAACATGGATTGCTCATCAGGCATCGAGGACTG
>CANLTI010000111.1 GCA_947494095.1 uncultured Pseudomonadales bacterium
TTCAGACGCTAACCGACCTCTTTAACAATAAGCCATTTATGCCAAGTGACTGCGCATAATGGCTGAGTAGTTACAAATAATAGACTCGAAAAAAAAGCCAATCAAACAAATGATTGGCTTTTAAAAAACGGCTACTTGGCTCTTAATTGGTGATTATGCACCTTACGGTGCATTAAGAGATGTATCGCTATATCGTGAAGGGGTTGGTTGAATTACCAAAGTTACCCAAATTAAGACCTAAACTATTGGTCACACCATATAAGAAGTCGGCTGAATCGCGATGGGCACCGTTATGCACATCAATGTACTTGCCTTTTTGGAAGTTCATTTGGTTGCCGCCTAGCACCATATGGGGCACATCATGATAGTAATGATCATAACTACCAAATTCTGATGTTGCTAAAATCATTGTGCTATCAAACAACGTTTCGCCGTTACCATCGGGTATTGCTTTTAACTTCTCAACTAGCTGCCTAAGCTTACTGTAGTACCACTGGTAAACTCGCGCTTGGTTGCGTCGTTTAGGGTCGCCAGAAAAGTGACCCAAAAAGTGATCATTCATATCGCCAGGCTCTAAAGTTTGATTGTAAGGCAGTTTAATGGTTTTGTAGTGATCATGATTAGAGCTACCACTATCGTTGCCTGACGCACTAAATTGCAGCATAGACACACGCGTACGATCAAGCGCTAAAGCCGCAACCGTTGAATCAATGGCAATATCCATTAATTTTTCAAAGTTAGTATGTTGATTCCAATATTTAGACAGGTCTCGGGTACTGTTGGTTATACCGTCTTTCCAGTTATCAGGAATATCGACTTTAACATCTTGGCTCGCTTGTACTTGCTCGGCCCTAATGCTGCCTTCGGTATTAATGACCAGCTTTTCATAAGATGCTAACAATGCCTCTAGCTTATTCCGCGCTTGCTCACCACCCACGCACTTCACCTGCTCTAAACGCTGCTCAATGGCATTGAGCGCGCCAAGGCGTGCCTCTAAGTCACTGTAAGGTAAGTCTACGGGCTCGCCGGGGTTGGCTTTTACCGGTACACCTGAGGGAAAGATATCTTTAAATACCTCAACGGGGTTCCAAATAGAGCTGCCCGTATAACCACCAGAGCCAATGGTTCTGACGGGTGATAAATAACCATTATCACTGCCGCTGTTATTAACGTGCTGACCATAAACAGAGAAATAAGCCGAGTCTCTAACATTTGACGGCGCCCTAAAAGCTTTACCGACAATCTGATCGATACTGCCTTGTTTTTTCTTGCCGCCGGTTAAGGCCGCGCTCACGGTACGCCAATGATCATCATTATACTCTGGGTCGCCGTAGTTTTGAAAACCACTATACAGCGCCATTTCGCTCTCTAGCCCCTGCAGGGGCTTCAAGCAATAGCTCGCCATATTGGTATTCATGCGGCCACTAGCCCTGTTGGACGGGTTATTTTCACCGGGGTCCCGACCTTTTTTAGAACCGTTAGTCGGTGCAAGACTATTGTTATTAAACGAGGCCATTGGGTTAATTTCAAGATTACCCGTATTTTTTGGCCAAAAAGCTTGCTGAGCACAGCCCTCAGGGACATACCAAACAATAAAGCGCTTGATGCCGTTATTTTGCGCTAATGCTTGATTGCAAAAAAGGTTGGCCATAGAAACCGACGCTAAGCTTCCGGCACTGCTCGCTAAAAAGTTGCGACGATTTAAGTTTTTAAAAGAATTTTTCATGCTTAATCTCCTATGGTGCCGGGCATGAGGTTTGTTTAGATTTCACATAAATCTTTCTAAACGAATCACTTGCAGTAAATGCTGAAATTAGCTCATTAAAGGTTTGATCACCCTCAACGGCATCGCGCAGGCTCTCAAAGCTTTGTTGATCGCTCACAACAGGGTCGCGACCCAAGGCAAAGCGATAAAGGTTCTTCGTAAAGCAATCGCTTACTGTCTTGCTTTGTGCTATTTGCAAGGCGAACTCAGTGGCCGTGTCATAAGCGCCTGGAATATCAACATCACCCAAAACCTCACCTTTTTCTATCGCGCCACCAGGGAATATTTTGCCATCGTCATCATAGAGGTCAAAAATACGACCAATGGGATCGACAATGGCGTGACAACCTTTACATGCTGGCGCTGCTGCCCTGTCTGTAACAGGTGCTGTAATATCGGCGTCGCCGGCATTAGGCATTTTTTGACAAAACAACCGCTCAAATACAACCTTGCCCCTAAAAATAGTGTTTTTATTACGCTTATGCCCACCAGAGGCTATTAAATAGCTCGCATGCGTTAAAATACCTTTACGTTGCGCGCTGTCTGGAAATACCACTTTGCCCCACTCATTTGCCGGTGCAGGCACACCATAATGTGCGGCTAGCTCAGCGTTAATAAATGAGTAGTTAGCCGAAAAAAGCTCTGAAATTGGCGCATTGGATTCGCTAAAAACATGCCTAACAAAACGACGGGTTTCTTCATACGCCGAAGCATTAACCTTGGCAGCGCCGGCAGGAATTTTTGAATTACACTCATCGCCATCACATAAACAAACACTGCTGTCACTCGCACTGCCCGAGCAATCATAAGATTGCGAGCCAATATCTTTAAAGTGAGCCTGGCATTGCGGTGTAGTATTACATTGGTCCCCCATTAAAGGTTCAATAGAAAGCGAGACTTCTTGTGGTGGCTGCTCGAGTGGTAGGTTAAACATTTGAGCCACAAACTGCCAAACAACCTCATGATACTCATCGCTTGAAAGCATATTCTGAGTGTGCGCCTCTACATTATAAGGGTTGTCCAATACCTCTTTACTGGGCGGAAGATCGGTCAAAAAGTAAGCTAAACGCACGGCAAACTCATTATCTGTCAAATCGGAAGTATTCGCTTGGCCGTTTTCCATTTTATAGATAAAGCGCTCGTCAGCTAGCATCGTACTAATAGCGGCTATAAGCGCTAATTTTTGCGAAGCATCGCCGTTAAATGCGTCATTCATTACCTTAACAATCATTTGTGCATCGGCTGCTGGCACGCTTTCGGCTCGATGCAAGGTTTTTAGTGGGTCACTTAAATGCTGATTAAAACACTGCCGAGTATTAGCCTTCCAATTACAGCGTCCCTCTAGGGTCACCGCTAAGCCTTCTGATATAGCACCAATGGAGGCAATCAATGAAGCGAAGTCATCGCTATTATCATCGGCATTATTCCAAAATATTTTAGAGGCGTCTTGGGTGTCTGAGGGCAAAGTAGTTTCTTTTAGCTCGGTCACACCAAAGGCTTTTTTGATCGTACCTAAGAACTCATATTGAGTCAGGCGCATTTGCGGTGTAATGGGTGCTTTTGATAGTAAAGGGCTCACACCGACAGGACAACCTGTTGGGCCTACCTCGGCGCCAGCCGGTGAAGTACATTTATCGAGGTTATCTGATACGCCGTCGCCGTCTGAATCAGCCGATGAGCCGCCAGGAGCGAAAGCTCTGACCATAAAGGTTGCAACATCGGTTGCGCATGTGGCGCCATTTTTATCATCACAACCGCCACCTGAAGGCATTTCGGGGCCTATGTAAGCTGCGAGTTTTGTAATGTTGCCGCAGTCAATGTTTTTCTTGGGGCAGCTATGGTTGTTGATAGGCGGAAAAACGCCCCCCGACCCATCGGCACCATGACAAGCAGCACAAGATTCCTGAGTATAGGCCGTTTTGCCGCGCTGGAATGCCGAGCAACCAGTAGCATCAACCAATAAGTGGTCTTGCGCGGCCGTTCCCAAACATGTGTCCTGTCCATTATCGGGCACGCCATCATTATCAGCATCGGCAGACGACGTGGGTGCACTGCTCGCGGCAACACTAGAAACAGGCGGCACGGAAGAAACAGGCGGCGTGGAGCTAAAAGGTGCAGAGCTAGAAGCAACTGCACTCGATTTTTCATCAGTCGTACCACTACAAGCGTATAGCGCGGCTATCGCAAGAATTGACACGCCCCCCCGAAAGGCTTTCGAAAGAGTACAAAGTTGGAGTCTCAACATTAGTATACCTTTACTTAACTTACACAAGTCACATTGATGGATTGGCATTAAACTTTTAGCTGCAAGAAATTTTTCGCACTAAAAAAACTAGATTTGATTGTAATCAATATAAGGCTAGCAACCCAAATGGGTCATGGTAACGCTGTGACACATATCATGTATTTGGTGTATTTTTTACCAATTAAAAAGATAAGAGTCTCTAATCGTCACAGATGAGTGGCAAATTGTCCTTTTTTGACAAAAAATCACAGCAATCGCCCTTTTAGTAAAACCCAATATGGGAATGACACAGGGAGGTGTTATTAGTTTTTGATAAGGACGATCTGGGGAGTTTTTTTGGGTCGGCAGCACGCCCTGGGGCGTGCCGAGCATTACGGGAAGTGCCGGATTTTACGGGAAGCGCCAAGCGTTGCGAGCGCTACGGGAAGCTTGTCGCTGCCACAACCTGCAGGAGCTGCTGAATGTTAACGATTAATCCCCACGCCGGTGAGGCACAGTAAAACGAGTGCCTGTCCTTGCAAGAGCCGCCTGTCCTTGCAAGAGCCTGCTGTGTCCTTGCAAGAGCCTGCTGAACGGATGACGCGCGGCTTTTGGCTGATGGGGCAACATGCCCTCATGATTGTGTTTCGTACTTTGATGTGGCACCGCCGCGTATAGATTTCTCTGGCGCGTTCAAGCCATCCATGGG
>CANLTI010000112.1 GCA_947494095.1 uncultured Pseudomonadales bacterium
CCTATAGCGTTTAGATTGTATGAATTTGGTACATAATTGCGGTGTATATTATTGTAATAAGTATACTTCGCTATCAGTGTTTAAATAATTAACCGTAGAGATTTATATGAAAAAAATGATAAGCATAATATTGTGTCTGTTACCCGCTTTTAGCTTTGCGGGGACCGAGAAGAGCTCACCTTACGTAGTAATTGACAGGTTGTACCCTTTTGGTGGTGGATTGATTTTTTATACTTCTTATGCCGATACAGAAGTATCGTCTTGTGATGGTGGTAAACGTTTTGTTGTATTGTCAACACATGAAAACTATCAAGTTAAAGCTAGTATGTTGATGGCGGCTTTTATGGCAGGTAAAAAAATCTCTTTTCGTTATGATGCTAATCACAAAAGATCATGTGAAGCACCTGCTAGTCGATTTCTTGTGAATAAATAAAGGGGAGAGGCTGGGTGTCACTGTAATATTAATAGCTAGGTCGCCTCGCCTTGTCGAGCGATAATTCTTTTAGGGGATGAAAAATAGCACTTGCAGGGACACTCACTCAAAAGCTTGCTTGCTAATAGGACCACTTGTTCACTTGCAGGGACACTCACTCAAAAGCTTGCTTGCTAATAGGACCACTTGCAGGGACACTAGACCACTTGCAGGGACACTCACTCAAACGCTTGGCAGGTGAATCGATGATGGGGTGTAGTGGCTAATGCTCTAGTTGCAAAAAAGGTCTGTTTGCGCTTATTAAAAGGCGTTTTATATTATTTTAATGATAGGAAGGTTTTATTTTTTTTCATGCTGTGCCTGTTTTCTTCGATGTATTTTTCTGCCCCTACAGGGCATACGGGGACGATTTCAAAGGTAACGTTTTTTGGCGGTGATTGGGGGACTTATAATGAGAGTGATGATGCAGTTATGGTGTTTTATATGTCTCCTTCCTTACCAAGTCCTTGTGGTGTATCGGCCTATGATGGCCGTATTGTTATTGGCGTTAAACACCCACTTTATGATTCGGTTGTGTCTACTGTGTTGGCGGCAAAAATGTCCGGCTCCACAGTGGATGTCACCTATTTAACTTCATGTACTAAACGATATAATTCATGGGATTTTGGATATATCGCATTACCCTAATAGCACTTGCAGGGACACTCATTCAAAAGTTTGCATAATAATTAACCATCTTCTACGCTTAAGCTAACAATTCAGGCGATAGTGATAAGGTGGTTAATATGACTAAAGCGAGAAGCCAACAGATTTCATTAGATACTACGCCTTATTATCATTGTGTAACACGATGTATTCGTCGTGCTTTCTTGTGTGGCTATGATCAGTACAGCGGGATTAGCTACGAGCACCGCCGCCAGTGGGTTGAGGACCGCTTGATGCTATTGGCTGAAGTTTTTGCAATAGATATCTGCGCTTACGCTGTGATGTCAAATCACGTCCATACCGTACTGCACATTAACGCCGCTAAGGCCCATGGCTTAAGCGATTTGGAGGTGTGCGAGCGTTGGCATCGCTTATATAAAGGCACGGTGCTTACGCAGAAATTTGCTCGGCAAGATTCCATGAATAAAGCGGAGCAGGTGGCCGTTAAACTGCGGATTGACCAGTGGCGACTGAACTTATTTGATATTAGCAAATTTATGAAAGCCCTGAATGAGCCCATTGCGCGCATGGCTAATGCCGAAGATAAATGTACCGGCCGCTTCTGGGAAGGCCGATTTAAATCCCAGGCGCTCTGTGATGAGGCCGCACTGGCAGCGTGCATGGCCTATGTTGACCTCAACCCCGTGCGCGCTAAGATGGCCGAAAGCCCCGAAACCAGTGACCACACGTCGGTTAAAAAGCGCATTAAAGCGGCTAAATGCAGCGAAGTACCGCTAAATTTAGCCTGTTTTGTCGGTAACCCCAGAGAGCCCATGCCGCAAGGTTTACCGTTTAAGCTAATGGATTATATTGAGCTGGTGGATTGGACCGGCAGGGCGATTCGTGATGATAAGCGTTGTGCCATTGATGGCAATCTTCCGCCCATATTGGATCGCATTGGCATTGATCCTGAAAACTGGATAGCGTTAACCACCGCCTTCGAGAAAAACACCAATACCTTTGTCGGGGCCGAGGCTCACATAGAAAGCGCGGCCCTGCAGTTGGGTTATAAGCGCACACCCAACCGGCAGCGCTGCAAATTCCTCTTCGGTTAACGATTACTCTTCACGTTTACCGCGCTTCAAATGAATTCGACCTGCGCAGGTATATACCCTAACGCAATAAATAACTTAGGTTGATAGCCGGAAGTAATAAGGCCATAATTCCGCGTGTTTTAGCGCTTGCCGGTATCCGTTGTTGGGTTGTTCAGGTAGGTGTTTTTTAGGGTGAGTGTCCTTGTCTTATAAAATGGGCATATCTAAATGGCTCTTCCAGTAACTACCAGACCTATGTTAGTGTTCTGTTAGCTGCCAAAATGGCTCAAAGCACTGTAACTATTTATACAAATCAAACCGGTTTATCGAAATATTGTAGCATTGGTTATATAAGTGTTCGGTAAAAATGTAACCACCGTAGTCTGTTGGAGCATCTTTTCACTTCTTCGTCACTACAGAGAACCCGCAGCTGCGGGAGTTAGCTATCTGAGTAATATCGAGAGGGTTTCATGAAAATTTTTTTGGGGGCAGCCCTACTTTTTTTATCAGCAAATACCTTTGCAACAGTTGAGAAAGTAGGTAACGTGCAGTCGGTTCAAATTTGGGGGGCAATTGCGAGGGCAAAAATTTGTTCCGGTGAAAATGCATGCGCTTCTTTTTGGGTAAATCTGAGTGATACCCAAGGGCAAGCTGTCTTGACTATGTGGTTAGCTGCGAAAATGGCTGGTAATAGGGTTTACATTCAAGGTTACGATCCTGATAAGCCTGAGCGCCCATATTCCAACGCATCTAAATTTTACGGCATGAATTTGGACTAGCTAATGGAAAATATAGCAGGACAGGTAGTGCGTCAAGAAAAGCTGGCTACTGATCTACTTGGGCAGGCGTAGTAAAATAAAGTGATATGAAGCTTTATCGGCTATCGTGTCATCACGCCACAATAATCGCTAATAGGGCATTAATTACATGAAAAGCATAAATAACCTCAAGTTAATAACTTGGGGTTATTTTGTTGAGCAAGAGTGATTTTGGGTAATGCTGGAAGGTTTTGTTTAGGGTGGGTATTAGGCTGCGTGCTGGGTCTTTGTCTGTGCTTGGCGAATAAAGTTGAAGGGATTCACTAATGCTAGCAGCGCAAGAGCAAGCGAATAGTGCAGCTGCGTCGATGTTCATAACTTTTGCCGTTGAATTTATCATACCCACACAAAAAACTACGCCTCACACAGCGTGTAGTGATGTTGTAAAAAGCGGTATCGTCTATCGAAACCAATTGCTTGCGCGGCTATGTCATGTCTGCTTATCCAGTGTTTTATGGCTTAACGTTAGATAAGACTGGCTGATCAGTCAAATAGCGGTTTGTTTTAGGTTTTGGCTTCTTTATAATGAAGGAGCATTTTTGGTGTATATGTTTCCATGTTTTTCCGTATCTGTAGGTTCGGTTTGCAAATCTAATCCACTAGCTTTAGCTTGTGGATGTTGAGTAAAGGGTATTTATGTATAAGGGTGTACTTCTCGTTATTTTTTTATGTTTTTCATCTACTGTTAAGGCCTCAGTCGATTGCCCCAAGGCAAGAGTAGAATCCATTCAGCCAGACATTGACTTTGTATATATCAGGTTGGAAGGGCAGGACTGGCAGAGGCTGGGAAGTTATAGTCAGCCTTCTACCTCATCAAAGCTGTCAGTTGCGCTAGCAGCTCAAGCCTCGGGTAAAGAGGTGTTAATTCGTTTTCCCGATGGCCATAATGCAAAATGCAATAGTTTTAATAATAAAGTTGATGCATTAATGATTCGGCTTACAGATGAGTAATGGCGCTAACAGCACGCTCGTATAATACAGCGTTAATTATTTAAGGCTCCAGAAATCTATTGGAATAGGTACAGGTAAAAGAAAGAAAAAAGCTAGGACAGGCGTAGCAACATAAAGTGACATGAAGCTTTATCTGCTGTCGTGTCGTTACGCCAAAATAATCGCTAATAGTTCATTAGTTAAATAAAAAACATAAATAACCTCAAGCTCATTATCCAGTGCCTTATGGTTTAGCTTTAGATAAGGCTGGCTGATTAGTCAAATAGCGGTTTGTTTTAGGTTTTGATTTCTTGATAATGAAAGGATGTTTTTGGTGTATATGTTTTAGTGTTTTGTGTGTTCTTTATGTAAAGTTATTGGTAACTATTCAGTCAAGCTAACAAATCCCTCTTGGGAGGGTGCTGATGGGTTGTTTTTTGGGCATTTAAGCGCCGGGCCTTGCAGGGAAAGCAAGGGGTAGACAGTGCAGGAGCAAACTGTCGGGAGCGCTTATATAGCGACCGCCCCAGCATGGATGCGTGGGGATAGACTTTGCAGGAGCACAAAGTCGTAGATGGCTTGAGCGGCCCAGAAAATGATTCATTAGCGCCCAATTTCAGCACCTCTGAATAGTTACAGTTATCGTTAATAAGGATTTTTAGAGGAGAGTTGGATGAGCGTTAAATTATTGTATATAGTACTTTTGGTATCTCTTATGCCTAGTATTTGTAA
>CANLTI010000113.1 GCA_947494095.1 uncultured Pseudomonadales bacterium
TTGCCATTGAATTTATCATAGCCACACAAAAAACTACGCCTCACGCAGCGCGTTGTAATGTTGTAAAAAGCGGTATCATCTATCGAAACCAGCTGCTTGCGCGGTTGTGTCATGTCTGCTTATCCAGTGCTTTATGGTTTAACGTTAGATAAGGCTGGCTGATGAGTCAAATAGCGGTTTGTTCTAGGTTTTGGGTTCTTTATACTCGATTCCGAAGTTTTTATGTCTTGACAAGGCTGTTGCCCTTTAAATACTTACACCCTGTACGTTTAACGATTGCTTTGTACGATTCTCGCCCCATTAGATGACCAACAACCAACCTTTTTGTATGAATTAGTTACATACTCACTGTCAAGGATTAAAAACTTCGGAATCGAGTTTATAATTAGAATGTTTTTTGAGGTGTGCTTGTCCTTGCGTTTGTTTAGCTACGTTGACTGTAGATAGGGAAATAGAATAGACTCTATCAAAGGTACTACTAATGGATAGGTACTACCATCGACTTATTTACAAGCAAGAAGGTGTATAATGAAAAAAAATAATAAATTATTCAGTAGATTATCGTTAGTGGTAATGTGTTCGGCAATTGTAACGCTCACAGGGTGTACACACAGCGCAGAAAAACAACTAACTCCTGCTCAACCACTTTTACCGTTAAGCGACCCAAGTAATACAGGTAATTGGGTATTAAACACTGAAGTTAGTGATGAATTTGATGGTGCAGCATTAGACGAAGATCGTTGGTTTATTGTTGGTAAGCTTGATGAAAACGGTAAGCCAATTTACAAAGACCCGGATCACCCAGAGCGTGAAGTATGGATTGGACGTGCACCAGCACAGTTTTCTGGACGTAATGTACGTTTAGAAGATGGTATGTTGAAATTATCAACGCGCTGGGAACCAGACTTTCCGTTTGAAACTAAACCTGGGATAGATAACAAAAAATGGCAATATGCTAACTTTACTACCGCCGCCATTATTAATCGCAAATTATTTACATATGGTTATATTGAAGTATACGCAAAAGCAGCAGATGCAGAAGTATCAAGTGCTTTATGGTTTACTCGACACGAAGAAAAAAATGGTCAACGTAATGATACGTCATTAGAGTTAGATGTTTTTGAACATTTTGGTAGCCATCGCATGGAAGGCCAAGCTCATCGTGACAGAGACTTATGGTGGACCATTCATGATTGGGATCCAAAATATGGTCACGAAAATGGTAAAAATGTTACTTATACCGAAACTAAAGATTTAGGCTTTAGAGTTGCTGAAGCTTTCCATACTTATGGTTTTGAATGGGCAGAGACAGGTATTCGTTATTTTGTTGATGGTAAATTAGTTTCTGATGTATCGATTGCTGATGTGGAAGAGTTTGCTAAGAAAAAAGGCCGTGATAAAGGTTGGGTAATTGATAAAGCCATGCACCTTTGGTTAGACTCTGAAACTTTCCCTTGGAGAGGTTACCCAGATTCAAAAGAAGACTTAGAGAAAAACAGTCCTGAAGGCGAGAAAGACGACGGTATTGTAGATTTTGAAGTTGAATACCTACGTGTTTGGCAAAAAGCTAAATAAGTAGCGTTACGTATATCTAATAAATCGTTTTAGTATACGTATATTAAATAGGCTTTGCTGGTGCTCTACTGGCAAAGCCTTTTTTTATAAAATAGCACATCGTTTTACTGGGACAGGCACTCGGTTTAAGTCATTCTTGTTATTATTCTGATATTTTTATAGCGCATATTCAAAAGAACAACGAGGGCACCCCAAGCACTCAATTTATCAAAACGCAAACCGGTTGTGCTTAAGGGCACTAAGGCCAGCTTTGGTTTTTGGGCAATACGACGACCGCTAAAGCGAGCGGTTGGTTGCCGTAATGTACGAGCCGTTAGAGCTACGCCCTAAGGCGTATTGACTTGTGATCCAGTTCTTAAGTTAACGCCTACGCGATACCCGCATAAATCAACATTAATCGCCAGGCGGCATAGGGGATTGCCCTTGCGTGGGTGTCACCTTCTTTTGCTTTCCATCGGCGCACGGTAGCGCTGCCTTTTTTGGGGTCGTAATTGACGCCCACCATCTTGGCAACATCATTTTGCGACCAGCCCATAAGCGCTATGAGTGCGCGCACTTCATCTTGCGTTGGCGGTTGGTAGTGTTCGTGAGCAAAGGCTAGGGCGCATGGCCGGCTAGCCAGCGCTTCTAGTGTTGTGGGTGTGGCGGTGCCCGCGTAAGTGGGTGTATTAATGCTCATGTATTGGCCCTTTAGGCGCTTTGCTGGGACAGGCACTCGTTTTAAGTCATTCTGGTTATTAGTCTGATATTCTTATAACGCATATTCAAAAGAACAACAAGGACATCCCAAGCGCTAAATTTATCAAGACGCAAGCGGGTTGTGCTGTAAAGGCGTTAACGCGGGGTTGACCCAGACCAAGCGCTTTTTGACCCAAAATAACCTAATAAAAAATCTCTGTAAAAATAAGCAATAAAATCAAAAGGTTACAACTGCCTATAAAAACAAAGGGTAAAACCTTTAAAATAAGGGTAAGTGGTTGTTGTAACTTGTTTTTTTGTTGTTAAAATCTAGTTCACTGCCGCGAAGGCAGCTTAGAAAAATCGTGAGAATTCGCCCAGCCAATCACTTTTGTTCACTGCCGCGAAGGCAGCTTAGAAATTTTCGCGTGTTATATGTTGCTTTTTCGTGAGGTTCACTGCCGCGAAGGCAGCTTAGAAAAACAGGCACGAATTAGCGCGCAACCGCAAGCGGTTCACTGCCGCGAAGGCAGCTTAGAAAGTTCATTCCTTTTTTCTTATATGACATAAAAAGTTCACTGCCGCGAAGGCAGCTTAGCGTTTTGCTGGGACAGGCACTCGTTTTACTAATTGGTCGTTTGAGGCTTTTATTTGGCGTTCAGTTACTATAATTTTACTAACTATAAATTTTATTTATTATAACGTACTGTTTTTACAGGTTTTTATTTTATATCGCTCCAATCAATCATCGGAGCGGTACAAAAGCGCCATGGGCTGTAGGGGGTATCGCCTGAGGGTATATAAGGGGAGTCGGATATCACTGCAATATTGCCGTATGAGTCTGTTTTTGTGTTTGCGCAGTTTACGTTAAATGCGCATGTAAATATATGACGTTGTAGCGTATAAAATGGCTGCCCGTGAGGTGCAGGATGCGAAATACTCGGAAATAGTATGGCGCCACATCTTGTAGATTGAGAGGACAACTGTCAAAATGGCGCGCCACAAATTTACCTGACTGTTTTATTTGTTGGAATAATGTTCTCGTTAATTGGTTAGTGCTTGGTGTCTTTGTCTTAATGGAAGGCCTTAGGGAAAATTGTCAATTTAGGAAATAAGTTGCAGCGGCAACGGAGTTATAGTGCAAAAGGGTATTGTTATGAAGTGCGTTAAAGGATCTGTCGTCAATTTACTGAGTGGGTTGTTTCTTGGGTTGATGGGTGTGACGGCAGTCTATGCTGACACGGATATTCGAGTGGAATCTGCTTTAGGAGCAGGCGGTACTCATACTCAATACTCAATCGGTTTGAGCGATTGCGATGACTTGGTGTCGGTTGCTCTTGCTACCGATGAATCGCAGGTGCTTACTCGTTCGCAATTCCGCCCTAGCCGCAACGAAGGTTGTGAAGCAACATTCAGTATAGGCGTGCCAGATTTCTTGACTCCTGAAGTGGTCATCTCTTTTTTAAACGACTCATCGACATACAGCGAACGTTACTACCATGAGGATGTATTGCCATCGATTTCTTTAAATGAGGTTTCGATTAGTGGTGACGCGGCTTTGAGCCAGTCAGTGAATGTCTCCCTCGACGTTGCTGATAATAATGATGTTAGCTTTGTTGAATTCTCGATCAAAGGGCTTCGTGCATCTGCTTTGCGCGCAGCAGGTGGTGTTGTTGATATTGCCAGTGAAACGGCTTTTCTCGATGAAAGTCTGAAGCTATATCCGTCGCCTAAAAACCCTAATGCCGTTTACGCCAGCTTCCCTTTACAGTCCCTGTTAACGGCTGACATCATAGCCCATGATTCGTTAGTGCTTATAGAAGCGACGGTTTTTGATGCCAGCGGCAATAAACGCCATTTAAGTAAGCTTGAATACCTCGGTCAAGATGTTAATGAAGAGGTGACAGGTTTTTCGGTTAGCCCTAAAAAAGTAGTCTTTACTAACTTATTAGAAGCGGCGCAAATAATACCTACTATCTCTTATACTTTTAGAGGCGATGTACCTTCTCCGGGTGCCGGTCAAGGTGTAACTTATACATCAGCAGACCCAGCAGTCGTGCTGGTAACTGAAAGTGGAGTGATATACCCCCTTGATGAAAATATCGCCGCGCCTGTTGATATTCAAGTCTCTTTTGGTGGTGTATATCAAGAAACAATCAGTGTTGAACTCGACGTCAATAAAGAGCTTGTAGGCCTTAAGCTCAAAGACCTTGATAAGACCAATGGGCTGCTGACGCTTGCTGGTTTGAATGAATATTTTGATATTCCTGATCTTATCGGTATTTTACGTGATAACAAAAATCACTTAGACAGGCATGCCAAAAAGAAAATGACACTAAGTTTTATCGACTATTGTATCGCCACGCCAAAATAATCGCTAATAG
>CANLTI010000114.1 GCA_947494095.1 uncultured Pseudomonadales bacterium
TCGACGACGTTCGATGTAGTTTCTAACGATACCGATGTGGATGGCGACATCTTAAGTCTCACCGAAGCGGCTGTGACCGATGGCGCCGGCAGCGTGACGATAGAAAACGGCAAAGTCGTGTTCAACCTCGACGAATCCCACAACAGTTTGGCCGAAGGCGAAACCGCCGACGTCACCGTCACTTATACCGTGACCGATGAACATGGTGAAACCAGCACGGCGGATCTGACGATTACCGTCACCGGCAGCAATGATGGCCCCGTTGCGGTCGCGGATATCGGCGATGTTACGGAAGGCGATGGTAGTACCACCTTTAATGTCATGGTCAACGATACCGACTTCGATGGCGATACATTGACACTGACCGAAGCCAATATCACCGATGGCGCGGGCTCGGTCACGATAGAAAACGGCAAAGTCGTGTTCAACCCCGACGACAGTCACAACAGTTTAGCCGAAGGCGAAACGGCGGAAGTCACGGTCACTTATACCGTGACCGATGAACACGGCGAAACCAGCACGGCGAATCTCACGATTACCGTCACCGGCAGTAATGATGGTCCCGTCGCCGTGGCTGATACGGGCGAAGCGCTTGAGGGCGACGGATCGACGACATTTGATGTCATGGCCAACGATACCGACGTCGATGGCGATGATCTCACCTTAAGCAGCGCCGAAGTGACTGATGGCGCGGGCTCGGTCACGATTGAAAACGGCAAAGTCGTCTTCAACCCCGATGACAGTCACAACGGCTTGGCCGAAGGCGAAACCGCGGAAGTCACCGTCACTTATACCGTGACCGATGAACACGGCGAAACCAGCACGGCGGATCTCACGATTACGGTCACCGGCAGCAATGATGGTCCCGTTGCGGTCGCGGATATCGGCGATGTTACGGAAGGCGACGGATCAACAACGTTTGATGTCATGGCCAACGATACCGATGTCGATGGTGATGATCTCACCTTAAGCAGCGCCGAAGTGACTGATGGCGCAGGCAGCGTGACGATAGAAAACGGCAAAGTCGTGTTCAACCCCGATGAATCCCACAACAGCTTGGCCGAAGGCGAAACCGCCGACGTCACCGTCACTTATACCGTGACCGATGAACACGGCGAAACCAGCACGGCGGATCTGACGATTACCGTCACCGGCAGTAATGACGGCCCCGTTGCGATGGCGGATATCGGCGATGTTACGGAAGGCGACGGATCGACGACGTTTGATGTAGTTTCTAACGATACCGATGTGGATGGCGATACCTTGACCCTGACCGAAGCCAATGTCACCGATGGTGCGGGCTCGGTCACGATTGAAAACGGCAAAGTCGTCTTCAACCCCGATGACAGTCACAACAGCCTGGCCGAAGGCGAAACGGCGGAAGTCACCGTCACTTATACCGTCACCGATGAACACGGCGAAACCAGCACGGCGGATCTGACGATTACGGTCATCGGCAGCAATGATGGTCCCGTTGCGGTCGCGGATATCGGCGATGTTACGGAAGGCGACGGATCAACAACGTTTGATGTCATGGCCAACGATACCGATGTCGACGGTGATGATCTCACCTTAAGCAGCGCCGAAGTGACTGATGGCGCGGGCTCGGTCACGATTGAAAACGGCAAAGTCGTCTTCAACCCCGATGACAGTCACAACGGCTTGGCCGAAGGCGAAACCGCGGAAGTCACCGTCACTTATACCGTGACCGATGAACACGGCGAAACCAGCACGGCGGATCTCACGATTACGGTCACCGGCAGCAATGATGGTCCCGTTGCGGTCGCGGATATCGGCGATGTTACGGAAGGCGACGGATCAACAACGTTTGATGTCATGGCCAACGATACCGATGTCGATGGCGATGATCTCACCTTAAGCAGCGCCGAAGTCACCGATGGCGCGGGCTCGGTCACGATAGAAAACGGCAAAGTCGTGTTCAACCCCGATGACAGTCACAACAGCTTGGCCGAAGGCGAAACCGCCGATGTCACCGTCACTTATACCGTGACCGATGAACACGGCGAAACCAGCACGGCGAATCTCACGATTACCGTCACCGGCAGCAATGACGGCCCCGTTGCCGTGGCTGATACGGGCGAAGCGCTTGAGGGCGACGGATCGACGACGTTCGATGTGATCGCCAACGATACCGACGTCGATGGCGACACCTTGACCCTGACCGAAGCCAATGTCACCGATGGCGCCGGCAGCGTGACGATAGAAAACGGCAAAGTCGTGTTCAACCCCGATGAGAGCCACAACAGCTTGGCCGAAGGCGAAACCGCGGAAGTCACGGTCACTTATACCGTGACCGATGAACACGGCGAAACCAGCACGGCGAATCTGACGATTACGGTCACCGGCAGTAATGACGGCCCCGTTGCGATGGCGGATATCGGCGATGTTACGGAAGGCGACGGATCGACGACGTTTGATGTAGTTTCTAACGATACCGATGTGGATGGCGATACGTTGACCCTGACCGAAGCCAATGTCACCGATGGCGCCGGCAGCGTGACGATAGAAAACGGCAAAGTCGTGTTCAACCCCGATGAGAGCCACAACAGCCTGGCCGAAGGCGAAACCGCGGAAGTCACCGTCACTTATACCGTGACCGATGAACACGGCGAAACCAGCACGGCGAATCTGACGATTACGGTCACCGGCAGTAATGACGGCCCCGTCGCCGTGGCGGATATCGGCGATGTTACGGAAGGCGACGGATCGACGACGTTTGATGTAGTTTCTAACGATACCGATGTGGATGGCGATACGTTGACCCTGACCGAAGCCAATGTCACCGATGGCGCCGGCAGCGTCACCATTGAAAACGGCAAAGTCGTCTTCAACCCCGATGAATCCCACAACAGCTTGGCCGAAGGCGAAACCGCCGATGTCACCGTCACTTATACCGTGACCGATGAACACGGCGAAACCAGCACGGCGAATCTCACGATTACCGTCACCGGCAGCAATGACGGCCCCGTTGCCGTGGCTGATACGGGCGAAGCGCTTGAGGGCGACGGATCGACGACGTTCGATGTGATCGCCAACGATACCGACGTCGATGGCGACACCTTGACCCTGACCGAAGCCAATGTCACCGATGGCGCCGGCAGCGTGACCATTGAAAACGGCAAAGTCGTGTTCAATCCCGATGAATCCCACAATAGTCTGGCCGAAGGCGAAACCGCGGAAGTCATCGTCACTTATACCTTGACCGATGAACACGGCGAAACCAGCACGGCGGATCTGACGATTACGGTCACGGGCAGTAATGATGGTCCCGTTGCCGTGGCCGATATCGGCGATGTTACGGAAGGCGACGGATCGACAACCTTTGACGTCATGGCGAACGATACCGACGTCGATGGCGACACCTTGACCCTGACCGAAGCCAATGTCACCGATGGCGCCGGCAGCGTCACCATTGAAAACGGTAAAGTCGTCTTCAACCCCGATGAGAGCCACAACAGCTTGGCCGAAGGCGAAACGGCGGAAGTGACTGTCACCTACACAATCACCGATGAACACGGCGAAACCAGCACGGCGGATCTCACGATTACGGTCACCGGCAGCAATGATGGTCCCGTTGCGGTCGCGGATATCGGCGATGTTACGGAAGGCGACGGATCGACGACGTTTGATGTCATGGCCAACGATACCGATGTCGATGGTGATGATCTCACCTTAAGCAGCGCCAATATCACCGATGGCGCGGGCAGCGTGACGATTGAAAACGGCAAAGTCGTCTTCAACCCCGATGAATCCCACAATAGTCTGGCCGAAGGCGAAACGGCGGAAGTGACTGTCACCTACACAATCACCGATGAACATGGCGAAACCAGCACGGCGGATCTGACGATTACCGTCACCGGCAGTAATGATGGCCCCGTCGCCGTGGCCGATATCGGCGATGTTACGGAAGGCGATGGTAGTACCACCTTTGACGTAATCGCGAACGATACCGACGTCGATGGCGATGATCTCACCTTAAGCAGCGCCAATATCACCGATGGCGCCGGCAGCGTCACCATTGAAAACGGCAAAGTCGTGTTCAACCCCGATGACAGTCACAACAGCTTGGCCGAAGGCGAAACCGCCGATGTCACCGTCACTTATACCGTGACCGATGAACACGGCGAAACCAGCACGGCGGATCTGACGATTACCGTCACCGGAAGCAATGATGGTCCCGTTGCGGTCGCGGATATCGGCGATGTTACGGAAGGCGATGGCAGTACCACGTTTGATGTGATTGCCAACGATACCGACGTCGACGGCGACATCTTAAGTCTCACCGAAGCGGCTGTGACTGATGGCGCAGGCAGCGTGACGATAGAAAACGGCAAAGTCGT
>CANLTI010000115.1 GCA_947494095.1 uncultured Pseudomonadales bacterium
CGAGTAGCGCGGTTCTGGCCTGACTTCTCGTGAAAATGTCGGCTGGGAAAAGCGTCTGACGGATATACAAATGTTATGAGGCAAAACATAATCATGCCTAGGCGGAAAGAGTTTAAAGGTATTGCTGGGGGATTAATAAATAGCTTTCTCTCTAGGAATAATGATATTGACGGGTATTGGGCCTTGGGTCTGTTCTATCAGTGTGCCGCAGTGAGAAAAGACTTTAGATTTGAGTTGGATCTACTTTCTGGCAAGTCATCGCCATATTTCGAGTATTCTGAAAGAGCTTCAAAACCATATCGTGATTTTCTATTTGCTCAATTAGAAAAGAAAGGATTTGAAGAGGTTCAGGCTAAAAAAGCCATAGTTTTAATCAACTTCAATACTTCTCCGACTAAATGGCACGTAGAACATATATACACTTGGGGTGAGCCGTTTGTTTGTCGTGTGAGCATTACTGACGACCTCGGGCGGGAATGGTCTTCGGAAATTAAAGGCTGGTGCGGGCAGCACAATCCGGTTCGTGAAGTTCGTAGTATTAGGCGATATGCCTCATAACAATCGCAAGCACGGTCGCCCGCAAGCGGGCTGGACTCGTCGCTGCGCTCCTCGCCCATGTTGCGGGCGTTATGTTTCAGGACGAGCAGTGAGAATTAAACTTCGGATGGGTTCATGGAAGTAAACTATAAATCAGCCTTTAACCGGTTTGTGATAGCGTGGCTAGCATCGGCTTTGACTTGGCCTACAATTTTAATGAATTTTTCTGAGCCCAATTGGAGTAAACCGCTAATATACATAGCGGCCTTTCTGTTCATACCTGGTGTCATCGCTATAGCGCTACCTACACACAAAAAACGCTATTATATTCCGGTATCTTGGGTGGTCGGTTTTGGTATTACATTTATAATTATTTCTAACTTCTTTATGGATATTTTTTCGCCATGAAGAGTAAAAACATAACAAAAAGCACCAACGGACTCCATAATGTGTCGCGGTTTTTGCAAAGAAACGCAAAAATCCCCGCCAAATTATTCCGCCGTTGTGCTAAGCGTTACAAAGCTCTGTCAGTATTGGGGTTTTAATTTTAGGTATCGTACTTCGCACAGGCCAAGCGTGCTTTCGTTCGGTATTTTTTAGGGTAAAATTGGCCGGTGCATTCTGTGTGGTGTGCGGGTAAGTGAAAAGGGTTTTTCGGGTAGGCTTTGCTTCTTGCGCTATTGTTTTTTGGTTGTCGCAGTCGGGTTAAGCTTCTGCCAGTTGGCATATTATCAAGCATCAGCCTCGCACGCTCGGCAACGTGCTGCGTAGTAGGTTAAGTGCATCGCCATGTAACCAAGCCATCATGCTGACAGCTTTTCCGTCGCTCGTTTTTGCGGCAAAAAAGACTGCCACAAAAACAATCAACTACAAAGCTGCGGCATATGGCGGCGTTAGCCATCACGGAGAAATCATGACACAGAGAGTTATCGGATATTTTGAGGCGGATGTTCTATCTCTATATAGCTCGAACCCTCATAAATACACCATAGACACTGACTACTTTGAAGGTGAGCTAAAAACCTCCGCAGAATATTTTGAGGAACTTGATACTTCTGGAAAGCGTGATGAGTACATACATATTAGATTCGGGTATCACGCAAAGTCTGATGGAGGGCTGTGCTTGGCTGTTTTTATTCCAGACTTGGCTAACGCAGCCCCCTTAGAGCAAAAGAAATGGTCACCATTTATTGTTAAAGATGATGCTTTGGAAGATTCAGACGAGCGGTTTACCATGTGGTTTGATAGAAATATTCAGGGTAGCTGGGGAGTGAAAAATGGAGCTAGAAAGCGCCTGACAGCAGTAATCGAGAAAATCAATGCTTGCTGTAAAGCTCTCACTGGGCATCCTCTATATTCCAAAGTCCCAAATAATTCTGTTACATACCCTAGTTCTCAGAATACTCACGCTTATGAGGATTCACATAAGAATTTATACGGTTTTCTCGTTGATGGCCTGTCTAAAAAATGTTTACTCGCTCTGGCTGAAAAACGTCAAAAAAATATACTTGAAGCAGCGAATATGAAACCTCCGACTTTGTTGCGTCATGTATTCACAGAGTTCGATAAAGAATCTCAGTTGCACAAACTTTTAAGTCTAATAAGCACTGAGCGTGGCAATAGTAGTCACGGTGTAAGAAATTCTGCAAAGTCATTTGATGCCTTCGGCCTCTTTAATCGTGATTTAGAGCAGGCCGTCGAGTCATTTGAGTTGTTGCTAAAACTTATCGAGCAAGAATTCACTGTTTCTGCAGCAAATGAATTAAGAAGGCAGGAAATTATAAAGTATTTACCAAAGATTGTTAATGGCGGCATCGAATCCAATTACTCGGTCTGCCAAGCTACCCAAATGGTCGGTAAAACAGTTGAAAAAGTGTGGTTTGGCTTGCGAGAGGAGCACGCACAGATTCACCAAAGTGAAGTGTTATTCATTCAATTTACAAATGGTGAACTACTCGCAATTGATACAGGTTCCAATGTTGTGAATATAGCCGATCAAGCCAAAATAAAGCCAAACGAATTCCATGTTGATCTGAATTTAACTTGGGTTCCAGCGCCATCAAATGGCTAACAAGTCAAAACACACGGACTTGGTAAAGCTGTCAGCTTTTTTGTTCCAAAAAAAAGCCAACTTCACCAAGCCGGTGTTTGAGGCGTTAAATTTATGATGGTTTACGTTTCAATACTACTAAACAGGAGTTGACGAATGGTTTCAGCAACAGAGAAAGCTACTTTACGATCAAGAATGGAAAAACATGAAGGTAAAATTAACCATATGTATTTAGACTCGAAAGGCTTTGTTACGGTGGGGGTCGGGCATCTACTCAAAGATCTAGCTAGTGCGCAAAAGTTAAGCTTTAAGAAAAGTAATAATATGCCCGCGTCTAAGGATGAAATTAAGGCTGACTATGAGGCAGTTAAAAAGCAACCTAAAAATCGTTTGGCTTCTTTCTACAAAAGGAGCGTAAAGCTCAAACTCTCGGATTTAGATATAAATACACTAACGAACAGTCATATTGATAGCTTCGAGGGTGAATTGAAGAGAGTTTTTCCTAACTTTTTGACATATCCAAGTGAAGTTAGGTTCGCATTATTTGATCTTATTTTTAATGTCGGAATGACTGACCTGAACAATAAATGGCCAAGCTTGAAAAAAGCTGTGAAAGCGAAAGACTGGACTACAGCTGCAAAAGAATCAAACAGAAAATTACCCATATCGGCAGAAAGAAATAAGTATGTAAGTGAATTATTTGAAAAAGCAGCAGTCAATGTTAAAAAGCAGACTAAACCATAAATGCCGGAGAAAAAAATGAAACTTTCACCGCTTAGTTACACGCGCATTCTGGCTACTCTTCTGTGTTTTATAGGATTGGTGAATTGTGCTACTAACGAAACAAAAGAATCCACAAAGAATATTCCAGTTAGCTGGTCTACAGGCTTTACAATGCCAGCTATTTTAGCGTCATCGGATATTTCGTTAAATGGTGTTAGCGATTTACCAATGCTAATTAGTGCTCCTTGGTATGCAGATATAAATGTCAGGCAAACAAAAGTAGGAGAGACTGTTTTCTCTTCTTGTGCGGATTACTTTGATAAATCTGAACCTTCTACTCGCACGATAAGAGATAATGAGATGAACGCCTATCTTGAGTTTAAAATTATGTGTGAAGCGACACGACTCTTGATAAATGCAAATAATTCTAAAGAAAGTTTTTTGCCAGGCACCATTCTTAATGACGGCGTGCCAAAGGTTTGGCCAAAGGAAATCGCATTACAAATATCGACAGAGGAATTAAGAAAAATTCAACATAACCCCAAACTGAAAACCTGGGCCGATGTTACACCTATAATTAAAATAGAAACGCAGTCAGAAACAAAATCAATCTACTTTCATGATGGGGGGTATCAAGAGGTTGAAATATTAGGAAACGGTGATGTTAATAATGATGGCGTTGAAGATGTCTTCATAGTTGTACGTGATCATGTAGAAGGTGGAAATTACTTTAATATGCGCTTATTCGCTTTATCAATCAATGATAAAGGAAACTGGAAGTTAATCAAGAATTATTAAAGTTTTTTATCACAGTAGTTTGAAATATACAAATTTAAATCGGGTAGCCAGGAGTTTCTAACTCCCAGCCCCTGAAAAGATAGCTGAAAAGATAGGACATCCAAAACCCGATAAGTGGTAATGCGAACTCTCAATTATTGGCTATGCCTAAATGATAGGTGTA
>CANLTI010000116.1 GCA_947494095.1 uncultured Pseudomonadales bacterium
GCGCCCCTTCGAGCGCCTTGCCGAGAAAACAGAACTCTACGTCTAATTGGACAAACTATTATTGCCTCGCCCCTAACAGCCACAACCAACCTAATGGTATTGCTTTATCACCCGCAGAAGACATTTTATATATCACCGATCAGCAACTTTATGCTTATAGTCTCGCAAGCGATGCAACATTAAGCAATGGTCGACGCTTAATTAGCAACCCATCACAGTTTCAACGCCCTGCCGATCAAGGCGGGTTTGACGGTTTACATGTTCATTCCTCGGGTACAATATTTACATCGGGCCCCGGTGGCATATGGGTTGTCGCATCCGATGGTGAGGTGCTAGCCATACTTCGTACAGGCCAGCGTACCGCTAACTGCACACTCAGTGATGACGAAAAAACACTGTACATTACCGCTGATAGCATATTAGTAAGTGTTGACTTAAAACCTAAAGCCACTCAATAAAAGTGGATAATAATAAATAGCCATCTAATGAGTCGCCCTACTTGATAGGGTTATTTATTGGCTGGCTATTTATTAAAAAAATGTAATTATTCAGCCAAACCAACAACCCTCTCTTAACAGGGTGCTGATGGATTATTTTTTGGGTAGTTAAGCCCAGAGCCTTGCAGGAGCACAAAGCTGTAGATAGCTTGAGCGGCCCTACCAATGGTTCATTAAAACCCAGCTTCGCACCTCTGAATCGTTACTTTTTCAAGGCGGCCGATTATACTGAACATCGAAATGACGAGCGCGTCTTTTTCTTCGTTACTGATTGAGCTTAACTCGGGTAACCTCGTCATAAGCCGGATGGCTATTGATAGAGGAATACTTACGTAGTTCAAAATAAGTCGCATAGTGAATATGACTTATCGGTAATGCACCCCCTTTCAACTGGATAAATATACGAGATTCATACCTTGGTTATTATTTGGACGGTTTACGACTGGGTAGTTACTAACGTTCACAAGACAGGGTGAACGGTCTAAGTTTTGCCTTATTAGCCTTCGCTCGCTCGCCACTCGGCTTACTCGCTATTCAAGGGTATCTAAAAATACCTCAGTAATATGAGCTACGTTTATATCGATGCGTATTAACCTGTTAATATTGATAGCTCATTGACCGAATGACGCATCCACAGCCCGCTCAGGCCACTGTAGCGGGGCGCAATGCGTGTATTTAACGCATTTATTACTCAAAAGGAGTTACCCTCATGCCCCCCGAAGCAACATCCAAAATCAAGCCCGCAATCAATCCCAAAAAAATAGTCATATTTACAGGTGCCGGTATTAGCGCAGAAAGCGGCTTGCAAACCTTTCGCGACTCAGACGGGCTTTGGAACAACTATCAACTAGAAGAGGTTGCAACCCCTGAAGCCTGGGCTATACACCCCGAAGTTGTGCTAGCGTTTTATAATGATAGAAGAAAGCAAGCCTTTGAGGCACAACCCAATGCCGCCCACACAGCGCTTGCAAAACTAGAAGAGCAATATGAGGTGGTGGTAATTACTCAAAATATCGATGACTTACATGAGCGCGCAGGCTCAACACAAATCATCCATGTACACGGGCAGCTCAAATACGCTCGCAGCAGTAAATACGACTCACCGCTGTATTTATACGATGAAGGTAAAGCGATACAATTTGGGGATATCTGCGAGAACGGCAGCCAGCTAAGACCGCACATTGTTTGGTTTGGTGAGCACATTCATCATTACGAGCTCGCTAAAAAACACCTCGAAACCGCGGGCAAGGTATTAGTGGTTGGCACCTCGTTATCGGTCTACCCTGCGGCGCATATTTTAGAAGACGCTAGCGCTGATGCCGAGAAAATTATTATCACCCAGCAATTAGATAATAAACCTGCTAACTATGAATTGCGCCAAGGCAATGCGGCAACACTGGTCCCTAAACTTGTCGATACGTGGCTGCAAAATGAAAAAGCCGCTGTTTAAGCGGCTTACATCGCACGGCATTTAGCCTGCATTGATTGAGCACCTTTAAGTACGAAAAGAGCACTAAAAGAGCACTAAAAGCTTGCCGAAGTTTGTGTGTTATTGGTGCCTATATTTAATAGGTTATTGTCGCCATTTTGCCACACAAGGTCATTACCTGGATTGCTTTCATTGCGCTTTAAGCACTTCCACTCTATGGCCGTGTTTTGCGGCAATGCAATGGCGCCAGTCCAAGTAGGGTATGAGGTTGGGCCTAGCTTCACCGCACTGGCTGGGTTCCAGTTTCCAAGCTCCACGCGGTTGCCCACAACATAAACACTTTGCCCTAAAGTGGTATTACCGTTAGCGCAAGTAAATATCGTATTTACAGTACTTGTCTCGCCGCCGTTGTTTTCTCCACCATTATTTCCACCACTACTGCTTCCTCCACCATTATTGCCGCCCGCGGCCACAAGAGCACCCACATGAATGGCTGCGGCATTGTTGTAATACACCTCAAAGGTAGCAAAGCCACTATCATTCACTGAAATAGTGCGCCCAGAGCAGCTGCGAGAAACTTGGTTATAGTCACCGGCAATTACATCGCAATACACGCCTTTAGGCATACCCGTTTGGAATGTTCGGTTAAGGTTGCCATCCATATTAATCACAACAAAACCCAACCCACCACGCCCAAAGGCTATTTGGTTATTGCCGTTATCCCATTGGTGTGTGGCGCGAAACTGCGCTGCCGTATGGTTACGAAAAGCCACCATATTGGCAATTTCGCGGTTGCGATGCTCGCATAGCCAACCGCCAGAGCACGAACTAGCACCGTGACTAGGAGGGCCTTGATCATGATCGTTCCAGTCATAACTAGACATAACTTTGGGATAGCCATAAGGCCAAGCTAAAGTAAAGATGTGTGCGAGTTTATTGGCATTGTTACCATCTTTATGCGTAACGGTATTATTAGTGTCTTGACGTTGATTGTCATGGTTGGCAACAAAGGTAACGGCGTTGTCGCTACTGAGCCAGTTGCTCCACGAACCAATATTTTTTACTTCTTTTAGCGCACCACGCCCCTTAAAGTAATAACCAATGGTTTTGGTAAAATTAAACTCTGTCACATCGCCAATATAAGTGTATTCACTGGGTGTCACTGGCTCGCCAGCGGCGCCAATCACCTCTTGGTAAATATAGGGGCTGCCGTTAAGCTTGCTTTTAATGGCGGCAATATCGCCAGCGGGCATATGTTTAGCCGCATCAATACGAAACCCCGCCACGCCTAGCCCAGTCAAATCATTCATATAATCGGCTATTTTGCCTCGCACATAGTCCTTTTCGGTGGCTAAGTCATTAAGGCTAACTAAATCACAATTTTGTACTTGCCAGCGGTCTTGGTAGTTAATACCGCCCCTACAATCATGAAAATCCCATTGCGAAAAGGGCACCTCAGGGAAGTTGCGATCCCATGCGGCCATATGGTTAATTACTGCATCCACATAAATATCGACACCCACCGCTTTACAGCGATTCACCATATTAATAAACTCACTACGGTTGCCCGAGCGACCCTCTATGGCATAACTTACAGGCTGGTAACGTGTCCACCACTGACTGCCATTAACCGATTTTTGTGGCGGGGAAACCTGCACCGCACTGTAACCTTTAGGCCCCAAAATATTTTCACACTCACTGGCAATATCATTCCATTGCCATTCAAATAAATGTACAAATGCCGCTCTTGGTTCTGCGTGGGCTGGCATACTCAGCGCGGCGCAAGCGAGCGTGAAGGCTGTTGCTAATCGTTTCATTTGTTCAATCCTCATGAATTACGCTATTATTTTTATTGTTACCTATAATTACTAGAAATATTCTAATTACACCTGCCCTTTTGTACCTACAAACATAAGAAGATCAAAAGAGTAACTACTCAGCCATTATGCGCAGTCACTTGGCATAAATGGCTTATTGTTAAAGAGGTCGGTTAGCGTCTGAACGGGATTCATTGAGTTTTTTCTTCCCGATAGAATATAGCTTCTTATTCTGCAAAATATTTCTGCGCCTTTAAATGATCGAAAACAACCTGATATCTTCTGTTTACATTTGTTCATGCGAAAATTTCTTTCCGCTAGATTATTATCAAATGGCACTCGGAAATCATCAATATAAAGCAGGGTTTCCTTTTTGTATTTAACCAAGCGGTCATGAAGGTTCTTTATTTTGTGTTGCTT
>CANLTI010000117.1 GCA_947494095.1 uncultured Pseudomonadales bacterium
AGCTTAAATTAGGCTCTAAGCGCTCTTTTTGACTTAAATATGCTCAAAATGATTATTACGTCACCTTGAAAGGGCTGCATTAAAGCACTAAGAGATGTAGTATCGGACTTTCATGGCAACAGAACCAATCCTTTGCTCACACTATTAAAAAGTAAATCCGGAAAAATTAGTCAAACTGATTTCCAACCTATTGCAAATTTAATTGAGACATTAAATAACGAGATTGAAGCTCTATCAGATATTCGTGACATTCGTGATGATATTGTAACAACTGTCAGTGATACGGTAGGCGACACATATTCACCTAATTCAATCTCTATTCGCTCTAGTTTGAGTGACGATTATGATCAGTTATTTCAATCATTAAAACTCTTTGTCTCAGAGTCAAATGATGGCTACGAGGGGACCATACATGAAATGAGTTTAGGCGGTGCCAACTTACTCTTTCTTACACTAAAGCTACTAGAATTCAAATACCAAAAAGCAAATCAATCTATTGCTAACTTTTTACTAATTGAAGAACCAGAAGCACATATCCACACGCATATTCAAAAGTCACTTTTCGACAACATTAATTATGAAAACACTCAGATAATATACTCAACTCACTCATCACACATATCTGAAGTGAGTAATATTAAGAACATGAACATTATAGGTTTTGTTGATAGTGCCTGTGAAGTATTTCAGCCTTCAGTAGGGCTTAGTGACGAGAAGGTGGGATTCGTTCAGCGCTACCTTGATGCCATCCGCAGTAACTTACTATTTGCCCGAAGTGTTGTTTTAGTCGAAGGGGATGCAGAAGAGATCCTTATTCCTATTCTACTAAAAAAGGTTTTAGGGTTGAGCTTAGATGAAATTGGTATCACTCTAGTCAACATAAGAAGTACTGGTTTCGAAAATATTGCAATGTTATTTGACAATAAAAGAATCAAAAAACGTTGCAGCATTATTACAGACTTGGATAAAGTGTTCTTTAACACTAATATTTCTCCGACAGATAGTGATCCAGATAAAAATAAGAAAATGAAAGCCCTCGGCTCTCAATCAACTGGGCTTTCTCGGAAAGAAAGACTTGATGAGTTTTGCCTAAATAACCCTTGGGTTTCTACTTTTTATGCAGATCATACATTTGAGGTTGATTTCATACAGTCATCCAACAACTATTATCTCCAGCGTATCGTCAAAGATGTGTACACTAAGGAAGCTACGATAAATACTGCTACAACTGAACTATCTACAACTGAAATCGCAATCTCAGGTTCAAGAGCATTAACCATGGCAAACCACCAAGGTAAAGGTTGGTTTGCTCTTACACTAGGTAACGTGATTGACTTTAAAGTAGCTATCCCAAAGTACATTTTCGATGCTATCAAGTTTGCTCACGGTGACTTCAACTCAGAACTTACTTTAAAAATACTTAAGCACCGTTACGATTCAGTCATTGAGCATGTCAAAATCGGCAGAGAAAATATTGATATGCTTCATGCAAAGGGTAACACGGACCAAATTCAGAAATGGGAAAAATACTTGACTCCATATGAAATTGGTTTAAAAAAATTCACTCCTAAATGGGAAGATTTTGATCCAGCCGAAGACGATATAGATACACTCAAGGCCGAACTGATGGACGACTTAGCGTATGAGAAAAACGGTATATTAGCAAGGATATGACTATGTTCGTGTGGGATGATGGTGATCTAAACGATGAGCAAGTAGCGGCGATTAGCGAGCCTAATAATGTATTCTTAGTTGCCTGTCCGGGAAGTGGTAAAACTAGGACTCTTACCTACAAAATTGCTTCTGAGCTTTCAGGTTTAGAGGATCCTAAAAAATGGGTCGTGGCCATTACCTACACGCATAGAGCAGCTGACGAGATTCGCGAGCGAATTGAAATTCTTGGTGTAGACACATCTCAGCTGTGGACCGGTACTATTCATGCATTTTGTTTGGAATGGATATTGAAGCCATATGGCCTATATCATGACAAGCTAAAAAACGGATTTAAAATAGTTAACTCTTATGATTCTGAAGAAATAATATCTCAAATATGCTCTAGCATTCGTACCGAATACATTAGGTACAGAGACTGCAGTCATTTCTTCACTCCTCGAGATTTAATATTGACTTGCGCTGGTAGTAAAATTCTACTTGCAAGACAGGTATTAGATGAATATCACAGCCATCTTGCTGAAAATAATCAAATAGACTTTGAGCAAATTCTATATTTTGCTCATGAAATTCTATCAAGTAATCCATCTATTGCTAAGATACTGGCAAATTTGTTCTCTTATGTACTTGTTGATGAATATCAAGATACTAAAGAGGTACAGTATTCTATTATTGCGAGCATTATAAAAGCTAGCCAAGGCAAGGTGAGAACGTTCATTGTTGGTGATCCAAACCAAGCTATCTACGGTTCGCTCGGTGGCTACGCAATAACACAGTTGGAACTTGAGCAGTTAACCGAAGTGTCATTTACTCCAATGGCATTAGATAAGAGCTATAGAAGCTCGCGAAAGATCATAGACTATTATCGTAATTTTAATGTTACCCCTAGTGCAACTGTTGCTGAAGGTGAACATCGCGATCACCTTAGTATTATTACTTATGATCAGATTACTCATAAGGATAACTTGGTTGAACAAGTCAGTAAGCATATTGAGCATAGCATTCAAAATCTGGGTATCTTAGAGAAGGAGATTTGCGTCATAGCACCTTGGTGGATGCACTTAGCTGCACTGACCCGTAACTTAGTAAACAGATTGCCTAAATATGGTTTTGAT
This sequence comes from uncultured Pseudomonadales bacterium, assembly GCA_947494095.1. GTDB lineage: Bacteria > Pseudomonadota > Gammaproteobacteria > Pseudomonadales > Cellvibrionaceae > Marinagarivorans. The sequence goes on from CANLTI010000117.1 coordinate 2,787, forward strand.
GGGCCAGGTCTAGTACCGTTCTCAAGAGATATGGATAACTTTTGGTTCAAGTTGACTAAAATTATCCTAACAGAGCCATCGCCTAATATGTATGTTAAGCGTCTTCGGTGGGCATCTGATGTCTTGTATGACATGGAGCTTGCGCTGATCGATATTCATTCGATCCCCCCAAAACAGTTACTAAAGACTGTCAACTCTATTTCGATAGATGAAAACGACGGTCTCGTTTACCTTCATGCATTCTTTGAAGCACTATTTGGCGAATTGGGAATAGATTTCATGCTTTATCCAATGTTAAAAGAACATCACGAATCGTTCTTCAATAGTACACAGAAAAGGATTGATAGGCTAAGGGACGAGAATTCACTTTTTGCAAAAGATATCGAGGCTTTTCGCAAAGCATTTAAACCCAGAACTGGTATCAAAGTGTCAACAATACATGGAGTAAAGGGAGGTGAATATGATGTTGTGATCTCCTTCGGTCTTCTTCAAGGTTTGGTTCCGAATTTTAATGACCCTTCTATTGAAAGTGCTAAAAAGTTACTCTATGTAATTGGTTCTAGAGCCAGAAAGAACCTACACCTTATTTCAGAAAAAGGAAGGATGTCTGGTTATGGTCAATATAGAAGAGAGTGTCAGCCTACAGAAGTCTTACACCAGTTGGAGTTTGCATACGATCCAAATTTAATATGACACATGAGAATAGGGCACAGGCAAAGGTTACCGGTAAGGACATAAATTCGTTTTAATAATTTTTAGTGATAAACAAATTTTTCAAAGTACCCGCCCTTGTGTCGGTGACTCCTAAAAAATCAACTCACCCCTTTATTTAAACACCCCAACAACCTCAATAATTTCTTGCTGCACTCTGCTGGTCAAAACTAAAAACTTACGCCACACATTATAAGGCACCTTTTTTTCACCATTTTTAAATGCTCGAATACGCCGCGTACCCGAGAGGCCTAATAAATTGGCTAGCTTTTCGTCGGTATTGTATTGCGGGATTTGGGGAGCCGGTAGGGACATGCACTGGCTTTAATGCCTAAAAATATAGGCAACTATTCAGCTCAGCTGATAAGCCTCACCTCACAGGGTGCTGATGGATTATTTTCTGGGCATTTAAGCGCCGGGCCTTGCAGGGAAAGCAAGGGTTAGATAGTGCACCTGCGTAAGGATATGCAAGATTAGACTTTGCAGGAGCACAAAGTCGAGGAGCACAAAGTCGAGAGCCGGTAGGGACATGCACTAGCTTTAATACCTAAAAATATAGGCAATTATTCAGCTCAGCTGATAAGCCTCACCTCACAGGGTGCTGATGGATTATTTTCTGGGCATTTAAGCGCCGGGAG
>CANLTI010000118.1 GCA_947494095.1 uncultured Pseudomonadales bacterium
GATTGCTGAAAGTGAGTGATGGGAGTTGTCGTTGGCCATATTTTTTTGGGAAGCTTGATTTGGATGTCCTTTCTTCCGTTATAATGCTACACCCCTCTTCCTTAAGTGGGTGTGGGCTGGAGATAGAGGCGTCGATATATTCTTTGTGATTAGTGGGTATTTAATTGGGTGCTTGCTGTTCAATGAGTTGAATAAAAGTGGGAAAATAAATATAAGATATTTTTACTATCGTCGATCTATAAGGATTATACCTGTTTATTCTTTGGCTATTGTTTTTTATTTTTTAGTTGGGGCAAGTTATAAAGAAGAGCTTTGGGCTAATATTATTTTTGTAAACAATATGTTGCCAGCTGAGCAGTCAGCGATGGCTTGGTGTTGGTCTCTTGCAGTTGAAGAACAATTTTATTTTTTGCTACCTATTATTTTTATTGCGTCATATAGGTTTAATGTAGATATATTTAAATTGCTATTAGGCGCTCTTGTTTTATCATTGATTGTACGGTGTTACATGCTCTTTAGTGCGCCGGTATTAATTGAGGCGAGCACGCGCAGTATTATGTTCGATGGTTTAATATTTAATGATTTTTTTAATGTTATGTACAATAATTTGACTACACGATTCGGTGAGTTAAGTGTAGGTGTTATTAGTGCTTATGTGTATACCTATAAAAAACTAGAAATGGAAGTTTATTTTAAAAGCACTTGGGGTGCCGTAAGTCAGTTTTTATGTTGTGTTGTGATTTTTTTTATGTTTTTTTATGGCGGATTTCAATTCGACAATACTTCGATTTTTTATCTAGATAATAATTATAAAAATTACTATCTTGTCTTTAATCGACTTGTTTTTTCTGCTTCGGTAGCTGTTGCTATCCTTGGGTTTGTCTCATCGGGTCATAAGGTTAAAAAAACAAAAGTTAAAGTTTTTTGCTTTTGGAGTTTTTATGCCAGGCTTTCTTATTCTATATATGTTTTCCATCCTTTTGTTATTTTTGGGCTTTGCCAGTTAGTCTATAAAAGTTATTCATTAGAGATGGCTGAGTCAGGTAGTTTTTATTGTCGCTATGTTATTCCGTTAGTCGCCATATCTTTTTTGTTGAGTACGTGCTTGTCTGTTTTTATTTATGTTTTTTTGGAGAAGCCATTTTTAAATATAAGGGAGTTTGGTGATCGGAGGCGTGAAATGCTCAATGGTGTTTGTGCGAATTAGTCGGGTGGGCGAGTATTTTTAATTTGATATTGGGTGATATTTTTTATGAATATTTCTACACATGTATTGGCGGTTTTTAGAATTTTTGGGGCTAGGATGCATGGAGGGGAATCTGTATTTTTAGTTAATAAGGTGTTTGACTCTCTATTGTTTGTTTGGGGTGCCTGCGGCATCGTTAACATTGGTGTTTGTAATGCTCTTAGATACTCCGCATGCTATGCAAACCATTACGCGCGTTATCATGGATGACCACGGGCGGACTTTGTTTGGAATGCGTACTATGATTTGCTTTTTTAGTATGAATTTATTGTGTGGTTTTTTAATATTTACTGGGCAAAAATTTTATATCCTTGTCATACTCATTTTTTATGGTCCATATCATATTATGATGCAGCATTTCGGTATGGCCTCGCTTTACCGTGCTAAAGCAGCCGCAGCCGCAGGAGTGATGATTTCAGGCGCTCAAGATAAAATGTTACTTATTGCAACATATTGCCTGTCGTTAAGTTGGGCATGTAATGATTTGTTTAACCTTGGGCCGTTGTGGTTGTGGGCTGAATTTATTGAGCCATTTAAGTTATTAGGTTTAGGCTTTATCCCCCCACTTATTACGCAATTTTGGGGCGTAATCATATTGCCTATAGCTTTTGTTTTTTTTGTTTTATCACTTATGGCTTGGCTGTTTGGCGTGTTGCAGGATGTGAATCGTGGTCTAGCTATTAATAAGCCTCGTTTATTAGTCGTTGGCTTGGCAGTACTTAATTTTATGATTGTGTTTTTTGTGCTAAATGGAGTAGCACACTCAATGAGTGAAGGGCTTTTTTTGGTTGTTGTAGGTATTACCGCTTGGCACACCTTGCAGTACAACGGCTTAGTTTGGCACTACAATAATAAAAAATTTAGTACCTTTAACGGTGGAGGCTCACGGGCGTTGGCTTGGCTATCTTCCAGGCGCCGGTATCTATATTATATGACGTTTATTGTGGTGCTTTCACTGGGCGCACAATCTACGATATTGGGCTTATTATGGCTGGATATGCATATTGTGAAGAGTTGGGCCGGAAGCGCCCATGGGCTTGTACTTATGGCTTATAGTGTGACTTTCACTCATTATTACCTTGATGCCTTAATTTGGAAGGGTAAGCATAATAATGAGCTGGGCCGAGTTTTATTGTGAAGTGATTAATATTTAAACATGCAGTTGAAGTGCTCAGCTGGAATATCATAAATATCCATGCGCCAGCGATCAAGCTTATGATTTTGTGGCAAATTAAGTGTGCTCGCACTTGGTGCGTGATAATGCGTACAGTAATCTAATGCTACCTCTACAGGGTCTCCTGTATTTTTGCGTGTATCTGGTGCTTGACTGGGGTTCCACACTGGATGACTTAGCAGTAATGGCAGTTTGTGGATGGGGTCGCCTGAGCGTGTAAACTGCCGCACCATAAAACACCCCGATTGTATTGTGCCGCAAGTTTTTAATGATTGAATATAGGCATTGGCAAAGCTCGAGTTACCTACATGAGGCGAGTTAAAAGACCAAAGTACAACTCGCTGATTTTTAATACTGCGGTTAATATCAAATGCCGCTCTTGTGGCGGTTGCAGCGCCAAGGCTATGCCCAATAACGGCAATCGTTGTTGCAGGTGTTTGGCCTAGCAATACAGACTCCTCATCTATCGCCTCTAAGGCTTTTCTCACACCGTCGGCATGGTTGCGCCAGCGGCTATCAAAGCCTTTACTTGTTTTTTCATCACCGCTTAACATAGCTGCATCATCGCGCTCTGGGCTTAAGTGGTTTGTATAATCGGTTAATACTTGGCTTTCTAAATCTCTTGCAATATCACCTACATCCGGCGTGCGCGTACCAGTAAAAACGAATAATACATCAACATGTTCTTGCTTGTCATCACCAACCCGCCGCTTAAATACTCTGAGTACATCGGTGCCGTGTGCTGGCATATGCTCAAAAGGGTCCACCAGCAAGCTATCACAAATAATATTTTCAACATCAGCTAACGGTGAGTATGCCTTGCGCGCTGCGATTGCCATGCAATGCGCAAACGTATTGTCGCGTGTTGGCCATACAGCCTGCGCGGCTTTAGTCGTGTCCACGGTATTGCCGCCTCCGCATGCTGCTACTAATGGCGCTATTACAAAACCAGACAAGCGTAGTGCTTTTAAGGTACTGCGCGTGTATTGAATCAATAAAGACATATTTTTACCTCTGGGTACCCTATTTACGCTGCGTATTAATAGGGTGTTAATAGCAACTCACATTATGAGTTGATTGGATGGAAAGCGATAAGCGGCTCGCTAACTATTGGCATGTTAGCATATCGCGAAGATTGTGTAATAACGGCTCATAACCTATGTCTAATTGCGCCCAATATCGCGTATTATCTATTTTTCTTGTTGCATTATTTTTTTGTTTATAAATTTTTTATTTGTTAACACGGTAATATTATTTTCTGAGCGTTAAGTGAATGGTGTTAATGGACTAATATTTAATACTGTAAAGTGGCCAATAAAGGCAGGTTTAGGTGTAAATATAATACTGTAGTGGTCAACCCACCTGGTCACGAGTTTAGAGTTTTTTTGTAAAGCTGTTCTTTTTTGATAGGCGTCAAGCCGTCATTATGTTTATGAGGTCGAATACAATTGTAATAGCGTAAAATATAATTATTAATGGCATGTTTTGCTGATAAAAAATCGAGCCATCCCTTTTTGGGCATCCACTCGGTTTTTAAGCTACGAAAGGATACCACTTGCAGGGACACTCACTCAAAAGTTTGCATAATAATTAACCATCTTCTACGCTTAAGCTAATAATTCAGGCGATAGCGATAAGGTGGTTATTATGACTAAAGCGAGAAGCCAACAGGTTTCATTAGATACTACGCCTTA
>CANLTI010000119.1 GCA_947494095.1 uncultured Pseudomonadales bacterium
AGTACCTATACCGCGGTATAGGTAAAACCTATGCGAGTCACCCCAGCAGAGCTGGGGGTTTACCTATTTTTAATTAAAGCCCCAATACTGACAGAGCTTTGTAACGCCACAATAACCGAGCGGAGCTAAGCGTGGTATTGTGAGCAAAGCGAACCACGCTTAGCGGAGTCCGGTTGATTGTTTTGTTACATACTGACCTATACACTTACTATTTCCTTTTGCTCTGCAAACTTAACCGAAAAACTGTGAAGGCTTCCCAGGCTTAGTAATTTTTGTTTGAGCTCGGCGCTCATAACTTTAGACGGTGCGCGCTCTTTTTTATACGGCCCACCATGCAAGCTCCAATCATATACGTACAACCCAAGCGCTGCATAATCTGACCATACTTCCGAGCTTCCCCAGCTGGGAGATTCTAACTGCTCTGAAATTTTGTCATGCTCAGAGTAAGCCTCCATCACTGCGGTTGGAATCGCCCCTTCTCCAGCGGTAGAAAATAGACCGATATTTCCTTCGCTATCTATGGCGAACCAATCGAACTCTCTGCCTTCCAATTCTTCTTCGTAGATACTCATAATTTAGGGCATGTAACGACAAAAGTTGCGGCTGCGAAGCAGTCCAGCCACGAAGGGGCGGTGCAACCTTGCCTTGTTACGTATCAAGTTCTGCCACCATTACTAGTACGTGGTGCCCCTTATACTCTATTTTCTCAATCGGCCTAAAACCACAATGAGCATACAACCCTCCATCTAAAGCTTCAGTCTGTAGATAAAGTTTTGAGATACCAACGGCTCGCGCGCGCTTTATCACGTCCATAGCTAATATCTTACCTGTCCCATTTCCTCGAACAGATTCTTTAACATAAACACCACCAAGCCAATGCTCGAAATTCGGATAAACATCCATTTCGTGCAGCTTCAGTTCAGCAGCACCTACCAACTCGTCATGCTCTTTCGCTAGAACAATCAACGGTGCAGAATTTCTATTAGTAGCTTTGGCTAGTTTGCTCTCAACTCGATCAATGGTTACTCCAGGGATTGAACTTACCCATTCGTCAAAGTACCACTTTGCAACAGTCTTATGTGCTTCGAAATTATCCGCAAGTAGTTCTAATTTCATTTATGCCCCAATGATTCGTAACGCCACAATAACCGAGCGTAGCTAAGCGTGGTATTGTGAGCAAAGCGAACCACGCTTAGCGGAGTCCGGTTGATTGTTTTGTTAGTGCTGAGGCCATGCGGACCTCAATAATTTTTAGAGCCGCTTTATTACCAGTCTTTTTCTTCAATTCGGGCAAGCGTCTAGCGCCAATACGCTTGTCCGCAGCTCGAAGTATATTGATAAGGCCCCAGCAGTCATTTTCAAAAACCTTTTTCAAAATTTCGTCTTTAGGGGTATCAATATATTCACGAATTAGATTCGATAAATTTGGAATATCAGTTCCATACGGATACCACTCAGACGGCTTTCTATCTGGGTGTGGCTTACCTACAAAATCTTTCGGGTAGTCCCAGATTATATCTTTCCCGAGAGTTATCCAGTAACGAGGGTAATTCGTACTCCCCATTTGCGAATCCATTCGATAGGCACGACACTGCAGCTGCAATTTCAGTCCCTCTGCACGAAGAAGGTAAAACTCTTTTTGTAACTTACTCCAGGGTTTAGACATTCTTCACTCTTGGTAGCTCTAACATTTGTATATCCGTCAGACGCTTTTCCCGGCTGACATTTTTACGAGTAATCAGGCCGAAACCCCGCCACTCGTAGCTTACAGTGATATTAGCTCACCTAACCCCATAAATATACCCTCATAGCAAGACCGAATATTATAATATCCGGTCACACCAAAAACGCCACAACCCATTGATTTTTATAGTTTTTAAAAATTGGTCAACCAAAATATCTTAATATTCGATCAGACGGGATATTAAGATATTTTACCACTTGCAGGTTAAATATTGATCAGCCACAAACTATTCGCAATACTGTTTGAATAGCCAGAAAAGAGATTGAACAAAGCCATGATGACTGATATCCCCCTCCACTCCCCAACCAGCCCACAAGCTTCATGGATCAACTGCGTGCCTTTCTCTTTAAGAATCATAACCGATACAGTTTATTTCACATAAATACCAGCAGCCATAATGCCTCAATAGCACACCCATCATGTGTATATTCGCGCCATCTATATCGTTTTAGCGAACAAGTTACATACGCACTACATTTAGCCGTAATAACAATATGAGCGCAGGTACTCGTTTTATTGCTGTGGATCGCTCAGGCTATATTTTTACAGGCAAGCACGGGCGTGATTTTGGGGTAATGTAGCGTGTGGTTGTGCGAGCGCGGTAAATGGTGGCATTGATGAGCGTTTTACTTTAGGGGCGAGGAAATAATAGTTTGTCCAACTAGGCGCTGGGCCCTGTTTTCTCAGCAAGGCGCTCGAAGAGGCGCATGCCGGGGCCTATAGGGATATAGGTCAGTAGAATAACGCAGGAGCAGCTATCGAGGCCTGTAACGCTTCGAACAACGGATTGGGGCAAGGAGCCCCTTATTAGACATTGCAGGAGCATAATGTCGAGCAGAGGAGGCAGAAAGCCCGTATTATTGGATAAAGTATTATTGCCTCGCCCCTAACTCAAGCCTTGCAAAGAAATCATAATCCATCATCCCATGTACAATATTTAAAATCATTACGGCAACACAATTCTCCGCAAGCTAATATTAATCCACCGGAAAAACGTATCACACCACCATAATCAAATACAAAACTCTGTGCTTGTGATTCGACTTTTAAAGTGCCCTCAACCGAACAACCAACGGTAGAATAATGGTCATGTACCTCTCGGGAAGTTACGCTAATAGAATTTTGTAAAACATACTCTAATGTGAATGCATCAATGGCTTCGCAGCCATAGGACTCGACATCCGATACATGATAATCAGATTCAATCGATGAGAATGTTAAATCCTTGTTATTTTTATTGAATATGACATTACTTGTACAAGATACAATCAAAAAAAAACTTAACAATACAATCTTGATGCTCACATTAACCTCCGCGATGAATTGTATAAGCTTTTAAAGACGCCAAACCTTCAGTTTTCTTCCTATCTTTATGTGCAATTTGACCGTGGGCATAAATATCTTTCATGGTCACACCGTATATCGCAATAATTTCATTCAATAACCAAAACAGTGAATCGAGTTGAAGCCTATTCGGTATTTCATAAATTTCACTTTTTTTGTTAATCATCCCCACAATTTCAATGCCCACGGAGTCATGATTGTGAGGAAACCTTAAGGGGTAGCTCTTCTTAAGCTCATGCCTCGTAACGGCCTTAAATTTTTTACCCCAACTGGAGTTCTTAGCGTGTAAAATACCCTCTATCGCTGCCGCATCAGCTTTACTGCACGATGACAGAACCCTACACTTCGAATAAAGTTTACCAACATGCCAACACTTCCTTTTTAGTGACGCGGTTTGATACACCTTACCGGTTTCAGAAATTAAAAAGTGTGTACCAGATTTTTTTGTATCCCATGCATTCAGGACCGATTTAGCAGTACCTGAGCCAGTTCGATGCAATACAATAGCCTTCACCGAGCTTAATAATCCATGCTCAATAGCTGGTTTATGCTCTTTTTTTATTTTAATGCTATTAATCCATCCTTCAGTATCTACCATCAACATAATCAGTCCTTAATATCATTAGTGTGCATCATTAATCAAAAATACAGCTCGTCATATTTTCAGCCTAAGCTACCATAAGCATGCCGCAGCAACCCCCTTAGTATGCGATGACGTACAATTCGAGTCCGCCGCTGAAATTTATACCGGTAGTCTGCCAGAACATCAGGCGAGAGGTGTGCCTTTTGGTGCCATTTATTGTCTGGGGGCAGTAAGACCACGAGAAAGGAAGACCACGAGAAAGGACATCCAAATCAAGCTTCCCAAAAAAATATGGCCAACGACACTTCCCATCACTCACTTTCAGCAATCACAGGCT
>CANLTI010000120.1 GCA_947494095.1 uncultured Pseudomonadales bacterium
ATCGAGAGCGTAGCGCTGAACCCTGAAAAATTGACAACTGATTAACTTTTTTATGACAACTAGCTTGAAAGACTCCGGTATTTGGTTGTAGGCTTTTGATTTTTATAGGTGCAAAGGAAATGGATAAGAATAAAAAATATAGTGCCCAAAGTTCTGTGTTGGAAGTCATTAAAAAGCTAAGGGAAGCGGGAGTCCATGTATACTTACATGAAGGTAAGTTGAAAACCAAAGCATCTGCCGAGGCAATCACTCCGGAAATATCAGCCATTATTAAAGAGAATAAGCCTCTTATTATTTCTTACCTGTCAGGTAAAGGCGTCTCCATCCAAAGTTATTTAAACCGCATTGAACATAATTCAAAGCCGGCACCATTGTCTTTTGCTCAATTGAGGATCTGGTTATTAGATCAGTTTGAAGGCAGCAGTATTCACTACAATATGCCGCTGGTGCTTAGGCTGACAGGCAAGTTTGACTATGATGTGTTTGAACAGACTTTTAATACAATTTTAGAGCGGCACGAAGTGCTCAGGACCTGCTACTTAGCAGATGAACAGGGGGATCCAGTTCAGGTTATTCAAGAGCATCGAAATATTACTGTGGCAGTTGATGATATCCAGGGGTTTCCAGAAGTTGAACAACGCCAGCAAATAGAATCGCTGGCATTTGAGGAAGCGGAAACACCCTTTGATTTGTCACGTGACCTCATGATTCGGGTGAAGATCCTTAAATTGCAGGAAAGTGAGCACGTTATCTTTATTACAATGCACCATATTGCTTCCGATGGTTGGTCAATGGGAGTATTGGTCAATGAAATTGGTGAGTTGTATCGTGCATATAGTCAGGCGCAGAGAAACCCGTTGCAGCCGTTATCGTTACAGTATGCGGATTATGCGCGATGGCAGCGCAGCTGGTTGCAGGGAGATGTTCTTGAACAGCAACTGGATTATTGGAAGCAGAGACTGGCTGGGTTACCCCGGTTGCATAGTTTACCCACTGATTATAAACGCCCTAAGATTCAGGGCATTCGTGGTGCAAGAGTCAAGTCTGCCATTAGTAAAGCAGTTCTGAGTACGCTGAAAGGATTGTGTCATCGAAATGATGCAACCTTATTTATGGGTTTGCATGCCTTATTTTCTGTTTTGTTGTCACGGTATAGTAATGAAACCGATATAGTTGTCGGGACTCCGATAGCAAACAGAGAGCAGAGTGAAGTTGCTCCATTAATTGGTTTTTTTCTGAACTCGCTGGTGTTGCGAAGTGACCTTTCAAACAATCCTGATTTTGAAACCCTCTTGCAGGAAAGCCAGAAAACACTGTTGGGTGCTTATACACATCAGCAGGTTCCTTTCGAGAAATTAGTGGAAGTGCTGCAACCAGAGAGGAGTATGAGTCACAACCCGCTGTTTCAAATTGCCTTGGTGCTGCAGAATTATGATAGTGGGGACCTGTCACTGCCGGAGTTGTCGTTAAGTCATATTGAGTCAGAAGAGATCACCGTCAAGTGTGATCTCACATTAAATGTTGCTGAGCATGAGGATGGATTAGCGCTTAGCTGGAACTATAACAAAGAACTGTTTTTGCCTGAGTCTATTGAGAGAATGGCGGCTCACTTCGTTGATATCACAGAAAGATTGTGTGCAGTCCCGTCACTGAAAGTTCTAGATTTCCCTCTTTTAGACAAAGAGCAACAAGTTCAGCAGTTACAAAGCCGAAACATGGGGTCCTTTGAGAACAGATTAGATTTGTGTACTCATCAGCTGTTTGAAGAACAGGTCGCAATTAACCCTGATGCTCCAGCCATTGTATTTGAAGGTAAAACACTCAGCTATGGTCAATTGAATGAGCAAGCTAACCGGCTGGCTCGTTACCTGATAGAGAATAAGGGGCTGACTCCTGAGACCCTGGTGGGCGTTTGTTTAGATCGTTCCCCTGATATGTTTATCGCAATGTTGGCGATCCTGAAAGCCGGTGGTGCTTATCTGCCGCTTGACCCGGACTATCCCCAGGAGAGGCTGGCCTATATGCAGGAAGATGCAGGATTAGAAATCATCCTGACTGACAGCGCTTTATTATTCTATTTACCATTTCATCATGGGAGCCTTGTGTTCCTTGATGATCCTGAGTTGATAAATCAGCTAGAGAAACTTCCCGGTCACAACATAAACGTGGACAAACTAGGATTGACTCCCGATAGCCTTGCTTATTGTATTTATACTTCTGGTTCAACGGGCAAACCCAAAGGCGTTTTACTAGCGCACAAAGGCGCAGTGAATTTAGCGCAATCAATACGAAAAGCATTCGATGTCACAGAACGGTCACGCGTACTCCATTTTGCTTCAATCAGTTTTGATGCCGCCACCTGGGAGTGGTTAATGGCTCTGGCCAACGGGGCGTCACTAATTCTATGCACCCGAGAACAGCAACGGCAGCAAGATAGGCTGGCTTCATTATTAACGTCGCAAAAAATTACGCACGCGACTTTACCTCCGGCTGTTTTAAAGCATCTTAGTGTCAGTGATGATTATTTCTTGGATTACCTGATTGTTGCTGGTGAGAGTTGTGATGAAGAGCTAGCGCAGCAATGGTCAAAACGTTTTAATCTGATTAATGCTTATGGTCCTACTGAAACGACTGTCTGTGCTACCATGACCCCGATGCGGGCAAAGCAAAACAGTAATATCGGCCTACCCATTGATAATACCCAGGTTTATGTTTTGTCTGAAAGGCTCCAGCTCTTACCAACGGGCGTGATTGGTGAGTTGTATATTGGTGGTGTCGGTTTGGCTAGAGGTTATCTGAATCGACCGGATCTTACAGCAGAGCGCTTTGTTATAAATCCATTTGCCGATGATTTAGAGGTATATAGTCCGAGGCTTTATAAAACCGGTGACTTGGTTAGACGTTTGCCAACAGGAGAACTCGAATATCTGGGGCGCAATGATCATCAGATCAAAATTCGTGGTCACCGCATAGAACCAGGTGAAATTGAGTCTGTCATTTTGAATCACAATGAAATCTCTGAAGTGCTTGTTACGACCAGAACTGGCGCTACGGGAGATCAGCAATTGATTGGCTATTACCGAAGCCCAGCGAATATTCCCCCATCTCATCTGAAGGCGTGGCTGAAAGAGCAGTTACCGGAGTATATGGTGCCGGCATTTTTAGTCGCGTTGACAAAGTTTCCCCTGACTTCTAATGGCAAAGTGGATCGTGCCGCTTTGCCAACGCCGGATATTTCTGCAATACAAACGGAATATGTTGCAGCCCGCACAGAGACTGAGCAAGTGTTGTGTGAGATGTGGCAGGAATTATTTAGCATAGAAAGAGTCGGGATCAAAGACAGCTTCTTTGATTTAGGAGGCCACTCTTTACTGGTCACGAAACAACTGGTGATGTTGCAACAAAGATTTGGTGTTGATGTTGCCATGAAGGAAATGTTTGACCAGCCTAACATTGAGAGCTTGGCGAAGTTGATTGAAATTGAATTGAAATTAAAGAACCAGATGGAACGAAGCCACATAGAAAAAGAAGAAGGAGCTGAGGTTTGGGAGCTGTAAGTTTAAAACTGAAACTTGCTGAATATATTGATGCAGGGATACATTTTAACATCCATCAGGGCAAGTTGCAGGTCACTGGAGATATTCAGGCTTTATCTTTGGAAGAAAGGTCATTTATAAAAGAAAATAAAGCAGACATTATCAGGTTTTTACAGAATTTAAGCAGACCCGCCATCGTCATTATGCCGGAACATGTGCAGATCCCCCTATCTTTCTCTCAGCAAAGGCTATGGCTGCTGGATCAGATAGAAGGGGGTAACGCACATTACAATATGCCTGCGGCACTGCGGTTATCCGGCGAGCTGGATCTGGTGGCATTGGAAGGTGCATTTAACGGTATTGCTGCGCGCCATGAAGTTCTGCGAACATGTTTTGCGAGTGATCCGGAAGGGGAAGCGTACCAGGTGGTGATGGCAGCGC
>CANLTI010000121.1 GCA_947494095.1 uncultured Pseudomonadales bacterium
ACGAGTAGCGCGGTTCTGGCTTGACTTCTCGTGAAAATGTCGGCTGGGAAAAGCGTCTGACGGATATACAAATGTTAAGCATTAATCGGAATTATCATTGATGGATCGATTTAAGATCGATGAATTAGAAAGACGAGTTGATGAGGTTCTCTTTTACAAATGGGACCCTATCGGTGTAAATCACTATATATCAGCTCGTGCAGAGTACAGATCCTATGTGCCCGCTGTTTTGGAAAAGCTGGATGCAGGCGACCGTGAAGGTCTGCTTGGAGTACTAAAAGATATCCAAGTGGAAAGCACGGATGAGGAGTTTGATTCAACTTCTGCTTCTAATATTGTGGATTTACTTTTTGAGCACAAAGAGGCGATTGAACTTGGTCATGCTTAACAAACCGCTGCTGTCCGAGCGTCAACACTCCACTTTTTGTGGGCTGTCGCTACGCTCCATTTTAACCCACAAAAATCTCCGCGTTGCCGCCGGCAGAGCGGGGCGTTAGCTTCAAGTTGCTAATGGAACATCATTATATACTCAAGGCATAGAATGGTCCGGGTGAATTCATTATTGAAATCGATTAGAAAAGGCGAGATGGGTTTTGAGTTTAAATAACGCACATGAAGGCTATGATTACCAAGATTTGATAACAAGCTACTTTGTTTTAAAGGAAATTTTAGATGGTAATCTTGATAGTGTTTTTTCAGTTGATAAAAAGAACACTACAGGAAATGTTCCTGATAGATTTGATGATCTAGTTATTTTCAATGGTTTGGACATACAACGTAAGCAAATAAAATACAGTAATGAAGCTACCTCGAAAATACTAATAAAGGATTACCTTTCTAGTGATAGTCATTATTCTATAGCTCTTCACAAATTATTTGAAACTTGGAAAGAACTTAAAACACCCGCTACAGAATTTAGGTTGTGTTTAGCATGGGAAGAACCAACTAATGATGATATTACAAGGGTATTAGAGTTACAGACACAAAAGTCCTCATTTAGTGAATTTCCAACAAAAGTCTTTAAAATTAACCTTGATCGTTTATGGGTAAAGTCCCCTGAGAGCTTTAATCGTTGGGATAGCCTTAGTCGTTATGTAAAAAATAACAATACTGATAGAAACGAATTTAATGAGTTTTGTAATTCATTGCTGATTGAAGTGGGTTTACCTAAGGCAAGTTTGAAGTTTAGTACGCCAAGTGAGCTAGAAGTTATATTAATAGATCAAGCGCAACGATTAGGTATAGGGAAATACCCAAATGATGATATTTATATTTCTGATTTTTTAGAGCGATTAGCTAAATTAACTGGCGCATATAGAACAGGTTCCATTCAAGTCTCAGCAAAAGACATACTTTCTGCGCTTCGAGTAAGAACAGATTTTGGCGGCATAAAGCAAAATTTTGAAATTGATCAAAACAAAAATATTATTTCAGATGAAAAAAATAATTTATTCCTTGATAAGGTTGTTGCTAACAAAAAGACATTGTTACTTGGTGAGCCTGGGGCAGGGAAGTCATGATTTTTAACAAACTTTATTGAATTCTTAAGGAAAAGTGACCGTGTTGTTATTCGACACTATTGCTTCACAAGTACAGAAGACTCCTATTTTGATCAGCGAGTTAATTCAGATGTATTCTTTGGAAATTTAATTAGTGATATTGAAAAATACTTTCCAAACGTAAAACAAAAAAAACAGCAATTATATGTCTCAAGTTTGGGTGAACTTAATTTAGTTCTTTCAACTATTGAAACACCAATAATAATAATAGTTGATGGATTAGATCACATTAATAGAGTCCTACAAACTTCTGCGACTTTATCTAAAGAAAAGACAAAAATTATTGAGTATATATCAAGGATTGAGTTACCCAGTAACGTTAGTATCGTTTTGGGTTCTCAGTCTACAGATGAAGTAGAAAACCTAACAGAAAAATTTGAATACATTAAAATCTCATTACCAAAATGGAGTATTTCAGATACTACAGAATTGATAAAAAGGTTTGGCTATGAAGATGTTCAAATTGATGATAAAAATCTATCTATACTGCTTCATGAAAAAAGCGAAGGAAGCCCTCTGTATTTGACTTATATATTAAAGACTCTGGGTGAACCTAATACTATTACTAAAGAGCTTATTGAGAGCTTACCTAAATATGATTTCAACCTTAAAAACTATTATGAGTACCTTACAAGTCAAATAATTAACAATTCAACATCAGAGGTTTTATCCTGCTTAGACTTTTCAGTAAGTAGAAAAGAACTAAAGGAAATAATACCAATGAAGCATCATTTTAATGCGGATATTAAAGTATTATCTCCTGTTATATCTGAGAACAGTTCAAGAGGTGGAATAAAGTTATATCATGATAGTTTTAGAAGGTTTAATATTGAGAAGCTTTCATCCTTTGCTGATATAAATGATATTTATGAATACATAATAAAGTGGCTAAGTACTAATGGCTTTTACTCAGATGACAAATCATATAGGTATTTATTAAATTATTTTATTCTTTCAGAGCAGTATGATGAAGCAAGAAAGTATGCAGATAACGATTTCTTATCAAAAAGTTTGTATTACGGTCATTCAGAAACACTAATAAAAAACAATTATAAAAACTTTTTGCATATTGCTGAAAAATCACACGACTGGTCTCTTTTCATTTATGCGGCTGAATTGCATAGAGCCATTGCGACAACTAACTCTGAAGAACATCATAGTCAGTTTTTAGAGAATTTTGAGCTGTATTTTGAAGCGATTTGCTCTATATATGGAGCTGAAAAAGCTAATGCTCTTTTATTTTTTAATGGTGAAAAGAACTTCAGCGATAGACATACAGCCAAAGGGTTTAAAACTTTACAAAAATATGGCTACTCACCATATTGGAAAGAAGTTAATGGATTATTTGAAAATGACGTTGCATTAGAAAATTTTGAATATTTCATATCTTATAAAATTCAAGAAAATAATGATTTAAATGAGATTTTCACTTCACTTTTAGCTGAAAAATACTTCGATTATCTTCGGATTTTTATTACAGAGTTATTTAAGCAAAACATGCTTGCAGGCATGCTTGCAGGGACACTCACTCAAAAGTTTGCATAATAATTAACCATCTTCTACGCTTAAGTTAACAATTCAATCGATAG
>CANLTI010000122.1 GCA_947494095.1 uncultured Pseudomonadales bacterium
TTGCAGGAGCATAATGTCGAGGAGAGGAAGCAGAAAACAAGTATTATTGGATAATGTATTTTTTCCTCGTCCCTTACTGCAAAACCGCCCTCGTCCAGAGTCCCGTGATAACCTGTTTTGCTTAAGCTGTCATACCGCAGATGGTCGCGGCAAGCTTGATCTAGACGCACTAGCCTTACATCAAGGCGTTAATGCCCCCTATGATCACCGTCGTCAACCTATGCACCAGACCCCTATGTCTATGGAAATATACCTGCAAACTGGTTAGGTACGAATCGACCCGCAGCACGTCAAGCCTCTCATAAAGGCGCACCCTTCAATATAGATAGTATCTTATTGCCATTGGCTGGAGCAACACAGGGATCAACGTCGTCGGCAACATCAACATCAACATCAACACCAAGATCATCGTCATCAGCAACACCACGGTCATCGTCGTCGTCTTCACCAACGTCTTCATCGTCATCAACAATAGGTGACAATGTATGTGGCCCTAACCAACCCAATTGGGTGCCGGTAGGTAGATAGTATTAACTTAAGTATTGAAGGCACTGTTTATATGCGGGTCGGGGATACACTGCAGCTGGAGGCATCTCTCATTCCTAGCTGCGCAAGCCAACAGAATGTGACCTATCAAACATCTAGCTGGCAAATAGTTCGACCTAGTGCCTCAGGTTTAATGACGGCAACGGGCGCAGGACAAGTAACCATTACAACTATATCCAAAGCAGATTCTACAAAAACCGATTCCATTACTATAATTGTCACTCAGTAAATCCGCCCCTAAAATCAGCCTAATAGGCTGATCTCCAGCCAACACCTTGATCAATCATCAAGGTGTTGGTCTTCCGCATTACTCATACAATCATTTTTAAGCGTCTCGAAACAGATAGCGGCAAAGCGGAGCCATTTTTAGTCGCAGGCAATGCAACTGCTATTGCTCTTAAAATTTCATCTAGTCATTGATATTCTAAATATAAACATATAATGTTATTATTTAGAATAATCCATCAAATTATTCACCTCTTAAAGAAGGCTCAAACAAGTAGGTTGGCTAACAGTATTTGAAGGCTGGATGTAAAAAAATGAAGTTGCTGGAAGTTGCGCAAACGGTTTAAAAGTCACGCATAGCATTAGTAATTGTCGGACGCGTAAAGTCAGGATGGGAAAGGGTGACTATAGAATCTGGAACTATTTGGCCAGTCGAAAAATCCACAGGGTTTCAACCTCCCCGTATTGTGATCGGTTCGTTAAAAGTATTCAGTAAATTATAAATATGTCAATTAATCACAGAGGTAGATTTTTATGATAATTAAATTATTAAGTGGGGCCTTATTAATGATGACTACTCTCACTGCCGCCGTGAGCGTTGCGGCAGAAGCACAGAGAGAGCGCCCGAATATTGTCGTCATACTTTTAGATGACCTAGGCTATGCCGATGTGGGTTTTATGAAAAATAGCGAAGCAGATATTTATACCCCAAGTATTGATGCCTTGGCACATGAAGGGACCGTATTTACACAGGCCTATGTTAGCCACCCCTATTGCGGACCGAGTCGGGCAAGCTTAATGACAGGACGTATGCCTCATACAATAGGCTCCCAATTTAATCTTGCGGATTACACAAAGCAGGGAGTCCCTACACAAGAAACTTTTTTCAGCAATGTCCTACAAAATGCGGGATATAAGACAGGCATAGTTGGTAAATGGCACCTCGGCAACGAGCCGCAATATAGGCCAAATCAACGTGGCTTTGATTATTTCTATGGGATGTTAGGTGGCGGTCATGTGTATCACACCAAAGACTTTGTCTCCGCAAAAGGGTTCGATCCAAAAAATACCAACGTGTGGGAATACAAGACCCCACTAATGGAAAATAATGAGTTTGCCTCCGAAAAGGGATATGAAAAAAATCTTTATATTACCGACATGCTTACTGATGCTGGCATAGGATTCATTGAACGTGAAAGCACTAAAAAACAGCCGTTTTTCTTGCTGATGAGTTATAACGCACCACACACACCTGAAGAGGCAAAAGCAGAAGACGAACAAGCATTAAAAGAAATATTGGGAGATAAAGCCGCTAAAGACCCCATGCGTTTAACTTATACCGCCATGGTTTATGGCGTAGATCGAGGCGTTGAGCGCATTGTAAAAACACTTAAAGAAAAAAATCTATACGATAATACTTTGATCGTGTTTTTAAGTGATAACGGTGGCCGCCTGAATAGTGCCAATGCCCGCAACACACCATTGCGCGCAGGAAAAACTTCAACCTATGAGGGCGGAATTCGCGTACCTATGTTCTGGCATTGGCCACAAGGTAAATTACCTGGCACAAACTACAAGCATGTAGTTTCCTCACTGGATCTTTATCCAACACTTATTGCCTTAGCGGGCGCCACACCACCAACAGGTAAACAGCTGGACGGGAAAAATATTCTGGCAGATGTACGTACAAATAAAAATACCCGCGAAACAGAGCCCCTATTCTTTATGATGCATCAACCTGATACTGGTAACAACCAAGCTGCCGTAGTATTAAACAATTGGAAGTGGTTTAGTAACGGTGATGGAAATTGGAGTTCTTACGATTTAGATAAAAATATAGACGAATTAAAAACTACCTCTGCAAGTAAAGACACCCCCCCCTTAATTGCTGCCCTATATGATTGGACTTGCGAGCACATTAAGCCAGCCTGGTTTGATGATAAAAACTACGACTGGGAAGTATCATGGCAAGAAAATAAAATGCCCAATTGGAAAAAGACCTTCCCTAAACAATTTAAGTCAGATCACTGTCACTAACCAACAATAAATTGCGACATTTCAACATAGACATTAACACCTATTAAGTGACCTTTTAATGGAAGAAAGTAATGGTTAACAAAAAAACATCTTGGGCACTTTCAGGGTTTCTATCTCTCATGCTGATGGAGTCTTTCAAGCTAGTTGTCATAAAAAAGTTAATCAGTTGTCAATTTTTCAGGGTTCAGCGCTACGCTCTCGATA
>CANLTI010000123.1 GCA_947494095.1 uncultured Pseudomonadales bacterium
AGTATTCATTCAGTCAAACAGCCACACAATCATTTCTGTTATATGGTCAAGCCTCACGGGCAATTAGTACTGGTTAGCTCAACGCCTCACAACGCTTCCACACCCAGCCTATCAACGTCGTAGTCTTCAACGGCCCTTTAGGGGGTTAAACCCCAGGGAAATCTCATCTTGAAGGAGGCTTCCCGCTTAGATGCTTTCAGCGGTTATCCCGTCCGAACGTAGCTACCGGGCAATGCGTCTGGCGACACAACCCGAACACCAGGGGTTCGTCCACTCCGGTCCTCTCGTACTAGGAGCAGCTCTTCTCAAATTTCCAACGCCCACGGCAGATAGGGACCGAACTGTCTCACGACGTTCTAAACCCAGCTCGCGTACCACTTTAAATGGCGAACAGCCATACCCTTGGGACCGGCTTCAGCCCCAGGATGTGATGAGCCGACATCGAGGTGCCAAACTCCCCCGTCGATATGAACTCTTGGGAGGAATCAGCCTGTTATCCCCGGAGTACCTTTTATCCGTTGAGCGATGGCCCTTCCATACAGAACCACCGGATCACTATGACCTACTTTCGTACCTGCTCGACATGTACGTCTCGCAGTCAAGCGTGCTTATGCCATTACACTAACCTCATGATGTCCGACCATGATTAGCACACCTTCGTGCTCCTCCGTTACTCTTTGGGAGGAGACCGCCCCAGTCAAACTACCCACCATGCACTGTCCTCAATCCCGATAAGGGACCTAAGTTAGAACCTCAAACATACCAGGCTGGTATTTCAAGTTTGGCTCCACCGCAACTAGCGTCACGGTTTCAAAGCCTCCCAGCTATCCTACACAAGTAGGCTCAAAGTTCAGTGCAAAGCTATAGTAAAGGTTCACGGGGTCTTTCCGTCTAGCCGCGGGGATACGGCATCTTAACCGCAATTTCAATTTCACTGAGTCTTGGGTGGAGACAGCGTGGCCATCGTTACGCCATTCGTGCAGGTCGGAACTTACCCGACAAGGAATTTCGCTACCTTAGGACCGTTATAGTTACGGCCGCCGTTTACCGGGGCTTCGATCAAGAGCTTCGCACAAGTGCTAACCCCATCAATTAACCTTCCGGCACCGGGCAGGCGTCACACCGTATACGTCCACTTACGTGTTTGCACAGTGCTATGTTTTTAATAAACAGTCGCAGCCACCTGGTCACTTCGACCAACCTCAGCTTAGGGAGCAAGTCCCATCACCAGAGTTGGCGTACCTTCTCCCGAAGTTACGGTACCATTTTGCCTAGTTCCTTCACCCAAGTTCTCTCAAGCGCCTTAGTATTCTCTACCTGATCACCTGTGTCGGTTTGGAGTACGGTCTTTATTACCTGAAGCTTAGAAGATTTTCTTGGAAGCAGGGCATCAACCACTTCGGTTTGCAAAGCAAACCTTCGTCGTCAGTTCTCAGCCTTAGGGGACCGGATTTGCCTAATCCCCCAGCCTACAACCTTAAACATGGACAACCAACGCCATGCTGGCCTAGCCTTCTCCGTCTCTCCATCGCAGTAATAAACGGTACAGGAATATTAACCTGTTTCCCATCGACTACGCATTTCTGCCTCGCCTTAGGGGCCGACTTACCCTGTCCCGATTAACGTTGGACAGGAAACCTTGATCTTCCGGCGTGGGAGTTTTTCACTCCCATTATCGTTACTCATGTCAGCATTCGCACTTCTGATACGTCCAGCAAACTTCTCAGTTCACCTTCAACCGCTTACAGAACGCTCCCCTACCACGCATAAATGCGTCCGCAGCTTCGGTTACCAGTTTTAGCCCCGATAAATCTTCCGCGCAGGCCGACTCGACTAGTGAGCTATTACGCTTTCTTTAAAGGATGGCTGCTTCTAAGCCAACCTCCTAGCTGTCTAAGCCTTCCCACATCGTTTCCCACTTAACTGGTATTAGGGACCTTAGCTGGCGGTCTGGGTTGTTTCCCTCTTGACAACGGACGTTAGCACCCGCTGTCTGTCTGCCACAATTGTACTCCTCGGTATTCGGAGTTTGCATGGGGTTGGTAAGTCGGGATGACCCCCTAGCCCAAACAGTGCTCTACCCCCGAGGGTAAGATGTGACGCGCTACCTAAATAGCTTTCGGGGAGAACCAGCTATCTCCCGGCTTGATTAGCCTTTCACTCCGATCCACAAGTCATCCCCTCATTTTTCAACATAAGTGGGTTCGGTCCTCCAGTTGATGTTACTCAACCTTCAACCTGCCCATGGATAGATCGCCGGGTTTCGGGTCTAATGCATGCGACTCGACGCCCTATTAAGACTCGATTTCTCTACGGCTCCCCTAGATGGTTAACCTTGCCACATACATTAAGTCGCTGACCCATTATACAAAAGGTACGCAGTCACTTCGAAAAGCTCCTACTGCTTGTACGCACACGGTTTCAGGTTCTATTTCACTCCCCTCACAGGGGTTCTTTTCGCCTTTCCCTCACGGTACTGGTTCACTATCGGTCAGTTAGGAGTATTTAGCCTTGGAGGATGGTCCCCCCATCTTCAGTCAAGATAACACGTGTCCCGACCTACTTAATATGTCACTATTGAAGCTTCGTGTACGGGGCTATCACCCTGTATCGCTCAACTTTCCAGTAGATTCCACTACTTCAATAATGATCGGCTGCTCCCCTTTCGCTCGCCGCTACTCAGGGAATCTCGTTTGATTTCTTTTCCTCCGGGTACTTAGATGTTTCAGTTCCCCGGGTTCGCTTCATACACCTATGTATTCAGTGCATGATACCCCGAAGGGTGGGTTTCCCCATTCAGAAATGCTAGGATCAATGCTTGCTTGCCAACTCCCCTAGCCTTATCGCAGGCTCCTACGTCTTTCATCGCCTCTAACTGCCAAGGCATCCGCCGTGTGCACTTAGTCACTTGACCATATAACACAAAAGACTGTGTTAAAGATAAGCGACCGTTTGACTTAATGTGCTATTTTAATAAG
>CANLTI010000124.1 GCA_947494095.1 uncultured Pseudomonadales bacterium
CATACGCGTTCCCGACACGTAAGGGCCTGAGAAATCAATCCCCGGCGGTTTTTAAACGTGCGTATCCGTCAGTTTGTCACTTGCAGGGACAGACACTCGCTTTGGCGAAGCGCAAAAACAGAGGGTATTCACATCGCCTTGAATAACGAGTTTTTCGAGAAAATGGGTCTAATTTCGTTGCGCAATGGTTGGGTAGGAATTCATTACGGGTAGGGAACCGCTCAGTGAGGATCCGCATACTGAGTGGTGTGGGGAGAGCTGACTAGAAACCCGCTCTTACCCGATTTATACGCCAACTTGCCACCCCTATGTGTCAGGCTAGTTGTCACACCACTTAACCCACACTTAGGGCGATGGATTGACCCTTGTCATCAAACTCAACCCCGCAGAAGCGACTCAATGGTCTGCCAAAGAAGTTTTAGAGCGCTGGTGTTGTTTTTTTAAAGGTGCGCCGATTGTGCAGCGACATATAGCAGGTGAGGAGCTCTCTAAGGCTGAGCGAGAAGCCGTGAGTGATTGCATTGAGTGCTATCAAAAACGGCTGCAAAGCTTAAGCTGCACTGGAATAGTTCTCCTGATATTTCAGTATTAGTGCATCCATGCACGTCGTTTATGAAGTGCCTCAACGAACCAATCGCTAGACAAGCCAATAAAGAGGATAACTGCACAGGGCACTTCTACAAAAGGCTCCTGCCTTTTGCCCTTCGGGCCAGCTAAAGCTGTTCAAAAATATTCCCGATATTTTTGTGG
Source organism: uncultured Pseudomonadales bacterium (assembly GCA_947494095.1). Lineage (GTDB taxonomy): Bacteria > Pseudomonadota > Gammaproteobacteria > Pseudomonadales > Cellvibrionaceae > Marinagarivorans. Next base: position 751 of record CANLTI010000124.1, read on the forward strand.
GAAAGCCGATTCAAATCGCAAGCCCTGCTGACCGAACAAGCCTTATTAAGCGCGATGGCCTATGTTGACCTTAATCCTGTACGCGCCTGCATGGCTGATACACCCGAAACCTCAGAATATACCAGCATCAAGGAACGTATTAATCCTAGCTTTAATTTAGAAAGAGCAGTCAAGCAGCAAACCGCACTACAATCTATGCGCCAGTTTAACTTGCCCCTTAAACCATTACTTAACTTTGAAGGCAGCCTTAAAAACACTGAGCAATCAGGGATTATTTTTAGCTTGGTCGATTATATTGATTTAGTCGATTGGACCGACAGCTCTTGAGCATCCTGCTCCCGCTGCATTAGTGAATCCCTTCACGTCGCCGTGCCATTCGTGATGACACCCAGCTCTCTTGCATCCATGCAACCGCTGGATTAGTACATCCTATACGTCAGCGAGGCGCAATCTGCGAGCACTTACCACCTATATTAGAGCGCTTAAATATCGATATTGACGCTTGGCTCTTACAAACACAGCATTTTGAGCGTGAGTATCAAGCCTTGTTTGCCAAGCACAGACAAAGGCCCAAGCGCGCTGCCTAATATCCGTCATAAACAAAACCTTCCAGCACTACCCAAAATCACTCCTGCCTAACTAAATAACCCCAAGTTATTAACTTGGGGTTATTTATGCTTTTTATTAAATTAATGTGTTAGTGGCGATTATTTTGGCGTGACGACACGATAGTCGATAAATCTTAGTGTCTCTTTCTTTTAATCACACCTGTCCTAGCTTTGTGCTTAAAATGGAGCAACGCGACATACGCAAAAGACGCGGAGCTTTTGGTGTCCGGTAGATTGCTTTGTTAAGGCATACCAGCTACAATCGTACGGCATTCCCGTACTTTTGGTGATATATATGGACACAGTAAGTGTAAACCAATTTAGAGATAACTTAAAAGCCTTTGTAGAACAGGCAGTTAGCACACATACCCCAATAAAAGTAACCCGTAGAGCCGGTGAAGCCTTTGTGGTTATGAGCGCCGACGACTGGGAAAGAGAACAGGAAACCCTCTATGTTCTACAAAACAGCAACCTTATGAAGCAAATTTCTGATTCGACTATTACCCATACCCAGCGCACCGGATACACACCAACAAATGAGCAAATGGATGAGATCACTCGTATTTGAAGGAACCACCTGGATCGCGTACGAAGAGCTTCGGGAAAAGGACAAAAAACTCCACAAAGCTCTTTGTAAATTATTAAAGGAAATGCTCCGTTCAGATCCCTCCACGGGCATGGGAAAACCCGAGCAACTCCGACATAACCTTACAGGTTTTTGGTCAAAACGAATTTCCCAAAAAGATCGTCTGATCTACAAGTTTAACGATCAATATGTTTATATTTTTGCAATTGGCGGCCATTACGACCAGCACTAATTCCGATTCGCCTTAACGCCCACTTAAGCGGACAAAAATGGTTGGCTATACTTGTTGAGGAACGAAACAAAGCCAACTGTTTTTGTTCCGTTTAAAGTGCTTGTTATACGCTCTTTGCGAACCATACTTTATGGCTTTTACTGCTAGGAATTAGCCCCTTACTTACAAGCCCTTTTAAACAGCCAAACCTTGAATGCCCTTCAACTAAATGTAATTTATAATCTAATTCAAGGAATATTGGCGACCTTATCCACGTCTGGTTATCCTCCCAGTGCACCACAGTTTTATCTGTATGCCCAATTAACTTCCAATTTAGATCCGTAGAAACTCGACAAGACTTCATGTAACAGGTATTTACCCACCCTTGGAAATCAGGGAAAATTGAAGCTGACGACATTTCATCAAAGGAGAGGCTAACAAGCTCCCACTTTAGATTATGAATATCTAATTCAGCATATTGCTCTTGAAATTGATAGTTACGTCCATGATCACGATAAAACTGCTCTAAGACATCAATTGGTGTATTAGGTAGATTTAAGATCAGTTCATCAATTTCTATGTTTCCTGCTTGGTCAGCAGAAAGGTCCATCAATTCTTTAAATTTCAATACTATCTCACAGTGTAAATTTCGGAACGTAGTCATGGTAGAAACTTCACTCACATGAAGCCCCCCGGTGTTTTTCAAGATAGTTGTCACTGTTTGCTTACAATTTAACCGGCTTTCTGAATATTATCACTAACCGGCTT
>CANLTI010000125.1 GCA_947494095.1 uncultured Pseudomonadales bacterium
CATACCCTTTTAACTGGATAAATTTACGAGACCCAGATTCTGGTTGTTATTTGGACAGTTCATGGCTGAGTAGTTACTAATTACCTCTATACTAAATGAGTTATAACGCCTCGCTAAAGTGCACTTATTTGTGTCATTTTTCAGCGACTTGTTAAACGGCTAGATTATAGTGACTAATACCAAGTTTATTCAGCAGCTTACATCGTGGGTCGCCAAACTCTTTCGATACAAAACGAACATAATTACCTAAGCCACGATCTTTATCGTCGATACCTTGCCATGTAAACGGCACATCCTGATTATATAAACTCTCGATAAATGTAACATTAGTTAAAGCAAGAAATATACGAACAAAATTTGATGGCTCATTAAAATCATTCATCAATAAATGAACAATCAGGTGCCTATTAAAGCCAGAACCTTGATTATCACTAGGCTTGTATAACACTTGATTAAAGTAAATCCGAAACGCATTGATAACATCACATTGAGGGTTTATTTGTGTGAAAAATTCTATTTCGATCTCTGAGTTATAACCTTTACCCGGATACCAACTATAATCCTCAACTAGTCTTCTGCCCCATAATAATATTTGCTGTTTCAGGCCACGTTCGAACTCTTTTGCACTAACATTTCCAGACTTTATATCGAGAACTTGTTCTTGAACGTTTCTTAATCCAGCTTCAAATACTGGCATAAGTGACATTATCGCGATATGGTCCATACCCATATAAAAAGCTTCGATTGCTTCAAAGATTATAGTTTTGTAATCTTTGAAGCAATTGCTAACTGATAAATATTTATTGAAATACGCAGTAGCAAGATCAATTGAAAATATGTCGAGCAACCATTTATCCGCTGCTTCTTTGGGATTTGGTGAGTTATATATCTCAAATAGTTGCTTATCTAAATTACCTTGCCCTATATATTGAGGCATTGGTGTACCGATTTCTATTGAACGTGTTTGCATGTTGGTAACTCGGTGAAATTTCTTTGTATAAAAAGAAATAGGCCGTTCAGTTAAATATACTGAAGTATCCACCGAAAAAACCTCAAAGCCATTACAGTTACCCATGTCCTTACTTTTGACAATTACATCTAACCCAGCTCTTTTTTTACATATAGTTCTAATGAGATCAGGGGTAAGTTTTGGCTGCCTCGCCAACGTCTTTACAATTTTTTCGTTCACAAAACCCTCCATGCCGTTTAACGCCCGGCTCACCGAGCAAATTTTTGTGGCGGCTTTTTTGGAACAAAAAAGGTGACGCTAAAATTTGCTCGGTGAGCCGCTTGTTCTATTGTGTTACTCACAAAGGTAGGTCACCTCTACCTGATCACCGCAGAAGAATGCAGAGTCATCTTTCTTTGAAAACTCGATACCTTTTTCTGTGGTAATAACCAATTTTTGTGAATCTTGCCACTCTGCGCCAACTTGCGAACCCTCCTTACTGAAGTAGAAAACTGAACCCCCACCGGAACCCCACATCATTAGCGCAGACGTATGGATATATTTACCATCACTAAACTCTTCTGTAACCGTAAAGACTTCCTGGTTATCAGGTGCAGCAAGTTCAACTAATTTCTTGACGCGAAAATCATGTTTTGGCTTCTTACGTCTTTTCTTCGTTTTCTTTTCTGATGATATTTCCTCGAGAAACGAATTTAGGGCGATTTTTCGATTTTTTATATCGTCTTTGGAAGCCCCTAGCTCCCCCCAAAGTTTTAAATCACTTCCACTAGTTATGATAGAGCGGACTTTTTCATACACGCTCTGATCTAGACTCTTTGTCTCCCATTGAGCTTGAGCTAAGGCAAACCAAGAGTTATTTGAATCTTCGTGGTTTTCGAAGTATTCTGAAAACGATTCCTTAACTTCTGAGCTAGAGTACTTTGGACTCGCGCCATTGTTATAGATGTCAAAAAAACCATCGTAAATATCAGCATACGAATCACTATCTTCGACATTTACACCCCATACCCCCACTACGATTTATCTCCGAGTTTCATTAGCAATAGAACGCCGCAATAAAAGGCGAGCTTTAGCGAGTCCAGCCCACGTTTTTTGTGGGCGAATTTTCATTGCCTTGTTATCTCTATTTATCACTGAATGGAAACTCCAGCTCTTCATAGAGGCTTTGTAAGCAGCTATCTATATTGCTCATGGCAGACTCGTAGACAGGTATAGTACTCCTCGCCATTTCTGAATCATTATCTTCACCAAAAATAGCTATTTCCATACTGCACATCATAGAGCAATTACCGTGTAGCTCGGATAGTAAACTTCTCGATTTTTTGGATAAAAATATAAAATCTTCCTGCTCAATTTCGTGCAATGCTGTAATGTGTCGCAAAGAAGCCTTATCTATATCTTTTGAAAGAACTTCAAGGTTTGGATGAAATTCACCTCGATCATCATATGAGCCAAGAGCTGCTTCACAGTATTTTTTGAACTCAACCAGTCTCTTTTGAAGTTTTTTGAAAACCCTTACTTTCTCATCCAATAGAATATTGTGCTTTCTGGAGAGAACTGAAAGACCTACTTTAAGCCTCTCAATTTCGGCTACATATCCAGATTTAACTTCTTCGACCTTACGCGTTATCTCTTCAATATCTTCCTTTGTGGCTAGGTTCTTCCCTTTTTCAGAAGAATATGAAAATAGATATTTTCGAAATAGGAAGATACACCCTATACCGAGGAGAACTAATATCTGCAGTCCAACTAAGATCCAATCCATAAATTTACTCAGAACTCCAAAGAGAGATAACATTTGTATATCCGTCAGACGCTTTTCCCAGCCGACATTTTCACGAGAAGTCAGGCCAGAACCGCGCTACTCG
>CANLTI010000126.1 GCA_947494095.1 uncultured Pseudomonadales bacterium
AGGAGCACAAAGTCGCAGATGGCTTGAGCGGCCCAGCAAATGATTCATTAGCGCCCGATTTCCGCACCTCTGAATAGCTACGAATCTACATGCTTATTTTTGTGTTTTTGTGTTTTTGTGTTTTTGTGGTTTTGTGGTTTTGTGGTTTTGTGGTTTTGTGGTTTTGTGGTTTTGTGGTTTTATATAGAGTAGAGCTAATACGTATTTTACCATTCAAAGCGCAGCCCCAATAGCGGAAAGGCGTCGCCATCCTCTATGGTGTTTTCGCCTGTGCGTTCGTTAAAGTTGGCATTGCTTGGGTTGCTCGCGCCAAATACATTAATGATGTCTAAAAAGGCAATGACATCCACCGGCCCTAGGCTGCGGCGATAATCAACGCGCATATTTAAAGAGTTGTAACTATCGTAGCGCTGGGTATTTTGGGTGATGTTTTCTTTAGAGAAGCGCAATGGTTGGCCAGCCCCTAATACGTTTTTGTGAATAATATATTCATCGTATAGGCGTCCAGAGGCCCATTTGTAGCGCCCTGATATTTTCCAGCGGCTACTGATCTCCCATGCACCACCAAGGCTAAAGGCATGAGGGCGGCTAAAGTCTGATTCGTACTCTTCGCCATCGGGCGAATCTTTGAGGCGAGTATCATTATAAGAATAGGTCGCGCTGGCTGACCAGCCTTTAGCAAAGTGACGGGTTAAGGCTGCATCAAAACCGTATGATGTGCCTTCACCGGTATTGGCATAGGTTTGGTTAACGCCATCTTGCTTAACCACTAGCTCGCTTAAGCGTTGGTAATAAGGTTCAAAAAATACTTCAAGGTGGTTAATGTTGTACTTAAAACCCACACTGACTTGGTCGATTACCTCATACTTTAAATCGGTATTACTGGGGTCGCGCGCGCGATCGTTAAGGAGTGGGCTTTGTAAATAACGCCCAGCGGTTGTGGTAATACGTAAATTGTCGATGAGATTAAAGCTTGCACCTAGGCGCGGTGATACAGCGCTATCTCCGGTTAAATTATCGCCATCGTAGCGTAAGCCAAAGCGCATATCCCAACGGTCAAACTCAACACTTTGGTCGGCGTATAACGCGTAAGTTGTGTCTTTGGCGGTATAAGTGGAGTTGGTAAACGCTGGGGTGCGTACAATATAGTGCTGGGTAGGGCTTGGGCGGTAGTCGTTTTGGTCGTATTGATAGCGAATCCAATCACCGTCTAGCGCTAAACCAAAATCAAGCTCCAATTGGCTCACGCGTAGCCCTGTATCAAAGCGGCCTAAGCGGTTGTCTTGTGCGTAATCGAGGCGCCAGCCAAACTCTGTCTCTTCGCGATGAGAGGTTGTGATAGGACAGCGTACGGGAATTTGATTGGCAGCTGTATCACGGGGTACTTGGTTGGGGTAGGCCTCGCCTGTGGTAGCGCTCTCGTTATAAACGCGGTAATACAGTTGGTTGCTGAATTCACCGCTATCGCCGATTAAGCTTTCCCAGGTGATAGCGAGTAGGTTGTTATCGGCTTCACTTTTGACGAGTTGAATATTGTCATAAATACCGTCCTCGATACCTTCATCATCTTCATCAGAGGCTAAAACGTTATCAATGTCACGTGTGAACGACTCGGGTGCGTAGATGGCTAAAAATTTGAGGGTATTATTGATGTTTAGCTCGGTACGAGTTTTTACGATAACATCGGTGAGTTCGGGCTCGCCAATATCTTCTATGCCGATTAAATCAAATACGCGGCCAAAGTTAAGCTTACGAGCCGAAAATAATAAAGTGGTATCGTCGTGAATACGACTGGGGCCGTCATAGCCGATTTCTATACCGGCCATATCAAGGCGTGCCGTATAAGCGGGTGTTTCGGGGTTGCCTTCGGCCACTTCTAAGCGCAGTAATGAGCCGGCACGGCCACCGTAAGCGGCACTCCAGCCGCCGGGCTGAAACTCGGCATTACCAATCATATTAGGGGCGAATACCGAGTAGCGGCCACCGCCTTCTACATCTTCAAGCTCGCCAAAGCTGTCGCTAAAATGCACCACATTAGCAAACGGAATACCATCGACCAACACAAGGTTATCGCGAGGGCCGTTACCGCGTACAGTAAAGCCCGAAAATTGCCCATCCGAAAACAAGCCCGGTAAGCCATCTAAAGCGCGCAATACATCGCCACCGCTGCCTGCGGCACTGCGTAAAGCTTCACGATCTATCGTGCTAGCGCTGACTGAGCCTAAGGCGCTGCCACCGCTGGCCGAACCTATGACGAGCACCTCTTCAATACTATCGCGTGTGGCCAGCATGGTCAGCACTACGGGTGTACTTTTGCCCTCGATCATACGTACGCTGGGTACACGCAGCGTTTGATAGCCTGCACGTTCAATCGTCAGCTCATACAAACCGGCCGCCAGCCCTGTAATAGCGCCTTTACCTTGGCTATTTGTTGGGCCTGTGTAGCGTGCCCCTTCGCGTGTTAATAAGGTCATTTGCCCATTGGCTAGGCTGCGCTGGGTATCTTGTTGTTTGAGTGTAACGCTCAGTTTTGCCGTACCCTGCACCGCTTGCATAAGGGTACCGTTAGCACCCCAACTGAATGCGGGACTAAAGCACAAACTCAGCAAGAGTAGGCGAACTGGCGTTAACAAGGCGGGCATAGGTGGCGTCCTGGGTAGGTGTAATGGTCAGTTGCGGGTGTTTAGCCTGCATTATGTGTAGGGCTGTTATACGTTTAAATAACTAAACGGTTGAATATTTAATTATTTAATAGTAACTATTCAGCTCGGCTGACAAACCTCACCTGATAGGGTGCTGATGGATTATTTTCTGGGCATTTAAGCGCCGGG
>CANLTI010000127.1 GCA_947494095.1 uncultured Pseudomonadales bacterium
TCATTTTCTGGGCCGCTCAAGCCATCCATGGTCGCTATATAAGCGCTCCCGGCGCTTAAATGCCCAAAAAATAACCCGTCAGCACCCTGCCAAGAGGGCCTTGTTAAGTTGACTGAATAGTTACTAAATTTTTATCATGACCCGCGCATTACCCATTGCACAAAGGCCTCATCCCAATCTAACTTATAGCCACCCGCATCTCTCCAGTACAGCCTAAACTCTAAGGCTTTTGCGGTCAGTCGCTGCTGGCTCACTCCTGTGACACTGAGCTTTACTAGCGCATCGTCGCAAGGCAACCAATCGGGGGGGATGGGGCGTGCAAATTTTGCATTGGGGTTAATGGGGTCTCGCCTCCAACAGCGTATAGCAAATTGAATAAAGGCCCTATCCCACGAAGCTTCTACAACTTTTTTGTCTGCATAATCGCTAAAAAAGTAGGGGATATATTTATTTAGAATACACTCCGAAGGTACCCCAGCCTCAATAAGAAAGCGAATAGCCGCTTGAGAAGGCCGCCATTGTTGACGCACACTTAATACATCGCAGACAATATCTTCAGCTTGCTGAGTACAAAAAGCCATAAAACGGTTATCACAATAATGATTAGCACTGGCTTTATAACGGCGAAGTAAATCAACCACGCGCCCTTTACTAAAACCCCATTGCTTAAGCTTTAAGCGGGTGGCAGAGCTTGGCTGCCAATGGTCATTAAGGCAAAGGGTCATAGTCGAGCGATTGCATTTGTTCGATCATACTTTTACGCAACAAAACATTGTGGCGGCTATTGTCTCCAACAATTTCATCGTTGGGGTCGCGGGCAAAGCGGAATAAGTCTTCTCCGCCTCTGCGCTCATAAAATACATAGTAGCCATACACTAGTGCTTTACCTGATTTACCCGGTATCCAGGGCGTATCTTCACAGGCAAATTTACGTAAACCTCTTAAAAAATAATTTCTAAAATTATCAAAGCGGGCAGCAGGTGTTAAATGATTGTACATTTCCCTTAGACTAAACCATTTATTATTTAAGCCTTTTTTAGCACGCCCCGAAATATACGCTCTGGCCCAGTTATAAAACCGCTGAATAATCCCCGAGCGCTCGGTGCCTAAGCGATCGTGCGATAAAAACAAATTGCTGGTGCTGTCATACAATAGCGTATAAAAAATTCTTATTTCTAAAGAGAAGGTATAAAACCGAGGCCTAAGCTCTGACAGGTTAGCGCCAAATAAATCTTCAATGGTTGAGTTTTCATGGGCGATCTCAAAGTTATTCAAAAATCGAAACTCAAAAGTATCCGACTTAGAGCCTTCTTCGCCGCCAGGCAAAAGGCTAAACGACTCCCGAAACCAGTCATTTTGCGTTGCATCAACTCTAAATTTGGTATCGGCCAGTCGCTGCATCATATGCACAATTTGATCTAAATTGGTATTTACGCAAGTCATTCCCATCAACCCACACAAATCATGTATATCAATATGGAATAAATTAGGAATAACGCGAGGGTCGTAGTTATCTTCGCCGTTTTCTGCCGCCAATTTAGCTCTACGCGAGGCGATTTCTTTTTTGCAAAAACTAATAATAGAGCGCATCGCGCGTTGATCGGTCAACATAGCAATACCACTATTAGCGCCACTTGAACATGTTGCCGATATTTGCAGTGGCTTACCTGCAACCATTGTTTCTACGACTATTTCTTTGCGCTCATCTTTACCCGATAACCTCATTGAAGCATCTAAAATGCCATTAAATACCTGCTCATGGAAGTAAATAGAGATAGCTTTGGGGTTTTCAAGAAACACCGCTTTTTGGTCTTTTCTGAAGAGTTCGCGTTGTTGCGAAACAAGGCTTTTAGTGCGGCGGCTTTTGGGTTTGGTTTTTGTTGGCTTGGCAACAGAGGGCTTAGAGGCTAACAGTGCTAAATCTTTCACAAAAAAGTGCTTTATGCGCTGTCGCCCAGGTTGCATATGGGTTGTTGAGGTAACAACGCCTAGTGTAACTAAAGCCACCAACCGCCTCGATACCAAAGGGTCAGAGGCTTTACCGCCGTTATCAATAATAAAAGCTTGTAGTTGCTTTCTTGATAATAGCGCACTGCCTTCTGCACTAAGCTCTAATGTTTTTGCCAGCTGTACAAGGTTAAGCAAAAACTTTTTTTCAGCATTGGTTAAGCTAGTAACATTATTAACCAACGATTCTTGGCTAAGAGCGGTTGCTTCAACTTCTATAAAAACTGTATCGTCCATACGAGTAATTTTATTGTAAGGCTTAAGTTAATGAAATACACAAGGGTTGTAAGGCATTGTTGCATAAATCAACTTGAGTTGTAAGGCGTGGTTTGAGTAAATGGAATGCCCATTGTCAATTTTTGAGATCGCTGTTAAAAAGTACACCGGTAGTATAATTTTACTAAAAATAAGTATAAATAAGTACAATAACTACAGTTAATATAGAGTTAAAAAAGCTATATAAATCAATACCTTACGATTACATCTTACACATTTACTTTATTAATAAGCGGTTTACTTTATTAATTGCACATTTACTTTATAAACCATACATTTACTTTATTCGTCAGTTATTTACTTTATGAACCGTACATTTACTTTATTAATGATTCATTTACTTTATAAACTGCACAAAACGATAAATAAGCAGCGTAGGTGGTGCGATCGCACAGGTTATACGAGTACAACCCTTTACTTTATTAGTCACTATTGCGAGATACCGGCGTTGGGTGCTAATGAGTCATTTACTTTATTAAAGTCAT
>CANLTI010000128.1 GCA_947494095.1 uncultured Pseudomonadales bacterium
GCGCAGATATCTATTGCAAAAACTTCAGCCAATAGCATCAAGCGGTCCTCAACCCACTGGCGGCGGTGCTCGTAGCTGGTCCCGCTGTACTGATCATAGCCACACAAGAAAGCACGACGAATGCATCGTGTTACACAATGATAGTAAGGCGTAGTATCTAATGAAACCTGTTGGCTTCTCGCTTTAGTCATAATAACCACCATATCGCTATCGCCTGAATTGTTAGCTTAAGCGTAGAAGATGGTTAATTATTATGCAAACTTTTGAGTGAGTGTCCCTGCAAGGAGTGATCATGCCTGTCCAAGCTTTTCATGCGCTAAACAAAACCTTCCCGCATTACCCAGCATCACTCCTGCCCAACCAAATAACCCCAAGTTATTAACTTGGGGTTATTTATGCTTTTTATTAAATTAATGTGCTAGTGGCGATTATTTTGGCGCGGCGACACAATAGTCGATAAATCTTAGAGCCTCTTTCTTTTGGTCACGCCCGTCCTAACAGCTCCCATCACTGGACTAACCCCCTGGGCTTTGACGATACCTTTTTGGCCGTTGCCTTAGAACGAACTAATGAACATTATACCGCAGCGCCTTTATTCGAACTTGCTTGTGGGCATGAATAGCGCCATTAATATCAATAGTGGCACTAAAATTTATATAATGTTGAACCTTTTCTCTTCTTGAACTCTTACACCAGCATTCATTAATACTTAATCATTACTTACGAATGCTGACTCACACCATCTACATTGATGATCACATTAAATATAAAAGTAGCCCAATACAGCGCTCTTATAAAGCCTTGTTTACCGGGCTTGTCATAGGTATAGGGCTAACTATCGCTATCATATTACTACTGGGAACTTGGGCCAAACCACTGCCCTCATCAATTACACCCTCGCCTATTCACATTCAATTACAACGGCCATTATTACCGCAAGCCATGCCAAAACCGCCAGAAACCCTAACATTAATTGCTATTCCAGCCGAAACTGCCAAGCCAAAAGAAATCATTAAAAATATTCCAAAAACCTCTCACTCAGCGCCTCAAGAAAAACAAAAGACTCCCCTGCCTAAGCCCGTATTATTGGCACCATCTCATTCACAACAACAACAAGAACCTATTACCAATAACAACTTACGTGTTTTCAATCCACGCTTAAGGCAGCAACTTAAAACTTATTCAACCCCCATACCAGCACTTAATAATCCATCAAATCGCTTACTTAATACCAGTACTCAATTAAATTACACAACGGGTACTCACCAAGTGCAGCATAAGGGTAAATGCTTCACGGTTAGAAAAAGCCCCGCAAATACGACAAGCACTTATTGGTCACTACCTCATGACTGTGCCGGTGCTTTATCTGAATCAGACAAGATGGCGCAAGGACTAAGAAAAGCCATGCGATTGCGTTTCGGTAAACAACCCGTCAACAACTAAAGTCACAACGCCTATTATCACAGTTCAACCTCTCCTAAATAAACCGTTTTAAAGCCTGTTTTATCAAAATCCTGAATACTATGATTGTTGACAGTTATTAATGGGACTCCCTTGCCACCTAACAGCCTATATTCCCGTTCAGCTTGTGGCGTCTTTTCAATATCACGCTCTACAAACGGTACATTTTTACTCGTAAAGTAGGTTCTTGCAGCCTTACAGTAAGAAAGGGCAAGATAGGACATCCAAATCAAGCTTCCCAAAAAAATATGGCCAACGACACTTCCCATCACTCACTTTCAGCAATCACAGGCTAATCTCATTAAGAAAACACACATTCGCGTAATGATTAACGCTTCATAACGCCAAAACACAAACGACAGGCAAGCAAAAATATTGCTGAGTGCCTGCTAGGACAGGCGTGACTAAAAGAAAGGGGCACTATAATACTTGCAGAGACAGGCACTCTTTTTAATAACCTCCAAGCATAAACACTCAAAGTTAATATCATTTGGTTTTAACAAACTTACAGATACGCACATTTAAAGCCGGCGGGGATTGATTTCTCAGGCCCTTACGTGTCGGGAACGCGTATGGAGTGCCCATGGATGGCTTGAACGTGCCAGAGAAATCGATACACGGCGGCGCCATATCAAGGCGTGAAATTGCAGGCAAGCACTTGCAAGGACAGGCATCCGTTTTATTTCTTGAAAATAGTCGTTAGTGGTTTGAATGTCATGTACTAGCAGGTCAAAGCCGTAGCCGATCGCAATGCTGTTTCTGCCATCTCAATGAGCATTATTATTAAAATTTGCATTTTCCCACTGCTCGATATGGTCTAATAAATCCTAGTCCACTTTTTGCCTCCCAAAGGTTAAGATAATTAATTAAATGATTTCTCGAAGGAGCACGCTGGCTCCGGCGCTAGATTTTTATAATCTTGAAATTTGAATAACCAAAACTTGCTTGACTTAATTCCTTCAACCAGCAAAAGAGCAGCATCATCGATATTAATCAGTGTCGAACGTAACGGCTCTTCTGAATTTTTTTGTTTTTTAAAGAATTCGGGAAATATGATTTGATGTGCGCCTTCGGCAATATCCTTTCTTGCGTTCCATACATAACTGGTAGCCAAATCATCCATGAGAGATTGATAAAATGGACTTTTATATTTTTGAGAAATTAGGCTTTTCGCAGCATCCTGGGATAGATCGCGAACAAGGTACAACTTTGTGGCTCTTCTCCGCTTTAGTGAGGTGAAAAGAGATGCTAAGACCCGCCATATACGTTGAAATGTAAGGTTCTCACGC
>CANLTI010000129.1 GCA_947494095.1 uncultured Pseudomonadales bacterium
GCTGGAGGCTGGAGGCTGGAGGCTGGAGGCTGGAGGCTGGAGGCTGGAGGCTGGAGGCTGGAGGCTGGAGGCTGGAGAGTTTGAATCACGTAAACCGTAAAGTCCAGAGCGCCATTGATATTTATGGGTGCCCCCTATGCCGATTTCCCTATGCCGAATAGTTGTCACCCCCTTTATTACGCGAAGTAACATACAGTCTACATATGGTGGCCATGACCGATGGATACGGCAAGCCTATTTCAGATATTTTGCCTAATACCGCCACTTTGCAGCCCCAGGCTTGCTTGTGAATGCAAAATGCAAAATGCAAAATGCAAAAGGGGCCAGTGTTAACGGCAAAGTGAATATGGCTATTCAATTTAATAGCACCACCTTTATTTTTGAATTTAAAGTGGTAGCAGAACAAGCTACAGGTAAAGCCCTGCAGCAAATTCTTGATAACAATTACGCCGAGAAATACCGAAACCAAGTAGCCCTGCGCAGTTAATCACTTAACAACATTTTAGCCTTATTGAAATTCTCTTCTGAAAAAGATTGAAAACAACGTACGAAGCATCGCTGGATATCACACCGATCAAAATTAAGTGCTAAGTCGTCAATAATCACATACTTATGTATTAATTCTGAATAACTCACCAAGTATTCAGCGATTTCCATTTCACGATTGATTGAACGCTCGCGAGCAAATGGAACCATATCATAGACGTATTCTCCCAACCCGTGAATATTAAATAACGCGACCATGCATTCTTGAGTGCGCGTTTCTCTCCATGAGGATGATATTACAATCCTTGCCGACTCCTCCTCACAAAGCAACCTTAATAAATTAACGGCCTCTGGATCCCAGTCATAATAAACAGCACCAAGATCATACTTATCCAGCTGTGAAAAGCTTATATTCGTTAAAGCCATATCCTGTTTAAGCTGCTCAAGATTATGGGAAAAACGTTGCTGACTGTATTCAGGCTGTAAAACGCCATCAATATCTAAAAAAATAATTTTCATAAGACCTAAAAAAATAATTTTCATAAGACCTAAAAAAACGACGCGGAATAAACGTGGATATACATTCGCAAAATAACTACCAAAGCATAAACGCCAACCCTAAAACAATCCGCTATTTGACTCTCCCAGTAACATCATTTTTACCGTGCCCGCCCTGTGTTAAATTACGTTTTAGCAAAGCAAGCGCTTTGGCTCTATTGGGTTTAATTTCGGCAATAGTTAGCTGGCCCATAAAAACACTTGCATCAAAGATTAGGGCGCGGTCGCGTAGTTTAAATGAAAACAAGGTGGGACAAAAGAATTTCTCCCTTGGATATTTTGCACGATCATCGGACCGATCCATTCCAAGTAAAGCGACTTGCGTTGTATCAGGGTAGAACTAAACCAACGACTTCACCAAACGATGTGAAATGTTTTGATCTAGCAAAAGCTTCATGCCGCGGTAACAACGTGAAGATGGTGCTCGCGGCTAGCCGCAAACGACAAGCAAGCTTGTATGTGCTCAGGCTTCACCTCGGGAAAATCGTCTTGAATCTCCTCCGCCGTCATGCCCACTTTCGCCTTAGCACCCCTGATATAGCTACCACGAATGATCATATGCCCCCACCGTGAGATTTCTCTGGGGTGTAGCCAGATGCAGGAAAAGTACAGAATACTTCACTTGAGCGAAGCATCTCCGCAACAAAACTGCTCCTGCCTCCAAAATTTTACCCGTAAAACGCTTTATACCACTCAACAAATTTAGCTACACCCTCTTTAACGCCAACCGCAGGGGTATAACCTGTGGCGGCTTCTAGGCCTTGGGTATCGGCATAGGTTTGGTATACATCGCCTGGCTGCATGGGCATAAAGTTCTTTTTAGCCTCTAGCCCTAAAGCGCCTTCTAATGCCGTGACAAAATCCATTAATTTAACGGGGTTGCCGTTGCCAATATTGTACACCGCATAAGGTGCGCTGCTATTGGCTGGGCTGCCGGTTTCGGGCGTCCAGCTATTGCCTTTTCATTCACTCATCACTGCAATATATTTTTGACTTAAACATGATCGCAAGAAGGTATTCATTGGGTGCATGTTATTCGATTCGTAAAACTCAAGCATCAACTGATTAAACTCAAGCTGCCGCTTTACAGGCACATTAATGGCAGGATAACCTGCAGAAAGCAAAATACCATTCATCATAAAACGACCTGTACGCTTATTGACATCATAAAAGTACTGATTACGGGCCATATTTAAGAAACAATAGATTGCACAGTCATAAATATCTGTTATTTCAGCCAACGCAACCTCAAGCTTCGAAAACAAAGGTGTAAGCTCTGATGCTTTAGGGGGCATATACTCAGTACCCGCGATAGTCACCTGACCAGACCTGAACTGCCCCCACTCCAAAGCTTCATTTGCCCCCGCAAGCTCATGCAGCTTTAGTGCGTAGCCCGCATTGCATACAAACCGCTCATTTTCAACATCACTGATTAGCTTTTTCCAGGCCCTAGCTTGATTAAGCGCTACTTCTTGATCGCTTAACTTATGCCCACCAACTGTTATGCCATCTAATAGTGTTTGCACCTCGGGCAAAGTAAAATTTATCCCTCCCCCTGTGTCAGAATAGTTGTCACCCCTAAAAATTAACGCTGGGGGGCGAAAACGGAGTCTGTATGACACGCTATT
>CANLTI010000130.1 GCA_947494095.1 uncultured Pseudomonadales bacterium
GAGTACCTATACCGCGGTATAGGTAAAACCTATGCGAGTCACCCCAGCAGAGCTGGGGGTTTACCTATTTTTAATTAGTGGCTGTTTATCGGACATTAAAAGCCTTTTTACGCCAGCGGGTGGGCTTTTGGCTTTTAGTGTCTTAGGCCTTCTTTTCGCTCGTTTTCGTCCTCGATTGTCCGGCAAATATACTGCCAAACCTCGTAATTTTCTTTTCCTTTGTTTCTCTCAGCATTCACGCATGCGACTACGTATTTTGGGTCTAGGCCCAGCATTTGCGCGGCTTGGAAAGCCTTTGTGTCGTCCATGGTGTTCTTGCCGTGGGACCATCTGGACACGGTTGCCGTTGTAACTCCTAGAATTTTTGAAACTCGATATTTTGTGCAATTTTCGTTTGCTTCCTGCAGTCTTTGTAAGATATCCATTGTTGTTAACATGTGATCACCTTTTGAGCAGTTTTATAACTTATGGGCATAATAGGGCATTAGGGTATTGGATGGAAGCCAGTTAAGGGCTTGTAGTTAAGGTATGGGTATGATCTTATTTGCCCCGTTCCTTTGGCTTGGAACCCCTCCCGTTTAGCGGCGGGGGGGTATCGATTGCAGGCCAATAACGGGAGCCGATCAATTCAGGCCAACAAGGAAAAATATACTATGTTAATGAATATAAGCTTAACAGGTGCTGCTTTATGAATTTTGAGCAAGCATTCCACCACTTAAAAGACGGTAAAAAGGTAGCGCGGGCGGGTTGGCCGCAAGACGCTTATATAAACCTTACAACCAACTTTCATAATTTCGATATACCTCGCGAAGCCTCCCCCTTTATTTTTTATGTTGCACCTGCCCGCTGGGCGCAGGGCAAAACAGAGCGCGCTTTTACGCCGTGGCTACCAAACTGTGATGATTTATTTTCCGACGAATGGCGCGTTGTGGGTTTAGCACGTGGCGCGAAAAAGGCGGTGGCAAAATGATTCATGAATTAAAAATAGCGCCAAATTTATATTGGGCTGTTAGGGATGGTGAGAAAACGGCGGAGGTTAGGGTCAATGATCGTGATTTTGCTGTGGGTGATGAAATTTTGTTGAGGCCTTTTGATGGTGCGTATCTTGAGGGACGGGTTGCCGTTGTTGTTACGCATGTTCTGGAGGGTGGCCAGTACGGTATTGAGGCTGGTTACTGCTTGTTATCATTTCGGCGTCTAAGTGGGAAGGTTCGAGGATGATTAATTTAGCCCCTGCATGCTTGTCTGATTACGTACGCGGCTTAAATAGCGTGTTGCTTGATATCGTTACAACAATTAAAGAAAGGCTTTCGCCTATCGCTACAGATTGCCCGTGTTGTGAGTGTGACGGGCGTGGCTATTTTGTGGAGTACTGCACATACGCTAAGGCCAGCGCGCCTACCAGTTTGCTAAATGGCGCAAATGGACAGCCATTGACGGCGCGTAGGTTGGTTGCTTGCTATCGGTGCCTTGGGTACGGCATAGACGCTGATAAATTTACAGATGCATGCGAGCAGGCCGACGACTACCAAAAAAAATTAGAGGTAATGAGTGTAAAGGAAAACTCTAGGGCCGTTTTTGATGCTGAGAAAAAAACACAGGTGGGCCATCGTTACAAAGAAGAGGGCGGCGAATAGTGGAGGGTTTAAACGAGATAGGCACGCACCAGTGTAGGCGCTGGGCTGCAAGTATTTTTGCAAAGCATGTTGATAGCTCGGAGTATTTGAAAAGGGGTTATGTGGGGTGTTATGAGCGCAGTGATTATAAGAGCGCTAATTTGTGGTTGTTGGAAGCTGAAAAGCAGGCTGAGTTTTTGGGTGCTATTTATGCTAGGCATAAGACTATTAGTGGTTATTTGAAGTCGTTTTTTGAGCGCCGTTCTCGTAGTGTCGGTCGTGCTGTTGCGTTAGATGAATTGAGTTTAATTGATGAGCGCTTGAGCTTTGCAGGTTCTGAGTGTAAGGGCTCGCGTGTTGTGAGATCAAGTGCGGCAATGGAGTTGGATGCATTAATTAATATTGCGGAATTTCATGCAAAGCAAGGTGAGGCGCATTGGTTAAAGGCTTATGGCAAAGATGTTAAGGGTTATGATTTTTTGATGGGGGGGAAGTACAAATATTTTGTGACGGCAGAGGCGCAAAAGATTT
This sequence comes from uncultured Pseudomonadales bacterium, assembly GCA_947494095.1. Classification (GTDB taxonomy): domain Bacteria; phylum Pseudomonadota; class Gammaproteobacteria; order Pseudomonadales; family Cellvibrionaceae; genus Marinagarivorans. Next base: position 2,148 of record CANLTI010000130.1, read on the forward strand.
GGGCGGGTTATGTCGTCATGTGTGAGTATTTGGAGTGGGTGGGTGTGCCTTGCCCTGTCGAATTTAAAAATGGTGAAACGGAGCAGCAAATGTTAAAAAAAATAATTGCAGGGGCTAAGCGTTTTGGTTGTGAGTTGTGGTGGCGTAGGGCGCTAAAGAAAAAATGCGTAAGAATGGTTGAGGGTGTTTTGCGTGAGATAGGCGCGGTAAAAAAGGGGGAAGGTGGCAAGGCTTCGCCGTATGTTTCAAAGTGGGCGCTGGGTCGTTGGGGTATGTGTAATGCGATCAATAAAGAAATTCTATCTAATTTAGAAATGGTTAATAGTGATGGTGAAGTCGGTGTTTTTCAAGATAGTTGTCACTGTTTGCTTACAATTTAACCGGCTTTCTGAATATTATCACTAACCGGCTTA
>CANLTI010000131.1 GCA_947494095.1 uncultured Pseudomonadales bacterium
GCACATTTAAAGCCGTCGGGGATTGATTTCTCGGGCCCTTATGCGTCGGGAACGCGTATGGAGTGCCCATGGATGGCCTGGGCACCGCCTGCAGGGACAGGCACTATTTTTAATAACCGCCAAACATAAACACTCGAAGCTAATATCATTTGGTTTTCACAAACTTACGGATACGCACATTTAAAGCCGGCGGGGATTGATTTCTCGGGCCCTTATGCGTCGGGAACGCGTATGGAGTGCCCATGGATGGCTTGAACGCGCCAGAGCAATCGATACGCGGCGGTGCCATATCAGGCGTGAATTGCATAGATGGGCACTCAAAATAGCGCTCCAACATAGCAAGCCCATAAAGAATACTAAACAGTATGATTTTAGCGATTGAGATGTCTTTGATTGTGCTCTCAGTGAAATAGCCTTGATATGGCATGCATTAACATTAGTGATTCGCAATTTGGCCAATTGAGGATACATGGACTACTAGCAAGGACAGACACTCGCTTTCGTGAGGTGATTTTAACACCTATTAATCGGTGATCAGATTTAGTATGCCGCTACAATATAGCACTGGCCAAAGCACGCTAGGCCTCGCCCCTTAAGAGCGACACTCAAACAATAACTCTCCCGCTTCAAGCCCGCTTTGCAAGTCGTATTCGACCAAACTTAACCGCCCCACTTGCGGTTTCTGCCCTGCCACAAAAGTACGGTCACTCAACGCATGATAAAATTCGCGAGTACCTACATTCTTTATGGCCACTTGAAAACTATTAATAAACTCACGCTCACCTAAGGACTGTATTCCGTGGGTCATTACCCAAAACTCTTTAGCCTGCCACGTTAATAGCTGAACTCGGCCTCCTGCCTTATGCTTATGCTCCGCTAATACCACCTCATAGAAATGCGCTTTACTTTTAACGCCTGAATAATTAGAGAATGTAATAGCACAATTTAACGCTAAAGGTTCGGCAGCATTCACCTTCATAGCAACTAGAAAAAATAATAAACTACACATTAATCGCATAATTTCTCCTCTCGAGCATACAGATAAAAACTAGAGCGCGTCATATGCTCTGCGGAACACTTGACATAATCGGCCTCCGAAAGCTTATATTCAAACATATAAGAAGCTCCAATAAACAACGCGGCAATACTGATCCCGCATATAGCTAATAGCCCCACGCCTAATTTTGGGTACTTTTCTCCCATTATCGAATAACAATGGATTAACGGAACCACCAAACCTAAAAAATAAACGCCCATATTACCCTGCGTTTCAATATGGTTGTTCGCCACATCAATAGCCGTACTTAATATTGAAAATACGTTAAACACATAAATAGCCGCTATCAATGCAATTATATCGAAACCTATAAGGATCATGTGTGCAGTGCGTTTTGTCATTGCCATAATAATTAGTAAAAAATTCCCTGCCCTACTGGCAGCCCATTATTTAGTTGCCAACGCATACGTTTTTCAACCACTTTGATCCCTTTATCCAATTGCCGACCAACCTCACCAAATGACACATCATATGAACGTTCAATTGAGCTTACCAGTAAGTCTGTTACTCCAAATTTTTTATCGAGCTTATCTAAAGAGTATCCAACAAACAGCCCGACACCAATGGCAACAATCAGCGGGCCGGCGGCTATTGTTGTGACCGTTGCCGTGCCCGTTGCTATTAAAGCCGCTACAACAGAAGCAGCTCCAACTTTCAATAAATCTGTCGCAATGGTGCCGATGAGCCTCGATAAAGAAGAGTGGTCATTCAGCAAATAATTAATAACATTAAGGGGAACAACTAGGAAGATGGTTAAACGAGCACCCGCTACAACCGAAGCTCTGACACCCACTTGACCAATGGCCATATCAACCACCTTAGGATTAGCTGCCAGGTATCGCGCCGCATTGAAAATAGATCGCTGACCAGCATACCCTTTGAATATCACGTATTGCTTACCATGCGCTACTTTAAGTACAACTTTCCCTTTAACACCCAAATCCCCAATCATGATTAGCACTGTCCTCATATCAAGAACGGCTGAAACATACCCCGCTCCCACCTTGGCATACTCAGCCGACAATTGAGGTAGGCTCTTTCCTGTTTCTTTCTCCCAAGCTCGAATCAAATCCTCTGATGAAAAGACATCCAGAGATTGAGCCTTAGCCTGAACCATACGTTTTACTTCACGCCTAGTTTGCATTGCAATAATTCCTTATAAAGTGTGTCATAAATCAAAATAAACCAAAGTATCTAAGATATTTCAATTTTAAGCAACAAATTGCTAACTCACAGCACTTGCAGGGACAGGCACTATTTTTAATAACCTCCAAGCATAAACACTCAAAGCTAATACCATTTAATTTTCGCAAAGACTGGACATCCACATCAAGCTTTCCAAAAAAATATGGCCAGCGACAACTCCCATCACCCATTTTGGGCAATA
>CANLTI010000132.1 GCA_947494095.1 uncultured Pseudomonadales bacterium
TAAGCTCCATATTCGCTATCGATATCTGCGCCTACGCCGTCATGAGTAACCACCTGCACCTCGTCATCAAACTCAACTCCGAAGAAGCGACTCAATGGTCTGCCAAAGAAGTTTTAGAGCGCTGGTGCTGCTTGTTTAAAGGCTCGCCGATTGTACAGCGCCACATGGCTGGTGAGGAGCTTTCAAGGGCTGAGCGAGAAGCCGTGAGTGATTGCATTGAGTGCTATCAAAAGCGGCTGCAAAGTTTAAGCTGCACTGGAATAGTTCTCCTGATATTTCAGCATTAGTGCATCCATGCACGTCGTTTATGAAGTGCCTCAACGAACCAATCGCTAGACAAGCCAATAAAGAGGATAACTGCACAGGCCATTTTTACAAAAGGCTCCTGCCTTTTGCCCTTCGGGCCAGCTAAAGCTGTTCAAAAATATTCCCGATATTTTTGTGGGAGAGCCGATTCAAATCGCAAGCTCTGCTTACAGAACAAGCTCTGTTAAGCGCGATGGCGTATGTTGATCTTAATCCTGTACGCGCCTGCATCGCTGACACACCCGAAACCTCAGAATATACCAGCATCAAGGAGCGCATTAACCCAACCTTTGATTTGACCGAAGCGGTTAAGCAACAAACCGTACTGCAATCTATTCGCCAGTTTGACCTCCCCCTTAAGCCGTTACTTAGTTTCGAGGGCAGCCTTAAAAACACTGAGCAATCAGGCATTATTTTTGGCCTAGCCGATTATATTGATTTAGTCGATTGGACGGGTCGTGCCATCCGTGATGATAAGCGAGGCGCTATAGCCACACACCTACCACCTATATTAGAGCGCTTAAATATCGATATTAACGCTTGGCTCTTACAAACACAGCATTTTGAGCGTGAGTATCAAGCCTTGTTTGCCAAACACCGGCAAAGACCCAAGCGCGCTGCCTAATACCCACCCTAAACAAAACCTTCCAGCATTACCCAAAATCACTCCTGCCTAACTCAATAACCCCAAGTTATTAACTTGGGGTTATTTATGATTTTTATTAAATTAATGCGCTATTAGCGATTATTTTAACGTGACACCATGATAATTTATAAAACTTGGTGTCTCTTTCTTTTAGTCACGCCTGTCTAAGTTAGATTCTTTTTTGTCTAAGTTAGATTCTTTATAAAAAAGCCGCTAAGGCAGTTAAGCTTTAGCGGCTTTTGGGTATAGCACTGAGAGTATCAATTATAAAAAAATTAGACTAACAACCAGAACGAATTAAAACGAGTGCATGTCCCAGCTATTTTCCAGCTATTTATTATTAGCGATTATTTTAACGTGACGCCATGATAATTTATAAAACTTGGTGTCTCTTTCTTTTAGTCACGCCTGTCTAAGTTAGATTCTTTATAAAAAAGCCGCTAAGGCAGTTAAGCTTTAGCGGCTTTTGGGTATAGCACTGAGAGTATCAATTATAAAAAAATTAGACTAACAACCAGAACGAATTAAAACGAGTGCATGTCCCAGCTATTTACCAGCTATTTCTAGAGCAGCGCCTGCAGTCTTTGTAACCCTAATATCAAAAAATATTATAAATCGTAAGCTAGGACTTCCTCTCGTGTTTTATTAATCACCCTTAACCTTGCATCATCAATCTCAACTTTATTAACATCGAAATGAACGACAAATGGGTCTGGGTCACATGTAAAAACAACTTCTTCTTTAACGATATCTTTTTTCTTGTTAACCAATCTTACAACTAAGTCATAGGTATCATACTTATACCTGTGTACAGCATGAACTGTGATATCACCTACTTTCTTAGACTTGGCCTTTGTCTCATATTCTAATCCGTTGGTGAAGCATTGGTCCAAATATGAACGAAGCTGATTCGCTAAACTTATATTGAAATGCTTGTCTAAACGCTCAAACCCCTCAATATATTTTCTGACAAAATACTCATGTACAGTTTCAGAGTCACAATAATGACCAAATCCATCAAATTCATTACTCAAAGAAACAACAAAGGCTCTATCTCCAGCCACTGAAAGATCGTCATTAGCTCCTTCCTCAAAAATTATTCGATTGAATGGTCCCAGTTCCAATTTGAACTTTTTTAACCAGTCCGAGATTAGCAGAGTTAAATAATTCGATAGGAACTGATATTGAGACCTAATGGAGGCCTCAACATTGTCACAGTCCAAACTGATATATACAGCAGTAATTTTCAACCTTAAGGCCTCTGGTGATATCGTGGGTTAGTTAGGTTTTCTGGGCGGAGGCCTCTTGCATTACTCGCCTCTATATCAAGAGCTTTCAGTCTAGCTCCAGGACCAGCAGGTATTTCAGCGATAATTGTAGAGTCAAAATCGTCTTTGCCCCACTTACGCCGTAAGCGATCATTCAGTCCTTAGACTCCGCCATATTGCTCAAATCCGACGTTAAAAAATTGCCTGCAAATTTATCT
>CANLTI010000133.1 GCA_947494095.1 uncultured Pseudomonadales bacterium
GTGTTTTCTTAATGAGATTAGCCTGTGATTGCTGAAAGTGAGTGATGGGAAGTGTCGTTGGCCATATTTTTTTGGGAGGCTTGATTTGGATGTCCTTTCTTTCCTTTCTTTCCTTGTCCTTTCTTTCCTTCGTTTCGTTTTATTTTATCGAATCGAATAACTATTAAATTTCTACAGGTACTTTTTCTGAATCGGGAGCTGTAATGACAGATATATGCCCATCAACTTTAATGCTAATCTTTATTGGCTTACTAGCTTCAATGTAAGCCAAAATAAGTCCTCTAAAACCGGGCTTATCCAAAACATGATATCTGTAGGTTAATGGTTCGCCAATATTATTTTTTAAATTATTGAATGTAACATCACGAAACCCGCTATCTCGACGCTTTATATCATCCCTATCGTTCACAAATTTATAATACACTATTGATTGCTTTACTGGATAGGCGTCGATAATTTCTAAAGTATTTATACCTTTAATGTCGTGATGATATTCATGCTGATCAGACTGGACTAGTCTTAAATTTTTATCTAACTTAATAGACATGGCTTCATTTTCTTTAATCTTTAAGAGAACATACTCATAATATCCGGGATTTTTGTCGGCATAAAAGTGGTCGGTAACATATACAGGTGCTTCAAATCCCTCTTCAAACTTAAAAAGAACAGAACGATACCCCGTGTCGTATGTCTTTCTGGTTTCGTGCTTACCATTTTTATTAAAATAGCTATCCATTATTTTATGCGCCGCAATAGGCTTAGCATCTATGTGCTCCCCAACCGCGATAGTCATAGGCAATGGATGACCCCTGTCAAGTAATTTATCAGTAATATTGTATTCGGCATAAGCATAGATAAAAAACAACGGGATCAATGACGCTACTAATTTAATGATTGCTTTATCCTCTATTTCTGAAAGTATTGTTGGTGGAGCAGGGCGTGAAAAATCACGACTCACTTCATCAAATTTGTAAATGTCGATAACGACATTCTCTAAGAATTTTATATACGCCAAAAACAACACCGTTATTGGCCAGATATGTGCAAAGATAGAGATCGGCATAAAAATAGACGTGCGCTCTACCTGCTCTTCTCCGAGAGTACTTTTAATTATATTAACTTCACGGTAAATTTCATTAAAAGAGTCACCCTGTACTCCAAAAAAAGGCAATACAATTTTTTGACTAAAATCGGAGGACATAAAGTAATAAGATGAACCATCTGTACCATAAAACATCACAGAATACACTTCATGATTATAATAAAGAATGGCAAAGTCAATCGCGAATTTGCAGGCATACCAAAACCCAGCAAAAAAAACTGAAGTGAAGATAAGAGCGGATATTATTTGATTTCTATCTAACTTAAAGAAAAGGTAGTGGAGTATTTTTATAGGGCCGGTACGATATAGCGTTAGTGTAACGAAAACAAAAAATGAGATTAAATATGCGGCAATATTGCCTGATGTATAAATTTCCAGCACTAATAAAATCCTTAATAAACTTTATGAAAAAATGAAAAAATTTCGTTATTTGGGCTTGTATTCAAAGCTGCACTGCAGCAGACTTAGTGATTAAGACCTAATATCATATACTATAAAAAAATCAAAACCTTGAAAAGCAACAATCTACTTAGGCAGGCATGCCAAAAAGAAAATGACACTAAGTTTTATCGACTATTGTATCGCCACGCCAAAATAATTGCTAATAACGCATTGATTCAATAAAAAGCATAAAGAACCCAAGCTAATAACGTAGGGTTATTTGGTTGGGCAGGAGTGATTTTGGGTAATGCTGGAAGATTTTGTTTAGGGCAGGTATTAGGCGGCGCGCTAGGGCCTTTGCCTGTGTTTGGCGAACAAAGTTTGATACTCACGCTCAAAATGCTGTGTTTGTAATAGCCAGGCGTCAATATCGATATTTAAGCGCTCTAATATAAGTGGTAGGTGTGTGGCTATAGCGCCTCGCTTATCATCACGAATAGCGCGACCCGTCCAATCGACTAAGTCAATATAATCGGCTATGCCAAACATAATGCCTGATTGTTCTGTGCTTTTAAGGCTGCCTTCAAAGTTAAGTAATGGTTTGAGGGATAAGTCAAACTGGCGAATAGATTGCAGTACGGTTTGTTGCTTAACCGCTTCGGCTAAATTAAAGCTAGGGTTAATACGCTGACGTGCATGGATGCACTAATGCCGCGATGGCAGGAGCCATAGAGCGGCCCTTGATACTGGTATATTCTGAAGCTTCGGGCGTGTCAGCCATGCAGGCACGCACTGGGTTAAGATCAACATACGCCATTGCGCTTAACAGCAAAAGATAGGACATCCAAAACCCGATAAGTGGTAATGCGAACTATCAATTATTGGCTATACCTAAATGATAGATATAGCTAAATACTTGAGGTTTTTTATGACACAGGCCCGTAAATTATT
>CANLTI010000134.1 GCA_947494095.1 uncultured Pseudomonadales bacterium
GGGAACCGCCCATTGCGGATCCGCATGCTGGGTGGTGTGGGGGCTGGGAGTTAGAAACTCCTGGCTACCCGATTTAAGCTCCTATTCACTGAAAAAACCAAGACTATCAAGTAATATTAATAAAGCGCTTGCAAGCCCTGAAATTGTTAATACCCAATAAAAAATAAAACCTAATACCTGATCAAATTTAGTTGTATTTTCATATAACACAGTTGCATTAGCATACATGAATGAAAACTTACTATTTTCTACCTTTTTAGCCCAAGCCCTTGGAAATGAAAATGATTGAGCAACATTGATAATATCCCAACCACTAGCATACTCGACACCGAGCAGATCTTGGGTTTTTGGATTCTTTCTTAGTTTGCGTACAGTTATCTGCCCAAAAGCAACATACAATAGTCCACTCACCATTGAGCTGGTAATTATGAAAAGGACAATTATTGTAGTCGTACTCATCAGCGAGTTAACTCTTTCATAATAACATCGTAAGCATCACCACTATTATTTTTCATATAATTATTTGCCATAATAGAGGAAGACGCTGCAACTCCAGCAACAACCAACCCACCCACGATTAAACCAACCCAACCAACAGGTGTCGCTATCATTAAAAATGTTAGCGCTGCGGCTCCTGCGTTGACGGCACCAACACCTACCATCGCACTAGCAGCAAAACTACTCGATTCAATAAATAACTCCCGTTCCCATTCACCTCCGGCCTTATACTCGTTATGAATATTCCCAACACGACTTGTAAAATCAATAACCGCAAGCCCATTACCAAGAAGCTTCGCATGCTGTGTAAATTTGACGAGGCTGTGAGCCTGAGCTTGTGATGTAATATTGAGCCTTACAGCATTTCGGCTACTTTGCGCAATATTGGTTGCACGTGTTGCACTGGATAGTGGCGTGCCACGCCTTGCTTTAATGCCGGCATTAATAGCATTTAATTCATGTTTGAACCGAAACTGTAAGTTTTGAAAGGCTTTAAATGCCTTTTGCTTGGCGATTGCTTTTGAAGCAGAATTTAACTTAATTGCGCCCCGATAGGCCATGAGAGAATCTTGGTACTCTTTTATAGCTCCCGCAAAACCGCCAAGCCTGTTTGCGTAAACGCTTGTAGATGCGCCCATAAGGCCAATATTATATTCTTGCAGTTTCTTGGTCATCTCGGCTAGAGCAATAGCGTTATCTCCACCAAAAGATAATGAAAAATTTGTTAGGTTTTTAGCCACTTTTGGCGCTGAAAGAGTTGATATAACCTGCGCATCGAAAGCACTCAACTCTTGCCCGAGCACATAGGGTGTGAAGGCTGAGACAGTAGATGGTTTAGAGCAACCTCTACCGTGTACAAAATTGGGGTCGATACCGCATGAATTACTTAGAAAATCAGCCTTCAATGGCTGGTTACATAATAAAATTTCACTCATTCCTGTCTCCTTTTAGAGCGATGTTTAATTTTTGTAGAGCTTAACGCCTCAATCACAGACTTGGTGAAGTTGGCGAATTTTTTGGAACAAAAAATGTGACAGCTTTAGCAAGTCCGAGTGCATTGACTTGTTAGGCTTTGAGTCGGACTTCAAGCGTAAAGCACACTTTTTATGGCAAGCCGCCATTGCTCATATTCGCTATTCATACACCCAGTAATAACCATCATTTTGTCAGTTAAAGCAGTGTATGCAGGACCATCCTCCCAATTTCCAGCTCGATCGCAATTTAGCTGAGGGGCAAGGCACATCCTGAAATTGGTCACTGCTTGCGTATACGGATACTCATCAAAGTCATTATTAACTAGCTGCCTTAGATCATTTAGTGACTCGACTAGTGAAGTAGTTTTTTCTTTTAGCTTTTCTGTGTAGAAGGCATTACCTGCACTATCAGCCGTGCGAACAAACAGCTCAATCGCTGAAAAATCATTCCAGTAAATAGCATCACTTGTCTCTAAGTGAGAGATGATTTTTTCTAAGAATTCTTCTGACATGATTCCATCAAGTTTTGAATAAATATTCAGATCATGCTCAATGGCTTTTGCACTTTCTTCTTTTGTAAGTTTTTTTATTAGCAGCTCATGGATTCCAGTGCTGAGTAGGTTATACAGGAGAGCTACGACACAAAGAGAAAAGCCCCAAGCTATGTCATTACCATTACTAAAAGTAAAGCTAACCTCTATATTTATAAGGTGATTTACCAATGATACCCATAAAGGAGTGCTCATTAAGGATAAGCCTGCAACAACCATCAGCCAAGTGAGCTTGTTGTAGAATTTTGGTCTAATAAACTCAATTATTTTTAGAACGTCTGACAGTTTGATCTGCATCCATACTCCGTTATCAATTTGAGAGCCTAACGCCGCCATATGCCGCAGCTTTGTAGTTGATTGTTTTTGTGGCAGTCTTTTTTGCCGCAAAAACGAGCGACGG
>CANLTI010000135.1 GCA_947494095.1 uncultured Pseudomonadales bacterium
AAGCCTTTTTAATATTACGCCGTTGCACACACAGGAAAAGTGGTTACTTCATTTTCGATCTGGTTAGCTTTCCACGTCTCGTGTGCAGCCTGTAGATTCAATCTTGATTGAACCACCGCGAGAAAATCCCCCGCGCGCAAGTTTGACATCCTCTAACCAAACGCGTTTTATTCCTTGTAGCATATATTAGCAATAGCGCACTATATGCGCTATTGCTAATATATTAAACAGCTGACCTTTCGATAAAACTGCTCGACAACTGCTCACCTATGTATGCTCCAACAGCTTCAAAGGCCGGAAAAACCACCGATTGCCCTAAACACTCATGAGCCACTGTGTCCGACAGTCCGGCTATAAGTTCTTTTGGCACACCCTTAATGGCTGCATGCTCAATAGGAGTAAATAAGCGGCTTAGACCTGTCTCGGTGGGGTGGGCAATTTGGGGCTCTGTGCTTCGTATTTTTGAATAGCCCTTTCCGCAACTTCCGCACTTAGGTTCGGAACCAGTCAAAACCTGACGGCGAAACCCCTTACCTGCTGCAATGTCTCTCACTTCTTTTTTAGCCAAGTAAGAGCACGCCTTCCATCGCGGGCTATCATCTTCGACGGGCTCAAGGATTTTATCAATAGAGTCCTCTTTCTCTCTCACGGGTTTGATCTCATCGTCTAGATTGAAATCAAGCCCCTTAGTAACAGCGACAACACAAAGACGCTGCCGATCTTCGAGAGCGCCATAGTCATTACCACCTAGAATCCTCTCAGTGAAGTGATACCCGTTATCGCTTAGAACGGCACGAATAACAGCCATAGAAGCAGTGCCCGCATACTCTGCAACGTTTTCTAGCACTACCAAAGCAGGGTTTAAAACCTCGATGAAACGAAGCATGTAATGGAAAAGAGCACCCGCCTCAATATGCGATTCGGCATTTTTCAACTTATTTTTTGTCCGTCCAGCTTTACTTGCACCCGTGCAAGGAACGCCAGCAACCAACATGTCTACTTGAAATTTAGGGGACGGGTTGACCAGCTGAATAGGAGAATTGATAGCTATAGAATCATCGGACCAAATTGCCTGATTATTCACTATTGAGGCATCGAGATAGTTACCTTCAATTTCTACGGCGGCAGATATTGCCGTCGCTATGCCAGCCCTAGCAAACCCATCATGCAATGCTCGATCAATAACCCCTAGGCCATGAAAGAGTGAGCAGCTGCGAACAGGCAGGCCAGCCGACAAGCGGGCACGAATCCCACTAACCCTAGAGTAAATACGCTTAGTTATCTCGTGCTGACTGATAACAAGATAGCCCTTCTTCGCAGTGATGCGCAACGGCTCCCCAACAGTGAAGCCTTTCAAGATTTCTTGTGAGCTTAAATCTATAATTGGCTTGTCTTTGCCGTTACGACTGCGACCACTCACTGTATGGCCACCATATTCATCGATCTTTATGACAATGGTTTTTCCAGATCGCTCAACCTTGATTGAATCACCGCGAGAAAAGCCCCCGTGCGCAAGTTTGGCACCCTCTAACCAAACGCGCTTTTTGCCTTTGTTGCTACCTACTGCCGAATTAATTAGCACTGTCATTACTAAAAAGCTCCATACCCTTTGCTTGATTGAATTATAGCGCACTTGGTGCGCTATATCAAGAAAAAACAACTTTAGTTACCCGATTTTATTAAGAAACTTTCCTTATTTTTTTTCGTTGCTTACCCTGTTGAGCACTTACACTCACAGAGCCGTGCCTGTCTCGGATTTCATCGAGAGAAAAGCCACCACGTGATATACTTTTCCAATCTGAAGGGCGAAAATACCAAGCTTTCTTTTGATTGGCCCAGCGAAATTTTGCAGACTTTAAAGCCTCTTTATGTGCCTTTGTTTCACCAGTAATCCAAACCCAAGAACCACAAACCTCAATGATTAACCCCTCTAGGTCTACCACTGCATTAATTGCATTGTTTAAGGTTTCGCCATACCCGTCGTTAGTAGCTTCTAAAGTGCCGTCAAAATCCTTTAAAACTTCGTAAGCCTCGTTAACTGCTTGCATCATCTGAACGCTGCCGCCCTTATCTGGGTGGTACTTGCTGCACATTTTTCGATAAGCTTTTTTTATGATTTCTTTAGTTAGTTCACCGCTAACTTCTAGGATTGTTGCCGCGTCTTTAGGTGTCATGATAAAAGCCTTATATATGTCGTTTGCTTGATTGAAATTATAGCGCACTTGGTGCGCTACATCAATAAAAAACACCTTTATATAAACGATTTTATTT
>CANLTI010000136.1 GCA_947494095.1 uncultured Pseudomonadales bacterium
TCCTGGTATTGGCCCCATCAACGCCACCGCGCTGTACAGTGCCATTAATTATGGTCAGCAATTTAATAATGGTCGCGAATTAGCGGTGTGGTTAGGCTTAACGCCTAAGCAATCCAGTAGCGGAGAACGAATGACCAGCAGTGGTATTACCAAGCGAGGCGACAAATATCTTAGAAAGCAATTAGTTCACGGTGCAAGGGCAGCGATATCGCGGTGCAAAAACAAAACAGATTCGCTCAGCCTTTGGGCCAACCAACTGGTTGCGCGCCGCGGCATTCAAAAAGCGACAGTGGCTATGGCTGCACGAATGGCGCGTATAGCTTGGGTATTGCTGAATAAGCGCGAGATGTACCAAGCCAGTTAAACCTTCCCATCTTGGTGAGTCAAATGTGATGAAATAAAGCGGTTAATCCGTACCTAGCAAGAGCCTGTCGAGGGACATAGTTCTTGAAACTGAGTGCCTGTTTTAGGTGGCTAGGTACGGATCTCATTAGGGCACGGCGGAGGAAAAACCTCCGCCCTCGTAGATGCCGGATATATGTCAGTACCACCACCACTTTACAAGCATCAACATAAAAGACGTTAATCAGGGTTGGAATCACACAAGACCGAATTATTTACCCTCACCGAGGCTGAGGGCGGCACGATTTTGTTGACAGTAATGGGGCGTCCATATATGTCCTTGCAGTTGCGCTTGCAGGTGTTCGTTGACCAATTTTTAAAAACTATAAAAATCAATGGGTTGTGGCGTTTTTGGTGTGACCGGATATTATAATATTCGGTCTTACTATGAGGGTATATTTATGGGGTTAGGTGAGGTAATATCACTGTAAGCTACGAGTGGCGGGGTTTCGGCCTGATTACTCGTAAAAATGTCAGCCGGGAAAAGCGTCTGACGGATATACAAATGTTATGCAAATTTGTTATTCAAAGGAGATCCAATGAAGTATTTTGTTTTAATTTCATCGATGTTGTTTAGTCTTGAAGCTTTTTCGGGAGCTGAACATACCGGAAAAATCACACGCTTGCTGGTCCATAATAATGCCTCCTCTACGTCTGATATAGCCCAGCGAATAATTATTAAGTTGGATACTAGCGTACCTAATGGGCTATGTTCCGATAAAACATATTGGGGAATGTATCTTAAAAGTGATGTTGAAAAAGCGCAATATTCAATGCTTTTGGCAAGCTATATGGCAGGTAAAACGGTTAAGCTTTGGGGCAACCCGGAGGAGCGCTGCGTTAATAATAATGAAAGAGTACGTAACGTAGAGATAGTTGATTAGCATAACCAAGCTATCGTGCATCGCCAGCAAGCTGGCTGGACAATATTTTCGGCGCTTGTTTTGCGGCGGAAAATAATGCCACAAAACTCTCACCCAAAATATTGCCGCACATAGCGGCGTTAAATTCTAGGAGGTGTCGTGCCAAGGCCTGAGAAGTGCAAAACACTAAGCCAGCTTTTTTCTCTATTTAGAGATTTGATTAATGGTCCTGTTCGGAAAGATGCAAAAGATGGCGAAGAATTTTCCGACTTCGTGAAGCGTGTTTTAAAATTAAATAAGCCACAAGACTGGAATTTCATTTGCTCCGCAATGGACCTGCTTGATGATACAACAGGTGCGATAAGCCACTTCTTGCGTTTTGGCCTAGATGGCGCCACACGATATGACGAGCTTGGTGAAAAATATTTGAGGCTTTATGGTGTGCTCAATTCAACCTACATTCAGCAAGAGGCTGTGTATGTTATTTGCAAGGGATGCCAGCTATTAAACCAAAGGTGCTTTCGAGAAAAAATAGAGTCACTTGATATTCGAGACGCGAGGCACCGCCTTGGCGCTCATAGCGTAGATTATATGGAAAAGGAAAGTAACGAAATACTTTCCTTTGTTCCGATACAAATGAGTTTGGGCGGGTATCATTGCGAGTATATAAATAACAACGACCTTAGCGGCGGTGAAATTAATTTAAAAGCAGCCCTTTATCAACATCTAGATTTGATGATAGATATCATGATTTCAGTCATAGAAAAAATGAATAAAACACTTTACAAGACCAATAAAGAAAAAATGGATCAAGTAAGTGAGCATTTATCGGCTCTCATTACAGAGAGGAATGGCGGTGTAATTATGTGGAACGAGGGTAAGCCTAGTATAGTAATTCATCCTTTTAAGGCAGAGTAAATTTAAATCGGGTAGCCAGGAGTTTCTAACTCCCAGCCCCCACACCACCCAGCATGCGGATCCGCAATGGGCGGT
>CANLTI010000137.1 GCA_947494095.1 uncultured Pseudomonadales bacterium
TCAGTGCGCTTATCTGTATCCGCCTTGGAAATTCGCCGGCCTAATGGGTCGTATGCGTAGGTGGTTTGTTTGTCGTTAGTTTTAATATCCGTTAATTGGTTAAGCGCGTTGTAGCGGTAATCTGTTCGGATTTTTTGGCCTTTACCACGCGCTTGAGCGACACTATTGCCTTTGGTGTCGTAGAGGTAGTGAGTATCCCCCGGGTATGGTTTTCGGGTGGAATTAGGTAGTGACAACTAGTCTGACACAGGGGGCCTGGTTTGCGTTTTTGGCTTTGCAAGCAGGGTGACAGGCGGGATGGTAGTAACTATATGTTTTTAGTATCGCTTGTAACACGCCCATTCAAACGGATCGATAGAACTACTTTTTTCGTCAAAGTTATCACACTCAATCTCAAATTTATTGTCTTCCAGATCGTAAGCCCTAGCAGCGTACCCTCCAGGATGCGAACCAATAACTTCAAAACCCACACCCTGATTCATTAACTCTTTACAATAAGAAAGGAAATCCTTTTCCACAGAGAATCTAAAAAAAACATTCCCTTTAGATAAGTTATTACCGTCAGATCTATCGTGTTGCATACACAGCCTAACGTTACTCGACTCATCCGTTCCAGGGAAAAAAAAACCATCATCATCCTCTAAAAAACCCATTATATTACGATAAAAGTTCTCTAGTTCATCAAGCTTTCTTGTAGATATTATTATTGTAATCATACTTAAATCAATCCCGTTTCTTTACACTTTTTCATTGATTTTGCAGGAGGGCGATCACTTTCTTTACTACCACTACGAGCGGCATTAACACGCTTGCTTGGCGCCTTATGAACTTTTGCTCCAACATCACTCAACATTTTCTTTTCAGCAAGATAAAAAGGGCTTCTATTCGGTGCATTGTCCGTACCAATATCAATAAAGTCGTATCCTTCACTATCCATATCTTTAATCCATTGAGCATTACCCGCGACAGCCTTATGCTCCCACTCGGCAGAAAACAACTCTTCTTTCTTAGCTCCGGACTTGCTGATAATACCGCCCCAATCCTTTTTAATTGTTCGGTACTCATGTTGAGGGTAGTCAGCTCTAATCTTTTTAGCATAAGCTTCAACTGCTGACTGTCCCTCACCTACTAGTATAAACTTTGCTAGACCATATGGGTCAATCCAACTTATTGGATCACTAACATACTGATAAGCATTACTACCACCTAAAAGGCCAATGGGGTCTTGATTAAGAAAGGCTCCCGCACTCGGATCATAATACCGAAACCGATTATAATGCAGCCCACTCTCTACATCAAAATACTGCCCCTGAAAGCGAATATTATTCTCAATACGCTGCTCAAAAGCAACCGCTAAATTACCATAAGCTTTGTAGCTTACCGCCCAAACCACTTCGCCATTGGCATCGCTAATTTCTTGCGGGGTACCAAGATGATCAAGGTGGTAATGGTATACCTGCTTATTTTGAACAAAGGCAAGGGGTTTGAAGGTGCCGGGTTCAAATAAGTAGAGTTTTTCTTCTTTGGTTTGATTACCTTGCTCTGCGGCGGGAGTGGTAGCGTAGCTGGACTCGCTCAGCAATACATCTTCTAACCACAAAAAATCAGTGCGCTTATCTGTATCCGCCTTGGAAATTCGCCGGCCTAATGGGTCGTATGCGTAGGTGGTTTGTTTGTCGTTGGTTTTAATATCCGTTAATTGGTTAAGCGCGTTGTAGCGGTAATCTATTCGGATTTTTTGGCCTTTACCACGCGCTTGGGCAATGCGGTTACCTTGGGCATCGTAACGGTAGTGGGTGTCGCCTTGAAAGGCTAAACGGTTGCCTTGGGTTTGACCTTGCTGGATTGGGGCGTCTTGATTTATCGCAAGAATATTACCCGCCGGGTCGTGTACAAAGCTCTCGGGGTTTGGGCCTTTGACGTGAGTGAGGCGATCGAGATTGTCGTAATGATAGTGCGTACTGCCACGGCGTTGGTCGTCGATTTGGGCGAGTTGGCCGTGGGCGTTATATTGGTAGCTGCGCTGGCTAATAGATGGAGTTTGGGCAGCGGCTGTGTTTTTGAACGTGGTTTGGAAATTTTTGAGTGAGTGTCCCTACAAGTGCTTACGTTTTTTTAATAAGTGGTGTTGGTAGCTGTAGTGCTCACGCTCGCCATTGGGGTCGGTGGCGCTCACTAAATCG
>CANLTI010000138.1 GCA_947494095.1 uncultured Pseudomonadales bacterium
GACGAGGTGCAGGTGGTTACTCATGACAGCGTAGGCGCAGATATCGATAGCGAATATGGAGCTTAATAGCCGTATGCTATGCTCGATCCAGCTGCGCCGATGCTCATAACTTTTGCCGTTGAATTTATCATACCCACACAAAAAACTACGTCTCACGCAGCGCGTTGTGATGTTGTAAAAAGCGGTATCATCTATCGAAACCAGCTGCTTGCGAGGTTGCGTCATGTCTGCTTATCCAGTGTTTTATGGTTTAACGTTAGATAAGGCTGGCTGATGAGTCAAATAGCGGTTTGTTTTAGGTTTTGGGTTCTTTATACTCGAAAGGTGTTTTTGGGTGTGTATGTCCTTGTGAGCACTTGTCCTTGTGAGCACTTTGTGAGCACTTCTTTTGAGAGCATCTTATCTTGAAGCGCAGATTTTAAAACTTGCGTTATGGTTAGTTTTTGACATACTAAAAACACAAAAGGCATATTATAGCAAGGTAAGTTATGGCTAAGGCTAGAGTAGAAAAAGCTCCGAAATTCACTATCCCTGAAGATTTTCAATCAATAATACCTTTCCTTCATAAGTATGGTGCTACAGATGATGAAGGGAGATATCTACACTGGAGTCAATTGAAGTGGAGAGTCCCTAAAGCAGATGCTGAAAATATTTGGAAGACTGTAAAGTTCAAAAGAATATCACAGTACAAGAATCTTGATATTAAAGATGAAGCGGGCGACCCTTTTGTATACTGTACCCCTCACTCTATGGAAGCTTTATTATATCAACTAGTGAAAGTCGCAGGAGGTAATGTTGGAGCAGTATCTGATACTGCTGCTAGTGATAACTTACAAAGTAAATTTTTAGTTTCATCTTTAATTATGGAAGAAGCAATAACAAGTGCCCAACTTGAAGGGGCCTCAACTACCCGCGAAGTAGCCAAGAAAATGCTTGAAGATGAAAGGGAGCCCATAGATGAAGATGAGAGGATGATATTAAATAACTATCTTCTTTTGAGGTTTTCGGAACAAAATAAAAAAGAAAAATTAACTTTAGATCTTATTTTAGAATTTCATCGGATAGCAACAGCAGGGACTACTGAAAATAATGTGATTCCTGGGGAGTTTAGACAAGATGATGGTATATATATTGAAGATGGTGATGGGAATATTGCTCATCAACCCCCTCACTTTAATTTGATTGATGAAAGGATTCAAAAGTTGTGTGATTTTGCTAATGAAGAGCATACTGGCTTGAATGGCTGTGATTTTGTCCATCCAATTATTAAAGCAATTATCCTCCACTTTATGATGGGCTATGAACACCCATTTAGGGATGGGAATGGCAGGACCGCAAGGGCATTATTTTATTGGTTTATGCTTAAAAGCGAATACACACTCTTCAAATTTGTATCCATTAGTAAGTTGTTAAAAGAAAAACCCAAAGAGTATGGGATGTCTTATATGTATACAGAGAAAGACGCTAATGATTTAACTTATTTTATTTATTTTCAGTTAGATATTATTCTCCATGCTTTCGAAGAATTGAAAGCATACTTAGGTAATAAAAAAAATGAATTTCAAAAGATTGCGGAGATATTAGAGAAAACCATATGGGGTAATACTCTAAACTTTGTTCAAAAAGATTTAATAAAGAAAGCTGTTAAGGAGCCCGGCAGAATATTTAATGCTAAAGAGGTTTCCCATTCATATGCTGTTTCTTCAAATACAGCTAGAGCGTACTTAGCAAAGTTAGCTGAACTAAAATTATTGCTAGCAACAAAAGATGGTAAAACCCTAATATATATAGCTCCGTCTGATTTACTTTCTAAACTAGATGGCGGAAGGGTATAGCAAGTTGCTCAAGCAGTAAAAATCAAAGTTGGCCATCGCTTCGCTGGGACGGGTACTCGTTTACTAATTGGTGTTTTGAGGCTTTTATTTGGCGTTCAGTTACTATAATTTTACTAACTATAAATTTTATTTTTTGTAACATTCTGTTTTTAAAGGTTTTTATTTTATATCGCTGGCTCTTCTCCGCTTTAGTGAGGTAAAGGAGATGCTAAAACCCATCAAATACGTTGAAATATAAGGCTCTCACACA
>CANLTI010000139.1 GCA_947494095.1 uncultured Pseudomonadales bacterium
TAAATAATTATCAGTATGCGCCTAACCCTGTGGAGTGGGTTGATCCTTTTGGATTGACGGCTAAGGATTGCGGTGTTACAAAGGAAGGAGCGACTAGAGTTCGACACTATACAAACCGCAAAGGATCTAATGGCATTGAGAAAGATGGTGTAATTACAGCCCAAGATAACAATAGAGTTTATGTTGAGCCTGCTAATAAAAAAGCACTTAATCAAACTGCCGCTGAAAAGAAATATCAAATTAAGCGTGGACGCGGCAGAGATTATGTAGAAACCGATGTTCCAAATTCACAGCTTGAGTGGGTGAATAACCCTCGATATGGCACACCAGAATTGACAGTTAAGGGCGATCTTCCTCTTAATAATCCAACAGTAACGAGAAGAAAATAGTCCTATGATGAAAGAAAATAAAAAAATTATTTTATCCGGAGACGAAGCTGTTGCTATTTTGAAGGATGTGGAATTAATGTTGATTTCTTTGCATCAGATAGGCTCTGCTTACATGGATAAATCTAAATCTGACTATGCATCGGAGACTTGCCGGTTTATCGATGAATGGAAGATAACTCATAAACTAGCTGATATAAGATCTCTTATTTCAGAAAAGTTTGATACCAGTCTCGGTGATGATGATATGGACGATTTAGAAAGAGCCATGGAAGATGTTAAATGCTGGAGCAAAGAGGGAGATGTTCCTGACTAATAGTTAAAATACCAAGCATTTTCAAATAGCCCCGCAATCGCGGGGCTATTCAATCTTGCAGGGGCACTCACTCAAAAGTTTGCATACTAATTAACCATCTTCTACGCTTAAGCTAACAATTCAGCCGATAGCGATAAGGTGGTTATTATGACTAAAGCGAGAAGCCAAAAGGCTTCATTAGATACTACGCCTTACTATCATTGTGTAACACGATGTATTCGTCGTGCCTTCTTGTGTGGCTATGATCAGTAACGGGACCAGCTACGAGCACCGCCGCCAGTGGGCAGTTCTTTAGCGTCCATGTTATCACTGTTGAGGTCAACCCATCTGGTCACGAACTTAGAGCTTTTTTGAGTATGTGCCACTCGTTTTGCTTGGTTTGTAAGCAATGCACTGTCGGTTTTAGGCGCTATATTGTAAGCGTGGCGCTGTGGGTTATGACAAGAGCGCTGTGGTGTCCTCTTTTGATGCTCCAATATTGGCTATTTCAGCCTAGCCCGTGTTGCGCCAAGGCTTGGGTGTGAGGCAGTAGGCTTGCAGCTATCAGTGTCTTTTTCATCCGTGGCAGCAATTTTAAGGTGGCCGGCATGGCCTTATTTATGTTGCAAGGCCCTTTTGCTGCACTAATCCTATACAATTCATACTATTGCGGAATGAGTGCTTATGCCTCTTCCCATCAATTATTCACTGACATTGGAGAGACATAGTATGCGCGCAGCCGGTTTTTTTAAACACCTACAACAAGAACTTGAGCAAGTCAAACTCGGTGGTTTATATAAATCTGAACGTATTATTACGTCGCAACGAAAAGATAGGACATCCAAAACCCGATAAGCGGTAATGCGAAATCTCAGTTATTGGTTATACCTAAATGATAGGTGTAGCTAAATATCTGAGGTTTTTATGACACAGGCCCGTAAATTATTGATCGCATTAGATCAAGCGAGTTTTTTCCATATTTGTTCACGATGTATAAAATTCTCATTTTTAATGGGTGAGGGTAAATATACGGGTAAAAGCTATGAGCATCTAATTAGTGCCCATCCATAAACGGCCGTTTTTAAAAAATTTTCTCACAATTATTATCGCCTCAAACTAGGGGTTCAGTTAAAAAAAGCAGACCAAGAAGCGATCAATCGATTCATCTGTTGACCTCCCTTGAAGTTTTGGGGGCGTGATAATACGCCCCTATGTGACAACTAGCTTGACACATAGGGTTATTGCTGAATAGCCAGTTTTTACGGGCATTATATTTGGGACAGCCACGGCCGGCTAACGGCCATGCGCGATGGCCCGATGGGCAAAGCACGCAATATCAGTTTGATAAAAATGGTAATTGCACGGCTATAAAAACCCCCGATGGTCA
>CANLTI010000140.1 GCA_947494095.1 uncultured Pseudomonadales bacterium
GAGTAGCGCGGTTCTGGCCTGACTTCTCGTGAAAATGTCGGCTGGGAAAAGCGTCTGACGGATATACAAATGTTATGCGCCCTAGATCATGAAGACATATCCACATCGTAAAAAATTCATTTATAATATTGAGTCCTTACTCAATAGAAGCGTTGATGTTAACTATGTACTCCAGGAAATTAGAAAGATATATTCTGATATTGCAATTGAAACTCCTTGTATGACTCGCTTCTCTTTCGATTTGGTTGATACAGAGAGCTTAAGAAATGTTGAGTTTTATCAAATTCCGTCGGAAAGTCTTTCTAATAAATCAATTGAGATTTCTCACACTAAACTCATTGAATATATCTGGCTTGAAGATGGTGAGTGGTGCTATGGCGATACGGAGTATGGAGCTCAAGATATAGCGACAGCACTGTCAGAGGCAACATTTTTTAAGCAGTACCCTGAAACAGTTAAAGACCTACAGAAACTCCTGAATGATGGACTTTGGGTTTTCGAAAAATCTAGGTTTCCGTCATTTGGAGATGCACGCTTCAGTGATTTTGATGAGGTTTTGTCTTGGGATGAAAAACATGTAATGGTGGGCACAACGCTAGAAAACGCAGAAGTGGTTTCCATCGAAGAATGGAATAGAATTACCACCAATGAAAGTAGTTGGCTTAAATGAGCTAAGAATTTAGTTTTAACTTCTAAGTGCAACAGTCCAGCACATAACAAAGCCAGCCATACAAGCTGCGTGCTTCGCACGCAGGGACCTCCGCACCTTTGCTTCAATTCGGGTTTAACGCTACGCTAACCCAAATTAAAACAAAGGCGCTGCGGCCTGTGCTGGCGGCGTTAAATTTTTTTGGAGGGTTCATGTTAAACGCTAAATTTTATGAAACGTATTATTTTTGTAATGTGATTAAGAATACCCTTCAAGATCAATTTGGATTGGCTAGAACTCTGAATGAATTCTACGGTGATGGTAATGTCGCCTATTTGATAGAAACGTTTCCTAAGTTTTCACTTTTCCATAAATATTTATATTTCGTAATAGATCATATTTACTATGAGAATTTAAATGAGATAGCTGAAAATAAAAGTAAACGACTACCTATTGAAGGAGCTCTAAAATTTCATTCTATCCCTCATATATCATTCCAAAGTTATATGGAAAATAATGAAAATAAGACTGAGCATTATGATGATCTGATTCATAATTATATGGAACATCTAAATGATGCTTATGATCAATTATTAACTCATACAGTCGAAGAAGTTTTTTATATTCTTTTTCAAAATCGAGATCTATTAATGGAATTTAATTTGATGATTTCGGGAGCACTTGAAAGAGAAGATCTTAAAGAAATTGATAGTGATTTTGTAACTAAAAGAGGTAGATTAAAACGAGGTCATATACCGAAATGGGTTAAGAGGGCTGTATATTTTAGAGATCGAGGGCAATGTGTCCTTTGTAATAAAGATCTGTCTGGTATTGTAAGCCTCGACAATAAGGAAAATTATGATCACATTGTAGCACTTGCTCAATATGGGTTTAATGATGTAACAAATATCCAGTTGCTGTGTAAAGAGTGCAATCAAAATGAGAAAAAAGCAGGAGAAGCTGTAACTTCTAACTCTTATCAAAAGTGGTACAAATAAAAAATTTAAATCGGGTAGCCAGGAGTTTCTAACTCCCAGCCCCCACACCACCCAGCATGCGGATCCGCAATGGGCGGTTCCCTATCCGTAATGAATAGCTACCCAACGATCACGTAGTGAAATTAACCCCTTCTTTGTGAAAAACTCATTGTTGAGTACAATGTGAATACCTTCTGTTTTTGTAACTACTCAGCCATGAACTGTCCAAATAACAACCAGAATCTGGGTCTCGTAAATTTATCCAGTTAAAAGGGTATGCATTATCGATAAGTCATATACACTATGCGACTAGACAGAAGATAGGACATCCAAAACCCGATAAGTGGTAATGCGAACTCTCAATTATTGGCTATACCTAAATGATAGATGTAGC
>CANLTI010000141.1 GCA_947494095.1 uncultured Pseudomonadales bacterium
TGCTGATGGATTATTTTCTGGGCATTTAAGCGCCGGGAGCGCTTATATAGCGACCGCCCCAGCATGGATGCGTGGGGATAGACTTTGCACCTGCATAAGGATATGCAAGATTAGACTTTGCAGGAGCACAAAGTCGAGGAGCACAAAGTCGTAGATGGCTGAGCGGCCCAGTAAATGATTCATTAGCGCCCAATTTCGGTACCTCTGAATAGTTACAAAATATTCTGGAACGTACACGCAATAAACATCACATACATTGATCAGCTCATTAACTTACTGCGATAAATTCCAAAAAACATCGACTATAGGCGCTCCATTTAAACATCCCTGAGACTCATACAGCACTCTCATTTTTTTGCCTTCATTCATAGCCGTTAGGGCCGCCGAATAAAAAAGGTATGCCTCTGCTCCGTTGAGCGATATTGCATAATGCTCTTTATCTGAACATTCAGTACCTGTAGCTGCTGGAGTCGCTTTCACAAAAACCCTATTAGTGTTTTTAGAAAGACCAACCTCAGTAATAGTAATATCTTTTCGGGTACTAGCCTGCGCCAAAGTAGTTAGCATTACAGAGCCAAACAACAAAATTAATTTCGAAACCTTCACAACATAATCCTTTTAAATAACATTATTCATTCACTTCAGCTAACACCAAAAATAGCGCATTGCGTAATAGTGTTGCTGCCAGCTTCGGTGTTTCTTTTAATACCGCCAACTCGGCAACGGTGGCATCATCACCTGCTACCACACTATAGGTTAATACTGTTGAATGCCCATCATCAATAAAGTCAATCTCAACCCAAGGCACAATCAAATCACCACTAGCTTTAAAGCCTATATGCTTAATAATAATTTTTTTATTCGCAACTTTGTGAAGCTTATAGTTGTGTAGGCCTAAAAATTCGCTCACTGCACCGGTCAATACAAAACCACCTTGAGAGGCAGAAGCATGTAAATCTTTAGCAATACCCTCATCAATCGCCACACCAATAGCAATCCCCATAGCCCCCATAGAGCCAGACATCATCATGCCCGCAGCGCCACCACGACCGGTAAACTCTAATACCGGCCTATTGTGATACTCAACAGCAATCAACGCTTTAGGCTTAACATGTAAAGACTGGCAACCCAACAAGGTCATTAGAAAAGCACATACAATAAATTTATTCAAAAAAAACTCCAAAAGCGATCAACACAACAATAAGCACCATCTACTGCTAAAGCTTAATAGCGCTGAGCGTATTAAGCTTTAAGACCTTCAACCCCCAAAATTATATCACTGAAACACACCCTTTAATCTTTGACATGGACCTTCCAGCATCGAGGATACCCCCCGTCACCCCAACAAGCATTGGTGGTTACACCAATAGGCTTATTGGCCATTTTAGCGGCTAGAACAGCGCTAAACATTTGATTACTACTAGGCAAAGAAAAATCAATAGCGCACCAATTGACATGATGTTTACACTCTGTAAAATCTTTACCTTCTACAAAAACATAAGCGGCACCAGAGTGGTAATTAACAATATCGATTTTTGTGACACTACCGTACTTATACTCTTCTGCATTGACCAGCCCAGCTAAACACAATAACGCACTTAAAAATATTTTAAATAAAATCATTTTTCATCCCCTAAAAGAATTATCGCTCGACAAGGCGAGGCGACCTAGCTATTAATATTACAGTGACACCCAGCC
>CANLTI010000142.1 GCA_947494095.1 uncultured Pseudomonadales bacterium
AGATCAAGCAATGCGTGTGAGCACTTATGTAATAGAAGCTATCGTTTAAGGAGGTGATCCAGCCCCAGGTTCCCCTAGGGCTACCTTGTTACGACTTCACCCCAGTCATGAATCACACCGTGGAGACCGTCCTCCCGAAGGTTAGACTAGCCTCTTCTGGTGCAACCCACTCCCATGGTGTGACGGGCGGTGTGTACAAGGCCCGGGAACGTATTCACCGTGACATTCTGATTCACGATTACTAGCGATTCCGACTTCATGGAGTCGAGTTGCAGACTCCAATCCGGACTACGAACAGTTTTATGGGATTAGCATGACCTCGCGGCTTAGCGGCCCTTTGTACTGCCCATTGTAGCACGTGTGTAGCCCTACTCGTAAGGGCCATGATGACTTGACGTCGTCCCCACCTTCCTCCGGTTTGTCACCGGCAGTCTCCTTAGAGTTCCCACCATTACGTGCTGGCAACTAAGGACAAGGGTTGCGCTCGTTACGGGACTTAACCCAACATCTCACGACACGAGCTGACGACAGCCATGCAGCACCTGTCACTGATTTCCCGAAGGCACTAAGCTATCTCTAGCGAATTATCAGGATGTCAAGAGTAGGTAAGGTTCTTCGCGTTGCGTCGAATTAAACCACATGCTCCACCGCTTGTGCGGGCCCCCGTCAATTCATTTGAGTTTTAATCTTGCGACCGTACTCCCCAGGCGGTCTACTTAATGCGTTAGCTGCGTCACTAAGACCTCAAGGGTCCCAACAACTAGTAGACATCGTTTACGGCGTGGACTACCAGGGTATCTAATCCTGTTTGCTACCCACGCTTTCGCACCTCAGTGTCAGTATCAGCCCAGAGTGTCGCCTTCGCCACTGATGTTCCTTCAGATCTCTACGCATTTCACCGCTACACCTGAAATTCCACACTCCTCTGCTGTACTCTAGCTCACCAGTTCCAAATGCAGTTCCCAGGTTAAGCCCGGGGATTTCACATCTGGCTTGATAAGCCACCTACGCGCGCTTTACGCCCAGTAATTCCGATTAACGCTTGCACCCCTCGTATTACCGCGGCTGCTGGCACGAAGTTAGCCGGTGCTTATTCTGCAGTTAACGTCAATCTACATGCGTATTAAACATATAGCCTTCCTCACTGCTTAAAGTGCTTTACAACCCTAAGGCCTTCTTCACACACGCGGCATGGCTGCATCAGGCTTTCGCCCATTGTGCAATATTCCCCACTGCTGCCTCCCGTAGGAGTCTGGGCCGTGTCTCAGTCCCAGTGTGGCTGATCATCCTCTCAAACCAGCTACGGATCGTCGCCTTGGTAAGCCATTACCTTACCAACTAGCTAATCCGACTTGGGCTCATCTAATAGCGAGAGGTCCGAAGATCCCCCCCTTTCCCCCGTAGGGCGTATGCGGTATTAGCAGTCGTTTCCAACTGTTGTCCCCCACTACTAGGTAGATTCCCAAGCATTACTCACCCGTCCGCCGCTCTAATAAGTCCGAAGACCGTTCGCGCTCGACTTGCATGTGTTAGGCCTGCCGCCAGCGTTCAATCTGAGCCATGATCAAACTCTTCAGTTTAAATATAGCAATTTCGTTTACTGCCTAAGCAGTAGATGAAATCAAATCTTTTTGAACGCAATATAACTCATTAACATTAATACATGGTATTACTGCAATGTGGTCACTTGCG
>CANLTI010000143.1 GCA_947494095.1 uncultured Pseudomonadales bacterium
GCGGTGGTCAGTGGCGTGCAATCGTCGCATCTGGCGTATGTGATTTACACCTCAGGCTCTACAGGCAAGCCTAAGGGTGTCATGGTAGAGCATCAGGCGCTCTACAACCGGATTGACTGGATGCAGCGAGAATACGGGTGTGAGCCATCCGATCGGATCTTACAAAAAACCCCCTACAGTTTTGATGTGTCGGTCTGGGAATTTCTATGGCCGCTGGCTGCCGGGGCGGTGCTGGTGGTGGCGAGGCCAGAGGGACATCGTGACCCGGAGTATCTGACAGAGTTGATCATCCGTGAACAGGTAACCAAGCTGCATTTTGTGCCATCAATGTTGACAATGATGCTGGACTGGCAAGGGCTGCGCCGATGCGGGTCGCTCAGACAAGTGTTTTGCAGCGGGGAAGCGCTGAGTGGTCAGCATATTAGTGAATTTTTCCGGCAATGTCCTGCGGTTGAACTCCACAACTTGTATGGCCCGACAGAAGCGGCAATTGATGTGAGCTATTGGGACTGCCGGCAGTACAGGCGTGAAATGGTCAATATCCCGATAGGACGGCCGATCCAGAATATCCAGCTCCATATTCTGGATGCACAGCGGCAGTTAGTGCCAGTGGGCGTGGCGGGAGAGCTTTACATTGGTGGTGTGGGGCTTGCCAGGGGATATCTGAACCGGGTGGATTTAACCGCAGAGCGGTTTATCAGTAATCCATTTTATGCGCCTGATAAGGCGGCGTGTAGTGCGAGGTTGTACAGAACCGGTGATTTGGTGCGGCGACTCGCGAATGGTGAAATCGAATACTTGGGGCGTAATGATCATCAGGTGAAGATCCGTGGTCTGCGTATAGAGTTGGGCGAGATAGAAGCGGTGTTGATGTCCCATCCGGCAGTTGCGGAGGCGCTGGTAGTGGCAGTGCAAAAGCCAGGGTTTAGCAGTGCGCTGTTAGGTTACTACCGTGCGGAATATGAGTTGGAAGAGGGGGATCTGGCCCGTTATTTAAGAGAACACCTGCCGGACTATATGGTGCCATCATCGTTGATAGCGCTGGAGGCGTTTCCGCTGACGACGAACGGGAAAGTAGACCGCAGCCGTTTACCGTCGCCGGAGCAGAGATTAGAGCAGGCATATGAAGCGCCGGTGGGTAAGACGGAGCAGATACTGGCAGAGGTTTGGCAGCAGGTACTGAAGCGGGAGACTGTGGGTCGGCAGGATAACTTCTTCAGCTCAGGGGGACATTCGTTGCTGGCCATGGGGCTGGTGGCGAAGCTGAAACAAAGGCTGAATGTACAACTTTCGTTGCGCCTGGTGTTTGACCACCCGCAGTTATCCGCGATGGCGCGGGCGATAGATGCGAAGGGCAGAGGCGTGGTTATGCCTGCACTGGTACGTGCGGACAAGACACAGCCGTTGCCTCTGTCCTTCTCTCAGCAAAGGCTATGGCTGCTGGATCAGATAGAAGGGGGTAACGCACATTACAATATGCCTGCGGCACTGCG
>CANLTI010000144.1 GCA_947494095.1 uncultured Pseudomonadales bacterium
ACCGATATTACAAAATCCTACTTTTCTTCCCTCAAATCCTAAATGACTGTTTTGGACTTATTGTGGTACCTAAAACTTTCCGAAGTGTTGCATTATAATATCCTTATGGGTATTGGTTTTTATTATCAAAGTATTATTACTTGTACAGCTAGGGCCGTTTAAGTGTCGTGCTTCTGTATTTTTGATGAATTAATAAGCTAGATTTCATCGTGCCGCTTGTCTTCAATAATTTCAAGCTCCTCTAACAAAAAATTTTCTAATGGCTTGGCATTATCCCAGTATATTTCTTTTGCAAAAGGATCGTAAGGCACTGTAACTCCCTTATCATGGTCCATTAATACATACCATTCATCTTGTTCGTTATAGAGTAAAGTCGTGTTCTTTAATGGTTTTTTATAAACGTTTTCAATAAACTCTTGGGTTTCTTCAACTATGTATGGCAGCGTGTTGTTTTTTTTAAATTCCACTTCATCGTCACTGCTTATGCCAATATATCTATCTGCTGGCGGCTTATCAATACAGCCAAAGTTTAATAAATAATCATAGTAATCTTTGCAAAATTTAACATTTAATTTTTTTTCCACTAAAGCAATAAAACCGTAAGAGGCTTTACCATTGATAGCTACACTCCTGCCACCCGATCTTGACATCATTGAGTCGTATTCTTTTTGTCCATGTGCTTTTAAATAATCAGCTCTGGAAATTTCATTACTTTCATTAATTAGTTTATTGATGCTATCAGTTTTCATAAAATATAAATCCTAATGTTTAAATATTATTTGATATTTCAGCTCTTCGTTTCCAATAATTTGCTCTGAAACGACTCCATGATTTCCTTTTTTCTTTATTCTTCCTAAAGCTATCTTCAATAATATGATGCAATATTTTTGTTTCTTTTTGATGAAGTGTTCTTTCTATTTCGACAACAGGCCCGGGTTTTTTACCAAGCAAATGATGTATCTCAATTCGATATCCATCTGCACCTATAGGAGCATACTCTTTTGCCATTAAATCTAAATTTGTACCGCCATCATCTAGGATTTTTTTTGCTGGTTTACTTAAGCCTTTCTGGCGTATTAACTTAGGTACGCCTAAATTAAGATCTTTTTTAAGTAATACGCGACGCCCACCCACTAAGCTAGATACCTCTCGGTAGTTTTTGGAGGTAAAAAATTTAGCCCCCATGCCGATTATTCGGTCCATGTCGGCGGTTAGGTCATCGGTAAAGCAGGCAGATGCCGACAGTATACCGCCAAGCATTAAAGCAAAAAAAGTAAAAGTCTGTAATATTTTTTTATTGGCAACTACCAACAGGGCTTCTAACTTGCGCAGGGCTCGGTCAGAGCGCCAATCTTTGGCCAACTCTACGGCTGCGAGCACTAATTGACCGTTATGCTCTTCAAGCTTGGCTTCAGCGCTCAAATAATGTAAAGGCATCGGCTGTGCCGCCAGCAAACCCTGCAATGACTTGCTTGTTGTAGAGGTGGCGC
>CANLTI010000145.1 GCA_947494095.1 uncultured Pseudomonadales bacterium
GGCAGTCCTCGATGCCTGATGAGCAATCCATGTTCTATTCCGCCCTCTAAGCCACCTCATTAAAGCGGAGAAGAGCCCTCAAGAATTGCTATTTCATTATCCTTATCAAGGATAGATTGCAGAATATTGTGCCCTCCAATTGCTGTCAATACCGCTTTCTTAATGCTTACAACATCGTCGTCTGAGAGCTTTTTCTCCACTCTATTATCATATCTACGCGCGCCATCAGGCATATGATACCTCACAGGGAAAAGCCGGTGCCCTGAAACGTAAGATATTGCGGCAGTTTTGGCGTAGCAAACCGGGCTATTAAATGTAACCAAATCAGTGGGGAGGCTGGTTATTTCAACCACATTTCTCTTGTCCTTTGCTTTACTCCCTTTACTTATAGGGACAACCAATGCTGGATCTTCTTTATTTGATACTACCACTACCAATCGACGCTTAACCATTTCAAATGGCAATTTGAAACCGTGGTTGAAAGTTCAGCTCTAACAGAGATATCCTGTGAGAAATATCCAAAATCGCACTCTAAAATACGCCCCCTCACCAACTTACTACCATTTGAGCTGTGCTTCTCAGAGATCGATATTGGTAAATAGGATAATGGTAATAGCGTAATTTCACATGCAATAGCTTTCTCATCTGTATTATGTTCTGAGGATATGCCTTCTACTTTCCAGTATTTTATAGTACTGGAGGTAAACTCTCTTCTGATGAATATATTCTGGCCTTCAGGGTCATGCGGCAGTTCGCGCACGTCGATACCTGTTGATATCTCCTTACCCAAAATCGAATCCGCATCTTTCGCATTTAAAAATTTGACTTCAATAGTACTCATATTTTTCTATATAATTGCGAAAGTCTAACCAAAGCTTGTAACGCCTCAATCACCGGCTTGGTGAAGTTAGCGGATTTTTTGGAACAAAAAATGTGACTGCTTTAGCAAGTCCGAGTGCATTGACTTGTTAGGCTTAAACTCAAAAACGGGAATCATTTTCACAGGGGACGCCATCACCGTCGCCATCCATTTTTGTACCTGGACAGTTTCTAGTAAAATACTCAGCCTCAGCTCTAGAGTTCATTTGGCTACAGTGCTGTCGGCCATCACAACTGAAATTAGATGGAGCATATGTTTGTTCGTGAAATTGAGATTCATCATTTCCGACTGGTAAATTATTTTCAGTATTTGAGCTTATGCTTTGGTAACCAAATAATCCAATAACTACTGCAATGAAGATTAAGCCTATGTTTTTTGCGCCGCCACTATTTCCACTTATTTTCTTTCGAGCTAAAACGCCCTCAATTCGGCAATTTATTGCTCTATGTTTGCCATCAGATTGTTTCTCTACATCAAAATATATGATGTCACCCTTTCGAGGTTTTCGACTCATCAATTTTAAGGTAACTACTCAGCCATTATGCGCAGTCACTTGGCATAAATGGCTTATTGTTAAAGAGATCGGTTAGCGTCTGAACGG
>CANLTI010000146.1 GCA_947494095.1 uncultured Pseudomonadales bacterium
TTAGTGCCCATCCATAAACGGCCGTTTTTAAAAAAATTTCTCACAATTATTATCGCCTCAAACTAGGGGTTCAGTTAAAAAACAAGGCAGACCGAGAAGTGATCAATCGATTCATTTATTGACCTCCCTTGAGGTTTTGGGGGCGTGATAATACGCAGCGTGTTCGCTCAATCATGTTAATTTACGTATTGAAATTGAATGGCGACTTTAGCGAGTATTTAGTCTAGCCAATCTCACCAAGTTATAGCTGAGAACGGAGGACCATACAAACGCTTTGAATCCGTCGAGCTTTTTCCATGTCGCTTTACTGGCGCCAAAGGCTCTTTTTAATTCCGATATATTTCCCTCCACACCGGCTCGAAATCGACGAAGCTGATGGAATGTTTTTGATTTCACGCCCATCTCTTGCAAGCTAATGCCAACCGGCTTATGGAAGACTACGCGCTTAACACCTCGCTTTCGACCCTCTCTAACATTTGCTTGGCTAGCATAGCCACCGTCCGCAACAGCAGACTTCGGTAGCTCATTATAATTGGATTGATGAAAATCGAGTATTGGCAAAAATAGATCCGAGTCAGCAGGGTTCCCTTGTTCAATGGAAAGGCATGTAATAAACCCTCTATCATCGCTGCTCAAATTTATTTTGTGGCCGTATTGTATATCTCGAAATCCCTTAACAATAATGTCCGTATGTTCTTCAAAAATACTCACGATTTTTTCTGAAGATTTTACTTTTTCTTCATGAATAACGCGACGCACCGTTTGATCGATTACTTTGACCAATAATGCTTGGTAGTGCTCGACAGATTTTATCCATTTCTGCTTCCCTTTCCCTTCAGCGCCTTCCCGTGTTACTTTTTGAAGCGCTCGATCTGCTTGATTTATCACTAACCTCGATACTTTGATCAGATCAGGATAAAGCCTATCTTTCACGGACTTTTTGGCATTAAAGATCTTAAATGCCTGTGATTTAGCCTTCTTTCTTTGGTCTGTGAATCGTATTTTAATACCCGTCTTTTCTTTCGCTTTTATCAGTAAGCGGCTCAAAACTCTGACACCATCGTTCAGTAATTGGCTATCACTCGGTGGGGTAATATGACTAGCCACTACGGTGCTATCAATCCTCACTTTATCGAGTGAAATAATTCCCGATTCAAATAAAGTGGCTGTGAGTACTTCGTGGACTTTCTCCAGTGTTTCGGGTTTGATGCGTCGAATGACAGACTGCAAACCGGAGCGACTTGGCATCGAATGTGACTGTAGTCTTGCAAATGTGCGGTACGTCATTGAGTCGGATAAATGAAAGGCGAGCTGCTCATAACCGATACGCAAATGCTGCTTGAGTAACAAGCACCGAAAGACACTCTCTACACTCAGACCCAGCCGGCCTGTCGCCGTGACATCTTTACGAATAAGGTCG
>CANLTI010000147.1 GCA_947494095.1 uncultured Pseudomonadales bacterium
TCACTTAATTATCACTCAGGGCTATAACGGCGGGCGAATATTAAACAAATTGGCTAACTATTACTAGGAGGCCCTGCCAATTACGGCCCCTCTGAATAGTTACATTTTATTTATCACAGCTAATCGACAGCGCTTAACTGAGCACGACTAACCAACTCTAGCTTATTATGTAAATATTGAACCCAGTCACTCTCACGCCCATAAAACTTTTCATGCGCTAAAAGCTCTAGCCGCCCCTCTTGAAAACCTAAGCCCATCGTCGGAAAGCCTTGCCCGCCTAAAGCCTGCAGCTGCGCGCGCGCCTGCTGAATATGGCTATGCACCTGATCTAAAGTAATGGCGTAATACGCCTCACTAAAAACAACTTTACTCAAGCCCATTTTTTCAACGAGCGAAAACAATACATAAGGATCGGCGGCACACTGGCCTTGCTGATAGTGCGCAATTTGCATAATTCGCAGTAGCTCTAAGTCATCATGTTTTAACTGTTTGATTGCCATCAGTGCTTTAATAGGCACAACAGAATCCAATATAATAGACTCATCTTTGAGCAATGTATTGTAGTATTGATCGCCAAATAGCTGCCCGGTTAACTGCGCTATACGCGCATCGTGTGGCTTAACATAATCGGCCCAATAAGGCGTTATTTTTCGTTTAGCTTCATCAACGAGCAAACCACCACCATACAGTTTCACGCTGACATCTAGCTCTTTTTTGGCCACCTCTAATAAAGGGGCTGCGCCATAGCACCAACCACAGAGCGGGTCGATAATGACATGCAGTACGGCTTTAGTCATATTATTTCTCCATCGCCTCAACAACTGGCTGACTATCTACAATTTGCTCAAACGATATAATTTTTTTATTCTCTAGCACCCAAATATGCGCGACGCGCGCCTTAAAAGCCTTACCTGTTGCTTTATTAACAGCGCTATAAGTACCATAAGCGACAACCATGTTACTGGCCGCTATATAATTTTCTGGCGTAAATGTATAATTGATCCAGTCAGCGCGAAGTTTGGCAAAAACCTGCTGATAAATTTGATCATAACCTTGATAGATTCCCGCATAAGGAAAACCTGCTGACTCTGTCCACAGCGTTGTATCTGTAATGTATTTTTGTAAATTTTTACTATTTTCTTCAGCACTTTCGCCTTCGTAGGTGCTTTTAATAATATCGAGATTAATCATTGGCAATACCTTTTTCTGTATAAAATTACACCCCAGCAAAGCGGCCCTGTAAATGATTTTTTAGCGCCCAACTCAGGCACCTCCAGGGCCTCCTAGTAATAATCAGGCAGATAGTAGAATTTTTGCTCTATAGTCATCGTCAATCGCGGAGGCCATGAC
>CANLTI010000148.1 GCA_947494095.1 uncultured Pseudomonadales bacterium
TTTTTCTTTGTGCTGACCAATATTTCTGAAGAATATCACGCACGCCTCCCTGAAAGCTTTCACATCAGAATAATATTTATTATAACAACACTTCGGACAGTTTTAGACTCCAGAGCAAGCACAAAAGAGTCATGCAGCGTTGGCAGGAAGAGAGGTGGGGTAAGTTGTAATATTAGTAGGTGTCACAGGTAAATTTTGAGATAATTTGGTTTCTAAGATCAAATAATCCACAAGATTTACCCATGACAGACCTAGTAAACACTATTTTCAGTTTAATGCCTAGCATCAATAAGCCTCAACGTGTATTTATGGCTGGCCTATTTGCCATATTGGTCGTATTTCATGGCCGAGCAACATTCAGGAATATGAGTCGCTATAGCGATATGAGTGAGAAGCACTTTGCGCGTTGGTCTCGACGTGATTTTCCATTTTCGAAATTCAATACAGAGCTTCTCCTGCATTCCCTGGGGCCCACGCAGACAAATATCGCAGCAATTGACGCTAGTTTTATGAAAAAGTCAGGTAAAAAAACAGAGGGGCTGGGCTGGTTTTATAACGGCGCCCAAGGTGCGAGCGAGGGCTAGAGACGTCACTAATTAGCATGGTGAATATTAAAAGCCATACGGCTTATTCGATTGATGCACGGCAAACCATCGATACAGAGGGTAAAACACGCACTGATCTTTATGCTGAGCATGTTGTTGACGTAGCGGAAGAGTTGAAGCGTTTAGATATTCAGTACCTAGCGGCTGATTCATTTTATAGTAAATTTAAATTTGTGAACAGTGTTGTCAATACGGGGCTTCATATGGTCGGTAAGCTCCGAGTCGATGCTAATTTAAAATGGCTTTATCAGGGGGAGTATTCAGGCTGCGGGCGAGCCAAAAAATATGACGGTAAAATTAATTTTGAAAATGATCTGTCGCGCTTTCAATATATTACCTCATGTGAAAACAACACTAAAATATACAGCGCTATCGTATACAGCGTTTCACTGAAGCGTGAGATACGTGTTGTGATGATTCGATCGTCAGACTCAGTAGTCTCGACAAGAGCGATATTATTCTCGACAGATATAAATTTAGAGGCGCTGACATTATTGTCGTACTACAAGGCTCGATTTCAAATTGAATTTTTATTCAGAGATGCTAAACAGTACACCGGCTTGACACACTGCCAGTCACGCTGCTCAATCAGGTCAATGCATCATTAACGACTCTCAATCTACTCAAGATTGAGGATAGAAATCAAAAACAAACGATTGGGGGCTCTTCTCCGCTTTAGTGAGGTGAAAAGAGATGCTAAGACCCGCCATATACGTTGAAATGTAAGGTTCTCACGCC
>CANLTI010000149.1 GCA_947494095.1 uncultured Pseudomonadales bacterium
CGGTCTTGCTATGAGGGTATATTTATGGGGTTAGGTGAGGTAATATCACTGTAAGCTACGAGTGGCGGGGTTTCGGCTTGATTACTCGTAAAAATGTCAGCCGGGAAAAGCGTCTGACGGATATACAAATGTTAGAGGCCACTCAACTATGAGTTTCATCATGAAGTATATTATTCTATTCCTTCTCTTGATTCCTTCTATTGTATTTGCAAACAACAAAGGCACTAAAGAACTTAAATTAAAAAAGTTAAGTGATAACGTTTATCAACATATTTCATATAAGAGGGTTGAACCATGGGGTTTAATTGGAGCCTCAGGCTTAATTGTTATTAAAGGCACTGAAGCGCATATGATTGATACTCCTTGGACAACCCAAGGAACAGAACAACTAATTGAATGGATTGAGGCTAAAGATCTAACTCTAAAAAGTGCAGTAGTTACGCATTTCCATGAGGATGCTAGTGGAGATATACCACTTTTACATGATTTAAAAATAAAAACGTATGCAACATCACTAACTAATAAGCTTCTTAAATTAAACCAGAAAGAAGTGTCTAGTGATGAAATATCAAGTAATACCTTTGAATTTATTGATGGTGTTGCTAGTGTATTTTATCCCGGAGCTGGGCATACAGAGGATAATATTGTTGTTTGGCTACCTAATGAAAAGATATTGTTTGGAGGTTGTTTTGTAAAAAGCCTTAATAATAAAAATTTAGGTTATACAGGCGATGCAAATATTAGTGAATGGCCAAGCTCTATGCAAAAAGTCATTAATCGTTATCCTGATGCCAAATCTGTTGTTCCAGGTCATGGTAAAATCGGTGATGTTAGCTTACTAAAGCATACACAAGCATTAGCTTTGTCTGCAATGGCTTCTAAATCGGGTAGCCAGGAGTTTCTAACTCCCAGCCCCCACACCACCCAGCATGCGGATCCGCAATGGGCGGTTCCCTATCCGTAATGAATAGCTACCCAACGATCACGTAGTGAAATGGCACTTGCAGGGACACTCACTCAAAAGTTTGCATAATAATTAACCATCTTCTACGCTTAAGTTAACAATTCAATCAATAGCGATAAGGTGGTTATTATGACTAAAGCGAGAAGCCAACAGGTTTCATTAGATACTACGCCTTACTATCATTGCGTAACACGATGTATTCGTCGTGCTTTCTTGTGTGGCTATGATCAGTACAGCGGGACCAGCTACGAGCACCGACGCCAGTGGGTTGAGGACCGCTTGATGCTATTGGCGGAGGTTTTTGCAATAGATATCTGCGCTTACGCTGTGATGTCAAATCACGTCCATACCGTACTGCACATTAACGCCGCTAA
>CANLTI010000150.1 GCA_947494095.1 uncultured Pseudomonadales bacterium
GGCTCTTCTCCGCTTTAGTGAGGTAAAGGAGATGCTAAAACCCATCAAATACGTTGAAATATAAGGCTCTCACACAATACACCCCAGTGAACCTAATGAGCCTTAGCATCTCGAGTAAAATACTGAGCCTTCCTGGCCAGCAAGTCAAACACGTTCAGCATGATGTTGATCAACAGCGAATTACGATTTCATGCTCCCGTGACCGCCGCTATCGCCCTCGCAACCCGTCTGGCAGTGAAGCTGTCAGCGTTAATCGCTATCTCCGCCGAACGGTCCGCGATGTGCCCTTGTGTGGCTTAAATTGCCACCTAGAGATCGAGCTCGCACAAATTGCCACTGCCAATGGGCAGCGTCTAATGGAGGCCTGCGAATTTGTCGATACGGGCAATCGTTATACGCGAAGATTTTGTCAATTAGTGAGTGGCCTATGTCGTCACATGAGCATCAGTACAGTCAGTCGGCATTTAAAGTTACGCTGGGAAACGGTAAAGAATATGGATAAATATTACCTAGAAAATACTTTACCTGCACTCAACGCTCAAACACTGACGAACATAAAGTATATTGGTGTTGATGAAGTGGCTAGAGCCAAAGGACATGATTACATGACCGTAATTTATGACATGGAATCCGGCCATTTAATTGGTGTGGAGACTGGACGAAAGGCCGATGTTTTCTCCGGGTTTTTAAAGCAGTTATCACCAGAAATCTCGAGAAATATAGAGGCTGTAGCCATGGATATGGGTCCGGCCTACCAAAGGTCAGTACGGGAATGCTTACCGCATGCGGACATTGTTTTTGATCGATTCCATGTTATGCAAAACTACTGTAAAGCCATTGGCAATCAGCGTCGAATTGAATTTAGAAAGGCCGATCGCGCAGGTAAAAAACAATTAAAAGGTACCCATTATTTATTATTAAAAAACGCCGACAAGTTAAATGATAAACAGGAAAATAAATTACAGGAATTGCTCGAAAACAATTCAAATATCAATACGCTTTATATACTCAAAGAACAGCTTCAAGCATTGTGGAGTGCTGGAAGCTATGACGATATGATGACGGCTCTAGAGCAGTGGTGCGACATCGCAGAGCAGACAGATATGCTCTACCTCAAGAAGTTTTCAGTGTCACTGAGAAAACATCGTGTCGGTATTTGCAACTATGGAAAACACAGGCTGACAAGCGCTAGGATTGAGGCTGGCAATGTGAGCATCGGTATGATTCGTAAGCGCGCCAGAGGCATCAGCGATACTGAGTACTTAAAGCTAAAAATAAGGCAGTCCTCGATGCCTGATGAGCAATCCATGTTCTA
>CANLTI010000151.1 GCA_947494095.1 uncultured Pseudomonadales bacterium
CGACTTTATGCTCCTGCAAAGTCTAATCTTGCATATCCCTATGCAGGTGCAAAGTCTAATCTTGCATATCCTTATGCAGGCGCACTGTCTAACCCTTGCTTTCCCTGCAAGGCCCAGCCTTAAATGCCCAAAAAATAATCCATCAGCACCCTGCCAAGAGGGATTTGTTAACTTGACTGAATAGTTACAATAAAAGTAACTATTCAGTAGTATTCTCAAAAATACTGGGTCGCTGCCCAGAGAACAGCGTCGCTAATGCGTAGGTAGTGGTCATTAAAAGCAAGACAAAATTAAAAGCTAGGACAGGCAGTGCGCCAATTCACGTCAAGGCCGCCTTAAAAATACTGAGCAATCAGGCATTATTTTTGGCCTCGCCGATTATATTGATTTAGTCGATTGGACCGACAGCTCTTGAGCATCCTGCTCCCGCTGCATTAGTGAATCCCTTCACGTCGCCGTCCATTCGTGATGATAAGCGAGGCGCAATCTGCGAGCACTTACCACCTATATTAGAGCGCTTAAATATCGACATTGATGCTTGGCTATTGCAAACGCAGCATTTTGAGCGTGAGTATCTGAGTATCCGTCGCGCTTACGCTCCCTGCGTTTGCGACATTAGTGAATCCCTTCACGTCAGCCTTGTTTGCCAAGCATCGGCAAAGGCCCAAGCGCACTGCCTAAATAACCACCCGCAATAAGCCCTTGCAGTATCACCCACCATCACTCCTGCCCAACCAAATAACCCCAAGTTATTAGCTTGGGTTCTTTATGTTTTTTATGAAATAATACGTTATTAGCAATTATTTTGGCGTGGCGATACAATAGTCGATAAAATTTAGTGTCATTTTCTTTTTGGTATGCCTGTCTAAGTAGATTTTCTATGACTTATTTGTTACGAGCGCTGTTTATTTTAGCTTTCCTGATCATTCCTCTGATCTCATGCGTTGCACAAGGCGGCGCTGGAGATACCGAAGACAGTCTAATAGCGAATATTTCATCGGATAGTTGTAGCGTTTATCGAGAAAGAATTGTACTACATACAAAAAATGGATCTATTTCAAGGAGTGAATTGTGGGAAACAATTCCGCACATTCGCACTTCATTAAAGTGGAAAAACACATATATTCGCGTCCCCATGCAGATTGTTGACGTAAATCGTGATTCTGAATACGAATTGCTTTACTTGATTGATGCCACATCTCCGGAACATGAAGAAACAAAGTTGGCTCTTCTCCGCTTTAGTGAGGTGATTTAGTGGCTTTCATAGAACATGGATTGCTCGTCAGGCATCGATGATTGCC
>CANLTI010000152.1 GCA_947494095.1 uncultured Pseudomonadales bacterium
AGGCTTTTTTTACCCCAGAATGTAAATATTTACTTTTATTTCAGTACGTTAGGGGTTTATGGATGGGCACTAGTTAGAAAGATTAGCTCTGATTGTAATTTGTGATAGTGAGAAATATGATTTGAAACTAATAAATGAAACAAAAATCTTCAATATATCAACTACAGGGTTAGATGCAAAATACAATGATAGTGGTGAGGCTTCACTTAGACTATGTGTAAACTTTACAAATAAGATAAGTCAGTCGCTTATTGAACTCAGATTCTTAAATGTGGCTGAGCTGAGATGTAAAACAATTAATTTTTATGAGGCATACCATACAAAATATGAAATCGTGCCCGAACCGAAAGGTGGTAGCAAGCATATATCCGGATTTTATCGTATCTGTGATTCAGTATATTTAGAAGAAGTTAAAGGCCTTTATGACCCAAGGAATGACTTGGGTCTAAATCATTATCTAGTTACTGGTGGCGATGGATTTTGCGAAGTCATTGCTTCAGATTATTCTGTGATTCCACTATCGCCCTCAGATTAATAGTTGGCGTAGATTGTAAATTATGATTCAAAATTTTCGTGATGTTGGGGAAACTGTAAATATTTTATTTGGTAAAGAAATAATGCCGGAGAAGATGCTATATCGTGGGGGTAGCATAAATCAACTTTTTGATGAAAGTGAGTTGCCGCCTGTTCGCGCCATTTTAAACATAAGAACCGGCGCTGATAAAATTTTCTCTACAGTTAGAGCTATTCATGTGCCTGCAGTTAATAGTGTTGAAAACTATAATACAGCTAATGGCAAGGTTAAAAACTGGGCAAATAAAGCTATAAAATCAATCGCTGCAATAGAAGCATACCCATTACTTATACATTGTACTGCAGGAAAAGATCGCACGGGTGTTTTGGTTGCTCTGTTATTGTCATGTATAGGTGTAGAAAAAGAGATAATAATTGAAGAATATCTTCAATCTGAGGGTATAGAAAATTCGAACGATATAGAAGCCGCCCTACTTGGAATTGCTAATCCATTAGCTTATATACATGACTGTTCGGCCGTTGAGTTTTTAAAGACACAGTTACGAAAATAACGAACTAATAGTACAAGTAGGGTTCGGCATACTTGATATTATTGGTCGAGTAGAAACCCGAGGACAGACACTCCCCAAATAACTATTTGGAATTGCACAACGAAGAAGCTCGCATTATTGTGTTTAACTTGCCAAGCATTGGCAGTCGCTGTATTAATACCGTAGAGCAGTTGCA
>CANLTI010000153.1 GCA_947494095.1 uncultured Pseudomonadales bacterium
GGCCATCCCGTCAGAGTTTCGAGGGGAGTCAGCATGAGTCGCGGATAGGTAAGGCGTTGCATGGGCGGTTGATGGCGCTATGTCAGCGTCATGGTGCGACGTTGTTTATGGGTCTGCATGCGGCGCTGACGGTGTTACTGGCGCGTTACAGCAATGAAAGCGACATTGTGATAGGTACGCCGATAGCGAACCGTGAGCAGTCGGAGATAGCGCCGCTGATAGGTTTTTTTGTGAACACGCTGGTGCTGCGTGGAGATGTGTCGGGGAACCCGTCGTTTGATACATTGTTATCGCAAAGCCGTGAGATGTTGCTGGATGCTTATGCACATCAGCAAGTGCCGTTTGAGCAACTGGTGGAGGTGTTACAACCGGAGCGCAACCTGAGCCACAGTCCGCTGTTTCAAGTGATGTTGGTGCTGCAGAACAACCGGGAAGGAGAGCTGAGCTTACCGGGTCTGGTGCTGAGTCCGCTGGAGCGTGAAGGGGTGATGGCGAAGTATGATTTGACCTTGAATGTCACGGAGGACGAAGAGGGGTTACAGCTGGGTTGGAACTACAGCAGCGTGTTGTTTTCTTCGTCGCGGATAGCGGGGATGGCGGCTCACTTTGTGGCATTGCTCGAAGGGCTGGTGGCGCAGCCGGAGATGGGCGTGCTGAGTGTGGAGATGTTGAGTGAGGTAGAGCGTCAACAGCAGTTAGCGCAGTGGAATGCGACGGGTGTTGCGTTTGACGGAGAAGGCTGTATTCATGAATTGTTTGAAGCGCAGGCCCGACGTGAGCCGGAGCGCGTGGCGGTGGTATATGAAGGAGAGCGGTTAAGTTATAAGGAACTGGATGAACGTTCGAACCGTCTGGCCCATTATTTACGGGAAGAGCATGGAGTAGGCCCGGACGTGCTGGTGGGGTTGTGTCAGCAGCGGTCGGTAGCGCTGGTGGTGTCGATATTAGCGGTATTGAAGGCGGGAGGAGCGTATGTGCCGCTGGATGCAGAGTATCCGGCAGAGCGTTTGTGGCATATGGTGTCGGAGGGGCAGATAGGTACGGTGCTCAGTAGCGTCGCGTTGGCGTCAGGGCTATCACTGGATGACACGCGGGTGGTGTGTGTGGACGATGCAGATGTGCAGGCGCAGGTAGGCCGGTATGGGTCTGATGCGGTGGTCAGTGGCGTGCAATCGTCGCATCTGGCGTATGTGATTTACACCTCAGGCTCTACAGGCAAGCCTAAGGG
>CANLTI010000154.1 GCA_947494095.1 uncultured Pseudomonadales bacterium
CGAGTGGCGGGGTTTCGGCCTGATTACTCGTAAAAATGTCAGCCGGGAAAAGCGTCTGACGGATATACAAATGTTATACGAATCAGCATCTGTGTTAGTTGCTGTATCAATATGAGAAAAAAATGAAGAGATTAATTACTATTTTGATGTTTTGCTTTTTGGCTACCAATGCATATGCGATAACGGTTGCAGAGGGTGTTGTTAAGAAGATTAAAGCTTTTAGCGCCACTCCAGAAAAATACGATCCCAATGATTTAGGGTTGCTAATTATATATGTTGATGGGTTGGCGGGGGCTTGTGGAACTTCAGAAAAACGTGTCGCGATAGGCTCTAATCACCCACTTTTTAATGCTGCTCACTCAATAGCTATGCTATCTAAGACAACAAATACAAAGGTGAGTATAGGCCATGTAGGTACATGCAATTTACGTAGTAACGCATGGGATTTTTCAATAATCGAATTGTTGGAGTAATTCGTATAACAAGGCACCCAAAAGGACGAAAAACAGTTGGTTTTTTTTCGCCCCTTAAACATTATAACCAACTATTTTTTGCCTCTTAGTGAGGCGTTAGGTATTTATCATAATCAGGAGTATGTAGATGGAAATTAAAAACGGAAGTTGCGGTTGTGGCTCTTTAAAGTACCAAATTACAGGTGAGCCAATAAATTCAGTTTTTTGTTACTGCAGTGAATGCCAAAGACTTACAGGCTCAGATAAATGGTTCGGTACTTGGATCCCTAAAGATAACTTTAATATAGTGGAAGGAACCGCATCAACATATTCGCGAAAAGGTAATTCGGGTAAAAATTTAAATCATATCTTTTGTGATGATTGTGGTGTAAGTATTTGTGCGGAGGTAACTGCAGGTAACTTCTATTCAGTTGCAGTTCCAACGATAAATGATGCCCATACTATAAAACCTAATATGTCTATTTATACAGCGTCAGCTCCTAGTTGGGCTGTATTTCCCGATAGCATTCCAAAGTTTGATATTTTGCCACCAGGCTTAGGCAAGTAAATACCTAAATCGGGTAGCCAGGAGTTTCTAACTCCCAGCCCCCACACCACCCAGCATGCGGATCCGCTATGGGCGGTTCCCTATCCGTAATGAATAGCTACCCAGCGATCACGTAGTGAAATTAACCCCTTCTTTGTGAAAAACT
>CANLTI010000155.1 GCA_947494095.1 uncultured Pseudomonadales bacterium
CGATGGTCTAGATCAACCAGAAACTGCAACCCTATCGAGGCGGTGACCCTTAATCCTGATAAGCCGGTTAGTGATAATATTCAGAAAGCCGGTTAAATTGTAAGCAAACAGTGACAACTATCTTGAAAAACACCGGTGCCTGTCCCAGCAAAACGTGTCACGCTCTCATCGTAACAATTTTGCGGTTTTCCACATTAAAACCTAATATTTTACCAAAGCGCATTATAAAATAACTGGGACAGGCACTCTTTTTTTGATGATAGTTGGTCTCCGGGACGGCATGATATAAATATCGAGAAAGAGTTTAACCGAGGGCGAAGACTTCAAGAGCAATACGACGCCATGTGCAAAGAAGAGGATTGCGAGTGACAAATTCTATACCTAATGACTCAGATTGGGGCGATTTGATCAATAGGGATTATCAATATGCTTATGAGAAGTTCTCTGGTAAAAGCTCTACTCAAGCGGAGGAGCTTTTTAAAGCTAATGTAACGATGAGATCTTCTGATCTTGAATTCATGAATAGAAAACCGTTTATATTCTATTTTAAAACATTATTGAGATTTTATGAGAAAGGAAATTTTGACTTTATGATGTCATCTGGCGCCGATACCGCCAGCTGTATTATCAGTGTAATCAATAGTAAGTTAAACTCTTCTCCTACAGATATACATGAAATTGCGGAGGAGATAATCCCGATATTAAAGTCAATATCAGTGGCACAGGACTCCCTAGCAGCTAACCGTAAGATATACGGTGATTTTAATGATCAGATATATCCAATACTAAGTCAGTTACAAACTTAGCAAACGCAAAGCAAATGCAAGGACAGGCACACCCCAAAAAACACTAACGGCTCGCACATTACGGCAACC
Source organism: uncultured Pseudomonadales bacterium (assembly GCA_947494095.1). GTDB lineage: Bacteria > Pseudomonadota > Gammaproteobacteria > Pseudomonadales > Cellvibrionaceae > Marinagarivorans. The sequence goes on from CANLTI010000155.1 coordinate 876, forward strand.
AACCGTTAGTCTTAGCGGTCGTCGTATTGCCCGAAGCCCCAAAGCTGGCCTTAATGCGCTTATAACACAACCCGTTTGCGTCTTGATAAATTTAGTGCTTGGCGTGTCTTTGTTGTCTTTTGAATATACGTTATAAAAATATCAGACTAATAACCAGAATGACTTAAAACGAGTGCCTGTCCCAGTAAAACGCCAAAGAAGCGACTCAATGGTCTACCAAAGAAGTTTTAGAGCGCTGGTGCTGCTTGTTTAAAGGCGCACCGATTGTG
>CANLTI010000156.1 GCA_947494095.1 uncultured Pseudomonadales bacterium
ATAGCGTGTCATACAGACTCCGTTTTCGCCCCCCAGCGTTAATTTTTAGGGGTGACAACTATTCTGACACAGGGGGCATGTAGTGGACTTTATTCAAGCTATCGCATAGCTCGACTGGTCTTTTAACAATTTCGGACCTTTGAAGTGCACTGGTCTTTTAACACCCCTTTTAATCAAGGGATATCAGAAGTTAAAAGACCAGTGCTAAGCGCGCAAGAGGTGATGCGAACTGAAATCTCAGCACGTGGAAGGCTCTCAGGGATGAGAGTCATGCAGATAATGTCTGGAACAATTATCCGCTCATGGATGCCGACGCAGAGCGTATAGGCTTCGCCATGGATGGCAGATGTTAGACATTGCAGGAGCATAATGTCAGGAAATATTCACAGTATTTCTGTGATTTTAGTCCGCATAACCTACCCAACTTGATCAGACGCACCCTAGAACGTCATTACGCTCACCCTACAATTCCAACTCATCCAGCGGCGAACAAATCCCCTCAAAACCCTTGGTAGTAATATGCGTATATATTTCAGTCGTCTTAGAGCTAGAATGCCCTAGCAACGCTTGAATATAACGCAGGTCAGTACCCCGCTCCAACAGATGTGTGGCGAACGAATGGCGAAGAGTATGCGGCGTCGCCTTCTTCTGAATACCCGATGCAGCCAACGCTCTAAAAAACACCTTGCGCAAACTGGTACTGGAATAACGCCCGCCCTCTGCGCCCTCAAAAAGATAATCCTTTGGCCGGTACTGGCGATAATATTGCCGCAATACCGTCAGGCATGTTTTAGACAATAGTGTCACCCGATCCTTATTGCCCTTGGCCTCGCGTACCACGATGCAATTGCGCTGCGAATCAATATCCCGCGGCTTCAAATTCAGTAATTCGTTGCGCCTTAAACCACCAGAATAAATACAAAACAACATGGCCCGGTGTTTCAGGTTGCTAACTTGCTTAAATAACAGTGTCACTTCTTCCTCACTAAAAACCACCGGCAATACCTTACTTCTACGCGGTGAAGTCACCACCACCAGCCCTTTCAAGGTGATTTTTCGATCAGTTTTGCTTTCGCCAATAGCTTTGCTGTCGATACGTGAGGTATCTTCT
>CANLTI010000157.1 GCA_947494095.1 uncultured Pseudomonadales bacterium
GTGTGAGAGCCTTATATTTCAACGTATTTGATGGGTTTTAGCATCTCCTTTACCTCACTAAAGCGGAGAAGAGCCAATGCCTAGTTGCGCCCCGAATCCAAAAACCTAAAAGCTTTTTAAGTGCATCACCGTAGCGCGTTGGCGCGCCCTCTATTTCCTCCATCCTAGGCCTTAACAATTGCTCATCACGTTTAACAAATGCGCCACCCATAGCATCAACAAACGCAGCCCAATCACCAGCATTAGCAGCTTCTATAACAGCGCGCACACTATCACTTTCTTGCTCTGTAAATTGATCTACAGCGGCGCGCACTTCGCGCCATACCGTCACCGATACACTACCTATTTGCTGAAACTGGCGAATGCCCCACACACTGGCCCAAGCACCTACCCTTAACGCCCCATCTTCACCCGTAACACCGGTGTTATCATCACTACCCGCCGCAGTGTCTTTATCCCAATCTACATGCGCGCCATCAATATTTTTTGCAATGTATTTAGAGATATAACCCGTAGCACTGCCCTTGCTTAAATCAATTTCTACGCAATCCCATCGGTATTTTTCTGCGCCTTTTTCATGCCTGTCCTCTTCTAGCGCATAAGCACCAAAAATGCTTTTGGCTAATTCTTTAAATTCAGGCTTTATATACAAAACAAAATGATAATGTGGCGTTCCATCATGATGAGGCTCAGCAACTCTAAAACCAAACGTTTTAACGCCCGCTCTTTTCCATTTAGCCCTTATTTTTGCCCACACACCCGCTAAATAATCGGCACCATCGCGCGGTGTATAGCCCGTAAATTTAGGGTTAGCAGCGCCCGTATGTAAACGCGCATGGTATTTACTGGGGCATGTCAATGTAAAAAATAACGGCTGCAATTCAAGTGCCGCATCAACCTCCTCATAACCCCGCAACCTTGTCATTAATTCATTGCGTTTATTAACAGGGTTTGCATTACTCGCGTTAATTGCATCTTGCAAGTCCTTCACTTCCCCCTGTGTCAGAATAGTTGTCACCCCTAAAATTAACGCTGGGGGGCGAAAACGGAGTCTGTATGACACGCTATTCAATAGAACGAAAGAATGCTGTATTGAGTC
>CANLTI010000158.1 GCA_947494095.1 uncultured Pseudomonadales bacterium
GCCACGGCGTTGGTCGTCGATTTGGGCGAGTTGGCCGTGGGCGTTATATTGGTAGCTGCGCTGGCTAATAGATGGAGCTTGGGCAGCGGCTGTGTTTTTAAACGTGGTTTGGGAATTTTTGAGTGAGTGTCCCTACAAGTGCTCCCTCGCATTTGTTGACTTCCAACCTGTATTTTTAAACGCTCACTCCCATCTTGTATCATCATAAGGCTGAACACTTCTTACAGTTAAAAAATTTGAAGCCAACTTTAGCTTGAAAGAACCAACAGCCATTTCAATTAAAATATGGCCATTATCACTTTTCAACTCTAACGTATTTAACCAATCAAATCCTGAACCAGAAGACAAAAACTCAACGACATCACCAAATTCAAGCACTAAATGAATGGCATTAAAATATTCATCATCCCATTTTTTTGGATAAACTTTTGGAATATCACGAAGATTAAATGATATTTTTATATCGTTGCTAGCAATGGATATATTAGTTGGTTCAGGCAAGTTAAGGTCAAGCCCCTCTGGGAACATTGACTCAATCATTTTTTTATTAGTTATCAGACTAGGCCACATAAAAACCTCAATTTAAAAAATTATAATGCCCATGAGCTCTAGGGAAACTTGAAGTATTCAGAACTTCACCTGTATTAGGGTCAACTTGTCTAACATTAAAGTGAGGCTCCAAACCATGCTTAGGCGTAGCTTTGGCATGGCCTAAACTATGTTCTTGAATAACCACTGGAGTGCCATCCGTATTTGTATGGTGAAATTCTCTAGTTTGTACTGGTAAGCCTTTATCATCTAATAGTTTTTTACCATCCCCATCAAGCAAATCAACACGTTTTACTTCGGGTGCCTGTGAATTTGGCACCCCTGCATCCCTTTTAGCTTCCCTCAATGCATTCCTTCTACTTTCACCTTCATAGGTCGTTTTTTTATTTTTTCCGGGTGGACAGTCTTTCGCACTAAGACCAAAAGGGTCAATCCAGTGAACCGGGTTGGGGACGTAATTATAGTTATTAAATCCACCCAACAACCCAATAGGATCTTGATTAACAAACCGCCCCGACTCAGGATCATAATACCGAAACCGATTATAATG
>CANLTI010000159.1 GCA_947494095.1 uncultured Pseudomonadales bacterium
ACCAGCACCAAAACCTTTACCATTAACGTGGCCGATATCAACGAAGGCCCCGAGGCGCAAAACGATACCGGCACCGCGCTCGAAGGCGCCGGCGCCAAAGCCTTTGATGTGATCGCCAACGACAGCGATGTGGATGGCGATACACTCATCTTAACCAATGCCAATGTCACCGATGGCGCGGGCTCGGTCACGATTGAAAACGGCAAAGTCGTCTTCAACCCCGATGAATCCCACAACAGCTTGGCCGAAGGCGAAACCGCGGAAGTCACCGTCACTTACACGGTCACCGATGAACACGGCGAAACCAGCACGGCGGATCTGACGATTACGGTCACCGGCAGTAATGATGGCCCCGTCGCGGCCGCGGATACGGCTGAGATTACCGAAGGCGACGGATCGACGACATTTGATGTCATGGCCAACGATACCGACGTCGATGGCGACACCTTGACCCTGACCGAAGCCAATGTCACCGATGGCGCGGGCTCGGTCACGATAGAAAACGGCAAAGTCGTGTTCAACCCCGATGAGAGCCACAACAGTTTAGCCGAAGGCGAAACGGCGGAAGTCACGGTCACTTATACCGTCACCGATGAACACGGCGAAACCAGCACGGCGGATCTCACGATTACCGTCACCGGCAGCAATGATGGTCCCGTTGCCGTGGCCGATATCGGCGATGTTACGGAAGGCGACGGATCAACAACGTTTGATGTCATGGCCAACGATACCGACGTCGACGGCGATACGTTGACCCTGACCGAAGCCAATGTCACCGATGGCGCAGGCAGCGTGACGATAGAAAACGGCAAAGTCGTGTTCAACCCCGATGAATCCCACAACAGTTTGGCCGAAGGCGAAACCGCGGAAGTCACTGTCACTTACACGGTCACCGATGAACACGGCGAAACCAGCACGGCGGATCTGACGATTACCGTCACCGGCAGCAATGACGGCCCCGTCGCGGTCGCGGATATCGGCGATGTTACGGAAGGCGATGGATCGACGACGTTTGATGTCATGGCCAACGATACCGATGTCGATGGTGATGATCTCACCTTAAGCAGCGCCGAAGTGACTGATGG
>CANLTI010000160.1 GCA_947494095.1 uncultured Pseudomonadales bacterium
CGTCGCTCGTTTTTGCGGCAAAAAAGACTGCCACAAAAACAATCAACTACAAAGCTGCGGCATATGGCGGCGTTAGGTACACAAGGAGGTTCGGTGAATTTAAATCAAGTTACATTACCCGTAAATAACATGGATTCGGCTACAGAGTTTTATCGTGTCCTAGGTTTTACCCAAATTGTTGATACACCTCATTATGCGCGTTTTGAATGTCCTGAAGGGGATTCAACTTTTTCATTATCTCTAGAAAACACTGACTTTGTGAGCCGAACGGTTATCTATTTTGAGCACGAAGAATTAGATGAATGGATCGAACAATTAAAGAGTAAAGGTATTAATTTCGAGCAAGAACCTACGGATCAAAGTTATTTATGGCGAGAAGCTGTTTTACATGATCCATCAGGTAATAAAATTAAACTCTATTGGGCTGGTGAAAACCGTCTTAATCCACCTTGGCGTGTCGAAATGCGTACCTAACAAGTCGTTAAAGCAGGACAAATAACAGTTGGCTTTTGCTCCTGCGTCGCTTATTTTAGCCAACATATTATTTGCCTCTTAACGAGGCGTTAGGCAAATAGGTGCCCCGCATGGAAGAAATGCAAAATATCAAGCTATCGGAGCAACTAGCTGAAATAGTTACCGAATGCATAGTTCCTATATACAGAGCTCGAAGCGGTCGGTCTTTGGAGTTATTGGGCACTGGCTTTATAGTTGTTTACGATGCTAGATCATATTTAATATCAGCAAGTCATGTAGTAGATCATTCTAAACAGGAAAAACTTGTTGTTTTATTTGGTGGTCAGGCTGCTATTTTAGAAGGTGTACTTTTTTTGCTGGCAAGAAAGTCTGATATGGCCGTGGCGCATATTAATGATGAGATAGCTTTAAACATGGGGGTCAAGGAGGTGTTTGGACTGCCTTTAGTTGATAGCGATTCTATATCCGAAGCTATAGATTGGGGTTTCTTTGTTGGATTAAAAGCCGCCCAAAAAAACACTATAACGGAGTCTTTCAAGCTAGTTGTCATAAAAAAGTTAATCAGTTGTCAATTTTTCAGGGTTCAGCGCTACGCTCTCGA
>CANLTI010000161.1 GCA_947494095.1 uncultured Pseudomonadales bacterium
CTAGCATCTGGAGCCGTAGCAATGGCGGTTATAAAAAGGTTTTGCATGAACCTGCTCAAGGTTAATGATACGAGTAAACGCCGACTAAAACACCGAGTCATGGCCTCCGCGATTGACGATGACTATAGAGCAAAAATTCTACTATCTGCCTGATTATTACTAGGAGGCCCTGCAAAGGCCCAAGCGCGCAGCCTAAATAACCACCCGCAATAACCCCTTCCCGCATTACCCACCATCACTCCTGCCCAACCCAATAACCCCAAGTTATTAGCTTGGGGTTATTTATGCTTTTTATTAAATTAATGTGTTAGTGGCGATTATTTTGGCGTGACGACACGATAGTCGATAAAGCCTGGTGTCATTTTCTTTTTGGCATGCCTGTCTAAGTTGATTGAAAAACAGCCCTAAAACGCTAGAATTCTACGATAATTAATGTGGGAAAAGTTACGACTATAAAGTGGTCGGCTACAGTTGAAACCCACACTTACTTGGCTCGCTCTATCACTAACGTCCCAAAGCTCACATACTCCGTGATACTTTGCGGTAACTTGGGCAGCCTCACTGTTTTTTTAGAACTACCGTTATCACACTCAACAACAAGGCGAGCTTTATTGTAATTAAAACCACCAAGAACTACAGAGTGATGAAACTTTCCAGATGAAACCACTGAAAATAATTCGTCACCTTTTTCAATAAGAGCATAGTTGCACGAACCATATAGCTTTCCGTCACCGTCAACCACATCACCCTCAATATTTATGACTGTATCAGTTGGAACAAGACAGCCAGTCAAAAACAAAACAACCCAAACTACACTTAAGTACCTCACCATTGTCGTCTCCCTTTATAGAAGAGCATATGATCCGAAATATAAGATCTATCTCGCGCATAATTTTTAGCTTCATTCTCCCATTTATTAGGTGAGATCAAAGAAAAGCAGGGACAGGCACACCCCAAAAAAACATTATAATTATAAAGAACCCAAAACCTAAAACAAACAACTATT
>CANLTI010000162.1 GCA_947494095.1 uncultured Pseudomonadales bacterium
GCTGAGCTAAGCGTGTGGTTTCTTTAATATCCACTACTTCGTAGTCATTACTATTTTCGCCCTGTAATTCGGGTGCGCTTAATTCAATAATTTCTTGCGGCACCGATTCATCAAAGCGCAATCCGGTCTCATTCACGTCGCTATCGTTATGCTTTTTTTGTGAAGAGCGCTTATGTGTTTTGACTTCAGTTGTTGGCGCTGGCGAAGTGCCAGCGGGTGCGGTGGCAAAAAGTGATGGCTGCTGGGGGTTGTCTTCTATAAACTTTTCAGACTTACGACCAAATAATTGTCGCTTAAACCAATCCAATTGTTGTTGCGCACAAAACAACTGCTCTTGTAGCTGAGTAATTATTTTGTCTTTTTCTTGAATTAATTTGGCGTTTTCCATGTCGTGGATTATACCAAAATTAATCCCCTAAGCGCTTACTTTTAGGCGCTTTTTGCCAATGTATTCCCTCAATAAAACATTGTAATTGCGCCCAGTTTAACGAAGAGGATAAATCGTCTGGCGAATCAGTCATCACACGCTGAAAGCATCCCTTTTCCAGGCGCTTGCTCCACAAACATAAGCCTCCGCGACTATAATAGAGGGCTTTCATTTGTGTTCGCTTACGATTAACAAATACAAATAAATGCCCCTCAACCACCTGGCCTTGCATTTTATTTTTTGCCAGCACCATTAATCCATCGAATTGCTTGCGCATATCGGTGGGCTCGGAATACAACCAAATACGGACATTGGGATCTTGTAATAACATTAGGTTGACCGAATCGTTAAGGAAATACCACCTGGTAATGCGAGCGTGATATCAATCGTTGCTTGAGCCTCACTCTTGGTTTGATGATTCAGTGAAATGGGCATCCAGTTTCCCTGCGTACTGGCCGCTTCTGTTTTAGCTGCTTGTCTGTTCAGCTTTGTACGCCACAGATAAAAGCTCGACAGCG
>CANLTI010000163.1 GCA_947494095.1 uncultured Pseudomonadales bacterium
TCAAGAGGCTTTTTTTACCCCAGAATGTAAATATTTACTTTTATTTCAGTACGTTAGGGGTTTATGGATGGGCACTAATTATTATTCTGGCAAAAGTTGACAGTGAATAGATATCTATCAGCTACAATATTTTTCTAGGAATATAATGTAAATAGATTCCAGAGGGCGTATGCACATTACAAAGCTATCTCTAGTAAATTACAGAAATTTCAAAAATGTAAAGTTAGTGTTTAACAAGGGAATAAATACAGTTATTGGCGAAAATGGTTCTGGTAAGACTAATTTATTTCGAGCGGTGAGATTACTGCTTGATAATTCAATGCCTCGCTCGGCCACTAAGCTTGCCGAAGGAGATTTTTGTAGAGCATTAGGTGACTGGCGTGGTCACTGGATCGTTATTAGCATTGAGTTTAATGACATTGCCGATGATGAAGCCAGTCAGTCACTATTTCTTCATGGTGCAGGAAATGCGGAGGATGTGGTTTTTACTAGAGCAACATACAATCTGCTTTTTAGACCTAAAGCAAACATCCGTCAAGCATTGGCACAACTTTCAATGGGGGATACAGCCGCTCTTGAAAGGTATTTGGATGGTATAACTATTGATGATTATGAAACCGTTCTTTCTGGCAAAAGTGTCGCTGATTTCAATGACCCTGCTGTATACAAAAGCATAGTTGGCGATTTCGAGAGAGTCGATTTTCCTAGGGGGTTAAATAACCCTGATGTTGGAATACGGTTGCCGAACATCCTCAATATTTCTAATGAAGTTTCGTTTACCTTTATTAAAGCGTAACTACTCAGCCATTATGCGCAGTCACTTGGCATAAATGGCTTATTGTTAAAGAGATCGGTTAGCGTCTGAACGGGATTCATTGAGTTTTTTCTTCCCGATAGAATATAGCTTCTTATCCTGCAAAATATTTCTGCGCCTTTAAATGATC
>CANLTI010000164.1 GCA_947494095.1 uncultured Pseudomonadales bacterium
TGGCCCGATGGGCAAAGCACGCAATATCAGTTTGATAAAAATGGTAATTGCACGGCTATAAAAACCCCCGATGGTCAAGTTCAGCGCTATGCCTACAATGCGCTAGGCTTACTCACCGAGCATACCGACGCCAGTGCCCGCGTTACGCAGTACGAATACAACGGCCTTTCTCAAGTCGTGCGTCGCACCGACCCCGCCGGCCAAACCCTGCAATACCATTACGATGGCGAGCGCAATTTAATCGGCCTCACCAACGAAAAAGGCGAGCACTACCGCTTAAGTTACGACCTTAACGAGCGCCTAATTCAAGAAGTCGGTTTCGACGGTCGCGTGCAACGCTACCAATACAACGCCGCTGGGCATTTAATTAGTAGCCAAGATCACAGCCCAGATGGCAAGCAATGCCTTAACCAAATCATCTACCAGCGCGATGCATTAGGCCGCTTGCTGCAACAAGTGGACGGCCACAAACAGCAAACTCTTAATGCCTTTAATTATGATGCCTTAGGCCGTTTAACCGATGCAAAAAACCAGCACCGAAAGCTAGCATGGCGCTACGATGCCGCCGGGCAAGTGCTTGAGGACCATCAAGATCAGCAGATTTTAAAACACCAATACAACGCAATAGGCCTGCGCACCAGCAGCGTATTACCCAATGGTCAGCCGCTCACTTACGACTACGACAAAAGCGGTGCCTTCGCCGGTTTAAATTATGCTGGTCAACAAATAGCCAGCATCACCCGCGATGCGATGGGCCGCGAGTTACAACGTGATTTAAGTAATCAGTTAAGCACACAGCAAAACTACGACCCGCAAGGCCGCTTACAGCGCCAAACCACGTGTAAAAACACAGCCGCTGCCCAAACTCCATCTATTAGCCAGCGCAGCTACCAATATAACGCCCACGGCCAACTCGCCCA
>CANLTI010000165.1 GCA_947494095.1 uncultured Pseudomonadales bacterium
GGCTCTTCTCCGCTTTAGTGAGGTGATTTAGTGGCTTTCATAGAACATGGATTGCTCGTCAGGCATCGATGATTGCCTTATTTTTAGCTTGAAGTACTCGGTATCCTTGATGCCTCTTGCTCGCTTGCGAATCATGCCAATGCTGACATTGCCGGCTTCAATTCTGGCGCTAGTCAGCCCGTGTTTTCCGTAGTTACAAATGCCTACGCTATGCTTCCTTAGCGACTTTGCAAATTTCTTGAGATAGAGCATATTCGTCTGCTCCGCCATGTCGCACCACTGCTCTAAAGCGTTCATCATGGCATCATAATTCCCTGCGCTCCACAAAGCTTGGAGCTGCTCTTTGAGTATATAAAGTGTATTAATATTGGCATTATTTTCGAGCAATGTCTGGAGTTTATTGGCTTGCTTATCATTTAACTTGTCGGCATTTTTTAACAACAGGTAGTGGGTACCTTTAAGCTGCTCTTTGCCTGCGCGATCCGCCTTTCTGAACTCGATCCTACGCTGATTGCTCATGGCTTTACTGTAGTTTTGCATCACATGGAATCGATCAAAAACAATGTCAGCATTAGGCAAGCATTCGCGTACCGATTTTTGATAGGCTGGCCCCATATCCATGGCTACCGCCTCTATGTTTTCAGCGGTTTTTGCAGGCAAGCGCTTCAGGAATGCTGTCAACACCTCGGCTTTACGGCCTGTTTCCACGCCAATTAAATGACCGGATTCCATGTTATAAATCACCGTCATGTAATCATGGCCTTTGGCTCTAGCAACTTCATCGACACCAATATATTTTAAATCAATTAATTCCTCGGGCTTAAGTGCGGGCAACGTTTTTTCGAGGTGAAATTGATCCATATTTTTGACTGTCTCCCATCGTAATTTTAGGT
>CANLTI010000166.1 GCA_947494095.1 uncultured Pseudomonadales bacterium
GATGAGTCAAATAGCGGTTTGTTTTAGGTTTTGGGTTCTTTATACTCGAAAGGTGTTTTTGGTGTGCCTGTCCTTGCGTTTGCTTGCGTTTGCTGCTTTTTTGGTGTGCCTGTCCCTGCGTTTCTTGTTCCTCTAAGGCACCTGGTCCAGGTTGGCGTTGGAAGGCAAATTGGCATTCACATGCCGATGGAGCTGGGTCGGGGTTTAGTGGCAAGGATAGAGGCTTGTATTCTAGGGTGTCTCAGAAATCTCCCAGCTTAACGTACCACGTTTCATTTATTAACTGGAATGATCGCAATGAACTTAAGACGTATTAATATATTACTACTTTCAGCTTTGTTGGTCAGTTCCATAGTGTGTGGTGATGATGGGGTTAATGGCTATGAAGTATCCATTAGGGATATCAAAAGCAGTGGTAAGGAGCATGTAGACGGCAGTGTTTTTGTTAAGGGTTTTCTTCTTGTTGATCAAGGTGCGTTCCTTTACTCCAGCTTAGATCCACTGCTTAAATACGATTTAGATAGCGCAGTTTTTTTACAGGTTGGTGATTATCGTCCTTATGAGAAATTGTCAGGGTGTTTTGTTGAGGTTGCAGGTACTGTGGGCACGCATAAAACGGATAAAAGTGAGTTTCGTCTAAAAGAAATTAAAGATATTCATCGTGCTGGCCCACTCTATTTGATGGCTTTAGATAAGGTCAGCGGCCATGAGGAAGGCATTAAGTGTGAGCTAACGGCTATTGTTGAAAGTATGGTTGAAGGTATTACAATCGGGACATCAAAAACAAAAGCCTATTAAATCCAATCTAACTTAGACAGGCATGCCAAAAAGAAAATGACACCAAGCTTTATCGACTATCGTATCGCCACGCCAAAATAA
>CANLTI010000167.1 GCA_947494095.1 uncultured Pseudomonadales bacterium
GAAGATACCTCACGTATCGACAGCAAAGCTATTGGCGAAAGCAAAACTGATCAAAAAATCACCTTGAAAGGGCTGGTCTGCGAACCCCTACGGCCTGCACATTTCTCTGTGTACGCTTCACTTGTATTGTTCGGGCCTTGGAATTAAAAAAAAAACACTTTTTTTTTAATTCGCCTTCCACCACAAGCGCAACACTCGATACGGATGACTGGTTAAGCCTTACCCGACAGGGACTTGCACCCTGCAAGATGCATCAAGATTAAACTTGACGCTCTAACGCCGCCAGCAACTGCCGGAGTGAATTGGCTGCTTTTTTGCGTCTTTTTGCAAAAAAGAAGACAATTTACGGAGGTCCGCTTGACTGGCTTTGTTATACATTTTTGGCCACTACTAAATAAATTATTGGAACAATGATTAGCAGTGAAGACTCATTAAACAATCGTAAAAATATACTACTTTTAAATTGATTATTTTTTACAGCCTTCATAAGAAACCATCCACACACAGCGTGATACAAAATAAGCATTACGACAAAAATAAGCTTGTAAGTTAGCCATTTACCACTAAAGCCAAAATTTAACCAAAGGTAGACTCCAAAACCCAAGGCTAAAATGGCCATTAAACTACCAAATCGAAATAGCCCAATTGAGATATTTTCAAAGGGTTGATACTCGCTATCGTTCTTCTCTAACTTACGCCAATGTATCATGACTCTCGGCAGTACAAATAAACAAGCTAGCCAGCCCATAACAAAAATAATATGGGCAGATTTGATTATCGCAAAAATGATGAATTCCTTTGTGTATAACATTTGTATATCCGTCAGACGCTTTTCCCGGCTGACATTTTTACGAGTAATCAGGCCGAAACCCCGCCACT
>CANLTI010000168.1 GCA_947494095.1 uncultured Pseudomonadales bacterium
CATACCCTTTTAACTGGATAAATTTACGAGACCCATATTCTGGTTGTTATTTGGACAGTTTATGGCTGAGTAGTTACCAACTTATACAGTATTATTAGGCCATTAGGCTATTGAACTATCTTAAAAACCGCAGGCAAGATACCACCCGAAATACAAGCATCAGGCTCGTAGCTAATAGCTATTTTTTGACCTGATGCTTTAGCCATTAGCGCTGCGGAATAAAATTTATCTGCCAATTTATCATTAAGAGGCAACTTAAAATGAACAGTATTTGCACAGCTTGAGGCCGTCGCTTGCTCTACGGTATCAATAAATACTGTATTAGTATTATTACTAGCGCCAACATTTTTTACCGTAAAAGTCTCTTCTACACCCGCAAAAGATAGAGATGATAAAAAAACAAGAGCGAGGACTAAATATTTCATAATTATTTCTCTTAAAGTTGTATGCTAACGCCTGAGGATGACTTGCAGCGACGAATGAGCCAAAAGGGGCTACCAACAGATTAATACTATTCGCATTAAATATCTACAATCCTTGCATAACAGAATGTGCCAAAACTGACTTTAAAAGTATCCTCAACCCAAACCTTAATTGGCATTTGGCTTACGCGCGCAGCAAGAACTGTTGAATACATTTGGGGCTGTGCCTCTTTATTAATTGTAACTACTCAGCCATGAACTGTCCAAATAACAATCAGAATATGGGTCTCGTAAATTTATCCAGTTAAAAGGGTATGCATTATCGATAAGTCATATACACCAGCCCTTTCAAGGTGATTTTTCGATCAGTTTTGCTTTCGCCAATAGCTTTGCTGTCGATACGTGAGGTATCTT
>CANLTI010000169.1 GCA_947494095.1 uncultured Pseudomonadales bacterium
TGACCATCGGGGGTTTTTATAGCCGTGCAATTACCATTTTTATCAAACTGATATTGCGTGCTTTGCCCATCGGGCCAATGAATGCGAATGAGCTGATTGTCGTTATTGTAGCTGTAACGGGTGTGCTTGCCCGCATCGTCGCGCATGGCCGTTAGCCGGCCGTGGTTGTCCCAAATATAATGCCAGCTTTGCTTAAAGGCGTTGGTGATTTTACTCACTAAGCCAAGCTTGTTGTATTCATAACTTAAGCCTTCGCCAAGCGGGTTGCTTTGGCGGGTAAGCTGGCCTTTAGCATTGTGCTCGCTGATCCAGCGCTGACCTAGCGGGTCGATACTGCACTGTACGTTGCCATGGCTGTCGTGTATAAGCTGGTTTTTTTGCCCTAAAGCATTGCGGTATTCGGTTAATGCCCCGCTATTATTGTAGCTAAATTGCTCGGGGTAACCGAGGGCATCGACCTTGCGAGTTATATTGCCTTGAGTGTCGTACTCAAAACGCGTTTCGCCACCTTGAGCATCTTTGTGGTAACAAGGTAAACCCAGGGCATTAAACTGATAAAGTTCGGTGCCGCCACGCGTATCAGTCATTGCGACGCGACTATTTTTAGTATCCCATTTAAAGGTGTAATCGTAGGTGGCTTGGCCATTAATGGCATCGCCCCAGTTGCGTATACAACGCGCCTTTGGGGTATTGCTGTCCCACTGAAAATAAAAACTGTATCCGCTTTTAAGCGTACGTTTTTTTAATAAGTGGTGTTGGTAGCTGTAGTGCTCACGCTCGCCATTGGGGTCGGTGGCGCTCACTAAATCG
>CANLTI010000170.1 GCA_947494095.1 uncultured Pseudomonadales bacterium
GTAAAACCCCTTATAAAGACCCACAACGCACAAAAACACGTTAAACATAAGCCATCCCTGCCCCTCCATTCCAAGCGACCAAGTATAGCAAAGGTTTTTTAGTGTGTAGGGGTTTTTTTAAAACAAATGTACGCTTTTTGAGCGCTTATTAATGAACAGGCAAAGCAAATTAATGCTTAAGTATTAATTTGCTTTGCCCTTTTAAAATAGATAACACAAACGCCACTTTAACAAGCCATTTACTTTATTAATGCCTTACAAAAAACGCTTGGCATGCACTGCCATTTACAGTAGTAACGCCTTACAACTTACACTCTGGCTATGCAAGCCCATAAATACAGGCTTAAAAGCAAGCTAAATTGTAACTGACCTAAATAATGAGTGGGCTTGTGGCATAACAACCTTTGGGAATACTCAAAGAGTAATATCACCGATTATTGCCAAAGTGTATCAATAAGCTATTTACACCCTATAGGCCTTACAACTTTCAAATATTGCTCAAAGACTCTTTTAATAAAGTAAATGATTCATTAGCACCCAACACCGGTATCTCGCAGTAGTGACTAATAAAGTAAAGGGTTCCACCCGCCTACCCTACGTTACCGTTACCACGCAGCGCTACATTATCGCCACATACACATGGCTGACCCAAGCATTCCTCAACACCATCCAGCGTTGCAGACGATGACTTTAATAAAGTAAATGACTCATTAGCACCCAACGCCGGTATCTCGCAATAGTGACTAATAAAG
>CANLTI010000171.1 GCA_947494095.1 uncultured Pseudomonadales bacterium
TAGTCGAAATAGTAGCAAGCCACCATCAAGTGATGGCTACGATAAGCCTGCGCCAAAAAGTCAGCGACCAAAAACAACTCAACAACCACCAGCTAAAGCTGGTGGGTTAGATTTATGGACTGAAAGTCCGGATACGGGTCAAAGACCCGTTTACTCCTCCGCACGAAAATTATCATCAACCTTAGCTTCAAAATGATGCTCAAGATAACTTTTAATCATCTCCTCACTCAGCTCACCCGAAGTCACACAAAAATACCCTCTCGCCCAAAAATGCCGCCCCCAATACCGCTTTCTTAAGTCAGGGTAAGACTCAAATATCTTCACCGACGACCTCCCTTTAATTCGCCTCATTATTTCACTTGGTGCCATACTAGGCGGTGCCGATAACAACAAATGCACGTGATCTTTACTTACAACACCTTTCAATATTTCTATTTCGAAAGCCTGACACGTTTGCCTAATCAACTCTCTCACCTTAAGACCAACATCACCTCGCAACACTTGATACCGATACTTTGTAACAAAGACAAAGTGATACTGAATTTTATACACCGTATGGCTACCATAACGATAATCCACAACCACCTCCAATCATCTAAAAAGACCGTCAGTATCATAGCTAAAGCTGACCGACTAAAAGTCGGTGGTTTTAACCTTTTTCGAGACTAATAAAAGCACTGGTGGACAGCCAGGGCATAAAGGCGTGACACTTGAGCTTGTCGAAAAACCCGATAAAGAAATCAC
>CANLTI010000172.1 GCA_947494095.1 uncultured Pseudomonadales bacterium
TGGGCGGTCGATGCGCAAAGCAATGGTGGTGGCTGGATTAGCTTAGGTGTACTGAATCATGTGCATATAGGTACAGATGGTAGGCTTTACTTGAAGGGTACAAACCAAGGGCAGTGTGCTGGTGTTAGGCCGCAATACTTTCGTGTCGACATGAGTAAGCCCCATTTTAAAGCGTTTTATTCTTGGCTGCTATCTATGCAGGCGCAACAAAAGTCACTTGATTGTGTAGTTGATGCTGGCTGCGGTACCAGTCAGGTTTGGGTAAATTATTGTCGCGGCGATATGTAATATTATTTTGTAAATGTGGTCCTGTACGCGTTGCCTTGTTAGTTTATAGGTTTGAAATTTTAATAGTTAAGGAGTTTTATGTGAGACGGTTATTTTTTGTAGTATTGTTTTTTTCTGCCCAGAGTTATGCTGGTGATTGTGTGTACTCTGAAGTGGTTGGTTTGCAGGCCCAAAGTGGCAATGTGTTGGTTCAGGTTCGCGCTAGCAAAAAAGGTGATGAATATGATTATGTGCCTTGGAAAAACCTAGGAGGGCATGACTCTAAAGCTATAAAATCCTATCAATCGATTGCGCAGCAAGCAATAGCGACAGGCAGTAAAATAATGTTGCGCTTTGCTAGTGATGTGAATTGCTATGATACAGATTATGCAACAGTACCTATAGCGTTTAGATTGTATGAATTTGGTACATAATTGCGGTGTATATTATTGTAATAAGTATACTTCGCTATCAG
>CANLTI010000173.1 GCA_947494095.1 uncultured Pseudomonadales bacterium
GCCTTGGGATACCCACAATCTTTGATCGTGTTATCCAGCAGGCCATCGCGCTGGTCATCAACCCCATTTTCGATGAAACCTTTTCGGAGTTTAGCTACGGGTTTCGCCCAAAGCGCTCACAGCATCATGCCGTGAAAAAGCTCCAGAGCTACATCGAGGGCGGGAAACGTATTGCAGTAGATGTCGACCTATCCAAATTCTTTGACCGCGTTAACCATGATTTCCTCATGAATTTACTCGGGCAAAGAATTAGGGATAAGCGTTTACTCAAACTTATCGCAAGCTATTTGCGCGCGGGTATGGTTGAAAATGGATGCTGGCAAGCGTGTCATGAAGGTGTGCCGCAAGGCGGGCCTTTATCGCCATTGCTTTCCAATATTGTTCTCGATCTTCTCGATAAAGAGCTAGAAAAACGCAACCACGACTTTGTACGCTATGCGGATGACTTTGTGGTTGTCGTGAACTCTAAGCGCGCCGGTGAGCGGGTTATGGCGAGCATTAAACGCTTTGTTGAGCGCAAGCTTAAACTCAAAGTAAATGATGCAAAAAGCCAAGTTGCACCTGTGAGCCGTTGCAAGTTTCTGGGGTTTTCTTTTCGCGGTGCAAAGCTTGTCTGGCATGATAAGTCTCTGCATCAATTTAAATATCGCGTACGTCAAATTACAGGGCGCTCCCGTGGTGTTTCGATGGAAAAGAAAATGAAAGAGCTGGTGCTATTC
>CANLTI010000174.1 GCA_947494095.1 uncultured Pseudomonadales bacterium
TAACTGAACCCCTAGTTTGAGGCGATAATAATTGTGAGAAATTTTTTTAAAAACGGCCGTTTATGGATGGGCACTAATTAGCGAAGCCCGTAATAGCGGTGCACGCTTAAAACCTGCGTGTGATGAAGCAGGGATTTGTGTGAGAACGTATAGGCGCTGGTTTCGTGATGGTGAAGTGCAGCAGGATCAACGGCCTCATGCAAAGCGCTGTGAGCCGGGTAATAAATTGAGTCTTGAGGAGCGTCAAGCGGTGGTGGATGTCTGTAATTCAACAGAATATGCGAGTTTACCGCCCTCACAAATAGTCCCGACATTATTGGATTTAGGCCTTTATATAGCGTCTGAATCGAGTTTTTATCGTATTTTAAAAGAGCGGAATTTATTGCATCATCGCGGGCGCAGTCAGGAGCCGACCAAGCGTGCCAAACCGACGAGCTACACCGCTCACGGACCCAATCAGGTTTGGACGTGGGATATTACTTATCTGCCAACACCGGTTGTGGGTCAGTTTTATTACCTGTACTTGTTTGTGGATATTTATAGCCGCAAGATTGTCGGCTATGAAGTTCATGAGTCTGAATGCGGTAAGTTGGCGGCCCAGTTGGTACAGCATTGTTTACTGAAAGAGCCGCGCTGGAATACACCAGAACCCCTGGTGCTGCACTCGGATAATGGTGCGCCAAT
>CANLTI010000175.1 GCA_947494095.1 uncultured Pseudomonadales bacterium
TCCAATATGGGCGGAAGATTGCCATCAATCGCGCCCCGTTTATCATCACAACTTTTGAGTGAGTGTCCCTGCAAGTGGTTCTGCAAGTGGTTCCTTTGATCTCACTCAGGATACTTAAACTTAGTAGTCGCCTTGCCCTCTTTATCTAAGGTCAATGTGAATTCCACCCACTTGCCTCCAGTGTGGGAACGCATTAATCTATGCAACGTCGGAACAAGAATGATTGGTTTTGAATTTTTATCTCCTACCAGGCTAGCGGACACTCTATTGCCATCAAGAACAAACCAAACTTCGGAATCAACAGATGCTGACCCATCAGCGAACGCCTCGTAAATAAATTTACACGCCGCTTCTTCATAACCATCGACAACACTACAGTGAATCAAATTAGCTAATTTCGATATCACTGCTTTCTGCTCCTCTACGGGATTCATAGCCCTCCTCCCCGCTCGTTTGTAAAGTCTCGATTCTTTATTATTCCATCGATTTCATACTCGATACTCATAGCAAACTTTTGGTAACTACTCAGCCATTATGCGCAGTCACTTGGCATAAATGGCTTATTGTTAAAAAGGTCGGTTAGCGTCTGAACGGGATTCATTGAGTTTTTTCTTCCCGATAGAATATAGCTTCTTATCCTGCAAAATATTTC
>CANLTI010000176.1 GCA_947494095.1 uncultured Pseudomonadales bacterium
TAGGGGAACCTGGGGCTGGATCACCTCCTTAAACGATAGCTTCTATTACATAAGTGCTCACACGCATTGCTTGATCTTATCTTGATTAAAAAATCAGAAAATTAAATGTTTGTACTGCGGATACAGTACGGAAATAAGCATTTAACTTTCTGATTTTTTTATCGCTAAAATTTATCGGTGTAGCAATACAGGGGTGGTTAAAGCGACAGAAACAACAGACTAATAATGAACAAACCAACGCCCAAGCGGCTCGGTGTTTTTTAACAAGACGGATGCGAAGTTGTAACAAATACAATTTAGCGCGATAGTATAATGTAGTTAATTTAAGCTACTGGAAGTGCTGTTATTCGTAACGCATGACCGGTGGTCAAAAAAGTAATAATGAGTTCAATCTCAAGCATTACCTATCCGGTGTTAAATATCGTTGCAAAAAATTCTCTTTGAGTTTTTTATTCTAACGAATAAAAAGTGAATGAGAGGACTATCTATCGCTAGAGTCAATAAGCAAGGTGTGGATAAGGTGTTAAAACCTGTGCATAACCACTTATTAAAATAGCACATTAAGTCAAACGGTCGCTTATCTTTAACACAGTCTTTTGTGTTATATGGTCAAGTGACTA
>CANLTI010000177.1 GCA_947494095.1 uncultured Pseudomonadales bacterium
CTCTAGCGCGCTTACGAATCATACCGATGCTCACATTGCCAGCCTCAATCCTAGCGCTTGTCAGTCTGTGCTTTCCATAATTGCAAATACCGACACGATGCTTTCTCAGTGACGCTGAAAACTTCTTGAGGTAGAGCATATCCGTCTGCTCTGCCATCTCGCACCACTGTTCTAGAGCCGTCATCATCGCGTCATAGCTTCCAGCCCCCCACAGTGCTTGAAGCTGCTCTTTGAGTATATAAAGCGTATTGATATTTGAATTGTTTTCGAGCAACGCCTGTAATTTATTCGCCTGTTTATCATTTAACTTGTCAGCGTTTTTTAGTAATAAATAATGGGTACCTTTTAATTGTTTTTTGCCTGCGCGATCCGCTTTTCTAAATTCAATTCGACGCTGATTGCTGATGGCTTTACAGTAGTTTTGCATAACATGAAAACGATCAAAAACAATGTCCGCATGCGGTAAGCATTCACGTACTGATTTCTGGTAAGCCGGACCCATATCCATGGCTACGGCCTCTATATTTCTCGTGGTTTCTGGTGGTAGCTGCTTTAAAAATCCGGAGAAAACATCGGCCTTTCGACCCGTCTCCACACCAATTAAATGGCCAGAT
>CANLTI010000178.1 GCA_947494095.1 uncultured Pseudomonadales bacterium
CTGAACCCCTAGTTTGAGGCGATAATAATTGTGAGAAATTTTTTTAAAAACGGCCGTTTATGGATGGGCACTAACTACCCCAGATCCATCTTTGTTAGCGGTAACATTGATGGATCTTGAAGGCGGTCGATTTTTTATATCTTTAACAAGATGAGGTGGAACCTCTTCATAAGGAACTCGGATGGCATTAGCAGGTTGCTTCCCACTTTCTATAATAACTGCCAAACCACGATTATTAAGCGTTACTGGTTTGCCTGTAACCGGATCAATGGTGTAAGAAATAACTAGAGAGTCAGGGCTAATTGAACCCGCTTTCATATCACTTGCCACATCAGATATAGAGCGTCCTGCAATCGATGAATCAGCTTGGGAGCCAATGCTACTAAAGGTCGGAGCTATTCTATCTTGCCCAAAATTCAGACCCTCCGGGAAATCTGTTATTTCACCAACAGCAAATGGGTCAAAACTACTTAACCCCAACGGATCCACCCACTGAGCTGGATTAGACACATACTGATAATTATTATTGCCCCCAGCCAACCCAATAGGATCTTGATTAACAAACCGCCCCGACTCAGGATCATAATACCGAAACCGATTATAATGCAGCCCAC
>CANLTI010000179.1 GCA_947494095.1 uncultured Pseudomonadales bacterium
CTTAAATTAGGCTCTAAGCGCTCTTTTTGACTTAAATATGCTCAAGATGATTATTACGTCACCTTGAAAGGGCTGGTGTATATGACTTATCGATAATGCATCCCCTTTTAACTGGATAAATTTACGAGACCCATATTCTGGTTGTTATTTGGACAGTTTATGGCTGAGTAGTTACTGAAAAGTCCTTAGCCATTTTCTTTAGCTTAGCTAAGTCAGTAAACGTATTATTTGACTCAAGTAGTTTAAGTAATGTTTTTCTGGTACCTGAAGACAAACTATCATTCAACACCGTTTCAATACGATTACGCTCATTGGACAATACTGTTGAAATAATATCTTGCAGCGTTGTATATCCTGCCAGCGCTATTCTGTTTTGACCAAAATAAGCAATACATTCATCAAAAACATACCTCGGCTCAAGATTGATTTTTACAACATCATTGAGCCTTTTTAATAGCGGCTCTTTATCTAACTTACTTTGGTATGCTGTAAACCCTGTATATTTTAATAATTTATTAATCAGCTTAGTTTTTGTGTAACTACTCAGCCATTATGCGCAGTCACTTGGCATAAATGGCTTATTGTTAAAGAGATCGGTTAGCGTCTGAACGG
>CANLTI010000180.1 GCA_947494095.1 uncultured Pseudomonadales bacterium
AATATTTTTGAACAGCTTTAGCTGGCCCGAAGGGCAAAAGGCAGGAGCCTTTTGTAGAAGTGCCCTGTGCAGTTATCCTCTTTATTGGCTTGTCTAGCAATCGGCTCGTTGAGGCATTTCATAAACCAGCTTAAGCTTTGCAGTCGCTTTTGATAGCAATCAATACAATCACTCACAGCTTCTCGCTCAGCCTTGGAGAGCTCCTCACCAGCTATATGCCGCTGTACAATCGGCGAGCCTTTGAACAAGCAGCACCAGCGCTCTAAAACTTCTTTGGTAGACCATTGAGTCGCTTCTGCGGGGTTGAGTTTGATGACGAGGTGCAGATGGTTACTCATGACGGCGTAGGCGCAGATATCGATAGCGAATATGGAGCTTAATATCCGTATGCGCTGCTCGATCAACGTACACGGATGTACTAATGCTAGGAGCACAGGAGCAAGCGAATAGTGCAGCTGCGTCGATGTTCGTAGCTTTTACCATTAAATTTGTCGTAGCCACACAAAAAACTACGCCTTACGCAGCGCGTTGTGATGTTGTAAAAAGCGGTATCGTCTATCGAAACCAGTTGCTTGCGAGGTTGCGTCATGTCTGCTTATCCAGT
>CANLTI010000181.1 GCA_947494095.1 uncultured Pseudomonadales bacterium
CACAAAAAATCAGTGCGCTTATCTGTATCCGCCTTGGAAATTCGCCGGCCTAATGGGTCGTATGCGTAGGTGGTTTGGGTGTCTTTGTGCCGTACATCAGTTAATTGGTTAAGCGCGTTGTAGCGGTAATCTGTTCGGATTTTTTGGCCTTTACCACGGGCTTGGGCAATACGGTTACCTTGAGCATCGTAACGGTAGTGGGTGTCGCCTTGAAACGCTAAGCGATTACCGCGCACTTGATTGGTAGGCTGAGCCTGCTGTATTGGAGCGTCGCTATTGGATGATAATATATTGCCCGCCGGGTCGTGTACAAAGCTCTCGGGGTTTGGGCCTTTGACGTGAGTGAGGCGATCGAGATTGTCATAATGATAGTGCGTACTGCCACGGCGTTGGTCGTCAATCTGGGCGAGTTGGCCGTGGGCGTTATATTGGTAGCTGCGCTGGCTAATAGATGGAGCTTGGGCAGCGGCTGTGTTTTTGAACGTGGTTTGGCGCTGTAAGCGACCTTGCGGGTCGTAGTTTTGCTGTGTGCTTAACTGATTACTTAAATCACGTTGTAACTCGCGGCCCATCGCATCGCG
>CANLTI010000182.1 GCA_947494095.1 uncultured Pseudomonadales bacterium
CTTTGCCTGTCCGCCCTGGCATCTGCCAGTGAGAGTAACGAATACATAATTAACAATACCGAAACGCTGGCACTAACCTCAAAAACCAACCAACAGGACTACGAACTCTATGTTCGCCTACCCCATAACTACGCTACGGAAAAAAAATCCTATCCCCTGGTGATCTTAAATGATACTGGCTACTCCTTTCCTATTGCCAGTGGCGTAGTGGCATTGATGGCTAACGTCGACACCAAAGATGCAATACTTGTTGGTATCTCCTATTCAAAGGGCATCCACCCCACGATCAGCCGCACTCGCGACTATACACCGACCTTTGCGCCAAACGAACGAGGCGGTCATTCGCGTAAAGCCCAACAATACTCTGGCAAAGCAAAAGATTTTATTGAATTTATCGGCACTCAGGTATTACCCTTGATTTCCCAAAAATACCGCGTCAAAGGCCAGCAAAAGGTCTTTATCGGACACTCCTTTGGTGGTTTACTTGGCGCCTATATGCTGTTAGAAAAACCAGAACTGTTCGATACATATATTCTCGGCAGCCCTTCCTTTTGGTATGACAA
>CANLTI010000183.1 GCA_947494095.1 uncultured Pseudomonadales bacterium
GGTATAAATCTAATTTTTTACCACTAATGAAAGACTATTTTATGAAGAATATATTAGTAGTATCGTTACTTTTTTTTTACATCTATGGCGAATGCAGTTTGGTTAGATACTAAAGGCAAGGTAACGCGATTAATTACTTATGCTGACCATGACACAATTATAGTTACGCTTGATAAGGCTGGTACCGATGTTACGGCATGCTTAAACAAGTCAGATTTTGTTATTAGCCAATCTATATCGGCTGAAGGGCGGGCAAGGATGTATGCTTATTTACTGGCTGCTAAAACAACGGGCTCTTTGGTGACTATATCTTATAACCACCAAAACGGCTGTGAGGCGTGGGATACCAATCCAGCAATTTATCGTAAAATTATGCGCTTACAATAAATTGTTGTGTCTATATTATTGCTTAATAAAGGACTGAAAATGAAAAAATTAGTGATGATGGTAGGGTTGCTTTTAGGTTGTGTAAATGGCTCGTGGGCGGTCGATGCGCAAAGCAATGGTGGTGGCTGGATTAGCTTAGGTGTACTGAATCATGTGCATATAGGTACAGA
>CANLTI010000184.1 GCA_947494095.1 uncultured Pseudomonadales bacterium
ATGTTTAAATATTATTTGATATTTCAGCTCTTCGTTTCCAATAATTTGCTCTGAAACGACTCCATGATTTCCTTTTTCCTTTTTCCTTTTTCCTTTTTCCTTTTTCCTTTATTCTTCCTAAAGCTATCTTCAATCATATGATGCAATATTTTTGTTTCTTTTTGATGAAGTGTTCTTTCTATTTCGACAACAGGCCCGGGTTCTTTACCAAGTAAATGATGTACCTCAATTCGATATCCATCTGCACCTATAGGAGCATACCCTTTTTGCATTAATTTTATATTTGTACCGCCTTCATCTAAGATTTTTTTTGCGTCTATGTTTAAGCCTTTCTAAAGCGAGTGCCTGTCCTTGCGAGTGCTTAGTTTGTTAAAACCAAATGATATTAGCCTTGAGTGTTTATGCTTGTAGGTTATTAAAAAGAGTGCCTGTCTCTGTAAGTGTTCGCGAACAGGCCAGCCATGAATACACGTTGAGGCTTGCGGTGTTTTTCAAGATAGTTGTCACTGTTTGCTTACAATTTAACCGGCTTTCTGAATATTATCACTAACCGGCTT
>CANLTI010000185.1 GCA_947494095.1 uncultured Pseudomonadales bacterium
GCTACATCTATCATTTAGGTATAGCCAATAACTGAGAGTTTGCATTACCGCTTATCGGGTTTTGGATGTCCTATCTTTTTTTCCTACTTCTTTCAAGGCAAATCTCATTTAATTCTGTACCGCCCGTATTTTCTATTTCTTCGAGTAAAAGCTTATAGAAAACTATATCATGCGTTAAGACTACCACTTGCCTTTCAAGGGATTCTTCAACAAGTCTCTTTGCCACCTTATGGCTCCATTGATGACTAAGAGAATTAACTGGATCATCAAATACTACAGCTGATTTTCTTTTATCGGCTAACATTTCAGCAAGAAAGCAAGCAATACTGATGCACCTTTGCTCTCCTTCACTTGCAACCTTTGAAACTAAGGGCTCATGACCATCTGATATCGCTAGCTTTAACAGTTGAGCGCCAGACCTTCCTCTCGTTTTTGGTGATACATTGAACCGACCAGCCCTTTCAAGGTGATTTTTTGATCAGTTTTGCTTTCGCCAATAGCTTTGCTGTCGATACGTGAGGTATCTT
>CANLTI010000186.1 GCA_947494095.1 uncultured Pseudomonadales bacterium
CGGGAGCGCTTATATAGCGACCATGGATGGCTTGAGCGGCCCAGAAAATGATTCATTAGCGCCCAATTACGGCCCCTTTGAATAGTTATAAAATTTATTGAATGTAAAAGCTCATTCTCTCATGAGAGAATGAGCTTTTAGCTTTGAGTATTGCTATCATTTTACGCCTGCTGTTACCTTCTATTACTCACAACACGTATTGTTGGGTAATGTATATCTTTCTCTTTCTCTTCCTCTTGTACTTTGTAGCTCGGCTATTATCTATAGCGGTGATTAACAGCATTATTGTGTCACGTGACACAATAATGCTGCGACGGTGACGCTACAGCGGTGACACCCTAAGCATAAGTCTTTATCTATACCTATATCTCACACAAAAAGTATTGAGCTTATTGGCTTGCATGCCTTAATACAGCCTTATGAATTCTCTCATGAGAGAATTCATAAGGGGCGAGGCAATAATAGTTTGTCCAATTAGACGTAGAGTTCTGTTTTCTCGGCAAGGCGCTCGAAGGGGCGC
>CANLTI010000187.1 GCA_947494095.1 uncultured Pseudomonadales bacterium
CTAATTAAACTGATAAGATGCTTGCGCTCTGAGGTCGAGGTCATTGAGCCTCGCAGTCGTCCTCCCAGAGCGCATTCAGCTTTTTTCTAAGCACCAATAGCGCAGCAGTTTCTGCTAGCGCGGCATCTTTTTTACGCAATTCTTTCTTGAGAGTCTTGATCTCGTCTTTATCCGCTTTGGCTTGTTTTAATGCCAGCTTTTCCTGCTCTTTTGTGGTTTGAAAGCCCGCCAGGCAGTCTTCTTTCCAGCGCTCGATCTGTTCAACAAAAAGGCCCTTTGCTCGGCCGTATTCACCGAGTTCTGAAGCGTTCATGGCTCCCGTTTCAATAACGACAGCGAGCTTTGCTTCTGCTGACCAATGTTCTGAAGTTGTTGTTTTTCCGGGCACAGGCAATCCTAATTTTTTGGCTTTATCGCGCCAATTATAAAGGGTTCCTGGTGCAATGCCTTCTTTTTGAGCAACCTGGGCTACCGACATATTGTAGGGTGGTAGCAATTGACTCAATACAGCAT
>CANLTI010000188.1 GCA_947494095.1 uncultured Pseudomonadales bacterium
ATCCGTCTTGTTAAAAAACACCGAGCCGCTTGGGCGTTGGTTTGTTCATTATTAGTCTGTTGTTTCTGTCGCTTTAATCACCGCTGTATTGCTACACCGATAAATTTTAGCGATAAAAAAATCAGAAAGTTAAATGCTTATTAAGAAATGTGCTTTTTTGCACAAACATTTAATTTTCTGATTTTTAACAACTTTGTTACAGCAGAAAAAATGGTGGAGCTATGCGGGATCGAACCGCAGACCTCCTGGATGCAAACCAGGCGCTCTCCCAGCTGAGCTATAGCCCCATTTTTTTAAACCAATGGATTTGAAAATTGGTAGGCCTGGGCAGACTTGAACTGCCGACCTCACCCTTATCAGGGGTGCGCTCTAACCAGCTGAGCTACAGGCCTATTTTCAAGGCCATTTGGCCTTTCACTGCTAATCCAGATCAAGCAATGCGTGTGAGCACTTATGTAATAGAAGCTATCGTTTAAGGAGGTGATCCAGCCCCAGGTTCCCCTA
>CANLTI010000189.1 GCA_947494095.1 uncultured Pseudomonadales bacterium
GATCAGGATTGGGCCGATAAACTTATCCACTGCCTTGTTGATGCAAAAAATGAGGTCGAAACTTACGTCGCGAAAGGAGAAAAATATTTACCGACGCTTAGGGTCCTGTATTACAAAAACCGTTACAGTCGAATATTACGCAATGGCATTACTGAGATCCCTGTTTTAGAGGTGGAGCCAGGGAGTAGTAAGCAACACAAAATAAAGAACCTTCATGACCGCTTGGTTAAATACAAAAAGGAAACCCTGCTTTATATTGATGATTTTCGAGTGCCATTTGATAATAATCTAGCGGAAAGAGATTTTCGCATGAACAAATGTAAACAGAAGATATCAGGTTGTTTTCGATCATTTAAAGGCGCAGAAATATTTTGCAGGATAAGAAGCTATATTCTATCGGGAAGAAAAAACTCAATGAATCCCATTCAGACGCTAACCGACCTCTTTAACAATAAGCCATTTATGCCAAGTGACTGCGCATAATGGCTGAGTAGTTAC
>CANLTI010000190.1 GCA_947494095.1 uncultured Pseudomonadales bacterium
TGTAAGAGCCAAGCGTCAATATCGATATTTAAGCGCTCTAATATAGGTGGTAAGTGCTCGCAGATTGCGCCTCGCTTATCATCACGAATGGCACGACCCGTCCAATCGACTAAATCAATATAATCGGCGAGGCCAAAAATAATCCCTGATTGTTCAGTGTTTTTAAGGCTGCCTTCAAAGTTAAGCAATGGCTTGAGTGGTAAGTTAAACTGGCGAATAGATTGCTGTGCGGTTTGTTGTTTAACGGCTTCGGCTAAATTAAAGCTAGGATTAATACGCTGACGTGCATGGATGCACTAATGCCGTGATGGCAGGAGCCATAGAGCGGCCCTTGATGCTGGTATATTCTGAAGCTTCCGGTGTATCAGCCATGCAGGCGCGCACTGGGTTGAGGTCAACATACGCCATTGCGCTTAACAGTGCTTGCTCGGTCAGTAGAGCTTGCGATTTGAATCGGCTTTCCCACAAAAATATCGGGAATATTTTTGAACAGCTTTA
>CANLTI010000191.1 GCA_947494095.1 uncultured Pseudomonadales bacterium
TGCGCGCCATGAAGTTCTGCGAACATGTTTTGCGAGTGATCCGGAAGGGGAAGCGTACCAGGTGGTGATGGCAGCGCAGCCGCTGGTGATAGAGCAGTTGGACTACTCAGCCTTGTCAGCGGCAGAGCAGGCGTCGCGGGTATCCGCGGCGCTGGAAGCGGAGAGTAGCCGGGGTTTCGACTTAAGTCGGGACGTGATGTTGCGGGTGAAGGTATTAAAGCTGGGAGCACAGGAGCATGTGGTACTGGTGACGATGCACCACATTGCGTCAGACGGGTGGTCGCTGGGGATCTTGGTGGAAGAGCTCAGTGAATTGTATAGCGCGGGGGTTGAAGGAAGGGCCGCGAACTTGCCGGAGCTGAAGGTGCAGTATGGTGACTACGCATTCTGGCAGCGGAACTGGTTACAAGGCGAGGTGCTGGCAGAGCAGTTAGGCTACTGGAAGAAGCAGTTAGCGGACCTGCCAATGGTGCACAATCTACCGCTGGACGGTGTA
>CANLTI010000192.1 GCA_947494095.1 uncultured Pseudomonadales bacterium
ACCAGACTTTACAGCGTGTATTGCCCCTGCTTTGCCTAGCCCCATGGTGATAATTTTAGGATTCTTTATGCCGTATTTGGTGCCAGTCAGAACACGCCGTAACCCTGAGTGCCCCTTTAGGATGATATGCGGCTTTCCACCATAACTCTTGACATAGGCCTTGGTAGCAAACCCGCCAAGATCGCCGACGAGTTTGCTTAGGGTTCTAAGATCATCTGCTGAGGCGTAATAGCTTACTCCGACTTCCGCTTTCCCCTTCAATTTTTGCCACGTATTCTTGATATGCGGCAAGTTTCCTTTTGACGAGGATTTTACGATGGCATCCATTTCCTCAATCGAAACCACAAAAACCTCATGTTGATTCGACTTTATTTGTTGCTTTAACTCTTTCTTATCCTGATCTGAAAGCATTTCAGCTTACTCCTTGGTTGAATATAATGAAGAAATAACAGTTTATTAGCTGGAACTCAGGCCACACTAACGCCCGTTCTGTC
>CANLTI010000193.1 GCA_947494095.1 uncultured Pseudomonadales bacterium
ATGCTTGGAGGTTATTAAAACGAGAGTACTAAAACGAGTGCCGAAATGAGTGCCTGCCCTTGCAAGGGCCTGCTGAAGGGATGACCCGGCGGCTTTTGCCTGATGGGGCAATATGTCCTCATGATTGTGTTTCGTACTTTGATGTGGCACCGCCACGTATAGATTTCTCTGGCGCGTTCAAGCCATCCATGGACACTCCATACGCGTTCCCGACACGTAAGGGCCTGAGAAATCAATCCCCTTTTTAAACGTGCGTATCCGTCAGCTTGTTAAAACCAAATGATATGATTTTTGAGTGTTTATGCTTGGAGGTTATTAAAACGAGAGTACTAAAACGAGTGCCGAAATGAGTGCCTGCCCTTGCAAGGGCCTGCTGAACGGATGACCCGGCGGCTTTTGCCTGATGGGGCAATATGTCCTCATGATTGTGTTTCGTACTTTGATGTGGCACCGCCGCGTATAGATTTCTCTGGCGCGTTCAAGCCATCCATGGG
>CANLTI010000194.1 GCA_947494095.1 uncultured Pseudomonadales bacterium
GATTGCTGAAAGTGAGTGATGGGAGTTGTCGTTGGCCATATTTTTTTGGGAAGCTTGATTTGGATGTCCTTTCTTCCTTTATTCCAAGGCCCGAACAATACAAGTGAAGCGTACACAGAGAAATGTGCAGGCCGTAGGGGTTCGCAGACCCTGAGAACTGGCATAGCAGACAGCTTCGAAATAAAAATTTGAGGTCGGCGAGGGGTTTAACGCCCGCCGAAGCCAATACAGAAGCGCCCGATTTGGTTAGGGCTTGGAGGGCCTCCGGAGTCAAAAGGTTGTGGCATGTACATAGAGATGTATTTGAGAACTTGAGAGATCCATTTATTCCCCTTATGAGATTATTATTGAATATTGAAATGCGAGAGACACGAAGCGCTGTGGAGACGGGACTGCGCTGGTGCGCAATAATAACCCTATGTGTCAGGCTAGTTGTCACACCACTTAACCCACACTTAGGGCGATGGATTGACGATAATGACACGCTACA
>CANLTI010000195.1 GCA_947494095.1 uncultured Pseudomonadales bacterium
GTAACGCTTTGAGCAACACAGCAGAGGAAGTAGAAAACACGTATTATTGGATCATGTATTTTTTCCTCGCCCCTTATCACGCAAGTATTGATACCCGCCTCTATTCAACTGAAAATCGCTTATATAGAATGGACAAAAATATCATTAAAGGCACTTTAAATTGCCTTGTCACTCCACTGCAAGGTGTATTTCATTATGCGCATTAAAGTAATAGATATGTCACTATTTTAGGGGTGGCGACTAAAAAATATTTATAATATTTAAATAAAAATTTTATTATCACACTATGTATTCACTGGTTGATCAACGCCAACCACTTATCTTTATCATAAAATTTTCATATGATAGCTGTGCTATAAATACACTTATGAAAAAAATATTATCCGGCTATACGCTATTAGAGTTATTAATTGTAACTACTCAGCCATAAACTGTCCAAATAACAACCAGAATATGGGTCTCGTAAATTTATCCAGTTAAAAGGGT
>CANLTI010000196.1 GCA_947494095.1 uncultured Pseudomonadales bacterium
AACGATACCGGCACCGCGCTCGAAGGCGCCGGCGCCAAAGCCTTTGATGTGATCGCCAACGACAGCGATGTGGATGGTGACGCACTCATTTTAACCCATGCCGAAGTCACCGATGGCGCAGGCAGCGTGACCATTGAAAGCGGCCAAGTCATCTTCAACCCCGATGACAGTCACAACAATTTGGCCGCAGGCGAAACCGCCGACGTCACAGTGAGCTACACCATCACCGATGGCAATGGCGAAACCAGCACGGCCAATCTCACGATTACCGTGGCCGGTAGCAACGACGGCCCAACTGCCGAACTCGCCGGTAATAGTGTCAATGAAAACGCCCAAGCGGGCACGATCGTCGGTGATCTCTCGGCGATTGACCCCGATAACAGCGATACCCACAGCTACGTGGTGGTCGATACCGACAGCCCCTTTGAAGTGGTCGACGGCCAGTTGGTGGTTAAAGATGGCGCATCAATTGATTATG
>CANLTI010000197.1 GCA_947494095.1 uncultured Pseudomonadales bacterium
CAGCATTGTTTACTGAAAGAGCCGCGCTGGAATACACCAGAACCCCTGGTGCTGCACTCGGATAATGGTGCGCCAATGAAGGCGTATACCATGAAGGCAAAACTTGAAAACTTGGGTGTCATGTCATCATATAGTCGACCACGCGTTAGCAATGATAACCCTTATTCAGAAGCTTTGTTTAGGACACTGAAATACAGCACTGAATGGCCATCATCAGGATTTGAAGACTTGGAAAAAGCACGCGACTGGGTGCAAAATTTTGTCGGCTGGTACAACAACGAACACAAGCACAGCAAGATCAATTTCGTCACGCCGGCAGAGCGTCATGCAGGTAAAGATGGTGCTATTTTAGCCGAGCGCAAGAAGGTGCTTGAAGCGGCGAAGCAAAAAAAACCGGAGCGATGGTCTAGATCAACCAGAAACTGCAACCCTATCGAGGCGGTGACCCTTAATCCTGATAAGCCGGTTAGTGATAA
>CANLTI010000198.1 GCA_947494095.1 uncultured Pseudomonadales bacterium
AATTTTAGGTGACGGCTTACCGTGCTGATACTCATATGGCGACACAATCCGCTCACCAATTGGCAAAATCTTTGCGTATAGCGATTGCCGGTATCAACAAATTCGCAAGCTTCCATTAAGCGCCTGCCACAGGCCGTCACGACTTGTGCAAGCTCGATGTCCAAATAACATTCAAAGCCACATAAAGGGACGTCGCGAATAGTTCTGCGTAAGTATCGATTAATGCTGGCGGGCTTATTATTTGAGGGGTCAACCGGTTTATAGCGACGGTCTCGCTCACACAGTATCGTCAATCTTTGCTGGGCCAAATCATGCTGAACGTGTTTGACACGTTGACCTGGAAGGCTCAAAATTTTGCTGGAGATGTTAAGGCTCATATATTCGTTTAAGTGTAGTGGCGTGAGAACCTTACATTTCAACGTATATGGCGGGTCTTAGCATCTCTTTTCACCTCACTAAAGCGGAGAAGAGCC
>CANLTI010000199.1 GCA_947494095.1 uncultured Pseudomonadales bacterium
ACGCTAACCGACCTCTTTAACAATAAGCCATTTATGCCAAGTGACTGCGCATAATGGCTGAGTAGTTACTATTAATTGCCAACCCCATCCTCCCTCCGCAGGAAGATGTTGTGCCGCAACTCCCCTTGACTTCAGTTGAATCCAGGCAAAACCATATATTTTCATCCCACCCTTGATTCGGCAAATATTGATGTAGCCTAACCATTTTAACTTTTTCAGAAATTTAATATTGATCGGCAACTACGTGACTGGATAAAAAGATAATAATAGCTACGGTTATGATTTTTTTCATTATATACCCTTACTTAAAAAATTAATGCGAACGTCAAGCTCACCAAAAATGAGTGCTTTTGAGGGCACAACTAAAAGATACTATAAAAAATATTGTAACTATTAGCTCGGCTGACAAACCTCACCTGATAGGGTGCTGATGGATTATTTTCTGGGCATTTAAGCGCCGGGAGCGCTTATA
>CANLTI010000200.1 GCA_947494095.1 uncultured Pseudomonadales bacterium
TTCAGACGCTAACCGACCTCTTTAACAATAAGCCATTTATGCCAAGTGACTGCGCATAATGGCTGAGTAGTTACACTTTTCAACCAGCCAAATCACGCAAGAGCTGAAGACGCATAAAATTATACGGTCACTTTATCCTGAAATTAAATCATTAATTGCAGAGCTTGAATTGTCACCTAAGAACCTTGAATACTATGCCTCACTGGTTAAGCACAAATCCGTTTATAAACTCAGAAGACACGCAGATAGCCAAACCATTTTATATCTCGTTTGTTATTTGTTCTTCAGGTACCGAGAAACGAACGATAACCTTGTTGCTGCTTTTGTTTACTTAATCAGAAAACTAACCGAATCAGCTAAAGCCTATGCTAAACAGCGTATCGTTGAAGACGGTGTTTTTCAAGATAGTTGTCACTGTTTGCTTACAATTTAACCGGCTTTCTGAATATTATCACTAACCGGCTTAT
>CANLTI010000201.1 GCA_947494095.1 uncultured Pseudomonadales bacterium
CGTGCATGGATGCACTAATGCTGGAATATCAGGAGAACTATTCCAGTGCAGCTTAAGCTTTGCAGTCGCTTTTGATAACACTCAATGCAATCACTCACGGCTTCTCGCTCAGCCTTGGAGAGCTCCTCACCAGCCATATGGCGCTGCACAATCGGCGCACCTTTAAACAAGCAGCACCAGCGCTCTAACACTTCATTGGCAGACCATTGAGTCGCTTCTTTGGGGTTGAGTTTGATGACGAGGTGTAGGTGGTTACTCATGACGGCATAAGCGCAGATTTCGATGGCAAATATGGAGCTTAATAATCGTATACGTTGCTCGATCCAGTTGCGTCTATGCTCGTAGCTTTTATCGTTGAATTTATCATACCCGCACAAAAAACTACGCCTCACACAACGTGTAGTGATGTTGTAAAAAGCGGTATCGTCTATCGAAACCAGTTGCTTGCGAGGTTGCGTCAT
>CANLTI010000202.1 GCA_947494095.1 uncultured Pseudomonadales bacterium
TACGTTTTTTTAATAAGTGGTGTTGGTAGCTGTAGTGCTCACGCTCGCCATTGGGGTCGGTGGCGCTCACTAAATCGTGATTGTCATCATACGTATATTGCACCAGTGTTTTTTGATGACCACCTGCACGCAACCAACGAATAGCCTGAATTGTATTGTGCGCGTTATAGTCCAAACACCATTGGTCGCCATGACCGGCCTCAATGCGGTGCAGTAGATGATGACGGTAATGCAACTGGTAATAGTTGCCGTGTACATCTTGAATAAGGCTAAGGCATAACGTGGTATTACTGTATTGTGCATGAAAATGGTATTCGAGCGGGGCGCTAACTGCGGTGCTGGTCACGATAAAAGCACCCGTCGAAATACGCTGTATTTGCAACTGCTCTACGGTATTAATACAGCGACTGCCAATGCTTGGCAAGTTAAACACAATAATGCGAGCTTCTTCGTT
>CANLTI010000203.1 GCA_947494095.1 uncultured Pseudomonadales bacterium
TAGCGTGTCATTATCGTC
Source organism: uncultured Pseudomonadales bacterium (assembly GCA_947494095.1). Taxonomy (GTDB): domain Bacteria; phylum Pseudomonadota; class Gammaproteobacteria; order Pseudomonadales; family Cellvibrionaceae; genus Marinagarivorans. The sequence goes on from CANLTI010000203.1 coordinate 19, forward strand.
AATCCATCGCCCTAAGTGTGGGTTAAGTGGTGTGACAACTAGCCTGACACATAGGGGTACAACCAGTGAGTGACTATTTTTGGATAATGCTGCAGACAGTTCTTTTGAATTTACGTTTGACATTAGCGTCTCCTTTTGAAAGCTGATTAACTTTGCAGCGGGTAAATAATGAAGTACTCGCAGTCCTATAAAAGTTCAGGGTAACGTAAATTGACTTTGTCGGCTATATTTAGGTTACTGTGCATATGATTTATTTAGTCCGCGCAGTTTGCCAGAACTCTTTCAAAAATATGTGCTTTTACGTGCCATTTGTTTCAAGTTTTTATAAATCCCCCCCCCCCCCTTCGGTCATGTATTCTCAATTGGCCAAATTGCGAATCACTAATGTTAATGCATGCCATATCAAGGCTATTTCACTGAGAGCACAATCAAAG
>CANLTI010000204.1 GCA_947494095.1 uncultured Pseudomonadales bacterium
GCAGGAGCATAATGTCGAGGAGAGGAAGCAGAAAACAAGTATTATTGGATAATGTATTTTTTCCTCGTCCCTAAGGCTCGGCAAGTACTGGGTTATGTGCAAAAATACATAGCACCCATTCAGTGCCATCGCAGTTGTGGCCTAATGAATTTTCAGCTGCAAGGTTTTTTGAATACCAACGACATAACTCATCAATAGCTTATTGGCCATATACTCGTTTTACCTGAGCGATGTAATACAGCAGAGTACATTCACAAAAGTCCATTTCACCAAAGCGAAGTTACAGAGGGTTTTAGTCATCGCGGTTTATATGCGCACAAAGCCTACGCTTATAGACTCCTCGATGGCTGCCACATTTACGGCCACGACACCAGGGCCTCCTAGTAATAGTTAGCCAATTTGTTTAATATTCACCCGCCGTTATAGCCCTGAGTGATAATTAAGTGA
>CANLTI010000205.1 GCA_947494095.1 uncultured Pseudomonadales bacterium
TTCGCTTTTGACTGCCCTCTATGCGCAAGCTGATTATGCTCTTTTAATACGCGATAAAAAGTAGATTCAGACCCTAAATAAAGGCCTTTATCGGCTAATTTAGGCACTATTTGTGTGGGCGCAAGCGCACTAAACTCAGGGTCGTTACAGTGCGCAATAATGCTGTTTCGCTCATCGTCATTTAATTTATTCGGCGGTGCCGCACGCTTAATCTGTGGCCGTAAATCCCCTGAACTTTTAAGCCACCGGTAGTAGGTGCGAGTGCTTAAGCTGATTGTTTCGCAAGCCTTATGTAAGCGCGCGCCCTGGGAGATGGCTTCTTGTAAATGACCCATAATTTCTTTACGTTGATCTACGGACGTCAAAGCGCCTCGTCCAAACCGTAGATCGCATTGAACTTTTTTCTGAGTACCAGTAACGCAGTGGTCTCCGCTAGGGCTTTATCT
>CANLTI010000206.1 GCA_947494095.1 uncultured Pseudomonadales bacterium
AAAAAAAAGTAACGATACTACTAATATATTCTTCATAAAATAGTCTTTCATTAGTGGTAAAAAATTAGATTTATACCTAAATCTAAAAGATAAAGCACCCATCAAACCAAACGCTGTAGCTGCACTTGATTTTATTGGCTTTTAACTTAAAAACATTCAATAGTTTTTATATCGGCATGACCAGGTGGCGTCACTTCGGTATCCCAAAAAACTCTGCACGTGGCTTTTGAGGCATAAGCGGTCAATAGCAACGACGTCATTTCTTGGTAGGCATGATTACTACTTTTACCGTACAAACATGCCCACCCACTGCTACTGACTATAGCTGGCGTCATTTTAATACATGCGCCCCTATCAGCCACGCCTTTTGTAATGTAAATCTTATTAATTACACCATCGCTTGATTCAGCCGCATTAATACTAAACGCGTATAAACTTAATGCA
>CANLTI010000207.1 GCA_947494095.1 uncultured Pseudomonadales bacterium
CATTAGCGCCGGCCAAAGCCTTACGGTACAAGTGACCTCGGCCACTGGGTTTGGCGCAACAAGCACGGCTATGCTAACGGTCGGTACGCAAACGGTAAGCTTTAGCGCCACCACGCGCCAGCAAGATATTACCCCCGCAAGCTTTGCTTTTACCCCGCAAAATGGTGTGACCCAAGGTGCAATGATTACGTCTAATACCGTGACCATTACCGGGATAGATAACGGCGTGTCGCTGAGTATTCAAAACGGCTTATACAGCGTAGATGACACCGGTTTTGTGAGCACACCGGGCATGATTAATAATGGCCAAACGTTAACCTTGCAGGTTATGGCGGCCGAGTTTTCTCAAAGTGCTGTAGCCACCTTAACGCTCGGCGCTACCTCGCTTACCTTTGTGGCCACCACCGAAGCACAAGATATTACCCCCGAAGCCTTTAG
>CANLTI010000208.1 GCA_947494095.1 uncultured Pseudomonadales bacterium
AACCCTTTACTTTATTAGTCACTATTGCGAGATACCGGCGTTGGGTGCTAATGAGTCATTTACTTTATTAAAGTCATCGTCTGCAATGCTGGATGGGGTTGAGGAATGCTTGGGTCAGCCATGTGTATGTGGCGATAATGTAGCGCTGGTGCAGTAACGGTGGCGTAGGTAGGCGGGTGGAACCCTTTACTTTATTAGTCACTATTGCGAGATACCGGCGTTGGGTGCTAATGAGTCATTTACTTTATTAAAGTCATCCTGTGCACGCTGGATGGGGTTGAGGAATGCTTGGGTCAGCCATGCGTATGTGGCGATAATGTAGCGCTGCGTGGTAACGGTGGCGTAGGGTAGGCGGGTGGAACCCTTTACTTTATTAGTCACTATTGCGAGATACCGGCGTTGGGTGCTAATGAGTCATTTACTTTATTAAAGTCATC
>CANLTI010000209.1 GCA_947494095.1 uncultured Pseudomonadales bacterium
GCAGTCCTCGATGCCTGATGAGCAATCCATGTTCTATTCCGCCCTCTAAGCCACCTCATTAAAGCGGAGAAGAGCCTTGGTCAACGAACACCTGCAAGCGCAACTGCAAGGACAGGCACTCGTTTTAACTTCCAAGTATAAACACTCAAAACTAATATCATTTGGTTTTAACAAACTTACAGATACGCACGTTTAAAACCGACGGGGATTGATTTCTCGGGCCCTTATGCGTCGGGAACGCGTATGGAGTGCCCATGGATGGCTTGAACGCGCCAGGGAAATCAATACGCGGGGTGATGCCACATCAAACAAACACTTGAATGCTTGCAGGGACAGGCACTCGTTTTAATACCGTAATGAAAGGTAACTACTCAGCCATTATGCGCAGTCACTTGGCATAAATGGCTTATTGTTAAAGAGGTCGGTTAGCGTCTGA
>CANLTI010000210.1 GCA_947494095.1 uncultured Pseudomonadales bacterium
GAGAGCGTAGCGCTGAACCCTGAAAAATTGACAACTGATTAACTTTTTTATGACAACTAGCTTGAAAGACTCCGGTAATTAGGCCATCCCTTTTTGGGCATCCATTCAGTCTTTAAGCTACGAAAGAATCGTTCCATCGGTGCATTATCCCAGCAATTGCCTCGTCGACTCATGCTGTGTTTAATCTTGTAGCACTTGAGTTTTTTGCGATAGGCCTTGCTTGTAAAATGGCACCCTTGATCTGAGTGCAACATAAGATTCTTTGGTTTTCCGCGCGCCCAATAGGCCATCTGGAGCGCCTTAATCGTTAACGCTGAATCAGGGCTGTTCGAGAGCGCCCAACCCACAGGACGACGCGCAAATAAATCTAAAACGACAGCTAAATAAGTCCATTCCTCGCCCGTCCAAATATAGGTCACATCGGTACA
>CANLTI010000211.1 GCA_947494095.1 uncultured Pseudomonadales bacterium
TAAGCCAAGGCAGTATCTACAATATTTTAAACAAGGCCAGCAATAACCTTCACGACTTTGAGATCGAATTAAAAGATCATTTACGTCGTAGTCCAGTTGTTCATTTTGATGAGAGTGGCTTTCGAATCATGAAAGAATTGCATTGGCTGCACGTGACATCAACCAATAGCTTTACATTATATCAAGCACATAAAAATCGAGGGCGAGAAGCCATAGATAGTTTTGAAATTCTTCCTGAGTTTAAAGGTGTCGCTGTTCATGACGGCCTAAAAGTTTACTTTACTTATGATAGCTTACATGCGCTATGCAACGCACATCACCTGCGTGAATTGATATTCGCCCCTGTGTCAGAATAGTTGTCACCCCTAAAATTAACGCTGGGGGGCGAAAACGGAGTCTGTATGACACGCTATT
>CANLTI010000212.1 GCA_947494095.1 uncultured Pseudomonadales bacterium
CATTGTTATTCTGTTTTATGTTCTAGCAATATTTTTGCTTGCCTGTCGTTTGTGTTTTGGCGTTATGATGCGTTAATTATTACGCGAATGTGTGTTTTCTTAATGAGATTAGCCTGTGATTGCTGAAAGTGAGTGATGGGAAGTGTAGTTGGCCATATTTTTTTTGGGAGGCTTGATTTGGATGTCCTTTCTCGTATTCTCGTATGTTAGATTAGCCTGTGATTGCTGAAAGTGAGTGATGGGAAGTGTCGTTGGCCATATTTTTTTGGGAAGCTTGATTTGGACAGAAAAGATAGGACATCCAAAACCCGATAAGTGGTAATGCGAACTATCAATTATTGGCTATACCTAAATGATAGATGTAGCTAAATACTTGAGGTTTTTTATGACGCAGGCCCGTAAATTATT
>CANLTI010000213.1 GCA_947494095.1 uncultured Pseudomonadales bacterium
CCATTAATCGTGCCCGCAAAGGTGGTATCAATATTAAAAACATCCGACAGGGCTAAATCATCGGTGCCTGCGCCCGTGCCTTTATTACCCACTAAGGCTTCAATACTGTCATTAAAGGTAATGTGATCGCCGGTCACCGCTTCGGTAATATCCAACGTCGAGGTTTCACCGTTAACGCTCCAAAACCACGTATTGGTGTCATCGGCGATATCCACACTTAAGGTATCAATATCGGTCGCCCCGGCACCCGTATCATTCAACGCTAACGCAATATCGGCCACTTGAAGACTATAAACATCGGAACCCGCCGCCCCATCGAGGCGACCGGCAAAGGTATTTTGCAGGACAAAGCGATCGGCCTCTGTACCACCGGTGAGCTGATCAAAGCCACTAAAGGTCACAGCAG
>CANLTI010000214.1 GCA_947494095.1 uncultured Pseudomonadales bacterium
TGCAGGAGCATAATGTCGAGGAGAGGAAGCAGAAAACAAGTATTATTGGATAATGTATTTTTTCCTCGTCCCTTAAGTGCATTGCTCGCAATACGCCATCTACACCTCGTATAGCTGTGCGCGAGCGACCAGTGTATACAGATTAAAAAGTGGATAGGCAATTAAAAATGACTCATACCCAGGGCAAGAATTCCTAAGCGCGTTAGAGCAAAAGCTCTGTAGTGATCAAATGGGTTGATCACCGTGGCTTAGTACTTTTGTGGGCCAGCCGAAATATTATTTTGCCCAATAAAAAAGGCCGTATCTTTCGATACGGCCTTTTTAGTATATGGCTCCGCTTGCTGGACTCGAACCAGCGACCCAATGATTAACAGTCATTTGCTCTACCAACTGAGCTAAAGCG
>CANLTI010000215.1 GCA_947494095.1 uncultured Pseudomonadales bacterium
CTCAACCCCAAAGAAGCGACTCAATGGTCTGCCAAAGAAGTTTTAGAGCGCTGGCGCTGCCTGTTTAAAGGCGCACCCATTGTGCAGCGACATATGGCTGGTGAGGATCTTTCCAAGGCTGAGCGAGAAGCCGTGAGTGATTGCATTGAGTGCTATCAAAAGCGGCTGCAAAGTTTAAGCTGGTTTATGAAATGCCTTAACGAACCAATTGCTAGGCAAGCCAACAAGGAAGATAACTGCACAGGCCATTTTTACAAAAGGCTCCTGCCTTTTGCCCTACGGGCCAGCTAAAGCTGTTCAAAAACATTCCCGATATTTTTGTGGGAAAGTCGATTTAAATCGCAAGCTCTACTGACCGAGCAAGCACTATTAAGCGCAATGACGTATGTTGACCTCAA
>CANLTI010000216.1 GCA_947494095.1 uncultured Pseudomonadales bacterium
GTATATTCTGAGGTTTCGGGTGTATCAGCCATGCAGGCACGCACTGGGTTGAGGTCAACATACGCCATTGCGCTTAATAAGGCTTGCTCAGTAAGCAAAGCTTGCGACTTAAAACGACTTTCCCAAAAATGCCCTGTGCAGTTATCCTCTTTATTTACCTGGCGTGCAATGGGTTCGTTGAGGCATTTCATAAACCAGCTTAAACTTTGGAGCCGCTTTTGATAGCACTCAATGCAATCACTCACGGCTTCTCGCTCAGCCTTGGAAAGATCCTCACCTGCTATATGCCGCTGTACAATCGGCGAGCCTTTAAACAAGCAGCGCCAGCGCTCTAAAACTTCTTTGGCAGACCATTGAGTCGCTTCTTTGGGGTTGAGTTTGATGACAAGGTGCA
>CANLTI010000217.1 GCA_947494095.1 uncultured Pseudomonadales bacterium
CTCACTTTCAGCAATCACAGGCTAATATCATTAAGAAAACACATATTCGCGTAATGATTAACGCATCATAACGCCAATACACAAACGGCAGGCACGCAAAAATATTGCTAGAACATAAAACAGAAGAACAATAACTTGTAGGGTTAACGACCAAACAGTCTTTTTGCCGCGCCAGCCCCTTTCACCCATTGCTGCTTTAGCTTCTGTGCACAAGGGGCAATGCTATCAAGCACGAGCACGAGAAAGAACACGAGAAACACGAGAAAGGACATCCAAATCAAGCTTCCCAAAAAAATATGGCCAACGACACTTCCAATCACTCACTTTCAGCAATCACAGGCTAATATCATTAAGAAAACACATATTCGCGTAATGATTAACGCATCATAACG
>CANLTI010000218.1 GCA_947494095.1 uncultured Pseudomonadales bacterium
GGATCAACAACGTTTGATGTCATGGCCAACGATACCGATGTCGATGGCGATGATCTCACCTTAAGCAGCGCCGAAGTGACCGATGGCGCGGGCTCGGTCACGATTGAAAACGGCAAAGTCGTCTTCAACCCCGATGACAGTCACAACAGTTTGGCCGAAGGTGAAACGGCGGAAGTCACGGTCACTTACACGGTCACCGATGAGCACGGCGAAACCAGCACGGCGGATCTGACGATTACGGTCACCGGCAGTAATGACGGCCCCGTTGCCGTGGCCGATATCGGCGATGTTACGGAAGGCGACGGATCGACGACGTTCGATGTAGTTTCTAACGATACCGATGTGGATGGCGACATCTTAAGTCTCACCGAAGCGGCTGTGAC
>CANLTI010000219.1 GCA_947494095.1 uncultured Pseudomonadales bacterium
GCTGGCGGTTAAACCCGTCATCGATACGGTGAATTGGTCATTTCCGTCACCGCCCTGCACATCGGCTGTCGCCGCGTCGCTATCAGACACACTCGCACCAATATCAAAGGTATCATTGCCGCCACGACCATTGATCGTGCCGGTGAAGTCTGCATTGATATCAAAGCTGTCAGCACCCGTCCCGTCATTACCGGTTAAGCCTTCGAGCTGTGTACTGTTAAAAGTAATTTGATTCGTCGCGTCGGCATCAATATCCAAGACCGAACCATCGGCTGCACCGTTAACGCTCCAAAACCAGGTATTCGTGTCATCGGCGATATCCACACTTAAGGTATCGATATCACCCACACCCGCTCCCGTATCATTCAACGCTAACGCAAT
>CANLTI010000220.1 GCA_947494095.1 uncultured Pseudomonadales bacterium
GTCGGGGATTGATTTCTCGGGCCCTTATGCGTCGGGAACGCGTATGGAGTGCCCATGGATGGCTTGAACGCGCCAGACAATACACTTGCAGGGACAGGCACTATTTTTAATAACCTCCAAGCATAAACACTCAAAACCAATATCATTTGGTTTTAACAAACTTGGCACACAGGCTTAAAGCCGTCGGGGTTCTCGGGCCCTTATGCGTCGGGAACGCGTATGGAGTGCCCACGGATGGCCTGAACGCGCCACAATTGCGCCAACCCTCACTTTAATTGCGCCAAAACATCATGCCAGCTACCCCTCAACACTTATCCGCCAGCACTCAGCTATTAAATAGTATTCATGCGTCCGCCCAAGGCTTATCGATGGCCGAGCTG
>CANLTI010000221.1 GCA_947494095.1 uncultured Pseudomonadales bacterium
CTGTGAGTACTTGAGGATTCAGTGCAGGCAAAGTATTTTCTAGATAATATTTGTCCATATTTTTTACCGTTTCCCAGCGTAACTTTAAATGCCGACTGACTGTACTGATGCTCATGTGACGACAGAGGCCACTCACCAACTGACAAAACCTTCGCGTATAGCGATTACCCGTATCGACGAATTCACAGGCCTCCATTAGGCGTCGTCCATTGTCAGTGGCAATTTGTGCGAGCTCGATATCTAGGTGGCAATCGAAGCCGCACAAGGGGACATCGCGGATGGTTCGACGAAGGTATTGGTTAACGCTAACAGCCTCGCTGCTGACTGGGTTGCGAGGACGATAGCGACGATCACGGCAGCATGAAATCGTTATTC
>CANLTI010000222.1 GCA_947494095.1 uncultured Pseudomonadales bacterium
TTTTCATTGACTTGGCTGCCGGCAAGCTCAGCGGTTGGGCCGTCGTTACTGCCGGTGACGGTAATCGTGAGATTGGCCGTACTGGTTTCGCCGTTGCCATCGGTAATGGTGTAGCTCACTGTGACATCGGCGGTTTCGCCTGCGGCCAAATTGTTGTGACTGTCATCGGGGTTAAAGACGACTTGGCCGTTTTCAATGGTCACACTGCCTGCGCCATCGGTGACTTCGGCATGGGTTAAAATGAGTGCGTCGCCATCCACATCGGTATCGTTGGCCAAGACATCAAAGACTGTGGCGTCGGCGCCTTCGAGGGCGGTGCCGGTATCGTTTTGTGCCTCGGGGCCTTCGTTGATATCGGCCACGTTAATGGTAAAG
>CANLTI010000223.1 GCA_947494095.1 uncultured Pseudomonadales bacterium
CCGCCGGTGATTTTGAGCAACAAGCGGTGGCCAATATTACGGTGGGCGATACCACCGAAACCTTTAGCGCCACCACCCAAGCACAAGATATTACGCCTGACGCCTTTAGCTTTACCGCCCAAACCGGCGTGGTCAAAGGCGCGATGATTACCTCGAATACCGTGACCATTACCGGTATTGATAACGGTGTGCTTTTAACGATCGAAAACGGTTTGTATCAAATTGACGATGGCGATTTTGTGAGCACCGATGGTGTTATCAATAACGGCCAAACTTTAACCGTGCAACTCACCGCCGGTGATTTTGAGCAACAAGCGGTGGCCAATATTACGGTGGGCGATACCACCGAAACCTTTAGCGCCACCACCGAAGC
>CANLTI010000224.1 GCA_947494095.1 uncultured Pseudomonadales bacterium
TACAAATATCAACCGCTTCGTATTCGACGGGCGTGAGTGATTCGCCTCCGGCGTAGCGCTGCACAATCGGTGCGCCTCTAAATAAGCAGCGCCAGCGCTCTAAAACTTCTTCGGCAGACCATTGAGTCGCTTCTTTGGGGTTGAGTTTGATGACGAGGTGCAGGTGGTTGCTCATGACAGCGTAGGCGCAGATATCGATAGCGAATATGGAGCTTAATAGCCGAATACGTTGCTCGATCAACGTACACGGATGTACTAATGCTAGGAGCGCAGGAGCAAGCGAATAGTGCAGCTGCGCCGATGCTCATAGCTTTTGCCATTGAATTTATCATAGCCACACAAAAAACTACGCCTCACGCAGCGCGT
>CANLTI010000225.1 GCA_947494095.1 uncultured Pseudomonadales bacterium
TCTCTGGCGCGTTCAAGCCATCCATGGGCACTCCATACGCGTTCCCGACGCATAAGGGCCCGATAAATCAATCCCCGCCGGTTTTAAACGTGTGTGCCGGTAAGTTCGTTAAAACCAAATGATATTAGCTTTGAGTGTTTATGCTTGGGGGTTATTAAAAATAGTGCCTGTCCCTGCAGGCGTGGCGACCAGGTTTGTTGTGGTCAACCCATCTGGTCACGAGTTTAGAGTTTTTTTGTAAAGCTGTTCTTTTTTGAGCGGCGTCAAGCCGTCATTATGTTTATGAGGTCGAATGCAATTGTAATAGCGCAAAATATAATCATTCACCGCATGCTTAGCAGACAGGTAATTAGGCCATCCCTT
>CANLTI010000226.1 GCA_947494095.1 uncultured Pseudomonadales bacterium
CTGCATCAAGTATTTGTACGGCTGATTTAAAACTCATTTGTCGTGCTACTTTACCGTACCTGCTGGCTGCTCCTGCAATGTTTGCCCGAATCAGGTTGTACGCCATAAATCTCACAGCAATCTCCTTTTCGGCCATTTCTGGTGACTTGCAGCGCAACATATCCATATTTAAATCGGTTTTTAATGTTCTAAAGTCCAATTCTACTTTCCAGCGTTCTTGGTAAAGTTCAGCCAGCTCATTCTTTGGGTAAACTGAGTCATCTAATAGCGTGGTGAGGTATACCGTGTCACCGACTGTAAACTCTCTTACCGTTAACTTATCAGGCAATAAATCATAGTCTTCTGTAGTCATCCA
>CANLTI010000227.1 GCA_947494095.1 uncultured Pseudomonadales bacterium
CTGTGGGTATCGCTGTTATCGGGGTCGATGGCCGAGAGATCGCCGACGATCGTGCCCGCTTGGGCGTTTTCATTGACACTATTACCCGCGAGTTCGGCGGTTGGGCCATCATTCCTGCCAGTCACGGTAATCGTGAGATTGGCCGTACTGGTTTCACCGTTGCCATCGGTAATGGTGTAGCTCACTGTGACGTCGGCCGTTTCGCCTGCGGCCAAGCTGTTGTGACTGTCATCGGGATTGAAGACGACTTGGCCGTTTTCAATGGTCACGCTGCCGGCGCCATCGGTGACTTCGGCATGGGTTAAAATGAGTGCGTCGCCATCCACATCGCTGTCGTTGGCAATCACATCAAA
>CANLTI010000228.1 GCA_947494095.1 uncultured Pseudomonadales bacterium
AAAAAAGCCTCTTGAATTTGTTATGTTTAGGTTGCGACCAAAAACAAAACAAACAAGAGGATTTAGTAGCATGCGAGAAATCCGCGTAGCTCAAGCCAGTATATTCGAGAAGTACTCAGAACACGAGTTTGGTTATCGCCTACAGGCCATGTCTGACATTTTGGATGCCCATCCGGAATGGATAGACTTGATTGCCGACGACCTTATTCGTAAAGATGTCACGGCGACAGGCCGGCTGGGTCTGAGTGTAGAGAGTGTCTTTCGGTGCTTGTTACCCTATGTGTCAGGCTAGTTGTCACACCACTTAACCCACACTTAGGGCGATGGATTGACGATAATGACACGCTACAC
>CANLTI010000229.1 GCA_947494095.1 uncultured Pseudomonadales bacterium
TTATTTTGGCGTGGCGATACGATAGTCGATAAAGCTTGGTGTCATTTTCTTTTTGGCATGCCTGTCTAAGTTAGATTCATATAAACAAAAAAGCCGCTAAGGCAGTTAAGCTTTAGCGGCTTTTGGGTATAGCACTGAGAGTATCAATTATAAGAAGATCAGGCTAATAACCAGAACGAATTAAAACGAGTGCATGTCCCAGCTATTTTTTGAAGTGCCTTAACGAGCCGATTGCACGCCAAGCTAATAAAGAGGATAACTGCACAGGCCACTTTTACAAAAGGCTCCTGCCTTTTGCCCTTCGGGCCAGCTAAAGCTGTTCAAAAATATTCCCGATATTTTTGTGGG
>CANLTI010000230.1 GCA_947494095.1 uncultured Pseudomonadales bacterium
TTTTACAAAGTAAAGTACTCGCTATGGATGAAGTCCCAATGAAAGCGGGGCGAAAAGGCCACGGAAAAATGCAACAAACCTATTTCTGGCCCATTTATGGCGAAGAAGACGAGGTCGTCTTTACCTGGTCGCGCAGTCGAGGTCATCAGCATGCTGTAGAACAGCTGACGGGGTTTAGTGGTATTTTATTAACGGATGGCTATAGTGCCTACGATAAAGCGGTGGCCCTGCTGAATAAAACCCACCATACCGTTGATCACGCAACATGCTGGGCTCATAGTCGCCGCACTTTTGAAAAATCTCTTCAAATAGAGCCTGATTCCGCAAAACAAGCGCTGGAATTGATC
>CANLTI010000231.1 GCA_947494095.1 uncultured Pseudomonadales bacterium
TGTGACCTATATTTGGACGGGCGAGGAATGGACTTATTTAGCTGTCGTTTTAGATTTATTTGCGCGTCGCCCTGTGGGTTGGGCGCTCTCGAATAGCCCTGATTCAGCGTTAACGATTAAGGCGCTCCAGATGGCCTATTGGACGCGCGGGAAACCAAAGAATCTTATGCTGCACTCAGATCAAGGGTGCCATTTTACAAGTAAGGCTTACCGCAAAAAACTCAAGTGCTACAAGATTAAACACAGCATGAGTCGACGAGGAAATTGTTGGGATAATGCACCCATGGAGCGATTCTTTCGTAGCTTAAAGACTGAATGGATGCCCAAAAAGGGATGGCCTAATTA
>CANLTI010000232.1 GCA_947494095.1 uncultured Pseudomonadales bacterium
TGGGTGGCTTTTTATGTTGCCTTAAATCTGTGAGTTTTTGGCTTTTAAATTTCGAAATAATATAATAAGTTAATTGAATTTTGGGGTGGTGGGCAGGAGTAGTGTTAGGGAATTCTGGAAGGTTTTATTGAAGATGGTTTTTAGGTGGCTCGCTTGGGCCTTTGCCGATGTTTGGCTAATAAACCTTGATACTCATGCTCAAAATGCTGTGTTTGTAAGGGCCAGGCGTCAATAAAACGAGTGCCTGTCCTTGCAAGTAGTTGTCCTATGTCATAAATTACGGTCATGTAATCATGACCTTTGGCCCTTGCAACCTCATCAACACCAATATATTTTATGTCTGT
>CANLTI010000233.1 GCA_947494095.1 uncultured Pseudomonadales bacterium
CGACGTAAATGATCTTTTAATTCGATCTCAAAGTCGTGAAGGTTATTGCTGGCCTTGTTTAAAATATTGTAGATACTGCCTTGGCTTATCGGAATGCCGACAACATCAAACATTAACTCCTGCAATCTTTTATAGGGAATTAATTGATATTGATTTAGATAGGTAACGAGAGCGCAGACCTTCGAGCCGTACTGCGTCTTTTGATCTGCGCCGACTGGGAACTCTGCGGTATTTTTTATGCCGCAGTTTGGGCAGGTTTTAACTTCAGCCAAATAGGCCGTAACGCAGGCTTTTATGTCATCAAGATCAAAAACTTGGTGACAAGTATGTGATTCTACCTTCT
>CANLTI010000234.1 GCA_947494095.1 uncultured Pseudomonadales bacterium
CCAAAGAAGCGACTCAATGGTCTACCAAAGAAGTTTTAGAGCGCTGGTGCTGCTTGTTTAAAGGCGCACCGATTGTGCAGCGGCATATGGCTGGTGAGGAACTCTCTAAGGCTGAGCGAGAAGCCGTGAGTGATTGCATTGAGTGCTATCAAAAGCGGCTGCAAAGCTTAAGCTGGTTTATGAAATGCCTTAACGAACCCATTGCGCGCCAGGCAAATAAAGAGGATAACTGCACAGGCCATTTTTGGGAAAGTCGTTTTAAATCGCAAGCTCTGCTTACAGAACAAGCGCTGTTAAGCGCGATGGCGTATGTTGATCTTAACCCAGTGCGCGC
>CANLTI010000235.1 GCA_947494095.1 uncultured Pseudomonadales bacterium
TCGAGACAGGCGCAGCATCGTTAATACCGGTAATGGTCACGGTATTAGAGGTCACAGTCGCGTCTTTGGCCACATCAGTTTGGGCGGTAAAGCTAAAGGCTTCGGGGGTAATATCGGGGGTTGGAACAGGCGCAACCGACGAGCTACTGACCACAGAGCTAGCGGTATCACTCGCAGAAGCATTGGACGAGCTACTTAAAGCACTAGACGTTAACGAAGCACTAGAAGCCGTTTGTGAAGAAACGCTCGAAGTCGTTTGTGAAGCAAGACTAGAAGCCACCGTTGCCGATGAGCTATTAGGCTGCACATCTGCGCCGCCTTTACCGCCGCCAC
>CANLTI010000236.1 GCA_947494095.1 uncultured Pseudomonadales bacterium
CGCGTCACCCATTCAAGGCACGCGGCAAGTACTTCCCTGTAGCTCTAGTCGGCATCCTGCCTTCTAAGGCCTTGAATGGGTGACGCGGGTGGCTTTTGGCTGATGGTTTGGTTTTTTCAGGGTTATTAAAAACTTTATTAAGAGCAGAGGTTGTGCACAACAGGCGGATATCAGTCATCATGGCTTTTTTCAATCTCTTTTCTGTCTATCTAAACAGTATTGCGAATAGTTTGTGATTGATCAATATTTGACCGGTAAGTGGTAAAATATCTTAATATCCCGTCTGATCGAATATTAAGATATTTTGGTTGACCAATTTTTAAAAACTATAAA
>CANLTI010000237.1 GCA_947494095.1 uncultured Pseudomonadales bacterium
AACCGCTATTTGACTCATCAGCCAGCCTTATCTAACGTTAAACCATAAAGCACTGGATAAGCAGACATGACGCAACCGCGCAAGCAACTGGTTTCGATAGACGATACCGCTTTTTACAACATCACAACACGCTGCGTAAGGCGCAGTTTTTTGTGTGGGTATGATAAATTCAACGGTAAAAGCTATGAGCATCGGCGCAGCTGGATCGAGCAACGTATTCGGCTATTAAGCTCCATATTCGCTATCGAAATATGCGCCTATGCCGTCATGAGTAACCACCTGCACCTTGTCATCAAACTCAACCCCAAAGAAGCGACTCAATGGTCTGC
>CANLTI010000238.1 GCA_947494095.1 uncultured Pseudomonadales bacterium
GGTCGTATGCGTAGGTGGTTTGTTTGTCGTTGGTTTTAATATCCGTTAATTGGTTAAGCGCGTTGTAGCGGTAATCTGTTCGGATTTTTTGATCTTTACCCCGCGCCTGAGCGATACGGTTACCCTGAGTGTCGTAACGGTAGTGAGTATCCCCCTGAAAGGCTAAACGGTTGCCTTGGGTTTGACCTTGCTGGATTGGGGCGTCTTGGTTTATCGCAAGAATATTACCCGCCGGGTCATGTACGAAGCTTTCGGGGTTTGGGCCTTTGACGTGAGTGAGGTGATCAAGATTGTCGTAATGATAGTGCGTACTGCCACGGCGTTGGTC
>CANLTI010000239.1 GCA_947494095.1 uncultured Pseudomonadales bacterium
CTTTACCATTAACGTGGCCGATATCAACGAAGGCCCCGAGGCACAAAACGATACCGGCACCGCCCTCGAAGGCGCCGGCGCCACAGTCTTTGATGTCTTGGCCAACGACAGCGACGTCGATGGCGACACTTTGACCCTGACCGAAGCCAATGTCACCGATGGCGCGGGCAGCGTGACCATTGAAAACGGCAAAGTCGTCTTCAACCCCGATGAATCCCACAACAGCCTGGCCGAAGGCGAAACCGCCGACGTCACGGTCACTTACACAATCACCGATGAACACGGCGAAACCAGCACGGCGGATCTGACGATTACCGTCACCGGCAG
>CANLTI010000240.1 GCA_947494095.1 uncultured Pseudomonadales bacterium
GAACGATGCTGCGCCTGTCTCGGTTGAAAACGGCTTGTTCAGCATTGATGGCGGCGCCTACCAAGCAGGCGCGGCAATCATAAGCAACGGCCAAACTTTAACCGTGCAACTCACTGCTGCCGCGGGTTTTGAGCAAGAGGCCGTAGCCACGGTAACAGTGAATGAAACCGCCCAAGGCTTTAGCGCCACCACCCAAGCACAAGATATTACGCCTGACGCCTTTAGTTTTACCGCCCAAACCGGCGTGGTCAAAGGCGCGGTGATTACCTCGAATACCGTGACCATTACCGGTATTGATAACGGCGTGCTTTTAACGATCGAAAACG
>CANLTI010000241.1 GCA_947494095.1 uncultured Pseudomonadales bacterium
AAAGGCTCGCCGATTGTACAGCGCCATATGGCTGGTGAGGAGCTTTCAAAGGCTGAGCGAGAAGCCGTGAGTGATTGTATTGAGTGCTATCAAAAGCGGCTGCAAAGTTTAAGCTGGTTTATGAAATGCCTTAACGAACCCATTGCGCGCCAGGCAAATAAAGAGGATAGCTGCACAGGCCATTTTTGGGAAAGTCGTTTTAAGTCGCAAGCTTTGCTTACTGAGCAAGCCTTATTAAGCGCGATGGCGTATGTTGACCTTAACCCAGTGCGCGCCTGCATGGCTGATACACCCGAAGCCTCAGAATATACCAGTATCAAAGA
>CANLTI010000242.1 GCA_947494095.1 uncultured Pseudomonadales bacterium
TCCAATATAGGCGGTAAGTGTGTGGCTATAGCGCCTCGCTTATCATCACGAATAGCGCGACCCGTCCAATCGACTAAATCAATATAATCGGCTAGGCCAAAAATAATGCCTGATTGCTCAGTATTTTTAAGGCCACCTTCAAAGTTAAGTAATGGCTTAAGCGGCAAGTTAAACTGGCGAATAGATTGCAGTGCGGTTTGTTGCTTAACCGCTTCGGTCAAATCAAAGGTGGGGTTAATGCGCTCTTTAATGCTGGTATATTCTGAGGTTTCGGGTGTATCAGCCATGCAGGCGCGTACAGGATTAAGGTCAACATAGGCCAT
>CANLTI010000243.1 GCA_947494095.1 uncultured Pseudomonadales bacterium
CTTCGGGCCAGCTAAAGCTGTTCAAAAATATTCCCGATATTTTTGTGGGAAAGCCGATTCAAATCGCAAGCTCTGCTTACAGAACAAGCGCTGCTAAGCGCGATGGCGTATGTTGATCTTAATCCTGTACGTGCCTGCATCGCTGATACACCCGAAGCCTCAGAATATACCAGTATCAAGGGCCGCTCTATGGCTCCTGCCATCGCGGCATTAGTGCATCCATGCACGTCAGCGCATTAACCCCACCTTTGATTTAGCCAAAGCCGTCAAACAACAAACCGCACTGCAATCTATTCGCCAATTTGACCTCCCGCTTAAGCC
>CANLTI010000244.1 GCA_947494095.1 uncultured Pseudomonadales bacterium
GCATTTTTCCGTGGCCTTTTCGCCCCGCTTTCATTGGGACTTCATCCATAGCGAGTACTTTACTTTGTAAAACATGCCGCCATTGCGCTTGATAAATAGGTTTTAACAACGCAATGCCTTTTTTCATCCAATTCATTAAAGTGCTGCGGCTAATATGAATACCGCTATCGAGCATACGCTGGTGCTGACGGTATAGCGGTAAATGATAAACGGCTTTATCCACCATTAAACCTGCCAATAAAGAGACGTCGGCATAACAGCCTTCTAGAACATTATCCGGTGCGTCGGGCGTGGAGAGTGCCTGGTTGCCTTTGTGCC
>CANLTI010000245.1 GCA_947494095.1 uncultured Pseudomonadales bacterium
TTGAACAACCCAACAACGGATACCGCCAAGCACTAAAACACGCGGAATTATGGCCTTATTACTTCCGGCTATCAACCCAATTTATTTATTGCGTTAGCGCATATACCCGCGCAGGTCGAATTCATTTGAAGCGCGGTAAACGTGAAGGGTAATTGTTAACCGAAGAGTAATTTGAAGCGCTGACGGTTGGGTGTGCGCTTATAACCCAACTGCAGGGCCGCGCTTTCTATGTGAGCCTCGGCCCCTACAAAAGTATTGGTGTTTTTCTCGAAGGCGGTGGTTAACGCTATCCAGTTTTCAGAATCAATGCCAATGCGA
>CANLTI010000246.1 GCA_947494095.1 uncultured Pseudomonadales bacterium
CGCGCAGCCTAATACCTGCCCTAAACAAAACCTTCCAGCATTACCCAAAATCACTCCTGCCCAACCAAATAACCCCCAGTTATTAGCTTGGTTTTATTTATTCTTTTTATTAAATTAATACACTATTAGCGATTATTTTGGCGTGACTCCATGATAGTCGATAAAATTAAGTGTCTCTTTCTTTTAATCACGCCTGTCCTAGCTTTGATTTGCTAGCTTTGATTTGCTAGCTTTGATTTCATTCGATATCTGAAAAATACTTGATGATATCAATGGGCGTTTTTTTTGATGACATGAGTAGCTACGGTGTTGTTAGTG
>CANLTI010000247.1 GCA_947494095.1 uncultured Pseudomonadales bacterium
GTCCATACCGTACTGCACATTAACGCCGCTAAGGCCCATGGCTTAAGCGATTTGGAGGTGTGCGAGCGTTGGCATCGTTTATATAAAGGCACGGTACTTACGCAGAAATTCGCTCGTCAAGGTCCCATGAATAAAGCGGAGCAGGTGGCTGTTAAACTACGGATTGACCAGTGGCGACTGAACTTATTTAATATTAGCAAATTTATGAAAGCCCTGAATGAGCCCATTGCGCGCATGGCCAATGCCGAAGATAAATGTACCGGCCGATTTTACAAAAGGCTCCTGCCTTTTGCCCTTCGGGCCAGCTAAAGCTGTTC
>CANLTI010000248.1 GCA_947494095.1 uncultured Pseudomonadales bacterium
CGTGCATGGCCTATGTTGACCTCAACCCCGTGCGCGCTAAGATGGCCGAAAGCCCCGAAGCTAGTGACCATACGTCGATTAAAAAGCGCATTAAAGCGGCTAAATGCAGCGAAGTACCGCTAAATTTAGCCTATTTTGTCGGTAACCCCAGAGAGCCCATGCCGCAAGGTTTACCGTTTAAATTAAAGAGTAAGATAGGACATCCAAAATCCGATAAGTGGTAATGCGAACTCTCAGTTATTGGCTATACCTAAATGATAGATATAGCTAAATACTTGAGGTTTTTTATGACACAGGCCCGTAAATTATTGATC
>CANLTI010000249.1 GCA_947494095.1 uncultured Pseudomonadales bacterium
GCCTGTAACTCTTCGGGCAACGCAGCAGAGGAGACAGAGAACAAGTATTATTGGATAAAGTATTTCTTCCTCGCCCCATATGACTAAGGTGGTTTATTAGGGATTATTACAATCAGTACTTTGGCACGCGATTTAAAAACCGCACTAAACTCGCGACCAGATGGATTGAGCACACAACACGTTAACCAGCCCACGTACAGGCTGGGTACTATGGAAGTGTTATTGGCCGCAACCTGTTAATTTAGAGTATTAATTTAGAGTATTAATTTAGAGTATTAATTTAGAGTATTAATTTAGAGTATTAATTTAGAGT
>CANLTI010000250.1 GCA_947494095.1 uncultured Pseudomonadales bacterium
ATTTTCATATATTTACTCCTTATAAAAAGTACAATAGGCAAGCCCTACATTACACATACCGCAAAGCCTCGCCCCTCTGCCGTCAGGCAATCACTTGCTTACACTTAAGGGTGATTTAAATTATTCGATTGATTCACTGGACTTCAGGTAAGAACACGCCTTCAATACCAATAATATCGACTGGGCCCGCACATGAATTTTGAGCATCGTAAAAGCTAATATTACTATTCGTAACTTTCGCGGTTATAGCCAAACTCAACCAATCGTTATGACGCATATTGGATGTTGCCCAACCAAACCAGCCATCTCGC
>CANLTI010000251.1 GCA_947494095.1 uncultured Pseudomonadales bacterium
TAATAAAACTGACCCACAACCGGTGTTGGCAGATAAGTAATATCCCACGTCCAAACCTGATTGGGTCCGTGAGCGGTATAGCTCGTCGGTTTGGCACGCTTGGCCGGCTCCTGACTGCGGCCGCGATGATGCAATAAATTCCGCTCTTTTAAAATACGATAAAAACTCGATTCAGACACTATATAAAGGCCTAAATCCAATAATGTCGGGACTATTTGTGAGGGCGGTAAACTGGCATATTCTGTTGAATTACAGACATCCACCACCGCTTGACGCTCCTCAAGACTCAATTTATTACCCGGCTCACAGCG
>CANLTI010000252.1 GCA_947494095.1 uncultured Pseudomonadales bacterium
GCGCGCACTGGGTTAAGATCAACATACGCCATCGCGCTTAACAGCGCTTGTTCTGTAAGCAGAGCTTGCGATTTAAATCGGCTCTCCCAGAAGTGCCCTGTGCAGTTATCCTCTTTATTGGCTTGTCTAGCGATTGGTTCGTTGAGGCACTTCATAAACCAACTTAAGTTTTGCAGCCGCTTTTGATAGCACTCAATGCAATCACTTACGGCTTCTCGCTCAGCCCTTGAAAGCTCCTCACCTGCTATATGCCGCTGTACAATCGGCGAGCCTTTAAACAAGCAGCACCAGCGCTCTAAAACTTCTTT
>CANLTI010000253.1 GCA_947494095.1 uncultured Pseudomonadales bacterium
ATAGAAAACGGCAAAGTCGTGTTCAACCCCGATGAATCCCACAACAGCTTGGCCGAAGGCGAAACCGCCGACGTCACGGTCACTTACACAATCACCGATGAACACGGCGAAACCAGTACGGCGGATCTCACGATTACCGTCACCGGCAGCAATGACGGCCCCGTCGCCGTGGCCGATATCGGCGATGTTACGGAAGGCGATGGTAGTACCACCTTTGATGTCATGGCGAACGATACCGATGTCGATGGTGATGATCTCACCTTAAGCAGCGCCGAAGTGACTGATGGCGCAGGCAGCGTGACGAT
>CANLTI010000254.1 GCA_947494095.1 uncultured Pseudomonadales bacterium
CCCTTATGCGTCGGGAACGCGTATGGAGTGCCCATGGATGGCTTGAACGCGCCAGAGAAATCGATACGCGGCGGTGCTATATCAAAGTATGAATGTTATCACTAACAAGTTTATCAAGCTTGAGAGTCACCCAGCAGCACTTGCAGGGACAGGCACTCGCTTTAATAACCCCCAAAGCATAAATACTCAAAGCTAATATTACTTAGTTTTCACAAACTTACAGATACGCACGTTTAAAACCGTCGGGGATTGATTTCTCGGGCCCTTACGTGTCGGGAACGCGTATGGAGTGCCCATGGATGGCT
>CANLTI010000255.1 GCA_947494095.1 uncultured Pseudomonadales bacterium
GTCATGGCCTCCGCGATTGACGATGACTATAGAGCAAAAATTCTACTATCTGCCTGATTATTACTAGGAGGCCCTGAGAGGTTGGCCTGTATATAACAAAAACACTCCGCCGCTGTATACCATTATTAGGGCGTTATGTGTCCGAGTTACTCAAGAATAATGAGTGCTTCATCAGGGCGTAATAAGTAAATTTACAACACCATAGTCATATCAAATAAGAAGTTTCACTAATTAGTGCCCATCCATAAACGGCCGTTTTTAAAAAAATTTCTCACAATTATTATCGCCTCAAACTAGGGGTTCA
>CANLTI010000256.1 GCA_947494095.1 uncultured Pseudomonadales bacterium
GCGATTTTTGTCACCCCTTGTCGATTTGTGGCGCCTATTGAGAAACTGAGAACTAAGGGGTCAGGTCAAGAATCGATAAATAGCCGGGACACACTCGTTTTTTTAAAATTATTGACATACATGCTCCTTTTTGGAAGTACTTGCAGGGACAGGCACTCGTTTTACTCGCTTTAATACCCTCCCCCCCAAGCATAACCACTCAAAACTAATATCATTTGGCTTTAAAAAACTTACGGATACGCACGCTTAAAACCGTCGGGGATTGATTTCTCAGGCCCTTATGCGTCGGGAACGCGTATGGAG
>CANLTI010000257.1 GCA_947494095.1 uncultured Pseudomonadales bacterium
TGGAAAGCACAGACTGACAAGCGCTAGGATTGAGGCTGGCAATGTGAGCATCGGTATGATTCGTAAGCGCGCTAGAGTGTACTTGCAAGGACATGTACTTGCAAGGACAGGCACTCACTTTAATGAGTAACCACCTGCACCTCGTCATCAAACTCAACCCTGAAGAAGCGACTCAATAGTCTGCCAAAGAAGTTTTAGAGCGCTGGTGCTGCTTGTTTAGAAGCCAACAGGGACACTCACCCTAAAAAACACCTACTTGAACAACCCAACAACGGATACCGCCAAGCACTAAAACAC
>CANLTI010000258.1 GCA_947494095.1 uncultured Pseudomonadales bacterium
CTTAAATGATGCCATCGTCAATGACCTTAGGCGATTTTTGTCACCCCTTGTCGATTTGTGGCGCCTATTGAGAAACTGAGAACTAAGGGGTCAGGTCAAGAATCGATGAATAGCCGGGACACACTCGTTTTTTAAAATTATTGACATACATGCTCCTTTTGGAAGTATTTGCAGGGACAGGCACTCGTTTTACTCGCTGGCACTCGCTTTAATAGCCCTCCCAAACATAAACACTCAAAACTAATATCATTTGGTTTTAACAAACTGACGGATACGCACGCTTAAAACCGTCGGGG
>CANLTI010000259.1 GCA_947494095.1 uncultured Pseudomonadales bacterium
TTTTTATTAAATTAATGCGCTATTGGCGATTATTTTAGCGTGGCGACACGACAGTCGATAAAGCTTAGTGTCTCTTTTTTTTGCCATGCCTGTCTAAGTTAGATTCAAAAACAATTGGATTTGGAATAGATGTCTTAGAGCGCGGTTGTATCTCGGAGTACGGGAAACTATGATTGGTGAAATTAACTTTCATCTTTTTGGATTGAGCAAAAGGCATTATCCCTATGTGTCAGGCTAGTTGTCACACCACTTAACCCACACTTAGGGCGATGGATTGACGATAATGACACGCTAC
>CANLTI010000260.1 GCA_947494095.1 uncultured Pseudomonadales bacterium
GTTTCGCTCATCGTCATTTAATTTGTTCGGCGGTGCTGCACGCTTAATCTGTGGCCGTAAATCCCCTGAGCTTTTAATCCACCGGTAGTAGATGCGAGTGCTTAAGGTGATTGTTTCGCAAGCCTTATGTAAGCGCGCCCCCTGGGAGACGGCTTCTTGTAAATGACCCACAATTTCTTTACGTTGATCTACGGACGTCAAAGTTCCTCGTCCAAACCGTAGGTCGCATTGAACTTTTTTCTGAGTACCAGTAACGCAGTGGTCTCCGCTAGGGCTTTATCTTTTCGGTTTAAA
>CANLTI010000261.1 GCA_947494095.1 uncultured Pseudomonadales bacterium
ACCGTGACTTCCGCCGTTTCGCCTTCGGCTAAACTGTTGTGGCTCTCATCGGGGTTGAACACGACTTTGCCGTTTTCAATAGTGACCGAGCCCGCGCCATCGGTGACATTGGCTTCGGTCAGGGTCAAAGTGTCGCCATCGACATCGGTATCGTTGGCGATCACATCAAACGTCGTCGATCCGTCGCCCTCAAGCGCTTCGCCCGTATCCGCGACCGCAACGGGACCATCATTGCTGCCGGTGACGGTAATCGTGAGATCCGCCGTGCTGGTTTCGCCGTGTTCATCGGTCAC
>CANLTI010000262.1 GCA_947494095.1 uncultured Pseudomonadales bacterium
GAGCATTAATTTAATAAAAAGCATAAATAACCCCAAGTTAATAACTTGGGGTTATTGGGTTGGGCAGGAGTGATGGTAGGTGATTCTGGAAGGGGTTATTGCGGGTGGTTATTTAGGCTGCGTGCTTGGGCCTTTGCCGATGTTTGGCGAATAACCCTATGTGTCAGGCTAGTTGTCACACCACTTAACCCACACTTAGGGCGATGGATTGACGATAATCTGCTAGGACAGGCGTGAGGAAAAGAAAACGACACTAAGTTTTATCGACTATCATGGCGCCACGCCAAAAT
>CANLTI010000263.1 GCA_947494095.1 uncultured Pseudomonadales bacterium
GGTAGTTCAGTTGGTTAGAATACCGGCCTGTCACGCCGGGGGTCGCGGGTTCGAGTCCCGTCCAGTCCGCCACTATTTAATAACACGATATGGGTTAAGCCTAAATCGAGTTGTTTAAGCTAGCAATTTTATTGTCAGCTTATTTTTTAAAATACATTTTAATGATTGACATGATATATTCAATCTGTAAAATGCGCACCTCTTCTTGGGGTGGTTAGCTCAGTTGGTAGAGCGGCGCCCTTACAAGGCGTAGGTCACAGGTTCGACCCCTGTACCACCCACCA
>CANLTI010000264.1 GCA_947494095.1 uncultured Pseudomonadales bacterium
ATCTGGCCATTTAATTGGTGTGGAGACGGGTCGAAAGGCCGATGTTTTCTCCGGATTTTTAAAGCAGCTACCACCAGTAGGCACTTGCAGGGACACTCACTCAAAAATTTGCATAATAATTAACCATCTTCTACGCTTAAATTGTGTAACACGATGTATTCGTCGTGCTTTTTTGTGTGTCTATGATTAGTACAGTGGGACCAGCTACGAGCACCGCCGCCAGTGGGTTGAGGACCGCTTGATGCTATTAGCTGAAGTTTTTGCAATAGATATCTGCGCTTA
>CANLTI010000265.1 GCA_947494095.1 uncultured Pseudomonadales bacterium
AACCCTTATTCTGAAGCGCTTTTTAAGACCGTTAAATATTGCCCTCAATACCCGAGGGGAGGTTTTTCTGATATCACCAAAGCGCGAGTATGGGTGAATACCTTTGTCACTTGGTACAATAAAGAGCATCAGCATAGTGGCATTCAATATGTGACACCTAGTCAGCGCCACAAGGGCGAAGACCGTGAGATATTAATACAGCGCAAGGCACTCTACGAAGCAGCTAAAGCACAAAACCCTACCCGCTGGTCTCGCGATACACGCAACTGGGATTTTATTGA
>CANLTI010000266.1 GCA_947494095.1 uncultured Pseudomonadales bacterium
GGGTCGTATGCGTAGGTGGTTTGGGTGTCTTTGTGCCGTACATCAGTTAATTGGTTAAGCGCGTTGTAGCGGTAATCGGTTCGGATTTTTTGGCCTTTACCACGAGCTTGGGCAATGCGGTTACCTTGGACATCGTAACGGTAGTGGGTGTCGTCTTGAAACGCTAAGCGATTACCGCGCACTTGATTGGTAGGCTGAGCCTACTGTATTGGAGCGTCGCTATTGGATGATAATATATTGCCCGCCGGGTCGTGTACAAAGCTCTCGGGGTTTGGGCCTT
>CANLTI010000267.1 GCA_947494095.1 uncultured Pseudomonadales bacterium
CAGACGCTAACCGACCTCTTTAACAATAAGCCATTTATGCCAAGTGACTGCGCATAATGGCTGAGTAGTTACAATAATTGAGAGTTCGCATTACCACTTATCGGGTTTTGGATGTCCTATCTTATTGTTTAACACCGCCCGCCCAGTCCAATCAATTAACTCCAAATAATCTTCCCAATAAAAAGGGATAACACCCGTCGTACGCTGCCCTTGGTGTACGGAATCAATTGTGGGTAATGTTTTATTTTTTGGCGGTTTACAGAACTTAGCGAGTCTTAT
>CANLTI010000268.1 GCA_947494095.1 uncultured Pseudomonadales bacterium
AGCAAGCGGCCTAATGCATCGCGCTGGTAGATGATTTGGTTAAGGCATTGCTTGCCATCTGGGCTGTGATCTTGGCTGCTAATTAAATGCCCAGCGGCGTTGTATTGGTAGCGCTGCACGCGCCCATCAAAACCAATTTCTTGAATAAGGCGTTCGTTAAGGTCGTAACTTAAGCGGTAGTGCTCGCCTTTTTCATTAGTTAGGCCGATTAAATTGCGCTCGCCATCGTAATGGTATTGCAGGGTTTGGCCGGCGGGGTCGGTGCGACGCACGACTTG
>CANLTI010000269.1 GCA_947494095.1 uncultured Pseudomonadales bacterium
TTGGACCGACAGCTCTTGAGCATCCTGCTCCCGCTGCATTAGTGAATCCCTTCACGTCGCCGTGCTATTCGTGATGACACCCAGCTCTCTTGCATCCATGCAACCGCTGGATTAGTACATCCTGTACGTCAGCGAGGTGCAATCTGCGAGAGCTTACCACCTATATTAGAACGCTTAAATATCGATATTAACGCCTGGCTATTACAAACACAGCATTTTGAGCGTGAGTATCCGTCGCGCTTACGCTCCCTGCGTTTGCGACATTAGTGAATCCCTTC
>CANLTI010000270.1 GCA_947494095.1 uncultured Pseudomonadales bacterium
TACATCTATCATTTAGGTATAGCCAATAATTGAGAGTTCGCATTACCACTTATCGGGTTTTGGATGTCCTATCTTATTCTCTGTCGTGAGCAAATATGGAACCAACTTGTTTGATCTAATGCGATCAATAATTTACGTGCCTACGTCATAAAAAACCTCAAGTATTTAGCTACATCTATCATTTAGGTATAGCCAATAATTGGTAACTACTCAGCCATTATGCGCAGTCACTTGGCATAAATGGCTTATTGTTAAAGAGGTCGGTTAGCGTCTGAATG
>CANLTI010000271.1 GCA_947494095.1 uncultured Pseudomonadales bacterium
CTCTGGCGATACATTACCATAAAGCTTAATAAAAACACACGTGATGGTGATGCCGAAATAACAATTATTACAAACTTACCGGCTGCTGCTGCCAAGGCAAAAGTTATCGCAGAGCTGTATCGAAAACGCTGGTCAATTGAAACAATGTTTCAGGAATTAGAGTCTCACCTGCACTCCGAAATTAATACTTTGGGATACCCTAAGGCAGCATTATTTGGGTTTTGTGTTGCGCTCACGTCGTACAATATAATGGCTGTCATAAAAGCGGCGATGCG
>CANLTI010000272.1 GCA_947494095.1 uncultured Pseudomonadales bacterium
TTACCATCAATCGAAACAATATCCCCTTCTGCGGCCTCTTGGATGAATGCCTCGAAACCTTTTATTAAGGCTTCTGTATTGATTGAGCATATTAAAAAACGGAGTGTTTCAGCGCAAGGGATCGAATTTAACGTGACAAAGCGCTGGAGCCATTCATGCTTTAGCTTCGCAAATTCAACCATAGCTTCTGGGGTGTCATATCCGCTGAGGGTGGAAGAAAATACGATCAGCAGAAGGCTTGATAACGTGTATTTCTTATTTTTATGTTGTCT
>CANLTI010000273.1 GCA_947494095.1 uncultured Pseudomonadales bacterium
TGTGATTGCTGAAAGTGAGTGATGGGAAGTGTCGTTGGCCATATTTTTTTGGGAGGCTTGATTTGGATGTCCTTTCTCGTGTTTGGGAAGCTTGATTTGGATGTCCTTTCTCGTGCGCTCTTTCTCGTGCGTCTGATTTGGATGTCCTTTCTCGTGTCTTGATGCGCAAAAGGCTAAAAACTGGAGTGATCAAATAGTTATTCGTCGTTGGATGATGCTGTTTAAAGGGAATGAGTTAGCATTAAAAGTCTTAAAAAATAAATCGATCAGCC
>CANLTI010000274.1 GCA_947494095.1 uncultured Pseudomonadales bacterium
AAATAGTAGCAAGCCACCATCAAGTGATGGCTACGATAAGCCTGCGCCAAAAAGTCAGCGACCAAAAACAAATAAAAACACTGGTGGACAGCCAGGGCATAAAGGCGTGACACTTGAGCTTGTCGAAAAACCCGATAAAGAAATCACGATTCCTCTAACGCATTGCCTTAATTGCGGCCACTCACTTAATGACCAGAAGGTAGAATCACATACTTGTCACCAAGTTTTTGATCTTGATGACATAAAAGCCTGCGTTACGGCCTATTTGGCT
>CANLTI010000275.1 GCA_947494095.1 uncultured Pseudomonadales bacterium
AGCGTGTCATACAGACTCCGTTTTCGCCCCCCAGCGTTAATTTTTAGGGGTGACAACTATTCTGACACAGGGGGCTTGTTGATACTAGGCATTAAACTGAAAATAGTGTTTACTCGATCTGTCATGGGTAAATCTTGTGGGTTGTTTGATGTCAGAAACCAAATTATCTCAAAATTTACCCGTGACACCTACCGATATTACAAAATCCTACTTTTCTTCCCTCAAATCCTAAATGACTGTTTTGGACTTATTGTGGTACCTAAAACT
>CANLTI010000276.1 GCA_947494095.1 uncultured Pseudomonadales bacterium
CCGGTCAAATTGTCACTGCCCGAACCCGTTAAGGTCTGGATATTCGCAAAGGTCACGGAGCCAATCGCACCACGGTTCGCGGTGGTCGACAGTGTCCACGCTTGATCAGCCTCGGTTTGCGTGACGGTATTGGTACCACTGATACCATCGATTGTGGCCGTTAAGTCGACGTCCGACACGGTAAAGGTATCGTTACCCGCACCGCCTTGTACATCCGCAAGCGTCGTGGCATCGCCATCATCCACACTGGCACCAATATCAAAGGT
>CANLTI010000277.1 GCA_947494095.1 uncultured Pseudomonadales bacterium
CCGCCAAGCACTAAAATACGCGGAATTATGGCCTTATTACTTCCGGCTATCAACCCAAGTTATTTATTGCGTTAGGGCATATACCCACGCAGGTCGAGTTCATTTGAAGCCCGGTAACGTGAAGGGTAATTGTTAACCGAAGAGCAATTTGCAGCGCTGCCGGTTGGGTGTGCGCTTATAACCCAACCGCAGGGCCGCGCTTTCTATGTGAGCCTCGGCCCCGACAAAGGTATTGGTATTTTTCTCGAAGGCGGTGGTTAACGCT
>CANLTI010000278.1 GCA_947494095.1 uncultured Pseudomonadales bacterium
TCTATCGAAACCAGTTGCTTGCGAGGTTGCGTCATGTCTGCTTATCCAGTGCTTTATGATTTAACGTTAGATAAGGCGGGCTGATCAGTCAAATAGCTGTTTGTTTTAGGTTTTGGGTTCTTTATACTCGAAAGGTGTTTTTGGGGTGTGCCTGTCCTTGCGTTTGCGTGCCTGTCCTTGCGTTTGCGACGTACTGATTTCTGGTAAGCCGGACCCATATCCATGGCTACGGCCTCTATATTTCTCGTGGTTTCTGGTGGTAGCT
>CANLTI010000279.1 GCA_947494095.1 uncultured Pseudomonadales bacterium
TGGGCACTCCATACGCGTTCCCGACGCATAAGGGCCCGAGAAATCAATCCCCGACGGCTTTAAATGTGCGTATCCGTCAGTTTGTTAAAACCAAATGATATTAGTTTTGAGTGTTTATGCTTGGAGGTTATTAAAAATAGTGCCTGTCCCTGCAAGTGGCTTTATGGGCAGTCCCTGCAAGTGGCTTTATGGGCACTCCATACGCGTTCCCGACGCATAAGGGCCCGAGAAATCAATCCCCGCCGGCTTTAAATGTGCGTGCCGG
>CANLTI010000280.1 GCA_947494095.1 uncultured Pseudomonadales bacterium
TTTTGGTTGTCGCAGTCGGGTTAAGCTTCTGCCAGTTGGCATATTATCAAGCATCAGCCTCGCACGCTCGGCAACGTTCTGCGTAGTAGGTTAAGTGCATCGCCATGTAACCAAGCCATCATGCTGACAGCTTTTCCGTCGCTCGTTTTTGTGGCGAAAAAGACTGCCACAAAAACAATCAACTACAATAATAAGATAGGACATCCAAAACCCGATAAGCGGTAATGCAAACTCTCAGTTATTGGCTATACCTAAATGATAGAT
>CANLTI010000281.1 GCA_947494095.1 uncultured Pseudomonadales bacterium
TAGCGTGTCATACAGACTCCGTTTTCGCCCCCCAGCGTTAATTTTTAGGGGTGACAACTATTCTGACACAGGGGGAACCCTTGCTTTCCCTGCAAGGCCCGGCGCTTAAATGCCAAAAAAATAACCCATAAGCACCCTGCTAAGAGGTTTTTTTGGCTCGGCTGAATAGTTACTATATTTGTAACCATTCAGAGGCACCGAAATCGGGCACCAATGAATCATTTACTGGGCCGCTCAAGCCATCTGCGACTTTGTGCTCCTGC
>CANLTI010000282.1 GCA_947494095.1 uncultured Pseudomonadales bacterium
AATAACTAATACCCAATTAAATCGGGTAGGGCGTATGGAGCATGCCGACTCAAAGAAAGTGACATGAAGTTTTACCGATTGGCCGTTGCCTATCAAAAATAACAGCTTTACACAAAACTCTAAACTCGTGACCGTGATTGAGCGCTACAGGTATTAGCATGGATTGGCGCTCGCTCGATAAGCGGTACATTAACTCAAGGACAGCAATGATTAAATTATCAATTATCCTAATGGGCGCTATTTTAGCAAGCTCATCGTTAGC
>CANLTI010000283.1 GCA_947494095.1 uncultured Pseudomonadales bacterium
CCACACCGCTCATTTAGGGCCTTTGGAGGCAGGATGCCGACTGTTTTGGTTAACTAGAGCCTACAAGTGCTCGCCGCATGCCTTGAATGGGTGGTGGGTTGCGCCGTGCACGATGGCAAGGCAGGCCGCCCCCTCTAACACTCGTACCCACGCTCACCCCAGCACACAAATACTGCGTCTAATTGCTATAGCGCTCACCCAGCCTTAGTACATTTTGTTACAATTGCCAACCTCAATAGTAAAGCCCCTTTTTTACATTTA
>CANLTI010000284.1 GCA_947494095.1 uncultured Pseudomonadales bacterium
ATCTATCATTTAGGTATAGCCAATAACTGAGAGTTTGCATTACCGCTTATCGGGTTTTGGATGTCCTATCTTATTATCCTTGGATGTCCTATCTTATTATCTTATTTACTCTATCTTATTTACTATCTTATTTAAAAGGCGAAAAAGAGTCGTCAGAAGTTTCGTGGTATTTAAGTTCTTTGGACCAGCCCTTTCAAGGTGATTTTTCGATCAGTTTTGCTTTCGCCAATAGCTTTGCTGTCGATACGTGAGGTATCTTC
>CANLTI010000285.1 GCA_947494095.1 uncultured Pseudomonadales bacterium
TGATCCATGAAGCGTGTGGGCTGGTTGGGTGGAGGAGGACGGATCTCAGTCATAATGGCTTTTCAACCTCTTTTTTTTGCTATCCAAACAGTATCATGAAGAGTTTATGGTTGATTAATATTTAACCTATAAACGGCAAAACATCTTAATATCCAGTCTGATCGAATATTAAGATATTTTGATTGACCAAGGCTCTTCTCCGCTTTAATGAGGTGACTTAGAGGGCGGAATAGAACATGGATTGCTCATCAGGCATCGAG
>CANLTI010000286.1 GCA_947494095.1 uncultured Pseudomonadales bacterium
GTCGGGAACGCGTATGGAGTGCCCATGGATGGCTTGAACGCGCCAGAGAAATCTATACGCGGCGGTGGTACCACATCAAACAAACACTTGAAAACACTCACAGCAACAGGCGCTCGCTTTACCGCATAAGATTACTAGCAAGGACAGACACTCGCTTTCGTGAGGTGATTTTAAGCACTTGCAGGGACAGGCACTCGTTTTATAACCTCCAAGCATAAACACTCAAAGCTAATATCATTTGGTTTTAACAAACTTACC
>CANLTI010000287.1 GCA_947494095.1 uncultured Pseudomonadales bacterium
AGTCTTTCAAGCTAGTTGTCATAAAAAAGTTAATCAGTTGTCAATTTTTCAGGGTTCAGCGCTACGCTCTCAATAAAGTCCCAGTTGCGTGTATCGCGGACCAGCGGATAGGGTTTTGTGCTTTAGCCGCTTCGTAGAGTGCCTTGCGCTGTATTAATATCTCACGGTCTTCGCCCTTGTGGCGCTGACTGGGTGTCACATATTGAATGCCACTATGCTGATGCTCTTCATTGTACCAAGTGACAAAGGTATT
>CANLTI010000288.1 GCA_947494095.1 uncultured Pseudomonadales bacterium
ATGAAGAGGTCGATAAAGGACATGGTCGAATTGAACAAAGAAAAACGCATCATATAGAAATTAACGACTGGGTTATTTTAGCGAATAAATGGCGTGATGCCCATTCAGTGATTCGTGTAGAGCGCACTACCATAAAAGGCGAAAAAGAGTCGTCAGAAGTTTCGTGGTATTTAAGTTCTTTGGACGTTAATGCGAAGCGAGCAGCCGATGCTGTGCGAAGCCATTGGGGCGTTGAAAATAATTTACACTGG
>CANLTI010000289.1 GCA_947494095.1 uncultured Pseudomonadales bacterium
TTATGACACAGGCCCGTAAATTATTGATCGCATTAGATCAAACAAGTTGGTTCCATATTTGCTCACGATGCATAAAAAGAAAAGATAGGACATCCAAAACCCGATAAGTGGTAATGCGAACTCTCACTTATTGGCTATACCTAAATGATAGATATAGCTAAATACTTGAGGTTGTTTATGACACAGGCCCGTAAATTATTGATCGCATTAGATCAAACAAGTTGGTTCCATATTTGCTCACGATGCATAAA
>CANLTI010000290.1 GCA_947494095.1 uncultured Pseudomonadales bacterium
TTAACCTTGGCCTTTGGCTACTATGCCGTCTGCTGACTTCTATTTAATCACCGCGGCTATTGCTAACCGAGGCGCTGCTGTGTTCCACCATTTTTTTTTAATCCCCACGATGGTGGCTAGTGGGTTAGGCCTATTTGTGAGTCCGCGGCCACACTGACGCTTTCACAACAGCTAGTTAAACAGATCTCCCCAGATAAGAACGTGCACTTTCACTACGCAACTGCATCATTTACTCTACCCATTAGATCAC
>CANLTI010000291.1 GCA_947494095.1 uncultured Pseudomonadales bacterium
TATTGGCTATACCTAAATGATAGATGTAGCTAAATACTTGAGGTTTTTTATGACACAGGCCCGTAAATTATTGATCGAATTATATCAAACAAGTTGGTTCCATATTTGCTCACGATGCATAAAGAATAAGATAGGACATCCAAAACCCGATAAGTGGTAATGCGAACTCTCAATTATTGTAACTACTCAGCCATAAACTGTCCAAATAACAACCAGAATATGGGTCTCGTAAATTTATCCAGTTAAAAGG
>CANLTI010000292.1 GCA_947494095.1 uncultured Pseudomonadales bacterium
ATCCATTAATTTAAACGGTAAGCCTTGTGGCATGGGCTCTCTGGGGTTGCCGATAAAGCAGGCTAAATTTAGCGGTATTTCGTTGCATTTAGCCGCTTTAATGCGCTTTTTAATCGATGTATGGGCACTGGTTTCGGGACTTTCGGCCATCTTAGCGCGCACGGGGTTGAGATCAACATAGGCCATGCACGCTGCCAGTGCGGCCTCATCACAGAGCGCCTGGGATTTAAATCGGCCTTCCCAGAAGCG
>CANLTI010000293.1 GCA_947494095.1 uncultured Pseudomonadales bacterium
CTATTGCCCTAACAAAGCCTCAAGTTCATCGTCGCTAAGAGCTTCAATTGCCGCAATCTCATCTGCCAATTGCTCGACGGAAAGACTGTTACTAAGCGCGTCAATAAAATCTAACTTAGACAGGCGTGGCTAAAAGAAAGAGACACTGAATTTTATCGACTATCGTATCGTTACGCCAAAATAATCGCCACTAGCACATTAATTTAATAAAAAGCATAAATAACCCCAAGCTAATAACTTGGGGTTATT
>CANLTI010000294.1 GCA_947494095.1 uncultured Pseudomonadales bacterium
ACCGATATTACAAAATCCTACTTTTCTTCCCTCAAATCCTAAATGACTGTTTTGGACTTATTGTGGTACCTAAAACTGTCCGAAGTGTTGCATTATAATATCCTTATGGGCATTGGTTTTTATTATCAAAGTATTATTACTTGTACAGCTAGGGCCGTTTAAGTGTCGTGCTTCAGC
Source organism: uncultured Pseudomonadales bacterium (assembly GCA_947494095.1). Taxonomy (GTDB): domain Bacteria; phylum Pseudomonadota; class Gammaproteobacteria; order Pseudomonadales; family Cellvibrionaceae; genus Marinagarivorans. The sequence goes on from CANLTI010000294.1 coordinate 178, forward strand.
CCTTTCAAGGTGACGTAATAATCATCTTGAGCATATTTAAGTCAAAAAGAGCGCTTAGAGCCTAATTTAAGC
>CANLTI010000295.1 GCA_947494095.1 uncultured Pseudomonadales bacterium
GATAAATACACGGGTAAAAATTATGAGCATCGGCGCGAATGGATTGCGGATAAGTTGGCGGAGCTGGGGGATATATTCTCGATTGATATCGCAGCCTATGCAATTATGTCAAACCATTATCATTTAGTGTTGCACATTGATGCGCAAAAGGCTAAAAACTGGAGTGAAAGAAAAAAGATAGGACATCCAAAACCCGATAAGTGGTAATGCGAACTCTCAATTATTGGCTATACCTAAATGATAGATATA
>CANLTI010000296.1 GCA_947494095.1 uncultured Pseudomonadales bacterium
ACTCGTGGGCGGCTGCGTGAACCCACAACACCCAAGTCTTTCATTTTCGCCTGCATGGTTGAGCACTTCATCGGTCCGCCATTATCGGAATGTAAAACAATACGCCCGTCGATACAGCCTTCATTATAAATGCTGCGCTGTAAAAGCGCAGCGGCATCATCACCGCTTTCACTTTTAAAAACTTCAGCGCCAACGATGTAACGGCTAAAGACATCCATAATTAAATACAAATAATAAAATTGCCCAAC
>CANLTI010000297.1 GCA_947494095.1 uncultured Pseudomonadales bacterium
CGCCGGGGATTGATTTCTCGGGCCCTTATGCGTCGGGAACGCGTATGGAGTGACCATGGATGGCTTGAGCGCGCCAGTGAAATCTATACGCGGCGGCGCCACATCAAGGCGTGAATTTTCAGGGACATGGGCTTTTAGGAACAGACACTCGCTTTACTTGAATACCATTCACTAAAAGCCAGCCACACCGCTCATTTAGGGCCTTTGGAGGCAGGATGCCGACTGTTTTGGTTAACTAGAGCCTACAA
>CANLTI010000298.1 GCA_947494095.1 uncultured Pseudomonadales bacterium
TATATCTATCATTTAGGTATAGCCAATAATTGAGAGTTCGCATTACCACTTATCGGGTTTTGGATGTCCTATCTTTTGTCTTTATCGGGTTTTGGATGTCCTATCTTTTGCTTGTTGGATGTCCTATCTTTTGCTTGGATGTCCTATCTTTTGCTTTCTATCTTTTGCTTCGAGGCTGATGCTTGATAATATGCCAACTGGCAGAAGCTTAACCCGACTGCGACAACCAAAAAACAATAGCGCAAGA
>CANLTI010000299.1 GCA_947494095.1 uncultured Pseudomonadales bacterium
CTTAAATGATGCCATCGTCAATGACCTTAGGCGATTTTTGTCACCCCTTGTCGATTTGTGGCGCCTATTGAGAAACTCAGCACTTGCAGGGACAGGCACTCGTTTTAATAACCTTAAAGCATAAACACTCAAAGCGAATATCATTTGGTTTTAACAAGCTTACCGGCACGCACGCTTAAAACCGTCGGGGATTGATTTCTCGGGCCCTTATGCGTCGGGAACGCGTATGGAGTGCCCATGGATGGC
>CANLTI010000300.1 GCA_947494095.1 uncultured Pseudomonadales bacterium
AAGCAACTGGTTTCGATAGACGATACCGCTTTTTACAACATCACAACACGCTGCGTGAGGCGCAGTTTTTTGTGTGGGTATGATAAATTCAACGGCAAAAGCTACGAGCATAGACGCAACTGGATCGAGCAACGCATACGGCTATTAAGCTCCATATTCGCTATCGATATCTGCGCCTATGCCGTCATGAGTAACCACCTGCACCTTGTCATCAAACTCAACCCCAAAGAAGCGACTCAATGGTC
>CANLTI010000301.1 GCA_947494095.1 uncultured Pseudomonadales bacterium
AGCTCCATATTTGCCATTGAAATCTGCGCCTATGCGGTCATGAGTAACCACCTGCACCTCGTCATCAAACTCAACCCCAAAGAAGCGACTCAATGGTCTGCCAAAGAAGTGTTAGAGCGCTGGTGCTGCTTGTTTAAAGGCGCACCCATTGTGCAGCGACATATGGCTGGTGAGGAGCTTTCAAAGGCTGAGCGAGAAGCCGTGAGTGATTGCATTGAGTGCTATCAAAAGCGACTGCAAAGCTT
>CANLTI010000302.1 GCA_947494095.1 uncultured Pseudomonadales bacterium
CCACCATCACTCCTGCCCAACCCAATAACCCCAAGTTATTAGCTTGGGGTTATTTATGCTTTTTATTAAATTAATGCGCTATTAGCGATTATTTTGGCGTGGCGATACAATAGTCGATAAAGCTTGGTGTCATTTTCTTTTTGGCATGCCTGTCTAAGTTAGATTTTGCTACTCAACCAAATAACCCCAAGTTATTAGCTTGGGGTTATTTATGCTTTTTATTAAATTAATGTGCTAGTGGCGAT
>CANLTI010000303.1 GCA_947494095.1 uncultured Pseudomonadales bacterium
AATGACTTGAGAGTTAACGACCAAACAGTCTTTTTGCCGCGCCAGCCCCTTTCACCCATTGTTGCTTTAGCTTCTGTAAACGAGAAAGGACATCCAAATCAAGCCTCCCAAAAAAATATGGCCAACTACACTTCCCATCACTCACTTTCAGCAATCACAGGCTAATCTCATTGAGAAAACGCACATTCGCGTAATGATTAACGCATCATAACGCCAAAACACAAACGACAGGCAAGCAAAAATA
>CANLTI010000304.1 GCA_947494095.1 uncultured Pseudomonadales bacterium
ATCCACGCTCTCGCATTCTTCAATGAGCGTTTTACCCTGTATTACAAGCTGTTTATGCACGCGGCAGATAAAGAATGCCTTTTTATCTTCGATACCCGCCAAGTGTGATTGCACGCAAAAATTTCTATCCATCACCAGAACATCATCAGGGCTGACGAGCCTTCGAACATCACCTAATAATGCCCTTTCTTGTTTGTGCCCACACTCACAAGGAATAACATCTGTCGCCATTTCTAGGGCGGG
>CANLTI010000305.1 GCA_947494095.1 uncultured Pseudomonadales bacterium
GTAAGTGAGCGGCTGACCATTGGGTAATACGCTGCTGGTGCGCAGGCCTATTGCGTTGTATTGGTGTTTTAAAATCTTTTGATCTTGATGGTCTTCAAGCACTTGCCCGGCGGCATCGTAGTGCCATGCTAGCTGGCGGTGCTGGTTTTTTGCATCGGTTAAACGACCTAAGGCATCATAATTAAAGGCATTAAGAGTTTGCTGTTTGTGGCCGTCCACTTGTTGCAGCAAGCGGCCTAATGC
>CANLTI010000306.1 GCA_947494095.1 uncultured Pseudomonadales bacterium
AATGTGTGTTTTCTTAATGATATTAGCCTGTGATTGCTGAAAGTGAGTGATGGGAATTGTCGTTGGCCATATTTTTTTTGGGAGGCTTGATTTGGATGTCCTTTCTTCCTTCTGGAAGGTTTTGTTTAGGGCAGGTATTAGGCAGCGCGCTTGGGCCTTTGCCTGTGTTTGGCGAATAAGGCCTGATACTCACGCTCAAAGTGCTGTGTTTGTAATAGCCAGGCGTCAATATCGATATTTAA
>CANLTI010000307.1 GCA_947494095.1 uncultured Pseudomonadales bacterium
AAAGGTATTTTGCAGGACAAAGCGATCGGCCTCTGTACCACCGGTGAGCTGATCAAAGCCACTAAAGGTCACAGCAGCAACGTTGGTATTCACATCACTGCCATCGGTCATTCCGACGGTATTCGTGCTACCGATAATCCACGTATTGGCTTGGTCAGCACCGGTCAAATTGTCACTGCCCGAACCCGTTAAGGTCTGGATATTCGCAAAGGTCACGGAGCCAATCGCACCACGGTT
>CANLTI010000308.1 GCA_947494095.1 uncultured Pseudomonadales bacterium
CATCCATGGTCGCTATATAAGCGCTCCCGGCGCTTAAATGCCCAGAAAATAATCCATCAGCACCCTATCAGGTGAGGCTTGTCAGCTGAGCTGAATAGTTTTAAATAAGTTTCAAATAAGTTTTTAATAGACACAGCGAGTCTTACAGGCTTCGCTGTGTTTGTTCTCATCACCTTGTAGGCATAGGCCTGCTGTCAGTATTCCCGCTTTCCTTTGTGCTCTCTTATTCCCTATCTA
>CANLTI010000309.1 GCA_947494095.1 uncultured Pseudomonadales bacterium
TGGGCACTCCATACGCGTTCCCGACGCATAAGGGCCCGAGAAATCAATCCCCGCCGGCTTTAAATGTGCGTGCCGGTAAATTTGTTAAAACCAAATGATATTAGCTTTGAGTGTTTATGCTTGGAGGCTATTAAAAATAGTGCCTGTCCCTGCAAGTGTAATCCAAACCAGCTATAACTCTGTCTGTAACCCCAAAGTGTTCATCCAAGGCACCCAAAGCCATAGATGTGCCAATTC
>CANLTI010000310.1 GCA_947494095.1 uncultured Pseudomonadales bacterium
GACTCCTGCCCAACCAAATAACCCCACGTTATTAACTTGGGGTTATTGATGCTTTTTATTGAATTAATGCGCTATTAACGATTATTTTGGCGTGACGCCATGATAGTCGATAAAACTTAATGTCTCTTTCTTTTAATCACGCCTGTCCTAGCGGATTCGTTATTGAATTAATGCGCTATTAGCGATTATTTTGGCGTGGCGATACGATAGTCGATAAAGCTTGGTGTCATTTTCTT
>CANLTI010000311.1 GCA_947494095.1 uncultured Pseudomonadales bacterium
ATGGCGATACACTCATCTTAACCAATGCCGAAGTCACCGATGGCGCAGGCAGCGTGACCATTGAAAACGGCCAAGTCATCTTTAATCCCGATGACAGTCACAACAATTTGGCCGCAGGCGAAACCGCCGACGTCACGGTGAGCTACACCATTACTGATGGCAACGGTGAAACCAGCACCGCCAATCTCACGATTACCGTCACCGGCAGTAACGACGGCCCAACCGCTGAGCT
>CANLTI010000312.1 GCA_947494095.1 uncultured Pseudomonadales bacterium
CTGGTGGTAGCTGCTTTAAAAATCCGGAGAAAACATCGGCCTTTCGACCCGTCTCCACACCAATTAAATGGCCAGATTCCATGTCATAAATTACGGTCATGTAATCATGACCTTTGGCCCTTGCAACCTCATCAACACCAATATATTTTATGCCTGTGAGTACTTGAGGATTCAGTGCAGGCAAAGTATTTTCTAGATAATATTTGTCCATATTTTTTACCGTTTCCCAG
>CANLTI010000313.1 GCA_947494095.1 uncultured Pseudomonadales bacterium
TCACCCATTCAAGGCACGCGGCAAGTACTTCCCTGTAGCTCTAGTCGGCATCCTGCCTTCTAAGGCCTTGAATAGATGACGCGGGCGGCTTTTGGGTGTTGGTTTGGGGTTTTTTATAAAGAGGCAAAGCCGGTTGTGTTATAAAGGCATTGAGGCCAGGGCCTCCTAGTAATAATCAGGCAGATAGTAGAATTTTTGCTCTATAGTCATCGTCAATCGCGGAGGCCATG
>CANLTI010000314.1 GCA_947494095.1 uncultured Pseudomonadales bacterium
GTGTGAGAGCCTTATATTTCAACGTATTCGGTGAGTCTTAGCACCTCTTTTACCTCACTAAAGCGGAGAAGAGCCAGACAGGCATGCTAAAAAGAAAGAGACACTAAGTTTTATCGACTATTATATCGCTACGCCAAAATAATCGCCAATAGAGCATTAATTTAATAAAAAGCATAAATAACCCCAAGCTAATAACTTGGGGTTATTGGGTTGGGCAGGAGTGATGGTGG
>CANLTI010000315.1 GCA_947494095.1 uncultured Pseudomonadales bacterium
ACGCGGCGACAGCCGATGTGCAGGGCGGTGACGGAAATGACCAATTCACCGTATCGATGACGGGTTTAACCGCCAGCCTTGATGGCAATGGTGATAGCAATACCCTGACCCAAACAGTAGCGAATCAAGACTGGGCGTTATCCACCACAGCCAACCGTGGTGCGATTGGCTCCGTGACCTTTGCGAATATCCAGACCTTAACGGGTTCGGGCAGTGACAATTTGACCGG
>CANLTI010000316.1 GCA_947494095.1 uncultured Pseudomonadales bacterium
TTGAGCAACCTGGGCTACCGACATATTGTAGGGTGGTAGCAATTGACTCAATACAGCATTCTTTCGTTCTATTGAATAGCGTGTCATACAGACTCCGTTTTCGCCCCCCAGCGTTAATTTTTAGGGGTGACAACTATTCTGACACAGGGGGACTCCCTGGCTCCACCTCTAAAACAGGGATCTCAGTAATGCCATTGCGTAATATTCGACTGTAACGGTTTTTGTAAT
>CANLTI010000317.1 GCA_947494095.1 uncultured Pseudomonadales bacterium
TGTTGGCTTCTCGCTTTAGTCATAATAACCACCTTATCGCTATCGCCTGAATTGTTAGCTTAAGCGTAGAAGATGGTCGGGCAAGATAGGACATCCAAATCAAGCTTCCCAAAAAAATATGGCCAACGACAATTCCCATCACTCACTTTCAGCAATCACAGGCTAATATCATTGAGAAAACACACATTCGCGTAATGATTAACGCATCATAACGCCAAAACACAAACG
>CANLTI010000318.1 GCA_947494095.1 uncultured Pseudomonadales bacterium
TTTAAAGGTTTCGGTGGTATCGCCAACGGTAATACTGGCCACCGTTTGTTGCTCAAAATCACCGGCGGTGAGTTGCACGGTTAAGGTTTGGCCGTTATTGATAACACCATCGGTGCTCACAAAATCGCCATCGTCAATTTGATACAAACCATTTTCGATCGAGACAGGCGCAGCATCGTTAATACCGGTAATGGTCACGGTATTAGAGGTCACAGTCGCGTCTTTGGC
>CANLTI010000319.1 GCA_947494095.1 uncultured Pseudomonadales bacterium
ACAGCCGCTTCGGTGAGACTTAAGATGTCGCCATCCACATCGGTATCATTAGAAACTACATCGAACGTCGTCGATCCGTCGCCTTCCGTAACATCGCCGATATCGGCCACGGCAACGGGACCATCATTACTGCCGGTGACGGTAATCGTGAGATCCGCCGTGCTGGTTTCGCCGTGTTCATCGGTCACGGTATAAGTGACCGTGACTTCCGCCGTTTCGCCTTCGGC
>CANLTI010000320.1 GCA_947494095.1 uncultured Pseudomonadales bacterium
CTCATGACGGCGTAGGCGCAGATATCGATAGCGAATATGGAGCTTAATAGCCGTATGCGCTGCTCGATCAACGTACACGGATGTACTAATGCTAGGAGCGCAGGAGTAAGCGAATAGTGCAGCTGCGCCGATGCTCATAGCTTTTACCGTTGAATTTATCATAGCCACACAAAAAACTACGCCTCACGCAGCGCGTTGTGATGTTGTAAAAAGCGGTATCGTCTAT
>CANLTI010000321.1 GCA_947494095.1 uncultured Pseudomonadales bacterium
TTACTCCTTGGTTGAATATAATGAAGAAATAACAGTTTATTAGCTGGAACTCAGGCCACACTAACGCCCGTTCTGTCAAGCCTAATTTTAAAGCCGTAAACACTACACCTCCCAATGCTAGAGCACAAGAGCGCTGCACTAACCTATACTTGTTACACGTTTTTGACAAAGCTGGCCTCAATGCCCTTATTGTTTTTGATGTGCCTGTCCCTGCTTTTTATACAC
>CANLTI010000322.1 GCA_947494095.1 uncultured Pseudomonadales bacterium
CGATGCTCGGTCGCTTCCAAGCAATTACCATCCAGCATTTTCACACGAAATCCAGGGAGTAACGGTTTGTTAACACCCTTTAAATCAATAATCAAATTCGCCAATTCTACGCCAGTATTTTTCACTAATTCAGCGGACACTTTTACATCAATACCACTCAGCTTATCGTACACCGCTGTGATGGATACAGGGATGTCATTCTTTTTACTTTTATAGGCAGAAT
>CANLTI010000323.1 GCA_947494095.1 uncultured Pseudomonadales bacterium
GAATCAATTGTGGGTAATGTTTTATTTTTTGGCGGCTTACAGAACTTAGCGAGTTTTATTTTAGGTTTTTTTGATGGCTTTTTAGGCACTGTAGCTTGCGATTGAATACGCTGCTCAATCGCGGTGAATTGACTGGCTTCGGGTAGTTTAGCTATGCCCGCACGTACAGGGTTTAAATCAACATACGCCATACAAGCCAAAATAGCAGGCTCGTCCAGCAA
>CANLTI010000324.1 GCA_947494095.1 uncultured Pseudomonadales bacterium
TGAAACTCGGATAGATAATCGAGATTAACTGATTATTACGCCAAAAAGACTACAGAAAAACACACTATTGCGCTAAAATGACAACTTCGCAACCGTCAACTATTCGGTTGATTGATGCTGTACTGTGATGAGAAATATCAATATCACGTACCTAAGACACCCAATCACCAACCAGTTTTCCTGACGACAATAGAGCATTGGAACCACCTGAACCCATAC
>CANLTI010000325.1 GCA_947494095.1 uncultured Pseudomonadales bacterium
ACATCACCTAATAATGCCCTTTCTTGTTTGTGCCCACACTCACAAGGAATAACATCTGTCGCCATTTCTAGGGCGGGGTCATAGATTACCAATGACTTTCCCGGTAAAGGCCCTGCCGTAATACCACGCAATACTTTTAATCGATGCTCGGTCGCTTCCAAGCAATTACCATCCAGCATTTTCACACGAAATCCAGGGAGTAACGGTTTGTTAACACC
>CANLTI010000326.1 GCA_947494095.1 uncultured Pseudomonadales bacterium
GCGCGCCTGGGTCTTTGTCTGTGCTTGGCGAATAAAGTTTGATACTCACGCTCAAAATGCTGTGTTTGTAAGAGCCAGGCGTCAATATCGATATTTAAGCGTTCTAATATGGGGGGTAAGTGTGCGGCTATAGCGCCTCGCTTGTCATCACGAATAGCACGACCCGTCCAATCGACTAAATCAATATAATCGGCTAGGCCAAAAATAATGCCTGCTTG
>CANLTI010000327.1 GCA_947494095.1 uncultured Pseudomonadales bacterium
AAGATACCTCACGTATCGACAGCAAAGCTATTGGCGAAAGCAAAACTGATCAAAAAATCACCTTGAAAGGGCTGCCCTATGCAGGTGTAAAGCCCGCGCATCCATGCTGGGGCGGGCGCTATATAAGCGCTCTCGACAGAGTGCTCCTGCACTGTCTAACCCTTGCTTTCCCTGCAAGGCCCGGCGCTTAAATGCCCAGAAAATAACCCATCAGCAC
>CANLTI010000328.1 GCA_947494095.1 uncultured Pseudomonadales bacterium
TCATCAATACGATACAGCCCGTTACTAATGCTCACAGCCGCCGCTGTATTTATGCCTGCCACCACTACCTGCGCCGAGGTTACGACCTTGGCAGGCTCAACATTTTGCACTGGCGCAAAAGTGAATGTATTGGGGGTTATATCGGGCGCTTGGGTAGTGGCTTTAAAGGTTTCGGTGGTATCGCCAACGGTAATACTGGCCACCGTTTGTTGCTCA
>CANLTI010000329.1 GCA_947494095.1 uncultured Pseudomonadales bacterium
AGATTAGACTTTGCACCTGCATAGGGATATGCAAGATTAGACTTTGCAGGAGCATAAAGTCGAGGAGCATAAAGTCGAGGAGCACAAAGTCGCAGATGGCTTGAGCGGCCCAGAAAATAATTCATTAGCGCCCAATTACGGCAGGGCCTCCTAGTAATAATCAGGCAGATAGTAGAATTTTTGCTCTATAGTCATCGTCAATCGCGGAGGCCATGA
>CANLTI010000330.1 GCA_947494095.1 uncultured Pseudomonadales bacterium
GCGTCGGGAACGCGTATGGAGTGCCCATGGATGGCTTGAACGTGCCAGAGAAATCTATACGCGGCGGTGTCATATCAAGGAACTTACTAGGGTCGTCACTCGAAATAGAACACACTTGCAGGGACAGGCATGCGTTTTATAACCTCCAAGCATAAACACTCAAAGCTAATATCATTTGGTTTTAACGAACTTACCGGCACACACGTTTAAAACCG
>CANLTI010000331.1 GCA_947494095.1 uncultured Pseudomonadales bacterium
CCGACGGTTTTAAGCGTGCGTATCCGTCAGTTTGTTAAAACCAAATGATATTAGTTTTGAGTGTTTATGTTTGGGGGGTATTAGAGCGAGTGCCTACCCCAGCAAGTACTTGCAAGTGTTTTACCTGAAATTTCACGACTAGTACGTGGCACCGCCGCGTATAGATTTCACTGGCGCGTTCAAGCCATCCATGGGCACTCCATACGCGTTCCCGA
>CANLTI010000332.1 GCA_947494095.1 uncultured Pseudomonadales bacterium
AAATCAAGCTTCCCAAAAAAATATGGCCAACGACACTTCCCATCACTCACTTTCAGCAATCACAGGCTAATATCATTGATAAAACACACATTCGCGTAATGATTAACGCATCATAACGCCAAAACACAAACGACAGGGAAGCCCCCTGTGTCAGAATAGTTGTCACCCCTAAAAATTAACGCTGGGGGGCGAAAACGGAGTCTGTATGACACGCT
>CANLTI010000333.1 GCA_947494095.1 uncultured Pseudomonadales bacterium
CATTCTTTATCTGCCGCGTGCATAAACAGCTTGTAATACAGGGTAAAACGCTCATTGAAGAATGCGAGAGCGTGGATACCGGCGATATTGTTGAGCACAAGGTCGGCGTTCAAGTCGACAGTGAAGAAGAGCCCAGACTCTGGCGATACATTACCATAAAGCTTAATAAAAACACACGTGATGGTGATGCCGAAATAACGATTATTACAAACTT
>CANLTI010000334.1 GCA_947494095.1 uncultured Pseudomonadales bacterium
TTCGCTTTTGACTGCCCTCTATGCGCAAGCTGATTATGCTCTTTTAATACGCGATAAAAAGTAGATTCAGACCCTAATACCGCTACCTCAGCTTTAAAATTTATCACTGTTTAACCCCTGGCAGGCCTCTGCTCGGGGTATGGTGAGCAGAGGGTATGCTTTGGGTCGCCGCTTAACGGCCCTAGGTTGAGAGGCCCGCTTTCTATTTCCTAT
>CANLTI010000335.1 GCA_947494095.1 uncultured Pseudomonadales bacterium
ATCTATCATTTAGGTATAGCCAATAATTGAGAGTTCGCATTACCACTTATCGGGTTTTGGATGTCCTATCTTATTCTAGTTATTTATTGCGTTAGGGTATATACCCACGCAGGTTGAATTCATTTGAAGCGCGGTAACGTGAAGGGTAATTGTTAACCGAAGAGCAATTTGCAGCGCTGCCGGTTGGGTGTGCGCTTATAACCCAATTGGAG
>CANLTI010000336.1 GCA_947494095.1 uncultured Pseudomonadales bacterium
GTGTCATCGGCGATATCCACACTTAAGGTATCGATATCACCCACACCCGCTCCCGTATCATTCAACGCTAACGCAATATCGGCCACTTGAAGACTGTAAACATCGGAACCCGCCGCCCCATCGAGGCGACCGGTAAAGGTATTTTGAAGGACAAAGCGATCGGCCTCTGTACCACCGGTGAGCTGATCAAAGCCACTAAACGTCACAGCAG
>CANLTI010000337.1 GCA_947494095.1 uncultured Pseudomonadales bacterium
AAGATAGTAGCGATAAGATAGTAGCGATAAGATAGTAGCGATAAGATAGTAGCGATAAGATAGTAGCGATAAGATAGTAGCGATAAGATAGGAAGCGATAAGATAGCGCGATAAGATAGGAAGCGATAAGATAGCGCGATAAGATAGGACATCCAAAACCCGATAAGCGGTAATGCAAACTCTCAGTTATTGGCTATACCTAAATGATAGA
>CANLTI010000338.1 GCA_947494095.1 uncultured Pseudomonadales bacterium
AATGGCATTGCTAAATCAACACTTTATACTTGGTGCTCCCAAACTGCAGATAGGCCAAATACCATGAAGACATCCACACTCTCAGCGGAACAACGCTTTCACATCGTGCTAGAAACAGCCAAGCTGAATGAGGTTGAGCTGAGTGAATTCTGCCGTAAGCAAGGTGTCTTCCCTGCAGACGTACAGGAGTGGAGGCAGGCCAGCATAGCC
>CANLTI010000339.1 GCA_947494095.1 uncultured Pseudomonadales bacterium
CTCTCTGGGGTTACCGACAAAACAGGCTAAATTTAGCGGTACTTCGCTGCATTTAGCCGCTTTAATGCGCTTTTTAATCGACGTATGGGCACTGGTTTCGGGGCTCTCGGCCATCTTAGCGCGCACGGGGTTAAGGTCAACATAGGCCATGCACGCTGCCAGTGCGGCCTCATCACAGAGCGCCTGGGATTTAAATCGGCCTTCCCAGAA
>CANLTI010000340.1 GCA_947494095.1 uncultured Pseudomonadales bacterium
AGAGAGTTTTCAATCGCCCAGTGTGACCTAACGATCTGATTGAATGCTGCAGCATTACTATCCAGTGAGCTTATATATATTCGTAGCGTTTGAAATCTAGGTTTAGTAAAAATCCTGAAACCCACCGCCTAGCAGTACTTTTAATTTTTCTTTGTGCTGACCAATATTTCTGAAGAATATCACGCACGCCTCCCTGAAAGCTTTCACATC
>CANLTI010000341.1 GCA_947494095.1 uncultured Pseudomonadales bacterium
TGGCTGATGAGTCAAATAGCTGTTTGTTTTAGGTTTTGGGTTCTTTATAATTAGAATGTTTTTTTGGGGTGTGCCTGTCCTTGCGTTTGTTGCTATCACCTTGCTATTGTGGAGCGCCACCCACACCACCCATTCAAGGCACGCGGCAAGTACTTCCCTGTAGCTCTAGTCGGCATCCTGCCTCCAAAGGCCCCGAATGCGTGGTGTGGG
>CANLTI010000342.1 GCA_947494095.1 uncultured Pseudomonadales bacterium
ACAGAAGCCTTAATAAAAGGTTTCGAGGCATTCATCCAAGAGGCCGCAGAAGGGGATATTGTTTCGATTGATGGTAAGACCATGAGAGGGACAAGGCATAGCGCCCTAGACACCATTCACATGGTAAGTGCGTGGTCAAAAAAACAAGGAATAACATTGACAGCATTAAAAACTAAAGCAAAATCAAATGAAATAAAAACGATTCCTTT
>CANLTI010000343.1 GCA_947494095.1 uncultured Pseudomonadales bacterium
TCAACACTTTATACTTGGTGCTCCCAAACTGCAGATAGGCCAAATACCATGAAGACATCCACGCTCTCAGCGGAACAGCGCTTCCACATCGTGCTAGAAACAGCCAAGCTGAATGAAGTTGAGCTGAGTGAGTTCTGCCGTAAGCAAGGTGTCTTCCCCGCAGACGTACAGGAGTGGAGGCAGGCCAGCATAGCCGCAACCAAGCCTAA
>CANLTI010000344.1 GCA_947494095.1 uncultured Pseudomonadales bacterium
TTTTACAAAAGGCTCCTGCCTTTTGCCCTACGGGCCAGCTAAAGCTGTTCAAAAATATTCCCGATATTTTTGTGGGAGAGCCGATTCAAATCGCAAGCTCTACTGACCGAACAAGCGCTGTTAAGCGCAATAGCGTATGTTGACCTTAACCCAGTGCGCGCCTGCATGGCTGATACACCCGAAGCCTCAGAATATACCAGTATCAAAGA
>CANLTI010000345.1 GCA_947494095.1 uncultured Pseudomonadales bacterium
TCGCATTGGCATTGATTCTGAAAACTGGATAGCGTTAACCACCGCCTTCGAGAAAAACACCAATACTTTTGTAGGGGTCGAGGCTCACATAGAAAGCGCCGCCCTGCAGTTGGGTTATAAGCGCACACCCAGCCGGCAGCGCTGCAAATTGCTCTTCGGTTAACAATTACCCTTCACGTTTACCGCGCTTCAAATGAATTCGACCTGCG
>CANLTI010000346.1 GCA_947494095.1 uncultured Pseudomonadales bacterium
GATGCTTGATAATATGCCAACTGGCAGAAGCTTAACCCGACTGCGACAACCAAAAAACAATAGCGCAAGAAGTAAAGTCTACCCGAAAAACCCTTTTCACTTACCGGCACACCACACAGAATGCACCGACTAATTTTACCCTAAAAAATACCGAACGAAAGCACGCTTGGCCTGTGCGAAGTACGATACCTAAAATTAAAACCCCAAT
>CANLTI010000347.1 GCA_947494095.1 uncultured Pseudomonadales bacterium
CGGTTTTAAACGTGTGTGCCGGTAAGTTCGTTAAAACCAAATGATATTAGCTTTGAGTGTTTATGCTTGGAGGTTATTAAAAATAGTGCCTGTCCCTGCAAGTGCTCTGCAAGTGCTAGTAATTCACGCCTGATATGACACCGCCGCGTATAGATTTCTCTGGCACGTTCAAGCCATCCATGGGCACTCCATACGCGTTCCCGACGC
>CANLTI010000348.1 GCA_947494095.1 uncultured Pseudomonadales bacterium
CTTGTTACACGTTTTTGACAAAGCTGGCCTCAATGCCCTTATTGTTTTTGATGTGCCTGTCCCTGCTTTTTATACACGTTCCCGACGCATAAGGGCCCGAGAACCCCGACGGCTTTAAGCGTGTGTGCCGGTAAGTTTGTTAAAACCAAATGATATTAGCTTTGAGTGTTTATGCTTGGAGGTTATAAAACGAGTGCCTGTCCCTG
>CANLTI010000349.1 GCA_947494095.1 uncultured Pseudomonadales bacterium
AATGCAGCGAAGTACCGCTAAATTTAGCCTGTTTTGTCGGTAACCCCAGAGAGCCCATGCCGCAAGGTTTACCGTTTCAATTAATGGATTATATCGAGCTGGTGGATTGGACGGGTAGGGCGATTCGTAATGATAAACGGGGCGCGATTGATGGCAATCTTCCGCCCATATTGGATCGCATTGGCATTGATCCTGAAAACTGGATA
>CANLTI010000350.1 GCA_947494095.1 uncultured Pseudomonadales bacterium
CAGGATGTAGGCTTACACGCTGTAAGACATCCACCAAATACGTGTGGGGATTAATACCGTGAAGACGACAGGTCACCATCAAACTCTGTAAAATCCCCAAGTCTTCTGCACCCATTTCACTCCAGCAAAATAAATAATTTTTTCGCCCCATGGGGATTACGCGCAGTGCGCGCTCTAAGTGATTGGTGTCGACGGATAGGTGAGG
>CANLTI010000351.1 GCA_947494095.1 uncultured Pseudomonadales bacterium
GGGCAGGAGTGATTTTGGGTAATGCTGGAAGGTTTTGTTTAGGGCAGGTATTAGGCTGCGCGCTTGGGTCTTTGCCTATGTTTGGCAAACAAAGTTTGATACTCACGCTCAAAATGCTGTGTTTGTAATAGCCAAGCATCGATATCGATATTTAAGCGTTCTAATATGGGGGGTAAGTGTGCGGCTATAGCGCCTCGCTTATC
>CANLTI010000352.1 GCA_947494095.1 uncultured Pseudomonadales bacterium
GCGCCAGCCCCTTTCACCCATTGTTGCTTTAGCTTCTGTGCACAAGGGGCAATGCTATCACTACAGCCAATAAAGGTATGAAACTCTGATTCAATACGCGGCAGGCTATTGACCCATGCATCGGTGGCGATATTTAAGCGCTGCAAAATTTTAGGTTCACAGCGGGCAATCGCACCTCGCTTATTCGGTAACACCGCCCGCC
>CANLTI010000353.1 GCA_947494095.1 uncultured Pseudomonadales bacterium
AATAAAAGCACTGGTGGACAGCCAGGGCATAAAGGCGTGACACTTGAGCTTGTCGAAAAACCCGATAAAGAAATCACAATTCCTCTAACGCATTGCCTTAATTGCGGCCACTCACTTAATGACAAGAAGGTAGAATCACATACTTGTCACCAAGTTTTTGATCTTGATGACATAAAAGCCTGCGTTACGGCCTATTTGGCT
>CANLTI010000354.1 GCA_947494095.1 uncultured Pseudomonadales bacterium
GGAAGAAAGGACATCCAAATCAAGCTTCCCAAAAAAATATGGCCAACGACAACTCCCATCACTCACTTTCAGCAATCACAGGCTAATATCATTAAGAAAACACACATTCGCGTAATGATTAACCCATCATAACGCCAAAACACAAACGACAGGCAAGCAAAAATATTGCTGGAACATAAAACAGAATAACAATGACTTGAG
>CANLTI010000355.1 GCA_947494095.1 uncultured Pseudomonadales bacterium
GTGACGGTAATCGTGAGATTCGCCGTGCTGGTTTCGCCGTGTTCATCGGTCACGGTATAAGTGACCGTGACTTCCGCGGTTTCGCCTTCGACCAAGCTGTTGTGGGATTCATCGGGGTTGAAGACGACTTTGCCGTTTTCTATCGTCACGCTGCCGGCGCCATCGGTGACATTGGCTTCGGTCAGGGTCAAGGTGTCGCC